>NZ_JBIADZ010000013.1:0-294668 GCF_042868035.1 Streptomyces sp. NPDC007875 | reverse complement strand
ACGCCCGGTTACATTTCGAACCCGGAAGCTAAGCCTTTCAGCGCCGATGGTACTGCAGGGGGGACCCTGTGGGAGAGTAGGACACCGCCGAACAAACATTGCAAAGAGCCCTGTCGGGACTTCGGTCACCGGCAGGGCTCTTCTGCTGTTGTGTTGTGGGCTACTCGGTGTTCATGTTGCCTGGGCAACATGCCGCTCATGGGGACACCTACGGATGAGCTGCTGCATGAGTTGACCCGGGCGCGGGTGCGGCCGGGCGACGAGGTAATCGTGCCGTCCTACGGCACTCCCGATGCCGCCGAAGCGGTGCTGCTGGCCGGCGCCAGGCCGGTGTTCGTGGACATCGACGCCCATACCTACTGCATAGACCCGGCCGCGGTGGCCGAGGGGCTGACGCCCCGAACCGCGGCCATCGTGGCCATTCACACCTTCGGACATCCCGCCGACATGGCGGCCCTCACCGACCTCGGCCAGCGGCACGGCGTGCTGGTGATCGGCTACGGGCCGGCCGGTGAGCCCGCCGGGGAGATTCTGCGGCGGCAGGCCAACGCGGCCTATCTGGACGGAAAGTTGCGCGGGGTTCTCACGCCGCCGCTCTCGCCCGGCGTGGAACACACCTATCAGCAGTACGTCGTTCGGGTCCCCGGCAATGGGCGGCCGGACCGGGACGCCTTCGCCCGCACGCTGCGTTCTCGCGGCGTCGTATGCCATGTGCCCGTACAGACACCCGCGCACCGCACCGCGCGCTTCCGGCGCGATCTGTGGCTCGCGGAGACCGAGCGCGCGGCCGATGAATGCCTGGCGCTGCCCGTCGATCCGACCATGTCGCGGCGGGAGTTGCAGCGCGTGGTCTCGGCCTGCAACGCGCTGGGCGGGCTGCTGCAGTCAGCCGCTTGACGCACGGGGCGAGTGGTCGGGAGCGCACCCGAGTTCGGGTATGATCTATCCCGTCGACGCGCCCCAATAGCTCAGTCGGCAGAGCGTCTCCATGGTAAGGAGAAGGTCTACGGTTCGATTCCGTATTGGGGCTCTCCTGCGAAAGGCCCCCACCATATGGTGGGGGCCTTTCGTCATGTTCGGGCATTGCACCGGGGCCCCCGGCCGCCCGCCTCAGGAGTCGGCGGGCTCGGGGACGCGCATCGCCAGGATCGCCATGTCGTCCGACGGCGGCTCCGCCGCGAAGCGCTCGACGGCCCGCAGCACCCGGGAGGCCACCGCGCCCGCCGTAAGGCCGGTGCAGGTCGTGAGGACGTCGATAAGGCCGTCGTCGCCGAGCATCCTGGTGCCCTCGCGTCGCTCGGTCACACCGTCGGTGACGCACAGCAGCACATCGCCCGGGTCGAGCGTCACCGTCTGCTCGTACAGCTCGAGGTCCTCCATGACGCCCAGCAGCGGCTGGGGCTCGGCCGCCGCCTCCACGCTGCCGTCCTGGCGCAGCCGGAGCGGCAGGGGGTGCCCGGCGCAGACGACCTTGAGCACCGCGCTGCCGTCGTGCTGCGGCCACAGCTCCCCGTAGAGGAGGGTCAGGAAGCGGCTGCGGGCGCCCTCGTCGAGGATGGCCGCGTTGAGCCGCTCCAGGACCGCCGGGCCACCGAAACCCTCGCGGGCGAGCAGCCGCAGGGCGTGCCGGGCGAGTCCGGTGACCGCGGCGGCCTCCGGTCCGGTGCCGCAGACATCGCCGATGGCGAAGCCGTACGCCCCGTCGCGGATCGGGAAGAGGTCGTAGAAGTCGCCGCCGACCTCATTGCCCTCGCCCGCCGCGCGGTAGATGACCTCGACCTCGACTCCGGGGACCTCGGGCTGCTCGGGCGGCAGCAGACTGCGCTGCAGGGACTGGCTGATGGCGGTGCGCTCCGAGTAGAGCCGCGCGTTGTCCAGCGCGAGCGCGGCCCGGCGGGAGAGGTCCTCGGCGAGCTCCAGGTTCTCCTGGCGGAAGTGCTCGTCGGTGGGCTTGCCGAGGATGAGCATGCCGATGACGCGGTTACGGGCCACCAGGGGCAGCACGACCGTCTCCCCGCCGACCGCCGAGGCGGTCGCGAGCGAGGCGCCGGGGCCGGAGGAGGGGCGCGCGGAGTCGCCGAGGCTGAGGCTGCGCAGCGAGGTACGCAGGGCGGCGGCGTGGGCCGCGTCGTAGGGGCCGGACCAGCTGCGGGCCCCGCCGGTGGGGACCTGCTCCGGTGGGTCGATCTTCATCAGCAGGGCCTTGAGCCCGTCGATGCGGTCCTCGTCCTCGTGCAGGACGTACGACAGCTCGGGCTCGGACGCCTGGTCGGCGACCGTATAGACGGCGCACCAACTGGCCAGCGTGGGCACCGTCATCTGGGCCATCAGCGCCAGCGTCTGATCGCGGTCCAGGGTGCCCGCGAGGAGGTCGGACGCCTCGACGAGGAAGGACAGGGAGCCGCGGCGCAGCCGCTCCAGCTCGGTGAGGCGGGCGCGCTCGACGGCGAGGGCGATGCGGTCGGCGGCGAACTGCAGCCGCAGGGCCTCTTCGTTGCTGTACCGGGCAGGGGACTCGGCGGCGACGCCGAGCGAGCCGGTGAGTCGGCCCTCGACCTTCAGCGGGACGGTGACGACGGAGCGCATCCCTGTGTTCACCAGCAGCGGAACGGCGCCGGGCACCGCGGACAGATCCTCGTGGACGGCGGGCATCCGGGCCGAGCCGTAGCGTCCGGTGCCCGCTTCGACGGGGACGCGGGCGAAGCGCTGGCGGGCGGAGGGCAGCCCGGTGGAGGCGCGGACCTCCAACTCGGTCTCGTCGTCGGTGGCGAGCAGCAGATAGGCGGCGTCGCCGTCGAGCATGTCGCGGGCCCGCTCGACGGTGCGCTGGAGCAGACCGTCGAGGTCGTCGGGGGCCGGGGAGCCGATGAAGACCTCGAAGGCGTCGGTGGCCTGGCCCCGATCGGAGGTGTCGGCGGTGTCGACGTTCGCACCGCGCATCGGGCTCTGCAGCACGGCGCGCTCGCGTTCGCGCACCAGCAGACAGACGGTGGACGGCTCGCCCTCGGCGTCGCGGATGCGCAGATGGGAGGCGTAGACGGGGGCGACCCGGCCGTCGGCGCCGCGGATGCCGTAGGAGCCCTCCCAGCGCGAGAGCAGGAGCGCCTCGGCGACGCCGGTGCCGGTTCCGGGGGTGTGCGGCCACGCCGCGAGGTCGGTCAGCGGCTTGCCGATGACCTGCTCCGGTGGGTAGCCGAACAGCTCCTGAGCGTCGTCGTTCCAGGCGCTGATCAGACCGCCGCTGTCGACCTGGACGACCCCGACCCGGACCCGGGCGTCGGTGATGGGCAGGGCGCTGGAGGGCAGGGCGGGCCCGGCTGCTCGGGTCCCGGCCGGGCGGTCGGGGAAATCGAGCTGGAACCAGACCTGCTTGTGGGTCGCGGTGTACTCGACGCCCCAGCGCCCGGCGAGGGCCGCGCACAGCAGCAGACCGCGGCCGCCCTCGCGGTCGGGGTTTCCGAAGTGGTGGCCGCCGTTGCTCTGCAGCGGGACCTCGCGCTCGGGGTAGCGGTCGGCGACCTCGACGCGCACGCCGGTGTCGGCGCGGATGCAGACCACATCGGCGGTGGTACCGGCGTGCACCACCGCGTTGGTGACAAGTTCGCTGGTCAGGACGACGGCGTCGTCCACGATGTCGGTGAGGCCCCACCCCTGGAGGGTGTCCCGGACAAAAGTGCGGGCGGCGGCGACCGAGCGTCCCACCGGCTCGAAGGTGGCGGCTGCCCGCGCGGTGATCACAGGTCTCCTCATATGTGTCTCGGCGAACTGCTCACCCATGTCGCAGCGCCCCTCCGATGCCCTGGCCGGTTGCCAGGTTACTTACCACCGCCGCTCGCGCGAATGCCGGTCGGCCTGGATTCCCCCCAGAGTGGGCTTTCGAGGGTGTGGGATGCTGCCGAACTGTTATGGCCTGGTTGGGGCATGGTGAAACACTGGGGAAGCTGGAAGAAGAACCCGACGAGGATGGTCAACCCTGCGGGAGGGACACGGTGGAGTCTGGCGCAGCGGCGCGGGGCACGAATACGCGCGCGAAAGGCGGACGGTCCCGGAGCAATGGGACGACTGAAGTGGACACGGCGGCCCTGAACCGGCTGCTGACGGCGATGACAGCCATGCGGGACGGAAACTTCCGCAAGCGGCTCACGGTCTCGGGCGACGGTGTGATGGCCGAGATCGCCGCGGTCTTCAACGAGGTCGCGGATCGCAATCTGCAGCTCACCGGTGAGCTGACCCGGGTGCGGCGGGTGGTCGGCCGCGAGGGCAAGCTCACCGAGCGGCTGGAGACCGGCGCCTGTGAGGGCCAGTGGGCCGCGGCCATTGACGCGTCCAACGCCCTGGTGGACGATCTTGTGCGGCCGGTGTCCGAGGTGGGCCGGGTGCTGTCGGCGGTCGCCGAAGGTGATCTCGAGCAGCGCATGGACCTGCGGGCGCAGGGCGCCGATGGATCGGCGCATCCCCTGCGGGGCGAGTTCCTGAAGGTGGGGCGCACGGTCAACGGCCTGGTGGACCAGCTCTCGGCGTTCACCGACGAGGTGACGCGGGTCGCGAGTGAGGTCGGCACCGAGGGCAAGCTGGGTGGCCAGGCCCGAGTGCGTGGAATGTCGGGTTCGTGGAAGGACCTCACGGAGTCCGTCAACACGATGGCGTCCCGTCTCACCGCCCAGGTGCGTGATATCGCTCTCGTGACGACGGCGGTGGCGAAGGGTGATCTGTCCCGGAAGGTCACGGTTCATGTGTCCGGGGAGATGCTCGAGCTGAAGGAAACCGTCAACACGATGGTGGACCAGCTCTCCTCGTTCGCCTCCGAAGTGACCCGGGTCGCCCGTGAGGTGGGCACCGAGGGCGAGCTCGGCGGCCAGGCGAAGGTTCCGGGTGTCGCGGGCGTCTGGAAGGACCTGACCGACTCCGTCAACCTCATGGCGGGGAACCTGACCGCGCAGGTGCGCGGGATCGCGCAGGTCACCACGGCGGTCGCCAACGGCGATCTGTCGCAAAAGGTGACGGTGAGCGCACGCGGCGAGGTCGCGCAGCTGGCCGACACGATCAACACCATGACCGAGACGCTGCGCACCTTCGCGGACGAGGTCACGCGGGTGGCCAGCGAGGTCGGCGCCGAGGGGCTGCTGGGTGGTCAGGCGCAGGTGCCGGGTGCGGCGGGAACGTGGAAGGACCTCACCGATTCGGTGAACACCGCGTTCCGGAACCTCACCGCGCAGGTGCGGGACATCGCGCAGGTGACGACGGCGGTGGCGAACGGCGATCTGTCGCAGAAGGTCACCGTGGATGTGGCCGGCGAGATGCTGGAGCTGAAGAACACCACCAACACGATGGTCGACCAGCTGCAGTCGTTCGGCGCCGAGGTGACGCGGGTCGCCCGGGAGATCGGCGTCGAGGGCGAGCTGGGTGGTCAGGCGCAGGTGCCGGGTGCGGCGGGAACGTGGAAGGACCTCACCGATTCGGTGAACACGGCCTTCCGGAACCTCACCGGACAGGTGCGCAACATCGCCCAGGTGACGACGGCGGTGGCGAACGGCGATCTGTCGCAGAAGGTCACCGTCGACGTCTCCGGTGAGATGCTCAAGCTGAAGAACACCGTGAACACCATGGTGGACCAGCTGTCCTCGTTCGCCGACCAGGTCACCAGGATGGCGCGGGACGTGGGCACCGAGGGCCGGCTGGGCGGTCAGGCCCGGGTGGACGGGGTCAGCGGCGTCTGGAAGGACCTGACCGACTCCGTCAACTCCATGGCCGGGAACCTGACCGCGCAGGTGCGCGGTATCGCCCAGGTGACGACGGCGGTCGCGCGCGGCGATCTGTCGCAGAAGATCGAGGTGGACGCGCGCGGCGAGATCCTGGAGCTGAAGAACACCATCAACACGATGGTCGACCAGCTCTCCGCCTTCGCCGAGCAAGTGACCCGCGTCGCCCGCGAGGTGGGTACGGACGGCCGGCTGGGCGGTCAGGCGCAGGTGCCCGGTGTGGCGGGCGTGTGGCGCGATCTGACCGACTCGGTGAACGGCATGGCGGGCAATCTGACCGCCCAGGTGCGCAATATCGCGCAGGTCGCCACGGCGGTCGCGCGCGGTGACCTCTCCCAAAAGATCGACGTCGATGCGCGCGGCGAGATCCTGGAGCTCAAGAACACCCTGAACACGATGGTCGACCAGCTGTCGTCCTTCGCGGAGGAGGTCACCCGGGTCGCCCGCGAGGTGGGCACCGAGGGCCAGTTGGGCGGCCAGGCCGAGGTGCAGGGCGTCTCCGGGACGTGGAAGGACCTCACCCAGTCCGTCAACAGCATGGCCAACAACCTGACGTCCCAGGTGCGTTCGATCGCGGAGGTGACGACGGCGGTCGCCAAGGGCGATCTGTCGAAGAAGATCACCGTCGATGCCAAGGGCGAGATCCTGGAGCTGGTCACCACGGTGAACACGATGGTGGACCAGCTGTCGTCGTTCGCCGAGCAGGTCACCCGGGTGGCCCGTGAGGTGGGCACCGAGGGGCAGTTGGGCGGTCAGGCGCGGGTTCCGGGCGTGACCGGTATCTGGAAGGACCTGAGCAACAACGTCAACCTGATGGCCAACAACCTGACCATCCAGGTGCGGAACATCTCGCAGGTCTCGGCCGCGGTCGCCAACGGCGATCTGACGAAGAAGGTGACGGTCGAGGCGCGCGGCGAGGTCGCGGCGCTGGCCGACACCGTCAACACGATGGTGACGACGCTGTCCTCGTTCGCCGACGAGGTCACCCGCGTGGCCCGCGAGGTGGGCACGGACGGCATCCTGGGCGGCCAGGCGCGGGTGCCCGGCGTCTCGGGGACGTGGAAGGACCTCACCGAGTCCGTGAACTCGATGGCGTCCAACCTGACCGGACAGGTCCGCAACATCGCGATGGTCACCACGGCCATCGCCCAGGGTGATCTGACCAAGAAGATCGACATCGAGGCGCGTGGCGAGATCCTCGAGCTGAAGACGACCATCAACACGATGGTGGACCAGCTCTCGTCGTTCGCCGACCAGGTGACCCGGGTGGCCCGCGAGGTGGGCACCGAGGGCCAGTTGGGCGGCCAGGCGCGGGTGCGGGACGTGGCCGGCACCTGGAAGGACCTGACCGAGTCGGTGAACGAGATGGCCGGCAACCTGACCCGTCAGGTGCGCGCCATCGCCGAGGTGGCCACCGCGGTGACCCGCGGCGATCTCAACCTCAAGATCGACGTGGACGCCTCCGGCGAGATCCAGGTCCTCCAGGACCACATCAACACCATGATCGCCAACCTGCGCGAGACGACGCTCGCCAACAAGGAGCAGGACTGGCTCAAGGGCAACCTCGCCCGGATCTCCGGTCTCATGCAGGGACGGCGCGACCTGGAGGACGTGGCCCGGCTGATCATGAGCGAGCTGACCCCGGTGGTCTCCGCCCAGCACGGCGCGTTCTTCCTGGCCGTACCGCCGGGCGAGGGCACCGAGGTGGTCGCGGACAGCACCTCCGACGACGGCTACGAACTGCTTCTGGTCGGCTCCTACGGCTACACCCTCGGCTCGATGCCCACGCGCTTCAAGGCCGGTGAGACGCTGATCGGCACGGTCGCCGAGGAGAAGCGCCCGATCCTGGTGGAGAACGTGCCACCGGGCTATCTCAAGATCGCCTCGGGGCTCGGCGAGGCGGCTCCGGCCCATGTGATCGTGTTGCCGGTGCTCTTCGAGGGGCAGCTGCTGGGCGTGATCGAGCTGGCCTCGTTCCAGCCCTTCGCCCAGATCCAGAAGGACTTCCTCAACCAGATCGCCGAGATGATCGGCACCAGTGTCAACACCATCAGTGTCAACACCAAGACCGAGGTGCTGCTGAAGCAGTCGCAGGAGCTGACCGAGCAGCTGCGCGAGCGGTCCGCCGAACTGGAGAACCGGCAGAAGGCCCTCCAGGCGTCCAACGCGGAGCTGGAGGAGAAGTCCGAGCGGCTGGCCCGCCAGAACCGCGACATCGAGGTCAAGAACACCGAGATCGAGGAAGCCCGGCAGGTGCTCGAGGAGCGCGCCGAGCAGCTCGCCGTCTCGATGCGCTACAAGAGCGAGTTCCTGGCGAACATGTCGCATGAGCTGCGCACACCGCTCAACTCCCTGCTGATCCTGGCCAAGCTGCTCGCCGACAACGCCGACGGCAATCTCTCGCCGAAGCAGGTGGAGTTCGCCGAGACCATCCACGGCGCGGGCTCGGACCTGCTGCAGCTGATCAACGACATCCTGGACCTGTCGAAGGTCGAGGCGGGCAAGATGGACGTCAGCCCGACCCGTATCGCCCTCGTCCAGCTCGTCGACTATGTGGAGGCCACCTTCCGGCCGCTGACCGCGGAGAAGGGCCTGGACTTCTCCGTAAGGGTGTCGCCGGAGCTTCCGGCGACGCTGCACACCGACGAGCAGCGGCTGCTGCAGGTGCTGCGCAACCTGCTGTCCAACGCGGTGAAGTTCACCGACAGCGGCGCCGTGGAACTGGTCATCCGGCCGGCGGGCGCGGATGTGCCGCACGCCATCCGGGAGCAGCTGCTGGAGCACGGTGCCCTGCGCGACGCCGACGCCGACATGATCGCCTTCTCGGTCACCGACACCGGTATCGGCATCGCGGCCAGCAAGATGCGGGTGATCTTCGAGGCGTTCAAGCAGGCCGACGGCACCACCAGCCGGAAGTACGGCGGCACCGGGCTCGGCCTGTCCATCAGCCGGGAGATCGCCCGGCTGCTCGGCGGCGAGATCCACGCGGCCAGCGAACCGGGCCGCGGCTCGACCTTCACGCTCTATCTGCCGCTGCACCCCAGCGAGCTGCCCCCGCAGGGCTATCCGCAGCTCGCCCCGAGCAGCTCGGGGCCGGGCCCGCTGGCGATCGCGGCGCTCCCCAGTGGCGCGGAGGAGACCGCGGAGGACGGGGCCGGGGCGGAGCAGGAGGGCGCACAGGACGCCTCCGGCGCTTCCTCGGCGGCGCGCGGCCGTGGCGGCTCCGGGCTGTTCCGGCGGCGTCAGCGGGCCGAGCAGGAGGCGTCGCGGGCCGAGGAGCAGGCACGGCCGCAGGCGGAGCTGAGCGCCCGGTCGTCCGGCCGCCGCCCGGGACGGCAGTCGCAGGCCCCCGAGCCGTGGCTGCTGGGCGGCCAGGACCTGGTGGCCCCGGAGCCGGTGGGTGGCTTCCACGGCGAGAAGGTGCTGATCGTCGACGACGACATCCGTAATGTCTTCGCGCTGACCAGCGTGCTGGAGCAGCACGGGCTGCAGGTCCTCTACGCGGAGAACGGCCGGGAGGGCATCGAGGTCCTGGAGCAGCACGACGACGTCGTGCTCGTCCTGATGGACATCATGATGCCGGAGATGGACGGCTACGCCACGACGGCCGCGATCCGCAGGATGCCCCAGTTCGCCGGACTGCCGATCATCGCCCTCACCGCGAAGGCGATGAAGGGCGACCGGGAGAAGAGCATCGAAGCGGGCGCGTCGGACTACGTCACCAAGCCGGTCGACACCGATCATCTTCTTACGGTGATGGAGCACTGGATGTCGACTGAGTGACCCGCGGCACGCTCGGGGCGGCCGTGGTGTTGACTGAGTGTCGCCGAACACGTGTGGGAACGCGGTATTCGGGGAACCTTCTGGTCTCCCACCGCGTTTCTGCTACGTGCACAGTGACATCGCGGTGACAGGGTGTGGCGAACAGCGGGGTGCGGCTACCATGACCGGCACAAGGACGGGCGGCGCAAGGGAGTCGTCCCCTGGGGCGGCGCCCGGTGCTTCCCCCAGCTCTTCGAGCTGGGGAGACCCCAAGCCGGGACGAGGAGGACGGGGCATGGTGCAGAAGGCCAAGATCCTCCTGGTCGATGACCGGCCGGAGAATCTGCTGGCGCTGGAGGCCATTCTCTCCGCGCTCGATCAGACCCTGGTGCGGGCATCGTCAGGGGAGGAAGCGCTCAAGGCGCTGCTGACGGACGACTTCGCGGTGATTCTGCTGGACGTCCAGATGCCGGGCATGGACGGATTCGAGACCGCGGCGCACATCAAGCGCCGGGAGCGGACCCGCGACATCCCGATCATTTTCCTCACGGCGATCAACCACGGCCCCCATCACACCTTCCGGGGCTATGCGGCCGGCGCGGTGGACTACATCTCCAAGCCCTTCGACCCCTGGGTGCTCAGAGCCAAGGTCTCGGTCTTCGTGGATCTGTACATGAAGAACTGCCAGCTGCGGGAGCAGGCGTCGCTGCTGCGGCTGCAGTTGGAGGGCGGTCAGCCCGCCGCCGGTGAGGCCAAGGAGTCGGCGGGGCTGCTCGCTGAGCTGTCCGCGCGGCTCGCCGCCGTCGAGGAGCAGGCCGAGGCGCTCTCCAAGCAGCTGGACGAGTCGGCCGATGCCGCCGCCGTGGCCACCGCGGCCCATCTGGAGCGCAAGCTGACCGGTCTGCGGCGGGCGCTGGACGCGCTGGAGCCGGGTGCGGGCAGCGGGGCCGGCCAGGTCCCCTCGCAGAACTGAGCGGTCACCCCACCGTCATCGTCGGTCGGTCATCGC
Source organism: Streptomyces sp. NPDC007875 (assembly GCF_042868035.1). NCBI lineage: Bacteria > Bacillati > Actinomycetota > Actinomycetes > Kitasatosporales > Streptomycetaceae > Streptomyces > Streptomyces sp. NPDC007875. The sequence goes on along the minus strand of NZ_JBIADZ010000013.1, from coordinate 284,138 downwards.
CGACCGGTCACCCGCACTTTGACGCGCCGTCACGGCTGCCTCACCGTCGCGATGGTGCAGTGGCACCGGTGTGACGTCCGCGGCGCCTGATACCCCCGCCATGCGTGCTCCGTACGGCGGACGCGGGTAATCTCGCCTCCATGGCCTCTCGTACGTCCGGCAAGGGTTCCCAGAGCACGGCGGGCACCTCGAAGAAGCGCGCCGGGCAGTCCGGAGGCGCTGCGAAGAAGGCGGCCGCCAAGAAGGCGCCCGCGAAGAAGGCACCCGCCAAGAAGGCCGCCGCGCCCGCGAAGAAGGCCGCGGCGAAGAAGGTGGCGCCGCCTCCCGCACCAAATCCCACCAGCGGCGTGTACCGCGCGGTGCGCGCCGTGTGGATGGGCATGGCGCGCGCCGTCGCGGCGATGTTCCGCGGCATAGGACGCGGCGCCAAGGGACTCGACCCCGCCCACCGTAAGGACGGCAGTGCCCTGCTGCTGCTCGCCCTCGCCCTGATCGTCGCGGCGGGCACCTGGTCAGATCTGGACGGGCCGGTCGGCAGCCTGGTCGAGATGCTGGTCACCGGCGCCTTCGGCCGTCTCGACCTGGTGGTGCCGATACTGCTGGGCACCATCGCCGCCCGGCTGATCCTCCACCCGGAGCGGCCGGAGGCCAACGGGCGAATCGTCATCGGGCTCTCGGCGCTCGTCATCGGCATCCTGGGGCAGGTCCACATCGCCTGCGGCGCCCCGGGGCGCGGCCAGGGAACCGAGGCGATACAGGACGCGGGCGGCCTGATCGGCTGGGCGGTGTCCCGGCCGCTGATCTACCTGATGGGCGACGTGCTGGCCGTACCGCTGCTGATGCTGCTCACCGTCTTCGGGCTGCTGGTGGTCACCGCGACGCCGGTCGCCGCCATTCCGCAGCGGCTGCGGCAGTTGGGCGTCCGGCTCGGCCTGGTGCGGGACGACGAGGACGCGTACGCGTCGGAGGCCGGGTACGGCGCGGGGGAGTACGCCGACGAATGGCGCGAGACGCCCGCCAGAGGGGCTCGCAGGACCTCGCTCGCCAAAGGGGACCCGGACGGTGCCGGAGGCCCGGAGCGGGCCGAGGAGGAGGCGCTGCGCAAGCGCCGGCGCTCGCGCCGCTCGTCGTCCGCGGGGCCGCCGCTCGACCGGCCCATGGACGCGGTGGACGTGGCGGCCGCGGCCGCCGCCTCGCTGGACGGGGCCGTGCTGCACGGTGTGCAGCCCTCGCCGCTCGTCGCCGGGCTCAGCAGCGGGATTTCGGGCGAGCGTGAGGACGGTGCCGCGAGCGGTGGGGCGCCGGTCGCGCGCGACGCCGACAAGGAGGCCGGGAACGCCGCCGGGAAGAGCGGCGCCAGGGGCAAGGCGGCGGGCGGGAAGGGCCGTACGGACGGAGCCGGCGAGGCGGACCCGGCCCAGGTCCCCGACCTCACCCGGCCCGTGACCGAGACGAGCGAGCCACTGCCGCCGCGCGCCGAGCAGCTGCAGCTCTCCGGCGACATCACCTACTCCCTGCCCTCGCTCGAGCTGCTGGAGCGCGGCGGTCCCGGCAAGACCCGCAGCGCGGCCAACGACGCGGTCGTGGACTCGCTGACGAAGGTGTTCACGGAGTTCAAGGTGGACGCCGCCGTGACCGGCTTCACCCGCGGCCCGACGGTCACCCGCTACGTGGTGGAACTGGGCCCGGCCGTCAAGGTCGAGCGGATCACCGCGCTGACCAAGAACATCGCCTACGCGGTCGCCAGCCCCGATGTGCGGATCATCAGCCCGATCCCCGGCAAGTCGGCCGTCGGCATCGAAATCCCCAACAGCGACCGCGAGATGGTCAACCTGGGCGATGTGCTGCGCTCGGCGGACTCCGTCGGCGACGACCATCCGATGCTCGTCGGGCTGGGCAAGGACGTCGAGGGCGGCTATGTGGCGGCCAATCTGGCCACCATGCCGCATGTGCTGGTGGCGGGCGCGACCGGTTCCGGCAAGTCGTCCTGCATCAACTGCCTGATCACGTCGGTCATGGCCCGTGCCACCCCGGACGATGTGCGGATGGTGCTGGTCGACCCCAAGCGCGTGGAGCTGACCGCTTACGAGGGCATTCCGCATCTGATCACACCGATCATCACCAACCCCAAGCGCGCCGCCGAGGCGCTCCAGTGGGTCGTGCGCGAGATGGATCTTCGCTATGACGACCTCGCGGCGTACGGCTTCCGCCATATCGACGACTTCAACGCGGCGGTCCGCAAGGGGAAGGTGAAGGAGCCCGAGGGGAGCGAGCGGGAGCTCAAGCCCTATCCGTATCTGCTGGTGATCGTCGACGAGCTGGCCGATTTGATGATGGTCGCACCGCGGGATGTCGAGGACTCGATCGTGCGGATCACGCAGCTGGCGCGCGCGGCCGGTATCCACCTGGTGCTGGCCACCCAGCGGCCCTCCGTGGACGTCGTCACCGGTCTGATCAAGGCCAATGTGCCCTCACGGCTCGCCTTCGCCACGTCCTCGCTGGCCGACAGCCGCGTCATCCTGGACCAGCCCGGCGCCGAGAAGCTGATCGGCAAGGGCGATGGCCTCTTTCTGCCGATGGGCGCGAACAAACCCACCCGGATGCAGGGCGCCTATGTCACCGAGGCCGAGGTCGAGGCGGTCGTCGCGCACTGCAAGGCGCAGATGGCACCGGTCTTCCGCGACGACGTGACGGTCGGCTCGTCGAAGAAGAAGGAGATCGACGAGGAGATCGGCGATGATCTCGATCTGCTCTGCCAGGCCGCTGAGCTGGTGGTTTCCACCCAGTTCGGCTCGACCTCGATGCTGCAGCGCAAGCTGCGGGTGGGTTTCGCCAAGGCGGGGCGGCTGATGGATCTCATGGAGTCGCGGGGCGTCGTCGGCCCGAGCGAGGGATCCAAGGCGCGCGATGTGCTCGTCAAGCCGGATGAATTGGATGGCGTGCTCGACGTGATCCGCGGTAAGGCTCACTCATAAGGGTTTGGCGGGCAACCGTTTCCCCTACCGAAACGTCAAGTTGAGGGAGGTGGCGGAGTGAGACCCCAGAATCGTGATCGAACGGCAATCCCGATGGCGGACAAACTCCGTCCTCCCGCTTGCCCGACCCTTTCGCCCCACCCCTAGACTGAACCCCCAGCAGGTGGCTCACGCTCGAAAGGCGCCCCCGTGTCCATCGGCAACCTTCCCGAAGACGGCAACTTCCCCGAAGACGACCGGGTTTCCATCGGTCGCGCCCTCCAGCAGGCCCGTATCTCCGCGGGGCTGACCGTCGAAGAGGTCAGCTCCTCCACCCGGGTGCGCACCCCTATCGTGCGGGGCATCGAGCAGGACGATTTCTCGCGCTGTGGCGGCGATGTCTACGCCCGCGGACACATCCGTGTGCTCGCGCGCGCCGTGGGCTGCGATCCGGAGTCCCTGATCGCACAGTTCGACGCCGAACACGGCGGCCGGCCCACGCCGACCGCGCCGGCGCCGCTGTTCGAGGCCGAGCGGATCCGCCCCGAGCCCCGGCGCCCCAACTGGACGGCCGCGATGGTCGCGGCGATCGTCGCCGTCGTCGGATTCGTGGGCTTCACTCTTTTCAGGGGCGGCAACGGCGACGGCTCGACGGTCGCCGAGGACACCGCCTCGCCCAAGCCCAGCGCCTCCGCGCCCACCAACAGCGCCGCCCCCTCCAAGCCCGCCACCCCGAACAAGCCCGACCCGTCCGACAGCGCCATCGCGGGCGTCCCGGCGGACAAGGTCACCGTCAAGCTGACCGCCGAGGGCGGCCAGAGCTGGATCTCCGCCCAGAATCACAACGGTCGGCTGATCGAGGAGGGCGTGCTGCGCGAGGGCGACTCCAAGACCTTCAGCGACAGCAGGCGCATCGACCTGGTGCTGGGCAACGCCGGGGCGATCAAGCTGTTCGTGAACGGCAAGGAAGTGAAGAACGTGGGCACCAGCGGGGCCGTCCAGCGGCTGAGCTACACCAAGGGAGACCCCGAAGCGGGCTGAGCCACAGCAAGATCGGGAGCCCTGCCAGCGGGGGCTGTCGTGGGGACGAAGTAGTCTGACCCCATGCCCGAACGCCGCACCGTCGCCCTTGTCACCCTTGGCTGCGCCCGTAACGAGGTGGACTCGGAGGAGCTCGCAGGCCGCTTGGCGGCGGACGGCTGGGAGCTCGTCGAGGAAGCCACCGAGGCGGACGTCGCCGTCGTCAACACCTGTGGCTTCGTGGAGGCCGCCAAGAAGGACTCGGTCGACGCCCTGCTGGAGGCGAACGACCTGAAGGACCACGGCCGCACCCAGGCCGTGGTGGCCGTCGGCTGCATGGCCGAGCGATACGGCAAGGAGCTCGCGGAGGCGCTGCCCGAGGCCGACGGGGTGCTCGGCTTCGACGACTACGCCGACATCTCCGACCGCCTGCGGACCATCCTCGCCGGCGGCGTCCACGCCTCCCACACCCCTCGCGACCGCCGCAAGCTGCTGCCGATCAGCCCGGCCGAGCGGCAGGACGCCGCCTCGGTGGCGCTGCCCGGCCACGCCCAGGACACCGCGCCCGAGGACCTGCCGGAGGGGGTGGCCCCGGCCTCCGGGCCGCGGGCCCCGCTGCGCCGCAGACTGGACAGCAGCCCGGTCGCCTCGGTGAAGTTGGCCTCCGGCTGCGACCGGCGCTGCTCGTTCTGCGCCATCCCGTCCTTCCGCGGCTCCTTCATCTCGCGCCGCCCCTCCGATGTGCTGGGCGAGACCCGCTGGCTGGCCGAGCAGGGGGTGAAGGAGATCATGCTGGTCTCCGAGAACAACACCTCGTACGGCAAGGACCTCGGGGACATCCGGCTGCTGGAGACGCTGCTGCCGGAGCTGGCCGCGGTGGATGGCATCGAGCGGATCCGGGTCAGCTATCTGCAGCCCGCCGAGATGCGTCCCGGGCTGATCGACGTGCTCACCTCGACCGAGAAGGTCGCGCCGTACTTCGATCTGTCCTTCCAGCACTCGGCGCCCGGGGTGCTGCGCGCCATGCGCCGCTTCGGCGACACCGACCGGTTCCTGGAGCTGCTCGAGACGATCAGAGGCAAGGCGCCGCAGGCCGGTGCCCGGTCGAACTTCATCGTCGGTTTCCCCGGCGAGACCGAGGACGACCTGGCGGAGCTGGAGCGCTTCCTCAGCGAGGCGCGGCTGGACGCCATCGGCGTCTTCGGATATTCGGACGAGGACGGCACCGAGGCCGCCGGTTACGAGAACAAGGTCGACCCCGAGGTGGTCGCGGAGCGCCTGGAGCGCGTCTCGCGGCTCGCGGAGGAGCTGACCGCCCAGCGGGCGGAGGAGCGGCTCGGCGAGGTCGTCGAGGTGCTGGTGGAGGAGATCGACGACACCGGGGCAGTCCTGGGCCGTGGCGCCCACCAGGCGCCGGAGACCGACGGCCAGACGCTGCTGCGCACCGACGGGGAGCCGGAGGTGGGCCGTATGGTCGAAGCGAAGGTGATCGCGACGGAGGGAGTGGACCTCGTCGCGGAGCCGCTTGAGCCGCTGGAGCGTCAGGGTGACGGCGAGCCCACCGGGAAGGCGGACAGATGACGGGTGTCCCGGCCTCCGCCGCGGGAGGTCACCGCCGTCCGGCGGCCGCTGTCAGGCCCGCCGGTTTGTGGAACATCGCCAATATCCTCACCATGGTGCGGCTGCTCCTGGTGCCCGGGTTTGTGTTGTTGATGCTGCACAATGGTGGGTACGACCCGGCGTGGCGCTCCGTCGCGTGGGCGGCGTTCGCCATCGCCATGATCACCGATCTCTTCGACGGTCATCTGGCCCGCCGGTACAACCTGGTCACCGACTTCGGGAAGATCGCCGATCCGATCGCGGACAAGGCGATCATGGGCGCGGCCCTGATCTGCCTGTCGGCCCTGTCCGACCTCCCCTGGTGGGTGACGGGGGTGATCCTCTTCCGTGAGATCGGAATCACACTCATGCGGTTCTGGGTGATCCGGATCGGGGTCATTCCGGCCAGCCGGGGCGGAAAGCTGAAGACGCTCGCGCAGGGCACCGCCGTCGGGATGTACATCCTGGCGCTCACCGGACCGCTGGCCACGCTGCGGTTCTGGGTGATGGCCGTGGCCGTGATCCTTACCGTGGCCACCGGCCTCGACTACGTCCGGCAGGCGATCGTGCTGCGCCGGGCGGGCCGGGCGGCGGAGGAGGCCACGAGGTGAGCGGCGACGGGACGGCGGCCGAGGTGCTGGCGCTGCTGGAGCGGCGCGGGCAGACCCTGGCCGTCGCCGAATCGCTCACCGGGGGTCTGGTGGCGGCCGAGCTGACCGCGGTGGACGGCGCCTCCCGTTCCTTCCGCGGCTCGGTGACGGCGTACGCCACCGACCTCAAGCACGAGGTGCTGGGCGTGGACCGGGCGCTGCTGGCCGAGCGCGGTGCGGTCGACGCCGAGGTGGCCCGGCAGATGGCCCGCGGCGTACGGCGTGCGCTGGGCGCGGACTGGGGCGTGGCCACCACCGGTGTGGCCGGTCCCACACCGCAGGACGGCCAGCCCGTGGGCACCGTTCATGTGGCGGTCGCGGGGCCCTCGGAGGCGGTGGCCGCGGCACCGCTGCGGCTCGAAGGAGACCGTGCCGGAATTCGCGGACAGACCGTCCGTGCCGCAGTCAACCTGCTGTTCAGCGAATTGATCGCGACAGCAGGGGCAAAGGATACGGAACAACACGACGAGTTTTGATGTTTGCAGCCCTGAGTGAACACGACATCGCTCCCCGCACGGGCGCAGCCCGAGGCGGTACGGTGGGGCGTGAAGGATCCGGATCCGAGGTCCGAGGAGGGAGCCAGCGATGATTCTGCTCCGTCGCCTGCTGGGTGACGTGCTGCGCCGGCAGCGCCAGCGCCAGGGCCGTACTCTGCGCGAGGTTTCCTCCTCCGCCCGGGTGTCGCTCGGCTATCTGTCAGAGGTCGAGCGCGGCCAGAAGGAAGCCTCGTCCGAGCTGCTGTCGGCGATCTGCGACGCCCTTGAGGTGCGGATGTCGCAGGTCATGCGCGAGGTCAGCGACGAGCTGTCGCTCGCCGAACTGGCCGAGTCGGCCGCGTCCACCACCGAGAAGGTCCCGGCGCCCATGCGGCCCGTGCTCAATCCCGTCTCTGTGACGTCCGTGACGGGCGTTCCGGAGGAGCGGGTGACCATCAAGTCGCCCAAGGAAGCCGTGGACGTGGTGGCGGCCTGAGGGCCCTGACGCCACAGACGGGGCGAGAGCCCCGCGCGGAGCCCGCGAAGGCCCCACAACCGGGCCTGGGACGCATACGCGATCCCTACGGACGGGCCCAGAGTCCATAGGGGCGGGCCCAGAGCTCTTCGAGGCCCCGGCCGGTAGCCATACCGGCCGGGGCCTCGATGTTTGTCCGGCCGGATTCGGGTCACCCCACATGAAGAGAGGTAATCAAGAGGGGCCAAACGGTCGAACAGGAGGAACCGGATGTCTGTGGTGAGGAGCCCGCTGCCGGAGGAACACCTCAAGGTCGTCGCTGACGCGCTGCAAGGCGCCCTCGTCGATCTCGTCGACCTCCATCTGGTGGGCAAGCAGATCCACTGGACGGTCGTGGGCCCGCGATTCCGCACGATCCATTTGCAGCTCGACGAGGTCGTGGCGACGACCAGGGATCATGCCGACACGGTGGCGGAGCGGGCCTCGGCGCTCGGGGTGGCGCCGGACGGACGGGCTCAGACGGTCGCCGCGACCAGCGGTGTCGACACGGTCAAGGACGGCTGGACCGATGACACCCAGGCCATCCGCACGCTCGTGGACGCCCTTGGAGCGGTGATCGCGCGGATGCGGGAGCGGATCCGCGCGACCGATGAACCGGACCCGGTGACCCAGGACATTCTCATCGAGCTCACCCGTGACCTGGAGAAGCACCACTGGATGTTCCAGGCCGAGAACGGCGGCCATCGAGCCTGAGGCGCTGACCCGGGCCGGGCGGGCCTGAGGCGTCGGCTGAGACGCTGGTCGAGGCGCCGAGCCGGGCCTCGGATGAGTTGAGGCCGACTGGGCGCCGGGGCGGATGACAGCCTGGCTTCGGGGTGGGCGACCGTGGTGGTCGGCCCGCCCCGACGCCGGGCGATTTTCTTTTCTGCCCCTTCGACCTGGTGTTTCGACTCGGCAGCCCGCTCTGGGTGCGTGGTTTGGCCCGGCTGGGCACACTGGGGGGATCGCGAGTGTCCGACACGCGCCGACGTGCTTCCTGTGCGCCCTCCCGCCGTATGCGAACAGGCGTCTAGCGTCGCCGAAGGAGGCAGTCATGGCAGCCGTCGGAGGGGCCGACGCCCAGGGCCTCAGGCCGGTCCGGTGGGTGCTCGCGCTCGCTCTGGGTGGTGTCTGGTGGTGGTCCGTGCTGCGGCTGGCGATACAGCCGGGAGAGGCCGGGCCGGTGGAGGGGGCGTTAGCGGTCGGCGGCTGGGGGCTGAGCCTGCTGCCGGTGCACTGCGGTCCCTCGCCCAGAAGGGGCGGCGCCCGCAGGGGAGGCCCTCCGCGTCAGGACGGGGCGGGCCCCTGCGGTCCCGCCTGGCAGCTCGGGCACCAGAAGGTCGAGCGCTCCTGACCCGCACGGCCCTGGTCGGCGGCGCGCACCGGCGTACCGCAGCGCAGGCAGGGCCGTCCCGGGCGCCCGTACACCCACAGTCGGCGGTCGGGGCGCGGCTCCGCCGTGGTGACTCGGGCGCGCCGGTTCCTGTTGGCCTCCAGAAGCTTCTTGGCGTGGGCCACCAGGCGCTCAGGGGAGGACACCTCGCCGATCGGCAGCCAGGGTGAGACACGCAGCACGAAGCACAGCTCGGACTTGTAGACATTGCCGATCCCGGCGAGGTTCCGCTGGTCCAGCAGCGCTTCGCCCAGGGGCCGGGACGGGTCGGCGAGCAGCCGTCGCAGCGCCTCGTCCGGATCCCAGTCGGGGCCGAGGAGATCGGGGCCGAGATGGCCGACGGCCCGGTCCTCGTCGCCGGTGCGGAGCAGTTCGAGGACGGGGAGGCGGTAGCCGACGGCGGTGTGGGCGGCGGTGGCGAGGATGGCCCGGATCTGGTGGTGCGGGCCGCCACGCCATCGCTCGTCCGGCCCGTACACCTGCCAGGATCCGTCCATCCGCAGATGGGAGTGGAGGGTCAGCCCGCCCTCGATACGGGTCAGCAGATGTTTGCCGCGCGGGACGACCTCAAGGACTTGGCGGCCGGTGAGGTCGGCGGTCGCCAGGCGGGGGACGCGCAGGTCACTGCGGGTGAGCGGAGAACCGGCGAGGGCCTGGTGTAGGCGCTGTGCGGTCTGCCAGACGGTGTCTCCTTCGGGCATGGCATCCATGATGCCCGTGAGAGCAGGCAGGTGGGAGCGCTCCGTCTCCGTCCGGTGCGGAGCCCCCTTCGGATCAAGGGCGCCAGGGGAGCGAGGGCGCCACGTGCGGTGAGAACGCCATGTGGGGCGGGGGAGCCATCTGGAGCCGAGGGCGCTTTCGGTCAGGGACGCAGCCGGAAGCCCCGCGGGGTCGGATGGAAGCCCGCCGATTCCAGGAGCTTGCCGATCGGGGACGAGAGCGCCTGGACGCCGTTGACGCGCTCGACGGTGACGGAGCCGAGCGTACCCGCGCGGGCGGACTCGGCCAGCGACTCCACCGCCGTCCACAGCCGGACGTCGTCCTCGGGAGAGGCGGCCTCGGCCTCGCCCGAGGGCCAGGCGAGCAGGGTCTTGCCGCCCCGCTCCATGTAGAGCGTCAGCTCTCCGTCGACGAGCACCACCATCGCTCCCGCCTTACGGCCCGGCCGGTGGCCCGCGTCCGCGGGCGGATCGGGCCAGGGGAGCGCGGCGCCGTAGGCATTGGCGGGGTCGGCCGAGGCGAGCACGAACGCGCGCCGGGACTGCCCCCGCTGTCCGTCGAAGGCGGGGGCCGCCGTGCGGTCGCGGGCCGTGCTGACCGCGCGCAGCCGGTCCACCGCGCCGTCCATCGCGAACTGGGCGGCGCCGAGCCCCTCGACCACATAGCCGCGGCGCGCCTGGCCGGTCTCCTCGAACGCGGACAGCACCCGATAGGCGGCGGAGAAGCCGCCCTCGACCCCCTCGGCGGCGACCGCTCCGCGGGTGACCACGCCGTGCCGGTCGAGAAGGGTGCGGGCCAGGGCGTGGGCACGGTGGGTGGGCTCGGGCTCGCGCTCCGGCAGCAGGGACCAGCGCCCGGCGACGGTGGGCGGGCCGTTGCGCGATGCCGCGGGTCGGCCGGTGCGGCCCGTAAGGCCGCCGTAGCGCCCTCGGGGGACCGTGCGCTTGGCGCGGTGGGCGGTGGAGCCCGCCGTACGGCCCGAACCCAGCAGGGAGCGCAGCGGGGCGAGGGTGTCACCGGTGACCCGGCCGGACCAGACCAGGTCCCACAGGGCCTCGGCGAGCTGGGGGTCCTGGAACTCGTGCCCGGCGGCGCGGGCCTGCTCGGCGATTTGGCGGAAGAACAGCCCGTATCCCCCGGCCAGGGAGTCGAGGACGGCCTGGTGGAGGGGGCCCGCCTCAAGGGGGTGCGGGGTGTGGAGCAGCAGCGGGGCGGTGTCGGCCAGGTGCAGGGTGACCCAGCCGTCCTTCCCCGGCAGCGCTCCCGCCCCGGCCCAGACGACCTCCCCGGAGGCGGCGAGCTCGTCCAGCATCGTGGGAGAGTAATCGCTCACCCGGGACGGCAGAACCAGCTTCTCCAGGGCGGAGGCGGGCACGGGAGCGCCCTGGAGCTGCTCGATCGCGCGCACCAGCCCGTCGATTCCGCGCAGGCTGTGGGTGCCCAGATGCTGCCACTGCGGGAGGAAGGCGGCGAGCGCCGAGGGCGGGACGGGCTCCAGCTCATGGCGCAGCGCGGCCAGGGAGCGGCGCCGCAGCCGGCGCAGCACGGCGGCGTCGCACCATTCCTGGCCGATGCCCGAGGGATGGAATTCGCCCTGGACGACGCGGCCGTCGGCGGCCAGGCGGTGCAGGGCGCCCTCCGTGACGGCCGCGCCGAGGCCGAAGCGGGCGGCGGCCTGCGTCGAGGTGAACGGGCCGTGGGTGCGGGCATAGCGGGCCAGCAGATCGCCCAGGGGGTCCTTGACCGGTTCGGTGAACGCCTCGGGGACGCCGACCGGCAGCGCCGTGCCGAGTGCGTCTCGCAGCCGCCCCGCGTCCTCCACCGCGGCCCAGTGGTCCTCGCCCGCGATCCGGACCCGGATGGCGCGCCGGGCCCCGGCCAGGTCTTCGGCCCACCCGGGCTCGGCACCGCGGTGGGCCAACTCGGCGGCGGTGAGCGGGCCGAGCAGCCTTAGGACGTCGGCGACGCCCTCGGCGTCCTTGATCCGGCGGTCCTCGGTGAGCCACTGCAGCTCGTGCTCCAGCTCGGCCAGGACGTCGGCGTCGAGCAGCTCGCGCAGCTCGGCCTGGCCCAGGAGCTCGGCCAGCAGCCGCGCGTCGAGGGAGAGGGCTGCGGCGCGGCGCTCGGCGAGCGGGGAGTCGCCCTCGTAGAGGAACTGCGCCACATAGCCGAAGAGCAGCGAGCGGGCGAAGGGGGACGGCTCGGGGGTGGTCACCTCCACCAGCCGGACCCGGCGGGCCTCGATGTCGCCCATCAGCTCGGTGAGGCCGGGGACGTCGAAGACGTCCTGGAGGCATTCGCGGACGGCTTCGAGGACGATCGGGAAGGAACCGAACTCGCTCGCCACCTGGAGGAGCTGGGCGGCGCGCTGGCGCTGCTGCCACAGCGGAGTGCGCTTGCCGGGGTCGCGGCGGGGCAGCAGCAGCGCGCGGGCGGCACATTCGCGGAACCGGGAGGCGAACAGCGCCGAGCCGCCGACCTGGTCGGTGACGATCTGGTTGATCTCGCCCTTGTCGAACGCGACATCGGCCGCACCCACCGGGGATTGGTCGGTGTCGTACTCCACGCCCTGGCGCATCGGGTCGGCGTCGAGGAGGTCGACACCCATCAGATCGGCGTCGGGCAGCCGCAGCACGATGCCGTCGTCGGCGTGCATGACCTGGGCGTCGATGCCGTACCGCTCGGACAGACGGGAGCCCAGGGCGAGCGCCCAGGGGGCGTGGACCTGCGCACCGAAGGGGGAGTGGACCACCACCCGCCAGTCTCCCAGCTCGTCGCGGAACCGCTCCACCACGATCGTGCGGTCGTCCGGCACATGCCCGCAGGCACGGCGCTGCTCGTCCAGATACCCGATGACGTTCTCGGCGGCCCAGGCGTCCAGACCGGCGGCCAGCAACCGCAGGCGGGCGTCCTCGGGCTGCAGCGCGCCGACCTCGCGCAGGAACACGCCCAGGGCGCGGCCCAGCTCCAGGGGGCGGCCGAGCTGGTCGCCCTTCCAGAACGGCAGCCGGCCGGGGACGCCGGGGGCGGGGGAGACCAGGACCCGGTCGCGGGTGATGTCCTCGATCCGCCAGGAGGTGGTGCCCAGGGTGAACACATCGCCCACCCGCGACTCGTAGACCATCTCCTCGTCGAGCTCGCCGACCCTGCCGCCGCCCTTCTTGGGGTCGGCTCCCGCCAGGAAGACGCCGAAGAGCCCGCGGTCGGGGATGGTGCCGCCGGAGGTCACCGCGAGCCGCTGCGCCCCGGGGCGGCCCGTGACCGTATGGGCGACGCGGTCCCACACCAGGCGCGGCCGCAGCTCCGCGAAGGCGTCGGAGGGGTAGCGGCCCGCGAGCATGTCGAGGACCGAGGTGTACGCCGACTCCGGGAGCGAGGCGAACGGCGCGGCGCGGCGGATCAGGGCCAGGAGCTCGTCCACGTCCCAGGTGTCCATGGCGGTGATGGCGATCAGCTGCTGGGCGAGCACGTCCAGCGGGTTGGCGGGCACCCGCAGCGATTCGATGGCCCCCTCGCGCATCCGCTCGGTGACCACCGCGGCCTGCACCAGGTCCCCGCGGTACTTCGGGAAGACGACGCCGGTGGAGACCGCGCCCACCTGGTGGCCGGCCCGTCCCACCCGCTGCAGACCAGAGGCCACCGAGGGCGGTGACTCGACCTGGACGACCAGGTCGACCGCGCCCATGTCGATGCCGAGCTCGAGGCTGGAGGTGGCCACGACGGCGGGCAGACGGCCGGCCTTGAGGTCCTCCTCGACCAGCGCCCGCTGCTCCTTGGACACCGAGCCGTGGTGCGCGCGGGCCAGCAGCGCGGGCGCGCCGCGGGCAGCACCGGACTCGGCCATCAGCTCGGCGGGGGAGTGGTCCTCGGGCAGGGCCTCACCGGTGGCCCGCTCGTAGGCGATCTCGTTCAGCCGGTTGCACAGCCGCTCGGCCAGCCGGCGGGAGTTGGCGAAGACGATGGTGGAGCGATGGGCCTGGACGAGATCGGTGATCCGCTCCTCCACATGGGGCCAGATCGACGGCCGCTCGCCCGCCTCGCCCTCCTGGGCGGGGGAGCCGCCCAACTCGCCCAGGTCCTCCACGGGCACGACCACCGACAGGTCGAACTCCTTGCCCGACGGCGGCTGGACGATCTCCACCCTGCGCCGCGGCGACAGGAACCGCGCCACCTCGTCCACCGGCCGCACGGTCGCGGACAGGCCGATGCGCCGGGCGGGGCGATCGAGCAGCTCGTCGAGGCGCTCCAGGGACAGCGCGAGATGGGCGCCCCGCTTCGTCCCCGCGACGGCGTGGACCTCGTCCAGGATCACGGTCTCCACCCCGCGCAGCGCCTCCCGGGTGGCGGAGGTGAGCATCAGGAACAGTGACTCGGGGGTGGTGATGAGGATGTCCGGCGGGCGGGTGGCCAGAGCGCGGCGCTCGGCGGCCGGGGTGTCGCCCGAGCGGGTGCCCACCCGGATCTCCGGCTCGGGCCTGCCCAGCCGCACCGACTCCTGGCGGATGCCGGTCAGCGGGCTGCGGAGATTGCGCTCGACGTCCACCGCCAGGGCCTTCAACGGGGAGACATACAGCACCCGGCAGCGCTTCTTCGCCTCGGCGGGCGGCGGCTCGCCGGCCAGCTTGTCCAGGGCCGCCAGGAAGGCGGCCAGGGTCTTGCCCGAGCCGGTGGGGGCGACCACCAGGACGTCCGAGCCCTCGCCGATCGCCCGCCACGCGCCCTCCTGCGCGGGTGTGGGCGCGGTGAAGGCGCCCGTGAACCACCCGCGGGTGGCCGGGGAGAATGCGTCGAGCGCCGAGCCTGCCATGCCCTCCATCGTGCACCGGACCACTGACAATGGACGGAGTCGCAGGTCAGAGGAGGCCCGGGCGGGGCGCACAATGGTGCCATGGTCAACCGGGAGAGCGCGCGGCACTGGCGGTACCCCCAGCTTCCGGACGTCGATCTGCTGCGGGCCCGCTACATCCACAAGACCTTCGTATGGCACACCCATGAGGCCTTCGTGATCGCCGCGATCACTGAGGGTGTCGAGGAGTTCCACCACCGCGGCGCCGTCGAGCGCACCGGGCCCGGCGGGCTCGCGCTCATCAACCCGGAGGTACCGCACACCGGACGGGCGGGGGCGCCCGAGGGGTGGGCGTACAGCGTGCTGTATCCGGCCGTGGACCTGGTCGCCGGTGTCGCCGCCGAGACGACCACACTCCGTGGCACGGCCGGATTCCGGATCCCCTCCGTCGACGACCCCCAGGGCGCGCGGCTGGTCACCGCGGTGCACCGGGCCGCCGAGGAGGGCAACGCGCTGGCCGCCGACAGCCTGCTGCGCATCGCCCTCGCCCGGCTGCTGCGCGACCATGGCGGCCCGCTCCCCGAGCGCACGGCGCGCACCGCGGGTGCGCGAAGGGCGGCGCGCGCCCGCGCGATCCTCCAGGAGCGCATGGCCGACCCGCCGTCCCTGGAACGGCTGGCGGCCGAGCTGGACACCGGTCCCTTCGCCCTGCTGCGCGCCTTCCGCGCCGTCTACGGGATGCCGCCGCACACCTGGCTCACCGACGCCCGGGTCCGCCGGGCCCGACTGCTGCTGGACGCCGGGACCGCGCCCGCCGAGGTGGCTGTGGCCGTCGGCTTCACCGACCAGTCCCATCTGAACCGTCACTTCACCCGCATCGTGGGGGTGCCACCGGGCGCCTACCGGCGGGAGCGCGCAAGAACGTACAAGACCGGATCCGAAGCGCTCTCGTAACGTGCGCGGTGTGTCAGAACAGATAGAGATACGAACCGATCCCGCCGCGCCTCCGGCGGACTCGGCCGTTGTCCGCGACGCCCTGGGCGTCGGTGTCGCCGTGGGGCTCTCCGGCTTCGCCTTCGGGGTGACGTCTGCGGGCGCCGGGCTCGGCCTGCTGCAGACCTGCGCGCTCAGCCTGCTCGTCTTCACCGGGGCGTCGCAGTTCGCCCTCGTGGGCGCGCTGGCCGCGGGCGGCAATCCGTTCACCGCCGCCGCCGGGGCGTTCTTCCTCGGGGTGCGCAACGCCTTCTACGGGCTGCGGCTGTCCGGACTCCTCGGGCTGCCGCGCGCGGTGCGCCCCCTGGCGGCCCACTGGGTCATCGACGAGACCTCCGCCGTCGCCCTCGCCCAGCCCGACCGGCGCACCGCGCGTCTCGGCTTCACCGTCACCGGGCTGACGCTGTACGTCCTGTGGAACCTCACCACGTTGATCGGTGCCCTGGGGGCGTCCGCGCTCGGCGACACCGACGCCTGGGGCCTGGACGCCGCCGGGCCCGCCGTCTTCCTCGCCCTGCTGGCCCCCATGCTCAGCGGCACCGTCGAACGGGCCGTGGCCGGTCTCGGCGTCCTGCTGGTGCTCCTGTGCCAGCCGGTGCTGCCCGCCGGGGTCCCGGTCCTGGTGGCGGCGCTCGCCGCCCCCGCCGTCCTTACGGTGCACGGGCGCATGACGCGAGGCACGGAGCCGGGTGAGCGCCGATGACCATCTGGATCGCCATCGGCGTCACCGCGGCGGGCTGCTATCTCGTCAAGCTGCTGGGCCTCTCGGTGCCCGCCGGAGTCCTGGAGCGCCCGCTCGTCAGGCGTCTGGCCGCGCTGCTGCCCGTGGCCCTGCTGGCCGCCCTCACCGCCCAGCAGACCTTCAGCGACGGCCAACATCTCCTCCTGGACGCGAGGGCGGCCGGCGTGGGGGCGGCGGCGCTCGCGCTGGTGCTCCGCGCCCCCTTCCTCGTGGTGGTCGCCGTGGCCGTCGTCGTCACGGCCGGCGTCCGGGCCCTGTGACCGCGGCGGACGCCCGCGCTCAGATCCGCCGTCCGTAAGCCCGCAGCGTCAGCAGCGCCTCGATGGTCGTCACCGACCGCCACTCCAGCGTGGCCCCGGGCGTCCATGGGCGCCGGTGCGGCGGCCAGCCGCCGTCCTCCTGCTGCGCGGCCACGAGCACGTCCAGGGACCGCTCCACCTCGGCGTCGGTGAACCACCGGCGCGCCAGCGAGCCGGGCGTACGGGCGATGTCGTGCACCTGGAGGGGCTCACCGGGGCCCTGCCCCGGCGGCAGGGGGCGGTCCTCGGCGCCCTCGGGGGCCGTCGGCGGCACGATCAGCCGCTCCTCCCGCACCCGGCGGCCGAGCCGCTCGGCCGCCGCCTCGGCGCGTGCCCGGTCCGGCGCCCCGTCGAGGAAGGCGACGGCCGCCGCGACCTCGTACGGACGCGTCGTCGCGCCGCCCTCCCCCAGGGCGGCGACCGCCGCCCAGCAGAAGTCCGTGGCCCGGAAGAGCCACGCATGCCACACCTCGTTGCGGTGCAGCAGCCCCACCACCGGCCCGGTGGTCAGCAGATCACTGCGCGGATCGTCCGCCGACGGGACCCAGGGGGCCGCCGGATAGCCGCGCAGCGAGGGGTGGCAGGCGGGCAGCGCGCCGTCTGGGGTGGACACGGACGTCAGATAGCGGCACAGGCGCTCCACCCGCTGCCCGCCGCAGCGCCCGATCCCGTCGAGCACGCGTAAGGCGTGCACGGCATGCAGTGGCTGGCTCACCGGGCCGCGCAGATCCGGCTCCAGCGCATGGCCGTAGCCCCCGTCGGTCCCCAGATACGCGGCCAGCGCGGTCTCGACCGCCTCGGCGCCGCCGCCCAGGAAGTGATACGCGAATCTGCGCTGCTCCAGCACGCGGGCGGTCAGCCAGACGAACCGCTCGGCGCGGGAGAGCGCGGAGGACACGGCCGACTGCGGCGGCTCGGCGGGCCCGGGCGTGGGAAGGGAGAGCGAGGAGGAGAGGCTTGCGGATCGATCCATGGACAGACCGTAGGCCGCGAGAGACGGTCGGTAGGGGGCTCACGCCTGGGTGCACCCCGGGAGCGCGATACTGGTCACATGCGGTTGACGGACTTCTGGCAGCGAATGGCGGACCACTTCGGCGAGGCGTACGCCGACTCCTTCGCGCGCGATCATGTGATGTCGCAACTCGGCGGCCGGACGGTGCACGAGGCACTGACGGACGGCTGGGAGGCCAAGGACGTCTGGCGCGCGGTCTGCGCCGCGATGGAGATCCCCGAGAGCAGCCGCTGAGCGGCCCTCCGGCTGCTCCGGGGGCACCAGCTTCCCGGGGTGGCCGGATTTCTTCGTCCGGTGTAGGCCACACTGGCTCCGTGGCCCCGACCGAAGAGACCCTCTCCTCCGACGCCGACGACACCCCGAGCGCCGCTCGGGCCTCCTCGGACTCCCCGCAATCCGCCGCGCGCATGCCGCGCTGGCTGCCACGCGCCATGGTGCTCGCACTCGCGCTGGTGGCCTGTTACCGCCTTGCGACCTGGGCCTTCGATCAGCTGACCGGGCTTCTGCTGAACATCCTGATCGCGTTCTTCCTGGCGCTCGCGATCGAACCGGCCGTGGACCGGATGGCCGCCCGCGGCATGCGCCGGGGGCTGGCCACGGGGCTGGTCTTTCTCGCCATCCTCATCGGCACCGCGGGCTTCTTCACCCTGCTCGGCTCGATGCTCGCCGATCAGATCATCACCATGGTCCAGGACTTCCCGCAGTACCTCGACAATGTCGTCAAGTGGATCAACGACACGTTCCACACGCATCTGTCGCGGCTGGAGATCCAGGACAGCCTGGTGCACTCCGACTGGCTGCAGAGCTACGTCAAGAACAGCGCCGACAATGTGCTGGACGTCTCCGCACAGGTGCTCGGCGGGTTGTTCAAGACGCTGACGGTGACCCTGTTCGCCTTCTACTTCGCCGCCGACGGGCCCCGGCTGCGCCGCGCGCTGTGCTCGGTGCTGCCGCCGACCCGGCAGGTCGAGGTGTTGCGCGCCTGGGAGATCGCGGTCGCCAAGACCGGCGGCTACATCTACTCCCGCGGGCTGATGGCGCTGATCTCCGGTATCGCCCACTACATCCTGCTGGAGGCCCTGGGCGTGCCCTACGCCCCGGCGCTCGCCGTCTGGGTGGGGCTGATCTCGCAGTTCATCCCGACCATCGGCACCTATTTGGCCGGGGCGCTGCCGATGCTGATCGCGTTCACCATCGACCCCTGGTACGCGCTGTGGGTCCTGATCTTCGTCGTGATCTACCAGCAGTTCGAGAACTATCTGCTGCAGCCGAGGATCACCGCCAGGACGGTGGACATCCACCCGGCCGTCTCCTTCGGATCGGTGATAGCGGGCACCGCGCTGCTGGGCGCGGTGGGCGCGCTGATCGCGATTCCGGCGACCGCGACGCTGCAGGCGTTCCTCGGCGCGTACATCAAGCGCTATGACGTGACCGACGATCTGCGGGTGCACGGGCGCACGCGGCGGCGCGGCATGTCGGCCCTCGCGCGGATGCGCGCCGCGTTGGTGCGGCGTAGTTGACACAAAAATCGAACATCCATTCTGATGGGGATCCGACAGGTTATCCACAGGCCGAGGACGTCAGGGCCGCTTGTCAGTGGCAGGCGCTAGCGTCATGGACGTGAAGCGATCGACTCAAGCAAACCGGGTGGGACCCATGGCAGGAACCGACCGCGAGAAGGCGCTCGACGCCGCGCTCGCACAGATTGAACGGCAATTCGGCAAGGGCGCCGTGATGCGCATGGGCGATCGGCCAAACGAGCCGGTCGAGGTCATCCCCACCGGGTCGACCGCTCTCGACGTCGCCCTCGGCGTCGGCGGTCTGCCGCGCGGCCGGGTGGTCGAGGTCTACGGCCCCGAGTCCTCCGGTAAGACGACCCTGACCCTCCACGCGGTGGCCAATGCCCAGCGGGCCGGCGGCACCGTCGCCTTCGTGGACGCCGAGCACGCCCTCGACCCCGACTACGCGCAGAAGCTGGGCGTGGACACCGACTCCCTGATCCTGTCCCAGCCGGACAACGGCGAGCAGGCGCTCGAGATCGTGGACATGCTGGTCCGCTCCGGCGCCCTGGACCTCATCGTCATCGACTCCGTCGCCGCCCTGGTGCCGCGCGCGGAGATCGAGGGCGAGATGGGTGACTCCCACGTCGGCCTCCAGGCCCGGCTGATGAGCCAGGCGCTCCGCAAGATCACCAGCGCGCTCAACCAGTCCAAGACCACCGCGATCTTCATCAACCAGCTCCGCGAGAAGATCGGCGTGATGTTCGGCTCCCCGGAGACCACGACCGGTGGCCGGGCGCTGAAGTTCTACGCGTCGGTGCGCATCGACATCCGCCGCATCGAGACCCTCAAGGACGGCACCGACGCGGTCGGCAACCGCACCCGCGTCAAGGTCGTCAAGAACAAGGTCGCGCCGCCCTTCAAGCAGGCCGAGTTCGACATTCTCTACGGCCAGGGCATCAGCCGCGAGGGCGGTCTGATCGACATGGGCGTCGAGCATGGCTTCGTCCGCAAGTCCGGTGCCTGGTACACCTACGAGGGCGACCAGCTCGGCCAGGGCAAGGAGAACGCCCGCAACTTCCTGAAGGACAACCCCGATCTCGCCAATGAGATCGAGAAGAAGATCAAGGAAAAGCTCGGCATCGGGGTGAGGCCCCAGGACCCGGCGGCCGCGGCACCCACCACGGACGCGGCTGGTGCCACGGCCGTGACCGACGCCGCACCGGCGAAGGCCGTGGCCGCCCCGGCGGCCAAGTCCGGGGCGAAGGCGGCCAAGACCGCCGCGGCCAAGAGCTGATCCATGACACGGCGGACCGAATGGCCGGACGGCCCAGGCCGTCCGGAGCGCCCGGACCGTCCGGACAGCGGCGCCCCCTCCTTGTCGAGGGCCGAGCAGGGGCCGCCGCCCGGCCCGGAGGAGCAGGCGCGGGCGATCTGCCTGCGCCTGCTCACCGGGACCCCACGCACCCGTAAGCAGCTCGCGGACGCGCTGCGCACCCGGGGCATCCCCGATGACGCGGCGCAGGAGGTGCTGTCCCGGTTCGAGGGCGTCGGTCTGATCGACGACGCGGCGTTCGCCGAGGCATGGGTGGAGTCCCGGCACCACAGCCGGGGGCTCGCCCGGCGGGCGCTCGCCCGTGAGCTGCGCACCAAGGGCGTGGACTCAGCCCTGATCGACGACGCCGTGGGACAGCTCGACGCCGATCAGGAGGAGCGGACGGCGCAGGAGCTGGTCGAGCGCAAGCTGAGGGCCACCCGTGGCCTCGACCGGGAGAAGCGGATCCGCCGTCTCGCCGGGATGCTGGCCCGCAAGGGCTACTCCGAGGGGCTGGCGCTGCGGGTGGTGCGGCGCGCACTGGAGGAGGAGGGAGAGGACCCGGACCTCCTGGAGCACCACCTCCCGGACCTCTGAGCCCCAGCGGCCCCGTCGCGGCGGGGCTGTGGGCTGTGACGGCCCTGGGGGTCAATCGGGTGAAGCCGGTTACCGAGAACGAGCGATGTCCGGCCGCGGCATCCGAGACAAACGACCGCGCTATACCCGAGTCACGCGACACCAGAGCCGTGTGACCTCCGAGCCGCGCTGGCGCTAGCGCACCGGGAGCCCCGCCGCGCGCCATGCCTGGAAGCCGCCGATGAGATCGGTCGCCCGCTCCAGGCCCAGCTGGCGCAGCGAGACCGCGGCGAAGCTGGACGCGTAGCCCTCGTTGCACACCACCACGACCCGCAGATCGTGATGGGTGGCCTCGGGCAGCCGGTGGTCGCACTGCGGGTCGAGCCGCCACTCCAGCTCGTTCCGCTCGACGATCAGCGCCCCCGGGATGGTGCCGTCGCGCTCCCGCAGCGCCGCGTACCGTATGTCCACCAGCAGCGCGCCTTGGACCTGCGCCGCCGCCGCATCGAGCGGCTCCAGCCGGTCGAGTTCCTCGCGGGCCTCGGCCAGCAGCTCGTCCACGCTCCGCTTGGTCGTGCCCATCGCGTTATCCCCACTCCTCGGGCCGCTCGACCTGCTCCAGCCGCAGCGTCTGACCGGTGCGGCTGTAGCGCCGCATGAGTGGCAGCGGCGGATAGTAGGCGTGCACCGACACCGCGTGCTCGGTGTCGGACGGATTGATCACCTCATGCACATGATGCGGTCCAAAAGCCCGGCCCTGCCCGGCGGGCAACCGCCGCTCGCGGTCCACATCGTCGGCCAGCTCAAGGGTCTTCCAGCCCTCGGTGGGCAGACGCGCGGCGAGTGACTGCTCGTTGAGCGCACCCGCCGCCGCGACGAAGGCGCCATGGGAGCCGCCGTGGTCGTGCCAGCCGGTGCCGGTGCCCGGAGGCCAGCCGATCAGCCAGGCTTCGCTGCCGCCCGGCCCGTCGAGGCGTAGCCAGGTGCGGCCCTCCGGGTCGAGCGGAAGGGAGGCGACGAGCTCGGCGTCGGCGGCGGTCCGGCGGGCGAAATCGAGCAGCTCCGCGGCGCTGGGCGGAGCGGCCGGGGCGTATGCCGGGCCCGTGATGACGTCCGTGGAAGGGCGCACGGGACCGGGGGTGGAAGTGCGTACGTCGGGCACAGAGAACCGTCCTGAGTGATCGCAAAAGGG
Organism: Streptomyces sp. NPDC007875; assembly: GCF_042868035.1. Classification (NCBI taxonomy): domain Bacteria; kingdom Bacillati; phylum Actinomycetota; class Actinomycetes; order Kitasatosporales; family Streptomycetaceae; genus Streptomyces; species Streptomyces sp. NPDC007875. Next base: position 262,398 of record NZ_JBIADZ010000013.1, on the reverse strand, counting down.
GCGCGGCCGCACCGCGCGGGAAAGAAGCGGATCAATAGGACGGACGACAGACACAGCCCGCATAGCGGACCAGGTCCAGATGGACCCTCCGCCAGAAGCGAGGCAAGCAGGTGTCAGTCACGCTGCGAAGTGAATCATGCGCCGGAAAGGAAGGTCAACCTCACCGGCTCGCGCCCGGACCACGCACGCCCTGGCACGGACCGCGCGCCCGGCCGCGGGCCGCGCGCCCGGCCGCGGGCCGCGCGCCCGGCCGCGGGCCGCGCGCCCGGCCGCGGGCCGCGCGCCCGGCCGCGGGCCGCGCGCCCGGCCGTGGACCGCGCGCCGCCGTGGACCGCGCGCCCGGCCGTGGACCGCGCGCCCCGGGACTGACCGCGCGCCCGGAGACAACCCGACCGCGCGCCCGGGCACGCCCCGGCGCGGCCTCGTCGGTCGATCCCGCACTACTGCCGCGCGCTCGCCTCCGCCGGTACGCCCCTGGCCGCATTCCCGCCCCGGGCCGCGTCCGCGCACGCGTACAGCGCGCTCGGCCGCACCCCGGACAGCGCGGCGGCGAGATGGCCGTCCGGCCGCACCAGCAGCACGGTGTGCGCCGGGGCCCCCGGATACGCCTCGGCGACCAGCAGCTCGGTGCGCAAGGGCAGCGCCGCGACGGCCGCCGCCAGCCGCGGCATCAGCCCGGCCCGCATCCAGTGGCGGCGGTCCCACACGCCGGTGCCGGGGGCGACCAGGACCACCAGCAGCTCCCGGCCGAGCCGCTCCCGCAGCCGTACGACCGAGCCGTCCGGCGCGGTCACCGGCACATCGGCGACCGGCGCCCCGGGCGGCGTGCCCACCGTGATCGAGCCATCCGGCGGTGCCGCCGGGGCCAGCGGCGAACGGTCGTAGACCGGCGGCGCGCCCAGCGGACCCTGCCCGAGGTGACCGTCGGTGAGCAGCGCATCGTGCCCGCGCGCCCCACCGGGCCGCACGGTGCGCCGGACCGCGTGCCAGCCGCCGGCCGCCCGCACCAGCGGCAGCGCCTGGTCCGCGGCGCGCAGCCGGGCCCCCACGGCTCCCCGCCGCTCCGCCTGATAGCTGTCCAGCAGGGCCTCCGAGGCCCCGTGGTGCCAGGCCAGGGACAATTTCCAGGCGAGGTTGTCGACGTCCCGCAGCCCTTCTTCGAGCCCCTGGGTGCCGAGCGCGCCCAGCAGATGGGCGGCGTCCCCGGCCAGGAAGGCGCGCCCCACGCGCCAGCGCAGCGCGAGCCGGTGGTGCACGGTGTGCACGCCGGTGTCCAGGAGCTCATAGGGGGGCTCGGAATCCCCGCACCACCCCGTGAGGGTGTCGCGCACCCGCACCAGCAGGGCATCGGGGGTGACGAGATCGCGGCCGGGCGGCAGCAGCCAGTCGACCCGCCACAGGCTGTGCGGCAGCGGCCGGGCGGTCACTTCCGCGTCGATGCTGCGCCAGGGCGGCGAGCGGTGCAGCACGGCCTCGCCGGGCCAGGGGAGTTCGGCGCGCAGCGCCGCGACGGCGTGCCGCTCCACCGCCGTACGGCCCGGGAAGCGCACGCCCAGGAGCTTGCGGACGGTGGACCGCGGCCCGTCGCAGCCCACCAGATAGCTGCCCCGCCACCAGGTGGCCTGGGCGCCGCGGGTGCGCACCCCGACCCCGTGGTCGTCCTGCTCGAGGCTGTCGATCCGGCTTCCGGAGACGATGCGGACGAGGTCCTCGTCGCCGATGGCGGCCAGTGAGCCCCGCAGCGCCCGGGTGAGCTCATGCTGGGGCAGATGCACCGGTGATGGCATCGGCGCCGGTGCCGCCTCGTCCTCCGGCCCGTCACCGCCGGGGGAGTCCATGGCCTTCGTAAGGCCGCCGTCCCAGCCGCCGGTGCCGCGCTCGCCGCCGAAGAGACCGCCGGCGTCGCGCTCGCCGCCGAAGAGGCTGCCGGGCGTGAGGGCCATCTGCCGTACCAGCTGCCGCCGCCGCATCGTGCGCCATCCGGTCCACGGCCGCGTCCGGGCGGTGACCCGGCAGCCCAGCCGCTCCAGCAGGGCGGCGGCGTCCGGGCGCAGCACGACGGTGCGGGCCAGCCGGCTCTCCTCACCGCCCGTGGACTCGTCCAGCAGGATGACGGGCACCTCGAGGCGCGCCAGGGCGAGGGCCAGGGTGAGGCCGACCGGGCCCGCCCCGGCGACGATCACCGGGTCCACGGTGCGGTTCCTGTGGCCCTGCGGGTCGTACGTGACGTACGGAAATTGGCAGTTGAAACCCGGTGAGCGATCACAGAAAGCATGCAACCCACTGCCGCTGCCCGCGTCAAGCGACGAAGGGCGGTGGCGCGTGCGCCACCGCCCTGGTAAGGGTTTCACCCGTCCGCCCGGCCCCCGGACGGACCTCCGCCCGGTCGCCCGGTCGCTCGTCCGCCCGGTCCTCCCGGACGACCCCTCAGTTCGTCTTGCCGGTGGGCGCGTCCGGGGCGGCGACCGCGGAGTGGTCGACGACGTCGAGCGCGTCGGCGGCCGCCAGCGGCTGGCCCGCGTCCGCGACCCGGATGCCGGTCTTGGCGCGCCGGCCGCGCCGCTCGATCCAGGTGGCGAGGGCGGAGAGGGCCAGACACATCGCGATGTAGATGGCGCCGCCGACGATGATCACCGGAACGTAGGGGTTGTCGTCGTTGACGACGATGTTGCCGGCCAGCTGCTGAAGCTGGAACAGCAGCTCCTGGTAGGTGATGACATAGCCGAGGGAGGTGTCCTTCAGCGTCACCACCAGCTGGCTGATGATGGTCGGCAGCATCGCCCGTACGGCCTGCGGCACCAGGACCGTCATCATGACCTGGGTCTTGCGCATGCCCAGGGCGTAGGCGGCCTCGCGCTGGCCCCTGGGCACCGAGTTGATGCCCGCCCGCAACACCTCGGCCTGGACCGAGCCGTTGTAGACGGTCAGGCCGATGACCAGGGCCCAGAAGCCGGTGTTGTCACCGCTGAGGCCCAGGTCCGACCGGTAGGTCAGGAAGAGCACCCACAGCACGTAGATGGTGATCAGCAGCGGGACGGCCCGGAAGAGCTCGATGAAACCGGTCGCGAACCAGCGGACGGCCTTGTGGTCCGAGAGCCGGCCGACGGCGAGCAGGACACCGAGGGCCAGCGAGAGGACCGCCGCGACCGCGAACACCTTCAAGGTGGTGACCACGCCGTCGCGGATGCTGGTCCGCACGCCCGCGTAGTTGAAGATGTCCCACATCTCGGGCGCGAACTGACCCTTGTCGTTCAGCCGCACCGCGGCGAAGGCGATCAGCCCGAGGACGGCCAGGCCGCCGACGATGGAGAAGATGCGGTTCCGGACGCGGGCCTTGGGGCCGGGGGCGTCGTACAGGACGCTCGAGCTCATCGGGCCACCTCCAGGCGGCTCTCCAGCAGTCGGAAGAGACCGCTGATGGCGAAGGTGATGACCAGGTAGCACAGCGCGATCCACAGGAAGATCCAGCCGATCGCGAAGCCCTTGTCGCTCAGCAGCTTCGAGACATTGAACAGTTCGGTGTTGCTGAACGCCCCGGCGATGGCCGAGTTCTTGGTGAGCGCGATGAAGATGCTGCTCATGGGGGGAATCACGGACCGGGTGGCCTGGGGGAGCACGATCAGCCGGAGGGTCTGGAAGAAGGTCATTCCCAGGCTGCGGGCGGCCTCCGCCTGGCCGAGCGGCACGGTGTTGATACCGGACCGCACGGCCTCGCAGACGAAGGACGACGTGTAGCAGCCCAGCGCCCCCATGGCGAGAACGAACGGGCTCGTTCCGGGGAAGAAGATCTGCGGGATCACGAAGAACGCGATCAGGAACAGCAGGGTCAGCGGGGTGTTGCGCAGCAGGGTGACCCACGCCGTCCCGAAGGCCCGCAGCGGCGGTATGGGCGACACCCGGAAGCCGGCTATGACAATGCCCAGGACGAGAGCCAGCGCCGCACTGGCCGCCGTGATGGAGAGGGTTCCCAGGAACCCCTCACGGAACTGGGGCAAATGATCGAGGAGTACGTTCATCGATTCTCCGCGGTAGCGGTCAGGTCAGCGGCGTGCGGAGCGCACCGGCTTCCAGGCGAACGGGGAATCCTGCTCAGTAGCGGGGCAGGGGGGTCTTCGGGGCGACGTAGGAGGAGCCGGACTTGCCGAGCGTGCCTTCGTACGCCTTCTTGTAGTCGCCGTTCTTGATGTGCTTCTCGAGCGAGTCGCTGATCGCGTCGCGGAGCGCCTTGTCGTTCTTGTTCATGCCGATGCCGTACGGCTCCTCGGTGAACGGCTTGCCGACCACGTGCAGCTTGGTCGAGCGCTGGGCGGCGTAACCCTTGAGGATCGCGTCGTCGGTGGTGACCGCGTCGACCTGGCCGTCGAGCAGCTGCTTGACGCAGAGCGAGTACTTGCTCAGCTCGGTGGTCTTGGCGCCGTACTTCGGCTTCTTGATCTCCTGGAGCGGGGTGGAGCCGACGATCGAGCAGACCTTCTTGCCCTTGATGCTGTCCGGGCCGGTGATCTTGCCCTTGTCCTCCATGCGGACCAGGAGGTCGGCGCCGGCCTGGTAGTACGGGCCCGCGAAGCCGACCTGCTTCTTGCGCTCGTCGTTGATGGTGTAGGTGCCGACGTAGTAGTCGACCTGGCCCTTGGAGATCGAGGTCTCGCGGACGTTGGAGTCCACCGTCTTGAAGGTGATCTTGTCCGCGGAGAAGCCGAGGTCGGCCGCGACCATCTTGGCGATCTCGATGTCGAAGCCGGAGCGCTTGCCCTCGGTGTCCTGGAACCCGAGGAAGGGCTGGTCGGCCTTGGCGCCGATGACGATCTTGCCGCGCTTCTGCGCCGCCTTCAGGGTCGACGAGTCGATCTTCACGTCCTTCGCGACCGTGTAGTCGCCGCTGAAGACCTCGCCGCCCTTCGGCTTGTCGCCGGCGGTGCCCTTCTCGCCGCCACAGGCGGTCGCCGTCGCGGCCAGCGCGAGAACCACCGTGGCCGCCGCGGCCGTCTTACGAATCCTCATGGTGCCCATCCCTCTGTGTTCAGTACGTGGTCCAGATACGCAGTGGCGAACGTGCCGGCGGTCTGCCGGGCCGGCGTGGACTCAGTGGTGAAGGATCTTCGACAGGAAGTCCTTGGCCCGGTCGCTGCGGGGGTTGCTGAAGAACTGCTCCGGCTCGGCCTCTTCGACGATCCGGCCGTCGGCCATGAAGACCACCCGGTTCGCGGCGGAGCGGGCGAAGCCCATCTCGTGGGTGACGACGACCATGGTCATGCCGTCCCTGGCGAGCTGCTGCATGACCTCCAGCACCTCGTTGATCATCTCCGGGTCCAGCGCCGAGGTCGGCTCGTCGAAGAGCATCACCTTCGGGTCCATGGCCAGGGCGCGCGCGATCGCCACGCGCTGCTGCTGGCCGCCGGAGAGCTGGGCGGGGTACTTGTCCGCCTGGGCGCCGACGCCCACCCGGTCGAGCAGCGTGCGGGCCTTCTCCTCGGCGGCCTTCTTGTCCGTCTTACGGACCTTGACCTGGCCCAGCATCACGTTCTCGAGCACCGTCTTGTGCGCGAAGAGGTTGAAGGACTGGAAGACCATGCCGACGTCGGCGCGCAGCCGGGCGAGCTCCTTGCCCTCCTGGGGCAGCGGCTTGCCGTCGATCGTGATGGACCCGGCGTCGATCGTCTCCAGCCGGTTGACCGTGCGGCACAGCGTCGACTTTCCGGACCCGGACGGCCCGATGACGACGACCACTTCGCCCCGGCTGATGGTCAGGTCGATGTCCTGGAGCACATGCAGCGCGCCGAAGTGCTTGTTGACTCCTGACAGCGCAACCAACGCGTTCGCCACTGGTGCGGCGTCCTTGGTCACCGATACTTCGCTCATCGGCGTCTCGCTCCGTCCTCCTCGGTTGGGAGGACAGTAGTGACCTGCTGCGACCAGCGTCATTACATCTGAGCTGAAATTGAGGATAACGATATGGCTGCGGCGTGACACGCTGCGTGAACGAGACGACGCGCGCCGTACCGGCTGCATAACGGAAACCGGTGTGTGACCGAATGCGTCTTGACGGGTGCCCCTCGATCGGGGTGGATGCCGTGTGGCCATGTTCGTGGCCGAATTCGAAGCCATGGTGACGGGGGCGCGTACGAGGCGCGTCTCCGCTGGTACGGGAAGGTGGCGGAGGGGCTGGTGAGATTGCTGCTCGTCGAGGACGACAACCACGTCGCCGCGGCCCTGTCCGCCATCCTCTCCCGGCACGGTTTCGAGGTCACCCACGCCCGCAGCGGCGAGGAGGCGCTACAGGCGCTGCTGCCCGACTCCGGCGCCCCCTTCGGCGTCGTACTCCTCGACCTCGGCCTGCCCGACCAGGACGGTTTCGAGGTGTGCGGCAAGATCCGCAAGCGCACCGCCACACCTGTGATCATGGTGACCGCGCGTGCTGATGTGCGCTCGCGCATACACGGGCTCAACCTCGGCGCCGACGACTATGTGGTCAAGCCGTACGACACCATGGAGCTGCTCGCCCGCATCCACGCCGTCAGCCGCCGCACCGCCGCCCAGGACACGGGCCATGGTGCCGACGAGGGCCCGGACGGACCCCATCCGCCGCTGCGGCTCGGCCCGGTGACCATCGAGCTGCCCACCCGCCAGGTCTCGGTCAACGGCACGACCGTCTCGCTCACCCGTAAGGAGTTCGATCTGCTCGCCCTGCTCGCCCAGCGCCCCGGTGTCGTCTTCCGCCGGGAGCAGATCATCAGCGAGGTCTGGCGCACCAGTTGGGAGGGGACGGGGCGCACCCTGGAGGTCCATGTCGCCTCCCTGCGCTCCAAACTGCGGATGCCCGCCCTGATCGAGACGGTGCGCGGGGTGGGCTACCGCCTCGTCGCCCCGGCCCCCTGAGCGACCGGGACTCCCTAGGTGCGCACCCGACTCCTCCCGCTTCTCATCGTCCTTATGGCGGGCGTGCTGCTCGCGCTCGGCTTCCCGCTCGCCGGGAGCGTGGCCGCCCGGGAGCAGCAGCGGGTGGTCGTCGACCGGATCGACGACACCGCGCGCTTCGCCGCGCTCGCCCAGTTCGTCACCGCCGGGCCGACGGGGGCGGTCGGCGCCGAGGGGGACGAACGGCTGGACACCCTGCGCGCCGAGCTGAAGCGCTACCACGATCTGTACGGCATCCGGGCCGGGGTCTTCTACCGGGACCGGGACGCGCCGCCCATGGCCGAGGCGCCCGGCAGCTGGCGGCTGCCGGACACGGGCGAGAGCGCCCGGGCGTTCGACGAGGCCCTCGCCGGGCGCCGCAGCCACGATCCGCCCCAGGTGTGGCCCTGGCAGCGGGGCAGGCTCACCGTCGCCTCCCCCGTCGTCCGCGACGGGGACGTGGTGGCCGTCGTCGTCACCGACTCGCCCACCGGCCAGATGCGGTCGCGGACCCTGCACGGTTGGCTGGTCATCGGCGCGGGCGAAGGCGCCGCGATGCTGCTGGCCGTGGGGGCCGCCTTCCGGCTGACCGGATGGGTGCTGCGGCCCGTGCGCGTCCTGGACACCGCCACCCACGACATCGCGACCGGGCGGATGCAGTCACGTGTCGCGGCCGCCTCGGGGCCCCCGGAACTGCGGCGGCTCGCCCGCTCGTTCAACGAGATGGCCGACAACGTCGAACAAGTCCTGGAGCAGCAGCGGGCGTTCGTCGCCGACGCCTCCCACCAGCTGCGCAATCCCCTCTCCGCGTTGTTGCTGCGCATCGAGCTGCTGGCGCTGGAGCTGCCGGACGGCCATGAGGAGATCGCTTCGGTGCGCGCGGAGGGCAAGCGCCTGGCCAGCGTCCTGGACGATCTGCTCGACCTCGCGCTGGCCGAGCACTCCGCCGCCGATCTGCGGCTCACCGACATCGCGGAGCTGGCGACCGACCGGGTGGACGCCTGGCTTCTGGTGGCCGAGCGGGAGGAGGTCGGGCTCGCCTACACGGGCCCCGCGGCCATCACCGGCTGGGCCGACCCGGTGGCCCTGTCCAGCGCGCTGGACGCCGTCGTCGACAACGCCCTGAAGTTCACGCCCGAGGGGGCGCATGTGGAGGTCTCGGCGCGCACGGACGGCGACACCGTCGCGATCGTCGTCGCCGACGGCGGCCCGGGCCTCACCGAGGACGAACTCGCCCGGGTCGGCGACCGCTTCTGGCGCAGCAGCCGTCACCAGAACATCTCGGGCTCGGGCCTGGGCCTGTCCATCACCCGCGCTCTGCTCGCGGCGGGCGGGGGCACGATCGATTACGCCCCCAACGAGCCTCGCGGGCTGCGCGTGACCATCACCGTCCCGCGCACCGGGCCGAGTGAACAGGTGGAGGGACCGGGCCCGGTGAGAACGTGAAGACCGTAAGGCCGTGAGGGGGACCGTAAGGACGGGCGGCGCAGCATCCCAGAAGGCAGCTCAGCCCCGCGGCTTGCGCCAGATGATGCTGTAGCGCCACAGGAGATGACGGCGGTACAGCGAGCCGGGCAGGATCTCGGCGGCCATCGCCCGCATCTCCGGGTATGTCACCGGCGGCGGCCACACGATCGGCGACGGGTGGTGCCACAGCCCTTTCCTGGCGCGGTGGACGGTACCGACGGCCACACCGGCGAGGATGTGCGGCAGGTCTTTGGGCAGGGTGTTACGGGCGAGGCCGACGACGGCCAGGACACCGCCGGGCCGCAGCAGGTCGCGCATCCGGGCCAGCCCGGTGGCGCCGTCCATGTGGTGCAGGGCGGCCACCGACGAGATGACGTCGAACGAGGCGGGCTCGAAGGGATGGCTCAGGAAGTCGCCGAGGATGTAGTCGACATCGTCCCGGTACGCGCGTCCCAGCTCGATGCTGGCCGCGTCGAGGTCGATGGCGGTGACGTGCGGCACGGCCCGCCGCAGTTCGTGGGCGAGCATGCCCTCGCCGCAGCCGACGTCGAGGGCGCGCTGGGCGCCGTCGGGGACCGCGCCGAGGATACGGGGGTGGTAGTGGATGTTGTTGTTCCACCGCCTGCCGTTCTTCACTGTCATATGAGGATCCTGCCGGACCTCCGGCGGGGCCTCGGCCGTTTCTCGGCCGACCTCGGACGTAGTCCGGCTACGGCTTGACCGAGCGGTAATAGCGTGCCGCGCCCTTGTGGAGGGCGAGCGGATCGGTGAAGACGGCGGTCCGCAGGTCCACCTTCTGCGCGGCGTGCACCTTCGCCCCGATGCGGTCCCGGTTCTCTATCACCGTGCGGGTGACGCCCTCCGCCAGATCGGGGTCCACTCGGTCCGTGGTGACCAGGAGGTTCGGTACGGCGATCGTCTTGACCGGCTCCGGCCTGCGTATCTCCTCGTACGCGTCGGCGGGCACGGTGGCCGCCCGGTAGTAGCGCGTCACCCCGCCCTGCCGGTGCAGCGGGCCGGTGAGGTCGCCGAGCTGGACGAGCCGGATGGGGTAGGCGTGGGCCAGGGTGCGCACCGCGGTGGTCGGCAGCCCGCCCGACCAGAAGAACGCGTCGAGCTTGCCTTGCCGCAGCAGCCTCGGCATGGCGTCGATACCGACCCGCTCGGCCCGGATGTCCCGGTCGAAGTCGAGCCCGGCGGCCTTGATCAGCGCCCGGGTGATCAGCTGCACGCCCGAGCCGTCGTCGCCCACGCCCACCCGCAGATGCTTCAGGTCGCGGGCCGATCGCACGGACGAGCCCCTCGGTACGACGAGCTGCATGTAGTCGTCGTACAGCCGGGCGCAGGCCCGCAGCCGCCCGGCGCCCTCGCCCTGGTAGGCGGCGACGGCGTCGGTGGCGGCGATGGCGAAGGTGGCCCTGCCCCGGGCCAGCCGTTCGACGTTGTCGGGGGATCCCCTGGTCTGTTCCAGCCGCACATCGACATCGGGGAGGTCCCGGGCGAGGTCCCGCTCGAGCATCCGGCCATAGGTGTCGTAGACCCCGGTGGAGACCCCGGTCGCGAAGGTCGCCCGGCCGCTGGGCGAGGGGCCGCCGCCTGTCGCCAGCAGCCACCACAGCAGCAGCCCCAGGGCGACGAGGCCCGCGGCGGCGGACTGCAGGGCACGGCGCCGGTCCAGGCGCGGAAGGGTGACGGCCATGGCGAGGATCCTGCCAGCCCCGCTTCCGGGAGGGGAGGGGCGAGCCGCGGATCCTGCCGGGCATTCGGTCACCTGCCGGAGCGCAGGGCCCTGGACAGCCCCAGGGTCGCGGTCCGTACGGCCGGCGCCAGCTGCGCGGGCCGGAAGCGGCTGCGGGGCACGGCCACCGACAGCGCCGCCACCGCCGTCGGTCCGTCGAAGACGGGAGCGGCGATGCAGCTGACCCCCGGAGCCGCCTCTTCCTCCTCATAGGCCAGACCGGCGACCTGGGCCTGCTCGATGGCCGTGCGCAGCCGGTCCGGATCGATGATCGAGTGGGGGGTGAGACGGGGCAGAGACGTGGCCAGGACGTCCTCGACCAGCTCGGAGCCCGAGAACGCCAGAAGCGCCTTACCGACGCCGGTGCAGGTCAAGGGCAGTCGGCCGCCGATACGGGACGGCAGTCGAAGGGCGTCGTGGCCGTGGATGCGCTCGACGTAGACCACCTCGTGGCCCTCGCGCACCCCGAGGTGCACCGTCTCGTGGGTGGCCTCGAAGAGGTCCTGCAGAAACGGCAGCGCGGCCTCCCGCAGATCGCGTCGGCGCGGGACGAGTGAGCCCAGCTCGAACAGAGCGCCGCCGAGCCGGTAGGTCTCGGCGTCACGTTCGAGCAGACCGAGACGGACCAGATCGGCGCAGAGCCGGAACACGGTGGTCTTGGCCAGCCCCGTACATGCGGACAGTTCTGTGAGACGGAACGCGCCGCCGTCGGGCCGGAAGCAGTCGAGGACCGCCACTGCCTTGTCGAGCATATTGCCCTGGGAGCTGTTCCGTGTCATGGAACATATTGTGCCGAGGGGTGCCCCGCCCACCGCCAGGCAGGGGGGCTTCTGTGAGCGCCTACCCTTGATGCGTGACCATCAGCAGCGACCGGAGCCCGGCAGTGGACGTTCAAGCAACCAAGAGCTACGAGATCCGCACCTACGGGTGCCAGATGAATGTCCACGACTCCGAGCGGCTCTCGGGCCTCCTGGAAGAGGCGGGCTTTGTCCGCGCTCCCGAGGGCACCGGTGAGGGCGAGGCCGACATCGTCGTCTTCAACACCTGCGCGGTGCGGGAGAACGCCGACAATCGCCTCTACGGCAACCTCGGCCGGCTCGCACCGATCAAGGCGCGGCGGCCGGGCATGCAGATCGCCGTCGGTGGCTGTCTGGCCCAGAAGGACCGCGAGACCATCGTCAAGAAGGCCCCCTGGGTCGATGTGGTCTTCGGCACCCACAACATCGGCAGTCTGCCGGTGCTGCTGGAGCGCGCCCGCGTCCAGGAGGAAGCCCAGGTCGAGATCGCCGAGTCCCTGGAAGCCTTCCCCTCCACCCTTCCGACGCGGCGCGAGTCCGCGTACGCCGCGTGGGTCTCCATCTCGGTCGGCTGCAACAACACCTGCACCTTCTGCATCGTCCCGGCGCTGCGCGGCAAGGAGAAGGACCGCCGCCCCGGCGACATCCTCGCCGAAGTGGAAACCCTGGTCGCCGAGGGCGTCACCGAGATCACCCTGCTCGGCCAGAACGTGAACGCCTACGGCTCCGACATCGGCGACCGCGAGGCGTTCAGCAAGCTCCTGCGCGCCTGCGGGAAGGTCGAGGGCCTGGAGCGGGTCCGATTCACCTCGCCGCATCCGCGCGACTTCACCGACGACGTGATCTCCGCCATGGCCGAGACGGAGAACGTGATGCCGCAGCTGCACATGCCGCTGCAGTCCGGCTCGGACACCGTGCTCAAGGCAATGCGCCGCTCGTACCGGCAGGAGCGCTACCTCGGCATCATCGAGAAGGTGCGCGCCGCCATGCCGGACGCCGCCATCTCGACCGACATCATCGTGGGCTTCCCCGGTGAGACGGAGGAGGACTTCGAGGAGACGCTGCACGTGGTGCGCGAGGCACGATTCGCGCAGGCGTTCACCTTCCAGTACTCCAAGCGGCCCGGGACGCCCGCCGCCGAGATGGACGGCCAGGTGCCCAAGGCGGTCGTCCAGGAGCGTTACGAACGGCTGGTCGCCCTCCAGGAGGAAATCTCCTGGGAGGAGAACAAGAAGCAGGTCGGCCGCACGCTGGAGGTGCTGGTCGCCGAGGGTGAAGGCCGTAAGGACGACGCCACGCGGCGGCTGTCCGGCCGCGCCGCCGACAACCGCCTGGTGCACTTCGCGCGCCCCGAGGAGCCGGTGCGCCCCGGCGACGTCGTCACCGTCGACATCACCTACGCCGCCCCGCACCATCTGCTGGCCGAGGGCCCGGCCCGAGGCGTGCGGCGCACCCGCGCCGGAGACGCCTGGGAGCGGCGGAACGCACCCGGGGAGAAGAAGCCCGCGGGTGTGATGCTGGGCCTGCCGACGGTGGGCGCCCCGCCGTCGCTGCCGGCCGCGCCCGCCGCGGGCTGCGGCTGCGACTGAGCGCCCGGCTAGGCTGACGATCATGCTGATCGCCGCCGCCGTCTGCCCGTGTCCGCCGCTGCTGGTGCCCGAGGTCGCCGCCGGAGCCGCTCCCGAGCTGGACGGGCTGCGCGCGGCGTGCGCCGAGGCCGTCCGCGCCCTCGCGGCGGCGCGTCCGGAGCGCCTGATCGTGGTGGGGCCCGCCGAGCGCGCCGGGCGCGGACCGCATGCGCAGGGCGCGGCCGGATCGTTCCGCGGCTTCGGCGTGGAGGTGGATGTACGGCTGGCCGCGCCGACGGCGGACGGGGCGTCCGGCGGCGACGATGCCGCGGGCCAGGGCCCCTCGCCCTCGCTACCGCCGGAGCCCTCGCTGCCACTGTCGCTGGCGGTCGCCGCCTGGTTGCTGGAGCACGCGGGGTGGGACCCGGCGGTGCCCGTCGAGGGGCTGGGTGTGGGGGAACCTCTCGCGGCCGAGCGGTGTATTGAAACTGGAAGGGAGCTCGCCGGGCGGGCGGAGCGGATCGCGTTGCTGGTGATGGGCGACGGCACCGCATGCCGCACGCTGAAGGCGCCGGGTTATCTCGACGAGCGGGCGGCCCCGTTCGACGCCGAGGTGGCGCGGGCGCTGGCGGCCGCCGATGCCGGGGCGCTGGCCGCGCTCGACGAGGAGTTGGCGTACGAGCTCAAGGCGGCGGGCCGCGCGCCGCTGCAGGTGCTCGCGGGGGCGGCCGAGGGGGCGCCCCTGAAGGGGGAGTTGCGGTATGACGAAGCGCCGTACGGCGTGGGGTATTTCGTGGCGAGCTGGTCGTCATAGCCCGCTCGCGGCCGTGGAGCGTCTGCTCCACGGCCGCGTACCGGCGGGGCCGGCCGGTCTGGGCCCTGCGTCGCCCGCCCCCGACTTGGGCGCCGTCTTGAGGTGGCCGGCCTTATTCGTCGCGCTTGCGCTTGGGCTTGTCCTCTTCCATGTGCGAGAGGCGGTTGAGAGCGCCCTTCGCCTTGCCCCTGCCAGTCTCGATCTTGGCGCTGTACTTGCCCTTGGTCCTGGTGTCGACCGTCTTGGCCGCCTTCTCCAGGCCCCGCTCGATCCTGGCCTCGTGCTGCTGCGCGAGGCTGCCGGCCTTGCCCTTCATCTGACCGGCCTTGGCCTTGAGATTGTCCATCAGGCCCATGTGCCACCTACCCTCGTCGGCTGCCTATGTGCGGGCGCCCTCACCGGTCTCGCTGTCGGCCGCCTCGGCCGCGGACTGCTGCCTGGGGATCCCGGCGCCTTCACCCGCCGGGTTCTCCTTCCCGCCCCGCGCGGTTTCAGCCCCGCCGGTCCCGGACGCGGCCTCCGCCCTCATGGCGTCGGCCGTGACCTGGGCGTCCTGTGCGGACGGTGCCTTCTCGGACGAGCGGCTCGCCTCCTTCGACACATGACGATCGCGACGAAACCTGGAAAACACGCCCATATCCACTCCATACCTTACTCGTGCGGGCGAAATCCCGTGCCGCTCGGAGCGTTCCCTTGCGCCGCGCGCGGAGGCCGATTGGCTGAACCGGCCCGCGGAACCTCGCAAGCGGGCAACGAAACCGGCGGTGCCCCGTCACGTCGCTCATTCGAGGAGGCCCCCGGCGTTTGCGAGACTGGCCCGGTGAATACTGCAGGCCACCCGCCGCGAGTCATCGCCGTCGTCGGCCCCACCGCGGCCGGAAAGTCCGATCTGGGCGTCGCACTCGCCAGACATCTCGACGGCGAGGTCGTCAACGCCGACTCCATGCAGCTGTACCGGGGCATGGACATCGGCACTGCCAAGCTGACGGAGGACGAGCGGCAGGGGGTGCCACACCGGCTGCTGGACATCTGGGATGTCACCCAGACCGCGAGCGTCGCCGAGTACCAGCGGCTGGCCCGCGCCGAGATGGACCGTCTGCTCCACGAGGGCCGCACTCCCGTCCTGGTCGGCGGATCCGGCCTCTACATCCGCGGGGCCATCGACGCGCTCGAATTCCCGGGCACCGACCCCGCCGTCCGGGCCCGGCTCGAGGCCGAGCTGGAGGAGCGGGGCTCCGGGGCCCTGCACGCCCGGCTCGCCGCCGCCGACCCCGAGGCGGCGCGCGCCATCCTGCCCAGCAACGGCCGCAGAGTGGTCCGGGCGCTGGAGGTCATCGAGATCACGGGCCGTCCCTTCACCGCCAATCTGCCCGGCCATGAGGCGGTCTACGACACGCTCCAGATCGGCGTCGACGTCGAGCGGCCCGAGCTGGACGAGCGGATCGCCCTGCGGGTGGACCGGATGTGGGACGCCGGGCTGGTCGAGGAGGTCCGCCTGCTGGAGGCCGCCGGGCTGCGCTCCGGCCGTACCGCCTCCCGCGCCCTCGGCTACCAGCAAGTGCTCGTCGCGCTCGCGGAGGAGTGCACCGAGGAGGAGGCGAGGGCCGAAACCGTGCGCGCCACCAAGCGGTTCGCGCGCCGCCAGGATTCCTGGTTCCGCCGCGATCCCCGGGTCCACTGGCTCAGCGGAGCCGCCGACCGCAGAGGGGAACTCCTGGCGAGCGCGCTCGCGTTGGTTGAACGGGCGGTCACAGCCTGATCACGTCATGGCATCGGGACGCTCAGCTCGTCATTCGGGCCCCGGCGGGCATGCCATCATCAAGCTCCGATCGTGCCGTGGTGTCTGGAGTTGGGAGGGCGTGTGGCGATGGAGGCCGGCCCTCGCGACGCATCGCAGCAATCGCCGCTCGGAGACGCGGGACCGCTGACCCCCGACGGCCCCGATGAGGCCGGAGCGCTTCACGAGACCGGCGCACCGGCCCTCGAGGACGGCTCCGAGGACCCGGATGGCGCGGGATCCGTCTCCGGGGAGTCCTTCCGGGAGCTGCGCCCGCCGCGTCGGCTGCGGATCTGGCAGATCGCCCCGATCGTCGGCCTCGCCATCCTCGGCTCGCTGATGTTCGCCTTCCCGCTCGCCTTCGAGTTCGGCGACGGAGGGGCGGTCGTGGCCATGCTCGGCCTGCTGCTGAGCTGCTGCGCGGCGGGCTGGGGCCTGATGGCCGCCCGCCGGGTGGGCTACACGTGGCCGGGCCTTCCGCCCAGAGGCTCCGGACGCCGCCCGGACTGGCGCTTCGTCGTCCTCTACGTGGTGATCGTGGCCCTGCTGGCCGCCCTCACCTTCTGGCGGGTGGCCCGCCTCCGCTAGGCCCCCTCCGGCGGACCCTCGCGGCCTTACGGCACCCGGCACGGCGCCTCGCGGCGATGCGCTCGTCGCGGCCGTGCGGCCCGCCCGGCGCCGACCGCCCGGGCACGGCGGGACGGCGCACGCGGTCCCCCGTAGGATCGAGGGATGAGCACCGCACCACGGCTGTCCTTCCTCAAGGGTCACGGCACCGAGAACGACTTCGTCATCGTCCCCGACCTGGACGGCAGCCTGGAGCTGTCCGCGGCCGCGGTCGCCCGGATCTGCGACCGCCGCGCCGGTATCGGCGGTGACGGGCTGATCCGCGTCGTGCGGTCCTCGGCACATCCCGAGGCGCGGGCCATCGCCGACCGGGCCGAGTGGTTCATGGACTACCGCAACAGCGACGGCAGCATCGCCGAGATGTGCGGCAACGGGGTCCGGGTCTTCGCCCGGTATCTGCAGCGGGCCGGGCTCGCCGAGGCGGGCGATCTCGCGGTCGCCACCCGGGCCGGGGTGCGCCGGGTCCACATCGCCAAGGACGCCGGTGACGCCGCACAGCCGGACGAGGCCACGGCGGGGCCCGACGGTCCGATCACCGTGGTGATGGGCGCGGCCACGCTGCCCGGGCCCGGCCCTGAGGCGGAGATCACGGTCACCGTCGGTGAGCGCAGCTGGCCCGCGCGGAACGTGAACATGGGCAACCCGCACGCGGTCGCCTTCGTCGACGACCTCGCCCAGGCCGGTGATCTGCTCGCGGCGCCCGCCGTGCGTCCCGCCTCCGCGTACCCCCATGGCACCAATGTCGAGTTCGTCGTCGACCGCGGCCCGCGCCATGTCGCGATGCGCGTGCATGAGCGCGGCTCCGGTGAGACGCGTTCCTGCGGCACCGGCGCCTGCGCCGTGATGGTGGCCGCAGCGCGCCGTGACGGGGCCGACCCGGCGGTCACCGGCGACCCCGTCACGTACACCGTGGACGTCCCAGGAGGGCGCCTTGTGATCAGTGAACGGCCGGACGGTACGGTGGAGATGACCGGCCCTGCCGTGATCGTGGCCGAGGGGGAACTGGATCCCGCTTGGCTGGGCACGGACCTCGGCTGACAGTTCCCTCGAATGGGTGATCCGTTTCACTCTGGGCGAGAGCCGGTCGGCCGTGCGTGATGGGCTCGATAGCATCAAGCACCGGCTCCGGGGGAGTACCCACGCCGGTTGACGCTCGACGCCGCCGGAGGTTGCCCATGAGCGCAGAGGCCACCGACCAGGCCCCGTTCGGCCGCAGGCGCGGCATCCCCCGCATTGACCTGCGCAATCTCCGCAGGTTCAGCCGGGCGGCCCTGCTGGGGCCGGCCTCCCGCGGCCGGCTGCCGGACGCGATCGAGCATGTGGCCAAGGTCCACCGCGCACATCACCCCGGAGCCGATCTGGATGTGCTCCGCAAGGCGTATGTCCTGGCCGAGTCCTCCCACCGCGGCCAGATGCGCAAGAGCGGTGAGCCGTACATCACCCATCCGCTGGCCGTCACGCTGATCCTCGCCGAACTGGGCGCCGAGACCACGACGTTGACCGCCTCGCTGCTCCACGACACCGTCGAGGACACCGAGGTGACCCTCGATCAGGTGGGGGAGGAGTTCGGCGAGGAGGTCCGCTATCTCGTCGACGGCGTCACCAAGTTGGAGAAGGTCGACTACGGCGCGGCGGCCGAGCCCGAGACCTTCCGCAAGATGCTCGTGGCCACGGGCAATGACGTCCGGGTGATGTCGATCAAACTCGCCGACCGGCTGCACAACATGCGCACCCTCGGCGTGATGCGCCCCGAGAAACAGGTGCGCATCGCCAAGGTCACCCGCGATGTGCTGATCCCGCTCGCCGAGCGGCTCGGGGTGCAGGCGCTCAAGACCGAGCTGGAGGACCTGGTCTTCGCCATCCTCCACCCCGAGGAGTACGCGCAGACCCGCGAGCTCCTCCAGGCCCACGCCGGGCGCCCCGACCCGCTGGCCCGCGCCGCCGAGGACGTACGGGGCGTGCTCCACGAGGCCGGTATCACCGCCGAAGTCCTGGTCCGGCCGCGGCACTTCGTCTCCGTCCACCGGGTCGGGCTCAAGCGCGGCGAGCTGACCGGCACCGACCTCGGCCGCCTCCTCGTCCTCGTCTCCGACGACGCGGACTGCTACGCGGTCCTGGGCGAACTGCACACCTGCTTCACCCCGGTGATCTCGGAGTTCAAGGACTTCATCGCTGTCCCCAAGTTCAACCTCTACCAGTCGCTGCACACGGCCGTGGCCGGGCGCGACGGCGAGGTCACCGAGGTCCTCATCCGCACCCAGCAGATGCACCGGGTCGCGGAGGCCGGAGTGATCGCCCTCGGCAATCCGTACACCCCGACGGAGGGTGCCGACGCCCCCGAGGGCGAGCGGGCCGACCCGACCCGCCCCGGCTGGCTGTCCCGGCTGCTCGACTGGCAGAGCGCCACCCCGGACCCCGACCTCTTCTGGACCTCGCTCCGCGACGACCTCGCCCAGGACCGGGAGATCACGGTCTTCCGCTCCGACGGCGGGACGCTCGGCCTGCCCGCGGGCGCCAGCTGTGTGGACGCCGCGTACGCCCTGTACGGCGAGGACGCCCACTCCTGTATCGGCGCCCGGGTCAACGGCCGGATCGCGACCCTGAGCACGGTGCTGCGCGACGGCGACACCCTGCAGCTCCTGATGGCCGGCGACACCCGGGACGCCGCCTCCCACGGCCCCTCGCCGGAGTGGCTCGACCACGCCCGCACCCCGGCCGCCCGCATCGCCATCAACCGCTGGCTGGCCGGCCACCCGGCGCCGCAGCCTTCCCCGCAGGAGACCCGGGACGCGGCCCAGGAGCCGGAGGCGGAGTCCGCCTCCACCCTCTCCGGCCAGGACGGGCAGGGCTCGCAGGTCTCGCAGGGTGGCGAGACCGCCGTCCCCACGGCCGGGGCGGTCCGCCCCGAGGCGGGCATCATCGTCGACCGGCCCGGCGCGACCGTACGGCTCGCCCGCTGCTGCACCCCCGTGCCGCCCGACGCGGTCACCGGCTTCGCGGTCCGCGGCGGGGCCGTCACCGTGCACCGCGAGCGGTGCCCCGGAGTGGCGCGGATGATCGCGGCCGGACGCACGGCCGTCGGGGTGCGCTGGGCGGACGAGGACGACGGAGACGGAGGCGGCGACTATCGCGTGACCCTCTTCGCGGAGGCGTTCAGCAGACCGCATCTGCTCGCGGATCTCACCGAGGCCATTGCCGCCGAGGGCGCGGAGGTGGTCGCGGCCGCCGTCGAACCGCCCCGTGAGCAGCGGGTCCGGCACACCTACACGCTCCAGCTGCCCGACGCGGGCAGGCTGCCGACGCTGATGCGGGCCATGCGGAACGTCCCCGGGGTCTATGACGTGACACGCGAGGGCCGCAGCATGGCCGCGGCGCGCTCCTGAGCGCCGCCGGGCCGCCTGAACTCCTTCGGGTGGATCAAAGCCGGGAGCGACTGCGCCGGTGCCGGGGCGCTGGTAGCCGTAGGGCATGACGTTTTCTTCGGGGCGCCGCCCCTGGCCGCCGCGCACCGGGCGCCGCAGGACCGCGCTGGTGGCCGCGGCCATGGCCGCCGTCTTCCTCGCGGTCGGCCCCTCCTCCGCCGCGGGGCCGGTATCGTCCACGCACCCCGGGCCCCTGGGCATCGGGGACCCCCTCTTCCCGGAGCTCGGCAACCCCGGGTACGACGTCACGGCGTACGACATCGCGTTCGACTACCGCCGCCAGGACCGGCCGCTCGACGCCGTCACCACCATCGACGCCCGCGCCACCGCCCCCCTGCGCACCGTCAACCTCGACTTCGCCCAGGGCGTCGTGGACTCGGTGCGGGTCGACGGAGCGCGGGCCCGGTTCGCGACGGCCGGTGAGGACCTGGTGGTCACGCCGACCACCCCGCTCCGTAAGGGCGCCGCCTTCCGGGTCACCGTCCACCACACCAGCGATCCGCAGGGCGGCACCAACGGCGGCTGGGTCCGCACCAGCGACGGGCTGGTCATGGCCAACCAGGCCAACGCCGCCCACCGGGTCTTCCCCTGCAACGACCACCCCGCCGACAAGGCCCGCTTCACCTTCCGGATCACCGCCCCGAAGAGCCTCACGGTCGTCGCGGGCGGTCTTCCCGGGCAGCGCGTCCGCAAGGGATCGCGGACCACCTGGACGTACCGCCTCGCTCACCCCATGGCCACCGAACTGGCGCAGATCTCCATCGGCCGCTCCGCCGTGCCGCGCCGCACCGGACCCCATGGGCTGCCGGTGCGCGACGTCGTACCGGCGGCGGACCGCGCACGGCTGGAGAAGTGGCTCGCGCGTACTCCCGGACAGCTGGCCTGGATGGAGAAGAAGGCCGGGCGCTACCCCTTCGAGAACTACGGAGTCCTGGTCGCCCACGCCACCACCGGCTTCGAGCTGGAGACGCAGACGCTCTCCCTCTTCGAGCGCGATCTGTTCACCAGCGAGGAGCTGCCGCGGTGGTACATCGAATCGATCATGGTGCACGAGCTGGCGCACCAGTGGTTCGGCGACAGCGTCAGCCCGCGCCGCTGGTCCGATCTATGGCTCAACGAGGGCCACGCCACCTGGTACGAGGCGCTGTACGCCGAGGAGCGCGGTAAGGCGAGCCTGAAGCGGCGGATGCGCAAGGCGTACGAGCAGTCCGACGCCTGGCGGGCCGAGGGCGGGCCGCCCGCGGCCCCCAAGCCCGCCGACTCCGGCCAGCAGATCGGCATCTTCCGCCCGGTCGTCTACGACGGCAGCGCGCTGGTGCTGTACGCACTGCGGCAGCGGATCGGCCGGACCGCCTTCGACCGGCTGGAACGGGAATGGGTGCTCCGCCACCGCGACGCAGTGGCCTCGACCGCCGACTTCATCCGGCTGGCCTCCCAGGTCGCGGGGCGCGACCTGAGCGGATTCCTCCGTCCCTGGCTGTACGGCAAGAAGACGCCGCCGATGCCGGGACACCCCGACTGGCGCCCGACGGCGAAGGAGAGCACGAAGGGCGCCGCGCTGCCGGGCGCCCGGGCGGGGCGGCATGCGGTGCGTTACGCGGTGCCATGGGCCGTGAAACCAGGGTGACGGCCCGGCCGCCGCGTGCGACCATCAAGGAGTCGGCGTCGCGGCCGGCCCCGGCGGGGAATCCCGCGGGCCCGTCACGCGTTGTCGACAATGACGGTATTCCACGACGTAAGGATTCCTTTGACCCACTCCTCTTCCCTTCCGCAGGACCGGCAGCGACCCGCCGAGAGCCTTCGGGCCGACGCCCTGATGGAAGAGGACGTCGCCTGGAGTCACGAGATCGACGAGGAGCGTGACGGCGACCAGTACGACCGCTCCGAGCGTGCCGCGCTGCGGCGTGTGGTGGGGCTGTCCACCGAGCTCGAGGACATCACCGAGGTCGAGTACCGGCAGCTGCGCCTGGAGCGCGTGGTGCTGGTCGGCGTATGGACCTCCGGCACGGCGCAGGACGCGGAGAACTCCCTCGCGGAACTCGCGGCGCTCGCCGAGACCGCCGGCGCCTTGGTGCTCGACGGCGTGATCCAGCGGCGCAACAAGCCGGATCCCGCCACCTACATCGGCTCCGGCAAGGCCGAGGAACTGCGCGACATCGTGGTCGAGTCCGGTGCCGACACCGTGGTCTGCGACGGTGAGCTGAGCCCCGGCCAGCTGATCCACCTCGAGGACGTGGTCAAGGTCAAGGTGGTCGACAGGACCGCCCTGATCCTCGACATCTTCGCCCAGCACGCCAAGTCCCGAGAGGGCAAGGCGCAGGTCTCGCTCGCCCAGATGCAGTACATGCTGCCGCGGCTGCGAGGCTGGGGTCAGTCGCTGTCCCGGCAGATGGGTGGCGGTGGCTCCGGATCCTCGGGCGGCGGTATGGCCACCCGCGGTCCCGGTGAGACCAAGATCGAGACGGACCGGCGCCGCATCCGCGAGAAGATGGCGAAGATGCGCCGTGAGATCGCCGAGATGAAGACTGGCCGCGACATCAAGCGGCAGGAGCGCCGGCGCCACAAGGTCCCCTCCGTCGCCATCGCCGGATACACCAACGCGGGCAAGTCCTCGCTGCTCAACCGGCTCACCGGTGCGGGCGTCCTGGTGGAGAACGCACTGTTCGCCACCCTCGACCCGACCGTGCGCCGGGCCGAGACCCCCAGCGGGCGGCTCTACACCCTGGCGGACACCGTCGGGTTCGTCCGGCACCTGCCGCACCACCTGGTGGAGGCGTTCCGCTCCACAATGGAGGAGGTCGGCGATGCCGATCTGATCGTCCATGTGGTGGACGGCTCGCATCCGGCGCCGGAGGAGCAGCTGGCCGCCGTGCGCGAGGTGATCCGCGATGTGGGCGCGGTCGATGTGCCCGAGATCGTCGTGATCAACAAGGCGGATCTGGCCGATCCGCTGGTGGTGCAGCGGTTGCTGCGCATGGAGCGGCGCGCCATGGCGGTGTCGGCTCGCAGCGGGCTGGGCATCGACGAGCTGCTCGCGGTGATCGACGAGGAGCTGCCCCGGCCCCAGGTCGAGATCGAGGTGCTGCTGCCGTACACCCACGGCAAGCTGGTCGCGCGCACCCACGTCGAGGGTGAGGTGCTCTCCGAGGAGCACACCCCCGAGGGCACGCTGCTCAAGGCGCGGGTGCACGAGGAGCTCGCGGCGGAGCTGCGGCGTTTCGTACCGGCCGCGGCCGCCGGACAGCACTAGCCACGACCGGCACACGGCGAAGGCACGACAGGCATACGACGAAGGGCCCGCCCCCGGAAGTCCGGGGCGGGCCCTTCGTCGTGTGGTGCCTGACGGCTACCGGCTCAGCCGGTCACTGGCTCGCGAACTTCTTGCTGACCGCGTTGTAGACGCCCTTCGCCTCGGGGCCCAGGTGCGGGCCCGCCAGCCAGGTCGCGTTGGACGGGCCGATCGAGGTGTTGGACACCAGCGAGGGCTTGCCGTCCGCACCCTCGGCGACCCAGCCACCGCCGGAGGAACCCGCGGTCATGGTGCAGCCGATGCGGTACATCGTCGGCTGCTTGGCGTCGAGGGAGAGCCGGCCCGGCTTGTCCGCGCACTGGTTCATCTTCTGGCCGTCGAACGGCGGGGCGGCCGGGTAGCCGGTGGCCGTGATCTCGTCGATGGACTTCACCGCCGGGGCATTGAAGTCGACCGGCAGCGCGCCGCCCACCATCTCCTCGAGCGACTTGCCGCCGCTGACCTCCGGCTTCACATGCATCACCGCGAAGTCGTACGGGGCGCCCTTGCCGCCCACGGCCGCGCCGCTGTCGATCCACTGCGAGGAGGTCTGCGCCCAGTCGGCCCACCAGACGCCCTTGGGAGCCAGCTCCTCCTTGGTGGCGTTCTCCAGCTCCGCCTGCGACTTGCCCGCGTCGTTGTAGGAGGGGACGAACATCAGGTTCTTGTACCAGCCGCCGCCCTTGCCCGCGTGGACGCAGTGGCCCGCCGTCCACACCAGGTTGGACTTGCCGGGGTGCGCCGGGTCCTCGACCACGGTCGCGGAGCAGACCATCGAACCCTCGGGGCCGTCGAAGAACACCTTGCCCGCGTAGGGGACGTTGGAGCTGTACGGGCTGGCGACCTCCTTGGCCGGGACAGGCTGCGGATCGGGGTCGGTCACACCCTGGTCGTCCGCGATGTCGCTGTCGTCGACCGGCTTGTCGGGCTCCTGCGCGTCGCGCATCCGGTCCGGCTTCCACAGACCCTTGATGATCGGGTTGATGAAGTCACCGGCCTCGCGCAGCCAGTCGTCCCGGTCCCACTTGTTCCAGGCACCGTTCTTCCACTGGTCCAGATCGATGCCGAGGTTCTTCAACTTGTCGTTGAGGTTGTCGGGCAGCTTGATGTCGTCCACGCCCTGCTCCGACGACGCGGTCGGCCTGGCGTCGGTGTTGTCGTCCGAGGAATCGCACGCGGTGGCGGTGAGCGCCAGAACCGAGGCTATGGCGGCCACGGCCAGTGCGGGTCGGCGTGAGGATGGCATGGGCGGAACTCCCCCTGAGGTACTGAGCTGCTCTACGGCCTATGTGGAATTGTCATGCACCGCCCCGGCAATGGGGTGGTATCCCACTATGCCGGTGCCGCCTACGACGGCTGCGAGCGGGTCCTTGGTTCCCGGCCGCAAGGATCTTCGCCAAGCCCGTGATCCAGAGCCTCACGCGTCGTTGGTACGTACGGGGGACAGCCGGAGGGTGTTCAGCAGCAGGAGGACCGAGACTCGTGGCCGTGACCCAGCTCCCGCCGATGGCCCTGTCCGCCGTCTCCGACGACGGTGGCGCCACCCGGGGAATTCTGCGACGCCAGGCGCTGCGTGAGTCGGCCGCCCGCACCTATGCCCGAGCGCTGCCCATCGTTCCGGTACGCGCCCGGGGAATGACGGTCGAAGGGGCCGACGGCCGCCGCTATCTCGACTGTCTCGCCGGGGCCGGGGCGCTGGCCCTGGGGCACAACCACCCGGTGGTGCTGGAAGCGATCCGGGCCGTCCTGGACTCGGAAGCGCCGCTGCAGGTCCTGGATTTGGCCACACCGGTCAAGGACGCCTTCACGGACGAGCTGTTCGCCACCTTGCCGCCCGGACTCGCCGCCAGCGCCCGGGTGCAGTTCTGCGGACCGGCGGGCACGGACGCGGTCGAGGCCGCCCTCAAGCTGGTGCGGATCGCCACGGGGCGCGACGGCCTGCTCGCCTTCTCCGGGGCCTACCACGGCATGACGGCCGGTGCGCTGGCCGCCTCAGGTGGGGCCCCGGCGGCCGGTGTGACCCGGCTGCCCTTTCCGTATGACTACCGCTGCCCGTTCGGGGCCGGCGGGGAGCGCGGTGCCGAACTCTCGGCGCGCTGGGCCGAGAAGCTGCTCGACGACCCGAAGGGCGGGGCACCCGACCCGGCCGGGATGATCCTCGAACCCGTACAGGGCGAGGGCGGGGTGATCCCGGCACCGGACGGCTGGCTGCGCCGGATGCGCGAGATCACCGCGGCCCGCTCCATCCCGCTCATCGCGGACGAGGTGCAGACCGGCGTCGGGCGCACCGGGGCCTTCTGGGCGGTCGACCACAGCGGGGTGGTGCCCGATGTGATGGTGCTGTCGAAGGCCATCGGCGGGGGCCTGCCGTTGGCCGTCGTGCTCTACCGGGAGGAGCTCGACGTCTGGCCTCCCGGAGCTCACGCGGGCACCTTCCGCGGCAACCAGCTGGCGATGGCCGCGGGCACGGCCACCCTCGCGTATGTCCGGGAGAACCACCTCTCCCAGCGGGCGGCGGTCGTCGGCCGACGGATGCTGGAGCGGCTGCGCCGATTCGCCGCCGGACGCCCGCAGATCGGGGAGGTACGCGGCCGCGGCCTCATGATCGGCCTGGAACTGGTCGCCCCGGAGGCCGGGCCCACCGCGGAGGCGGAGGCCATCGCGGAGGCCGGGACCATGGCGGAGGCCGGGGCCATGGCGGAGGCCGGGCAGGCCGGGTCCGCAGCGCGGGTCAGGCCCGGCGCGGGGGTTGGGCCCGTCGTGGACGCCGACTGGGAGGGGACCCCGGGCGGCGCAGCCCCGTACGGAGCATCCACGAGCGAGGTGGCTCCGGGTCAAGTGGCCCCGTGCGAAGGAGCCTGGCTGACGGGCGCCGAGGGCGAGGGCGCGCGCGGAGCCCTGGGCGGGGACGCGCGCCAAGCCCTGGGCGGGGGAGTGCCGTATGCCGGTGTCACGCGTACGACGGCTCCGCCCGCCGATCCCGCGCTCGCGGCGGCCGTCCAGCAGGAGTGCCTGCGGCGCGGGCTCATCGTCGAACTCGGCGGACGCCACGACGCGGTGATCCGCCTCCTCCCTCCACTCACCATCACCGACGAGCAGACAGAGGCCGTTCTGGACCGGCTCGCCGACGCCTTGGACGCGGCGATCCGCACCTCCGGAACCCGCTCCCGCCCCGGTGGACTCCCGCCCGCCGCTGGCCCATTCGCCCCACCGTTCGCCGGAAACCACCCCTGACGTGCCCCGCACCGTACGACCGCACCGCCATCGCACCACCGAAGGAGGCAGGCGCCGGGCCCAGGACGTGAACGCCGTGATGCCCGCGCCGCACCCACCATGCCGCACACCCCCGGGGGAGCCCCCGTGTCTCCCCGACCGCAGCCCGTGCCCGGCGCCCTGACCGACTCCGGCGACTCCGCCCGCCCCGGCCCCCCGCCGCCGCCCCTCCCACACCCGCCCCACACAGCGCCTCCCCCGGCCGGGACGACCAGACCACCCGCCCCACCCGCGGTGGTCTCGACGGTCAGGGCACCGTTCACCGCGCTGACGGCCGCCGGAGACCAGGCGGAGCCCTCAGCACCGCCAACACCCCCCGCTGCGGTGCCGCTACCCCTGGCGGCAGCGCCGGCATCCTCGGCGGCGGTGCCACCCTCGGCGGCGGCGCCATCACCCGCTGCGGCAGGGCCACTTCCCCCGGCGGCGGTGCCACCATCCCAGGCGGCAGTGCCGCCACCCCTGGCGGAGGAGCCACTGCCCCCGGCGATGGAGCCACTGCCTCTGGCGGTGTCGCCCGCCACGGCTCCGCTCGTCAGCGCGGCGACAGCGAGTACGGGAGCGAGAGCACCCCAGCCCTCCGAGCCAGAGCCATCGGCGGAGGAGCCGCCCGTGCCGCAACTGCCCGCCCAGGGGTCGCCCTTCCCCGCGACGGTCGTTCCCCGGCAGGACCGCGACAGCCATGAAACGCCCGCCGATCGTGCCCGTGTGGTCGGCGTGGATCCGCTCGACGACCCCGACCCGCAGATCTCGGCCGACGGTGCGGCCGTCGAGAACCTGCTGCGCTGCTGGGTACGCGAGAGCGGCCTCGCGTGCCCTGACGGGGACACCCTGCGCATCCCCCTCGCCGCCAGCGGAACCGTCCTCCTCGTCCCTGTGCGCTATTGGTCGCCCACCGGCTGGCACCGCTTCGGCCCGCCGCTGCTGGAGCACGGCCCCCACGACGCGCCCGCCGTCGGGGCGGTCACCCTCGCGGCCCTGCTCACCCGCGAGGCGGCGTACAGCGCACGACGGGACGACCCCGATGCGGACGCCACCGAACTCGTCGGCCGTGTCGCGGACTCCGTGCGACGCACCGCCCTCTTCCTCGCCCACCGCCGCGCGGCGCCCGCCGACCCCGGCACGAGCACCCCGTTTCTCAACGCGGAACAGTCCCTCCTCTTCGGTCACCCCCTGCATCCCACGCCGAAGAGCCGCGAGGGTCTCTCCGACAGCGAATCCACCGTCTGCTCACCGGAATCGCGTGGCTCCTTCCCCCTTCACTGGATCGCGGTCGCCCGGTCCGTGCTGGCCTGCGAGTCGGCCTGGACGGAGCGCGGCCGGACCGTGCCCGCCGAGCGGCTCGCCCTCTCCCTGGCGGGCAGCGGCCTCCAACTGCCTGACGGGACCGTCCCCTTGCCGCTGCATCCCTGGCAGGCCCGCGAGATCCGGCACCGCCCGGAAGCCGCCGCGCTCTTCGACTCCGGCCTGTTGCGCGACCTCGGGCCCTCCGGCGGACACTGGCACCCCACCTCCTCGGTCCGCACCGTCTACCGGCCCGGCGCTCCTGCCATGCTGAAACTCTCCCTCGCTCTGCGGATCACCAACTCCCGTCGTGAGAACCTCCGTAAGGAACTCCGCCGCGGTGTCGAGGTGCACCGGCTGCTCCGCAGCGGACTGGCCGAGCAGTGGCGGGCCGCCTTCCCCGGATTCCCGGGCTTCGACATCGTCCGCGACCCGGCCTGGCTCGCCGTCGACGGACCGGATGGCGAACCCGTGACCGGCCTCGACGTCGTCATCCGGCACAACCCGTTCGGCCCCGGCGACGACGCCGTCTGCGTCGCCGGACTCCTGGCGCTGCGCCCCTGGCGCGGACAGCCCGTGATGCGCTCCCGGCTCGCCCACCTCGTCGCCCGGCTCGCCGCTCGCACCGGCCGTTCCACCGCGGCCGTCGGCGCGGAGTGGTTCCTGCGCTATCTGCACACGGTCGTACGCCCCGTGCTCTGGCTGGACGGAGAAGCCGGTATCGCCCTCGAGGCGCACCAGCAGAACACCCTGGTGCTGCTGGACCCCGACGGCTGGCCGATCGGTGGCCGTTACCGGGACAACCAGGGCTACTACTTCCGCGCGTCCCGGCACGCCGAACTCCAGCGCCGGCTGCCCGGTATCGGCGGCCGCAGCGACACCTTCGTCCCCGATGAGGTCACCGACGAGCGGTTCGCCTACTACCTGGGTGTCAACAACGTCCTCGGAATGATCGGCGCCTTCGGGTCCCAGCGACTCGTCGACGAGCGCGTCCTGCTGGCCGCGTTCCGCCGCTTTCTCACCGAGGCCGCGTCCGGCCCCGGCAGGACCCGCTCACCCCTTCCCGTCCGGCTCCTGGAGACGCCCATCCTGCGCTGCAAGGCCAATCTGCTCACGCGGCTGCGCGGCCTGGACGAACTCGTGGGACCGGTGGACACCCAGTCCGTCTACGTGACCATCGCCAACCCCCTCGTCACTTCTGTGGCTCCGTCCGGCATCCCAGCTGTTACCCCCATGGCTTGACTCCGCGACCCGCGATCACGCCCCTCACCCTCACGTCCCTCACGACGTGCCGAGACCCCCGAGAGGAGAGCGTCGCCGTGCCGCACACCGACTCCAGTACGAGCTCCAGCACCGACGACACCATCGACATGCGGCTGCGCCAGGAAGAGGACATCGCACGACTCATCGACCTGGACGCCACCGGACGGGTGGCCGACGGCCGTGCGGATCTGCTCGACCACATCGTCGAATGGCGGCCCACCAGCACCCCGTTGGGTACCTTCCAGCTCGTCCCGGTCCGCATCGGGCGCGATCTGCGGCTCATCGCCCAATGGATGAACGACCCCTCCGTCGCCGCCTTCTGGGAGCTCGACGGCCCCGACGAGACCACCGCGAGCCACCTCGGGGACCAGCTCGACGGCGACGGCCGCAGCGTGCCCTGTCTGGGCGTCCTGGACGGCGCCCCGATGAGCTATTGGGAGGTGTACCGGGCCGATCTGGACCCGCTCGCGCGGTACTACCCGGCCCGGCCGCACGACACGGGTATCCACTTGCTCATCGGCCGCGTCGGCGATCGTGGCCGTGGCCTGGGGACGATCCTGCTCCGCGCGGCCGCCGACCTCGTGCTCGAGCACCGTCCGTCCTGCACCCGGGTCGTGGCCGAACCGGATCTCCGCAACACCCCCTCTGTCGCAGCCTTCCTGGGTGCCGGATTCCGCTTCTCCGCGGAAGTGGAACTCCCCGGCAAACGTGTCGCGCTGATGCTGCGCGACCGTGCCCTGCGACACGTCCTGTGAATTTCCGCAACCATCCGTGCCCCCGGTGATGTGCCTGCTTCGATGCGAGACTTCACTGTTGATACACCGCTCGCCCGGTCCCGGTTCCCACGCAGCGAGGACGGCCGTCCCACGAAAGCGGGGGCCGTCCGTCCCAGGAAGCGGGGATCCGCCCCTGCCCCGCGCTTGCCGAAACCGTCCGTCACCGACCACACCGACGGGAGTGATGTCGGTGCCGCCCCGTAGGCTGGCAGCCCTATGACTGAATCGTCCTCGCCTCCACTCGCCGATCTGCTGCACGCCGCCGTAACCACCGTCGGCGGCACCGAGCGCCCTGGTCAGACCGCCATGGCCCAAGCCGTGGCGGAGGCGATCGACGACAGCTCCCACCTGCTGGTTCAGGCCGGCACCGGCACCGGGAAGTCCCTGGGCTATCTGGTGCCCGCCCTCGCCCACGGCGAGCGCGTCGTCGTCGCCACGGCGACCCTCGCCCTGCAGCGGCAGCTCGTCGAGCGAGACCTGCCCCGCACCGTGGAGGCCCTGCACCCGCTGCTGCGCCGCCGCCCCGAGTTCGCCATGCTCAAGGGCCGCTCCAACTATCTGTGCCTGCACCGGCTCCACGAGGGCGTCCCGCAGGAGGACGCCGATGAAGCCGGCCTCTTCGACCCGTTCGAGGCCGCCACGCCCACCAGCAAGCTCGGCAAGGACCTGCTGCGGTTGCGTGACTGGTCGGACGAGACCGAGACGGGCGATCGGGACGATCTGAGCCCCGGTGTCTCGGACCGCGCCTGGTCCCAGGTGTCGGTCACCTCCCGGGAGTGCCTCGGCGCGTCCAAATGCGCCTATGGCGCGGAGTGCTTCGCCGAGGCCGCCCGTGAGCGGGCCAAGCTCGCCGATGTCGTCGTCACCAATCACGCCCTGCTCGCCATCGACGCCATCGAGGGCGCCCCCGTGCTGCCCAGCCATGAGGTGCTGATCGTCGACGAGGCCCATGAGCTGGTCTCCCGGGTCACCGGCGTCGCCAGCGGGGAGCTCACCCCCGGCCAGGTCAACCGCGCCGTGCGGCGTGCCGCGAAGCTGGTCAACCAACAGGCGGCGGATGCCCTCCAGACCGCCTCGGAGGGCTTCGAGCGGCTGATGGAGCTCGCCCTGCCCGGGCGCCTCGAGAAGATCCCCGAGGATCTCGGCTATGTGCTGATGGCGCTGCGCGACGCGGCCCGCACGGTGATCTCGGCGCTCGGCGCCACGCGGGACGCCTCGGTCAAGGACGAGGACGCGATCCGCAAGCAGGCTCTGGGCTCCGTGGAGAACATCCACCAAGTGGCCGAGCGGATCGTCGAGGGCTCCGAGTACGACGTGGTCTGGTACGAGCGGCACGACCGCTTCGGCGCCTCGCTGCGGGTCGCACCGCTCTCCGTGTCGGGGCTGCTGCGGGAGAAGCTGTTCGAGGACCGGTCCGTCGTCCTCACCTCCGCCACGCTCAAGCTGGGCGGGGATTTCAACGGGGTGGCGGCCTCACTCGGTCTCGCCCCCGAGAGCCCGCAGGATCCGGAGGGCGGTGAGGAGACCGCGCCGCGCTGGCAGGGCCTCGACGTCGGCTCGCCCTTCGACTACTCGAAGCAGGGGATCCTCTACGTCGCCAAGCATCTCGCCCAGCCCGGCCGCGACGGCAGCCGCGCCGATATGCTCGATGAGCTCGCCGAGCTGGTCGAGGCCGCGGGCGGTCGCACGCTCGGGCTGTTCTCGTCCATGCGCGCCGCCCAGACGGCCGCGGAGGAGCTGCGCGGGCGTCTCGATGCGCCCATCCTCCTCCAGGGCGAGGAGACGCTGGGCGAGCTGATTCGTGCCTTCGCCGCCGATGCCCGGACCTGCCTGTTCGGCACGCTGTCCCTCTGGCAGGGCGTCGATGTGCCGGGGCCCAGCTGTCAGTTGGTGGTGATGGACCGGGTGCCCTTCCCCCGCCCCGACGACCCTCTGATGAGTGCCCGCCAGAAGGCAGTGGAGGAGGCCGGGGGGAATGGTTTCATGGCCGTCGCCGCGACCCATGCCGCGCTGCTGATGGCCCAGGGCGCGGGCCGGCTCGTGCGCGCTTCGGACGACCGGGGCATCGTCGCCGTCCTGGATCCGCGGGTCGAGCGGGCCCGCTACGGCTCGTTCCTCCGCAAGTCCATGCCGGACTTCTGGTACACGACCGACCGCAACCAGGTGCGCCGCTCGCTGGCCGCCATCGACGCGGCGGCCAAGGCCCAGGAGGCCTAGCGGGCCAAGGATCAGGAGGCCTAGCGGGTCAAGGATCAGGCGGCCTGGCGAGGCGTCGCGCCCCAGGGCCGCCACGGTCGTCGCACACGACGGGCCCCGATGGTGGAAGGTGACCACATACAGCAGGGCCCCGGAACCGGCGCAGTGGTCCCGGGGCCCGGTCGTGGGGCACGCTCGGGGCGCACCTCGATCCGGTGTGCTCAGACGCGCCGCAGCACCGCGACCACCTTGCCCAGAATGGTGGCCTCGTCGCCGGGAATCGGCTGGTAGGCGGCGTTGTGCGGGAGGAGCCACACATGACCGTCCTCGCGCTTGAAGCGCTTCACCGTGGCCTCGCCGTCGAGCATCGCGGCGACGATGTCACCGTTCTCGGCGACGGGCTGACGGCGCACCGTCACCCAGTCCCCGTCGCAGATGGCGGCCTCGATCATGGAGTCGCCGACCACCTTCAGCACGAAGAGCTCACCGTCGCCGACCAGCTGCCGGGGGAGCGGGAAAACATCCTCGACCGACTCCTCGGCGAGGATCGGCCCACCGGCCGCGATCCGGCCGACCAGCGGCACATAGGAGGCGGCGGGCTTGCCGGCGGTGTCCGTGGGCTGGGCGCTGGGTTGGTCGGAGCCGCGGACCTCGTAGGCCCGGGGCCGATGGGGGTCGCGCCGCAGAAAGCCCTTCCGCTCCAGAGCCATCAGCTGATGGGCGACGGACGAGGTGCTGGAGAGGCCCACCGCCTGGCCGATCTCCCGCATGGACGGCGGGTAGCCACGCCGCTGCACAGAGTCGCGAATGACCTCGATGACGCGCCGCTGCCGGTCGGTCAGCCCTGAGCTGTCCGCCCGGATGCCTGGAGGTCGCCCTGGTAGCGAGCGCGTGGGCTTCTGTCCTTCCGGATTCGTGGCGTCGTCGTTCATCGGGTGGGTCTGGTTCATCGTGTGTGTCTGTTCGAGTCGGCTCTGGGAGCGCTCCTGGGCGGTAACGGTGGCGCTCTCTGCGGTGGTGGTCACGACGGCCCCTCTCGAGATGTTCTCCCTAGTTGGACAACGGTAGTTGCTTTCGAAAGGTTGCGCCAAACACACGTTCGAGTGAAATTTCGCAGATGGGCTGACGTGATCACAGGGTTAGGTGTATGGACCGTTTGATCCGGCCGCTGTGGGGGTGGCCCCAGTCTTGCATCCCGACCCCCGTGAATCCGGGACGCGTGGGGCTCGCGTAGTCTCGTGCCTGCCCCCCAGTCGTGACACGCCATCCGGCTCGGTTGAGTGCCAGCCACCAGATCTAGTGGTTAGATGGATGCAAGCCACCCACAAGTTGTGGTCCTGGTGGATTCGCTGCCAAGGTTTTCGCCTATGCTTGTGGCCGTTCCGGCGGGCCTCCCGGCCCGGTCGGGGCTAGTCAGGCATGTTCAGGCATGCGCCGTTCTTGAGGGTGAGGGAGGGTTCGGAGTCATGCACTGCCCCTTCTGCAGGCACCCCGACAGCCGTGTCGTCGACAGCCGCACCACCGACGACGGCTGCTCGATTCGCAGGCGCCGCCAGTGCCCCGACTGCTCGCGTCGCTTCACGACCGTGGAGACCGCGTCACTGATGGTGATCAAGCGCAGCGGGGTCACCGAGCCCTTCAGTCGCGACAAGGTCATCTCCGGGGTGCGCAAGGCGTGCCAGGGCCGTCCGGTCACCGAGGACGCCCTCGCCAAGCTCGGTCAGCAGGTGGAGGAGGCGGTCCGGGCCACCGGCAGCGCCGAGCTGTCCACTCATGACGTCGGGCTCGCCATACTCGGCCCGCTCCAGAAGCTCGACCTCGTCGCCTACCTCCGCTTCGCCTCCGTCTACCGCGCCTTCGACTCCCTCGAGGACTTCGAGGCGGCCGTGGCGGAGCTGCGTGACCAGCAACGGCCTCCCGCGCACGACCGCGGGTCCGGCGTCGAAGGGGCCGCGGAGGCCCCCGCGCCGGCCGTCGCCGCCGACTGACCGGCGACCCACACACCTACCCGGGGCGCTTGCCGCATCCGGGTGAAAGACAGATACGTGCCTGGGGAAGAAATAGGCACATCAGGGCGTTTTCGCCCGTACCAGGGAGGCGGAATGACAGAGACGACGAGCGGCCCGGCACGAGGCTCCCGCTCCAAGGGAAGCAAGGCGAACAAGGGTCTGCGCATCGAGCGCATCCACACCACCCCCGGCGTGCATCCGTACGACGAGGTGATCTGGGAGCGTCGTGACGTCGTCATGACCAACTGGCGCGACGGTTCGGTCAACTTCGAGCAGCGCGGCGTGGAGTTCCCCGACTTCTGGTCGGTGAACGCGGTCAACATCGTCACCAGTAAGTACTTCCGTGGCGCGGTGGGTTCCCCGGAGCGCGAGGCGAGCCTTAAGCAGCTCATCGACCGCGTGGTGCGCACCTACCGCAAGTCCGGTGAGGACAATGGCTACTTCGCCTCGCCCGCGGACGCCGAGATCTTCGACCACGAGCTCACCTACGCGCTGCTGCACCAGGTCTTCAGCTTCAACTCGCCTGTTTGGTTCAACGTCGGCACCAAGCAGCCGCAGCAGGTCAGCGCCTGCTTCATCCTCTCCGTGGACGACTCGATGGAGTCGATCCTGGACTGGTACAAGGAAGAGGGGATGATCTTCAAGGGCGGCTCCGGAGCCGGCCTGAACCTCTCCCGCATCCGCTCCTCCAAGGAGCTCCTCTCCTCGGGCGGCAACGCCTCCGGCCCCGTCTCCTTCATGCGCGGCGCCGACGCCTCCGCCGGAACGATCAAGTCGGGTGGCGCCACCCGCCGGGCCGCCAAGATGGTCGTGCTCGACGTCGACCACCCGGACGTCGAGGCGTTCATCGAGACGAAGGTCAAGGAGGAGGAGAAGATCCGCGCCCTGCGCGACGCGGGCTTCGACATGGACCTGGGCGGCGACGACATCACGTCCGTCCAGTACCAGAACGCCAACAACTCCGTCCGCGTGAACGACACGTTCATGAAGGCCGTGGAGTCCGGCTCCTCGTTCGGGCTGCGCAGCCGGCTGACCGGTGAGTCCATCGAAGAGGTCGACGCCAAGTCCCTCTTCCGCAAGATGGCCGAGGCGGCCTGGGCCTGCGCCGACCCGGGCATCCAGTACGACGACACCATCAACCACTGGCACACCTCGCCGGAATCGGGCCGGATCACCGCCTCCAACCCGTGCAGCGAGTACATGCACCTGGACAACTCCTCGTGCAACCTGGCCTCGCTCAACCTGATGAAGTTCCTCCAGGACGACGATGCGGGCCACCAGCGCTTCGACGCCGAGCGCTTCGCCAAGGTCGTCGAGCTGGTCATCACCGCGATGGACATCTCCATCTGCTTCGCGGACTTCCCGACCGAGAAGATCGGCGAGACCACCCGCGCCTTCCGCCAGCTGGGCATCGGCTACGCCAACCTCGGCGCCCTGCTGATGGCCACCGGCCACGCCTACGACAGCGACGGCGGCCGGGCCCTGGCCGGAGCCATCACGTCCCTGATGACCGGCACCTCGTACAAGCGCTCCGCGGAGCTCGCCGCCGTGGTCGGTCCGTACGACGGCTACGCCCGTAACGCGGACGCCCACAAGCGCGTCATGAAGCAGCACTCGGACGCCAACGCCATTGCCAAGCGCATGGACGACCTGGACACCCCGGTCTGGGCCGCGGCCACCGAGGCATGGCAGGACGTGCTGCGCCTCGGCGAGAAGAGCGGCTTCCGCAACGCCCAGGCGTCGGTGCTCGCGCCGACCGGCACCATCGGCCTGATGATGGACTGCGACACCACGGGCGTCGAACCGGACCTGGCCCTGGTCAAGTTCAAGAAGCTGGTCGGCGGCGGCTCCATGCAGATCGTGAACAACACGGTCCCCAAGGCGCTCAAGCGGCTCGGCTACCAGGAGGAGCAGGTCGAGGCGATCGTCGCCCACATCGCCGACCACGGCAATGTGATCGACGCTCCGGGGCTCAAGCCCGAGCACTACGAGGTCTTCGACTGCGCGATGGGCGAGCGCTCCATCTCGCCGATGGGTCATGTGCGGATGATGGCGGCCGCCCAGCCGTTCCTGTCCGGCGCCATCTCCAAGACGGTCAACATGCCGGAGTCGGCCACCGTCGAGGAGATCGAGGAGATCTACTTCGAGGGCTGGAAGCTCGGCATCAAGGCGCTGGCGATCTACCGCGACAACTGCAAGGTCGGCCAGCCGCTCTCCGCCAAGAAGAAGGAGGAGAAGGCACAGGTCGAGCCCGAGGTCGAGAAGGTCGTCGAGTACCGCCCGGTCCGCAAGCGGCTCCCCAAGGGCCGTCCCGGCATCACCACCTCCTTCACGGTGGGCGGCGCCGAGGGCTACATGACCGCCAACTCCTACCCGGACGACGGTCTTGGTGAGGTCTTCCTGAAGATGTCCAAGCAGGGCTCGACCCTGGCGGGCATGATGGACGCCTTCTCGATCGCCGTGTCGGTCGGTCTGCAGTACGGCGTGCCGCTGGAGACCTACGTCTCGAAGTTCACCAACATGCGCTTCGAGCCGGCCGGTATGACGGACGACCCGGACCTGCGGATGGCGCAGTCGATCGTCGACTACATCTTCCGCCGGCTGGCGCTGGACTTCCTGCCGTTCGAGACCCGCTCGGCGCTCGGCATCCACTCCGCCGAGGAGCGCCAGCGCCACCTGGAGACGGGGTCCTACGAGCCCAGCGACGACGAGATGGACGTCGAGGGCCTGGCCCAGTCGGCGCCTCGCCATGTGGACGCCCCGAAGAGCAGCACGTCCCAACCGCGGACCACGCCCCAGTCGGCGCGGGAGGCCCACAGCTCGACCGAACTGGTCGAGATCCAGCTGGGGATGAACGCGGACGCGCCGCTCTGCTTCTCCTGCGGCACCAAGATGCGCCGCGCGGGCAGCTGCTACCTGTGCGAGGGCTGCGGTTCGACGAGCGGCTGCAGCTGATCGCAGCTCCTTACGGATGACATCCGCGGCGGGGCGCGGGCCTTCGGGCTCGCGCCCCGCCGCCGTCGTCTCCGGGCGTCGTACGGTGCGATGCCGAACCGGGGGCGGACTCTCCGGTATGTGATGGGGGCCACCGCACGGCCGTAGGATGGCGCGGTGCTGGTCAAGTGGATTCGCTGCACCGTGGTGGACCGCCCGGGTTTCGAGCGGGGGCAGCGGAAGTGGGCGGGGTTGCCCGGCGAACCGGGATTCCGGGGGCAGGGCGGTGGCTGGAGCCGGGGGCGTCCGGATGTGGCGCATGTCTTCGCGTTCTGGGAAAGCCGGGCGTTCTACGACTCCTTCATGGCGCGTTCGCACGACCGGCTGGCGGCCGCGCAGTCGGGCACGTTCCGGGATATGCAAGTCCGGCTGTTCGAGCACCGATTCGATGTGAAGGTCGGCTTCGAGCCGCGATTCTCCGACGCGGACGTGGTGCGCGTGGCGCACTGCCGGGTGCGCCCCGACCGGGTGGATCACTTCACGCTGGTGCAGGAGAAGGTGTGGAATCCGGCCATGGCCGGGTCGCCCGGGATGCTGCGCGGGGTGTTCGGCGAGGCGCCAGGGAACGAGTTCCTGGTGCTGTCGATGTGGGATTCGGCGGCCGAGCACGGGAAGTACCGGGTGGAGCGGGTCGAGCGGCTCGGCCTGCGCGCGCAGACGGAAGCGGATGTGGCGGCGATCGCCGGCGATGTCGTTCGGGTCGAGTCCGCCTGGACGGTGGTGTGAGGGCGGGACGAGCCCTCGGCCGCTCGACGGGCGGTCCTGCGCTCAGGAGGCGGCCCTGCGCTCAGGAGGCGGCCCTGATCACCGGCGGGCGGGGGAATACGCCCCGGCCCGGACCGCGGCGGCGACGGCGGCCGCCGTCTGGTCGGCGAGCGGCGTGTCGATGGGCTCACGGGTGATGAGTGCCCGGAAGAACAAGGGCGCGGAGACGGCGCGTACGACCGCAGCGGCGTCGGTGCCGGACGGGGCCTCACCGCGGTCGACGGCTTGCCGCACCACGGATTCGCAGCGGGCGAAGCGCTCGGTGTAGAAGTCGCGCAGCGCCTCGGCGGCGCGCTCGGACTGGAACGCGGCCGCGATGAAGGCGGTCGGCGCGGTGGCGGCCGGCGCGCTGCCGAAGGTCTCGGTCACCTCGCGGGCGAGGGCGCGCAGATCGCCCTCCAGGCTTCCGGTGTCGGGTGGTGTCCAGGCGTCCTCGCCCGCGAGGTCGAGCGCGTCCGCCACGAGCCCCTCGACGCTGCCCCAGCGCCGGTAGACGGTCGTCTTGTGGATACCGGAGCGCTCGGCGACGTACTCCACGGTCAGACCGGGATAGCCGTGCTCGGCGAGGCCGGTGAGCACGGCGTCGCGCACCGCCGAGCGGGTGCGCGCGGTGCGCCCGCCGGGGCGGACGGTGCCCGGTGTCGGGGCGGCGCTCTCTGCGGGCAAGTGCAACTCCAGTTGTGTTAGCGGGTTTCCTGTGCCATGATGAGGGTAACGCAACTGTAGTTGTGTTTGGAGCGTGCGGTCCGGATGGCCCACGTGCTCGCGTGCTTGGAGGTACGCCCCTGTGCCCACGCAGATCTCACTCCGAGGCGTCACGCTGTCCCGGGGCGACCGGCTGCTGCTCGACGACGTGTCCTTCGCGGTCC
This sequence comes from Streptomyces sp. NPDC007875, assembly GCF_042868035.1. NCBI lineage: Bacteria > Bacillati > Actinomycetota > Actinomycetes > Kitasatosporales > Streptomycetaceae > Streptomyces > Streptomyces sp. NPDC007875. The sequence continues at coordinate 224,579 of NZ_JBIADZ010000013.1, read as the reverse complement.
GGCCCGGGGAGCGGGTCGGCGTCGTGGGGGAGAACGGAGCGGGCAAGTCCACCCTCCTGCGGCTGCTGGCCGGGAGCGAGTCACCGGACGACGGCGCCGTGGTGACGGTGGCCGACGGTGGCATCGGTCACCTCGGCCAGACGCCCGAGCTGCCCCCGGACCACACGGTGCGCGACGCGGTGGACGCCGCACTCGCCGAGGTGCGCGCCATGGAGCGCGGGCTGCGCGAGCTGGAGGCGGATCTCGGCGGCGGCGCCCCCGGCGCGCTCTCCGCGTACGGCGATCTGCTGACCGCCTTCGAGGCCCGTGGCGGCTATGAGGCGGACGCCCGGGTGGAGAAGGCCCTGCACGGTCTGGGGCTCGGCGGCATCGGGTACGAGCGGCGGCTCGGCAGCCTGTCGGGCGGCGAGCAAGCCCGGCTCGGGCTCGCCTGCCTGATCGCCGCCGCCCCCGAGGTGATGCTGCTGGACGAGCCGACGAACCACCTCGACGGTGCCGCGCTCAGCTGGCTGGAGGAGGCGCTGCGGGGGCATTCGGGCACCGTCCTCGCGGTCTCCCACGACCGGGTCTTCCTGGAGCGGGTGGCGACCGCGATCGTCGAGGTGGACGCCGACCGGCGCACCCTGGTGCGGTACGGCGGGGGGTACGCCGGATTCGTCTCCGAGCAAACCGCCGCGCGCCGCCGCTGGGAGCAGGCGTACGAGGAGTGGTGCGCGGAGACGGCCGCGCTGACGGAAGCCGCCACGACCGTCGCACGGCGGGTCGCCCCCGGCCGCGGCATGAAGGACGGCAACAAGCTGGCCTACGACCGGGACAGGGGACGTGTGCAGTCATCGGTGTCCAGCAGGGTGCGGAACGCCAGGGAGAGACTGCGCAGGCTCCAGGAGGACCCGGTACCGCGCCCGCCGGAGCCGCTGCGGTTCTCTGCGCTCCCCGCCGCGGGGACGGCGGACGGTGTGCTCATCGACCTCCATGACGTCCGCGTGGGGGAGCGGCTGGCGGTCGACCGACTCACGGTGGTGGCCGGGGAGAGATTGCTCGTCCACGGCGCCAACGGCGCGGGCAAATCCACGCTGCTGCGGGTCATGGCGGGGTGGGAGAAGCCGGATACGGGCCGGGCGGCCCGCCGGGGCAGGATCGGCTATCTCGCCCAGGAGATATCGGTCGCCATGCCCCGGGAGCGGCTGCTGTCGGCCTTCGGCCGTGGGCTGCCAGGGACAGCGGAGGAGCAGGGCGCCCTTCTGCTGTCGTACGGACTGTTCCGCACGGACGATCTCCACGTCCCGGTGGGATCCCTCTCCGCGGGCCAGCGCCGCCGGCTGGCGCTCGCCCGGCTGCTGGCCCGCCCCGCCGATCTGCTGCTGCTCGACGAGCCGACCAACCATCTCGCCCTCGGTCTGGTGGAGGAGCTGGAGGAGGCGCTGGCCCAGTGGACCGGGGCGCTGGTGGTGGTGTCGCACGACCGGCTGCTGCGCAGCCGCTTCACCGGGCGCCGGTGCGAAATACGAGGAGGCCGGCTCATGGCCCAGGAGGGGGATGCGGCACCGGCCGCGGCCTCGATCTAGGGTGGCGCCATGGCACGACCCCGGCGCATCGTCCTCCTGCGGCACGGAGAATCAGAGGGGAATGTTGATGACTCGGTGTACGAAAGGGTGCCCGATCATGCTCTGAAGCTGACCGAGACCGGGCGCCGGCAGGCGACGGAGGCGGGCGAGCGGCTGCGCGCCGCTTTCGGCGACGAGCGCGTGTCGATCTATGTGTCGCCGTACCGCCGCACCCACCAGACCCTGAGGCTGCTCGATCTCGACCCCTTGCGTACCCGGGTCAGGGAGGAGCCGCGGCTGCGGGAGCAGGACTGGGGAAACTGGCAGGACCGCGAGGACGTGCGGAAACAGATGGCGTACCGCGACGCCTACGGACACTTCTTCTACCGGTTCGCGCAGGGTGAGTCGGGTGCCGATGTCTACGACCGGGTGGACGCGTTCCTGGAGAGCCTGTGGCGCAGCTTCCAGGACCCGGCACATCCGCCGAACGTCCTGCTGGTGACCCATGGGCTGACCATGAGACTGTTCTGCATGCGGTGGCTGCATTGGAACGTCGCCGAATTCGAGTCGCTGTCGAACCCCGGCAACGGCGAAACACGGGCCCTGCTGCTCGGCTCCGACGGGCGCTACCACCTGGACCGGCCCTTCGAGCGCTGGTGCACCCCCAAGCCCTACGGCCGCACCGGTTAGAGTGCGCACCGATGACCGCTGACCGTTTCCACCGGGCTCTTCGGAGTCTGCGCGGGCTGGCCGTGGGCGACGCCCTCGGTTCCCAGTTCTTCGTCCCCGCCAACTATCCGTTCCTCATGCGCCGCGAGCTGCCGCCCGCCCCCTGGCAGTGGACCGACGACACCGAGATGGCCTGCTCGATCCTGGCCGTCCTGGTGACCCACGGCAGAATCGACCAGGACCATCTCGCCCGGTCCTTCGCCGACCACCACGATTTCGACCGGGGCTACGGCCCCGCCGTGAACCGGATGCTCCGCCTGATCAGGGAGGGCGGCGACTGGCGTGACCTGGCCGCCGGGCTGTTCCAGGGGCAGGGGTCATGGGGCAACGGTGCCGCCATGCGGATCGCCCCTCTGGGCGCCTGGTACGCGGGCGATGTGGAGCAGGCGACGCATCAGGCGGAGATCTCGGCGTACACCACACATCAGCACCGCGAGGCCGTGGCGGGAGCCATGGCGGTGGCCGCGGCCGCGGCGCTGGTGGCGGATCCGGCGGGCCACGGCGGGCCGGAGGAGCTGCTGGACCGGGTGGTCGAGGTGGTGCCGCGCAGTGCGGTCCAGGCAGGGCTGCGCCGCGCCCGCGACATGCTCGACGATGCGGACGCCGGGACCGTCGCCGCGGTGCTCGGCTGCGGCCGGCGCACCAGCGCCCATGACACCGTGCCGTTCGCCCTGTGGGCGGCCGCCCGCCATCTGGGCTCCTTCGAGGAGGCGTTCTGGCGGACGGCCTCGGCCGGCGGGGACGTGGACACCACCTGCGCCATCGTCGGGGGGGTGGTCGCGGCGGCGGCCGCCGGTGCGCCGCCCGCCGACTGGCAGGACCGCACCGAGGCGCTGCCGGAGTGGGTCCCGGCGCGGGCCGCCTGACCTCTCCCCGCGCGGGCGTGATGCGGTGCGTCGCCCGGTTTGCCCCACCGGCGAACCGGCCCTCCACCGCGCCGTGTTGAGCGGAATCGGCCACCCGGTTCACCGAGGGAGGGGTCACCCGGAGGAGCCGGGGACCGCTGCCGAGGATCCGGGTTCCGAACGCAGGTAAGAGCGGCGTAAGGTTGTCCTCGTCATGGCATATGAACCGCCCACCCACAGTGTCGAGCGCTCGCTTCGCGCCACGACGGGAGCCAAGATCGTCGTCGGTATCGACGAGGTCGGGCGCGGGGCATGGGCCGGTCCGGTGACGGTCTGCGCGGCGGTCACCGGTCTGCGCCGTCCGCCGACCGGGCTCACCGACTCCAAGCTGCTGAGCCCCAAGAAGCGCACGACCCTGGCCCAGGAGTTGCACTCGTGGGTCACCGCACACGCCCTGGGTCACTCCTCTCCCGAGGAGATCGACGGCCTGGGGATGACGGCCGCCCTCCGGCTCGCCGCCACGCGTGCGCTGGACGCGCTGCCGGTCCGGCCGGACGCGGTGATCCTGGACGGGAAGTACGACTACCTCGGCGCTCCCTGGGCGGTCCGCACGGTCATCAAGGGCGATCAGTCCTGTGTGTCCGTCGCCGCCGCCTCGGTGATCGCCAAGGTGCGCCGGGATGCGATGATGGCCGAACTGGGAGCCGAGCACATGGACTTCTGCTTCGAGGACAACGCCGGATATCCGTCCCCCGTGCACCGAGCAGCCCTGCGGGAACTGGGGCCCACGCCCCACCACCGGCTGTCCTGGGCCTATATGGACGGGCTGCCCCGCTGGCGGCACCTGAAGCGGGTCCGCAGCACCCCCGAACCGGTCGGGCTGGAGGACGAAGGCCAACTCGGCTTCGACTTCTGAGCAGACCAAGCGGTCAAAACCGCCACCCGCCGATGCGACTCGCACCGACGTTTGATAGACATCAGCCCATGCCTCTCATCCCCGAGGAGCCTCAGATTCACGAGAGTGTCCCGGGTCCCCGCGCGACACCGGCCGCAGGCCGCACCGCGCCGACCCCTCGTCCTGTCCCTGGTCCCGGCCCCCGGCCCGCACCGCGGCGGCCCGGAAGCCCCGGTCCCAACCGTGGCTCCGCCGGAACCTCGTCGGCTCAGTCGCAGCGCACCACGAGCGATGCGACGAAGCCCGTGCCGACCGCCCCGGCGGCTTCGGCTGCCAAGACCGCACCCGCCGCCGCGAAGGCCGGTCCCCAGCTCCAGCTCATCCCCGCCACGGTGGACGGCGCGCTGGACGCGGCGGACGAGGCGGTCGACCTGCTGCTGGATTCCGGCCGGGCCCCCGGTGACATCCTGGTGCTGACCACCGGGGAGCAGCATCCGTGGGCGGCGCATGAGTTGTCCTTCGGCGAAGCGTCGTACTGGGCGCAGCACGACGCCGGAGACGATGTCTTCTACGCCGGTGCGGATGCCGATCGCGCCAAGGGCCGCCCGGTCGTGGTCGTCGCCGTCAACGGTGGTGCGAACGACGCCGTGGCCCGCGCGCTGCCCGAGGCGATGGGCCTTGCCGGGACGCTGCTGATCGTCTGCGGCGACCCGAAGCGCATCAACGCCCTCATCGGTCCGGGCGCCTGAGGCCGTACGTCCCCGAACGCCCGGTGTCCGGCAGGCTCTGCCCCCGTGGCGGAGCTGTCCGGCGTCCGGACGGACGGAGGTGGCCACGGGCGCCCCGCGACCGTTCGGACACGGGTGCCCGGCGACCGGTCAGACGCGGGCGTTCCGCGACCGGTCAGACGGCGGCGGAGTGGCTCAGTGCCGTGCGCGTTCCGAGGTGGGGTCGCGGCAGTGCCTTCGGATCGCTGTCGCCCTCGACGGCCACATCCAACTCGGTGGGCAGCGAAGCGGAGTGCGGCCGACGGCCGCCCCGCCCCTCGCCGAGGACCCGCCATCCGTCACGGGTCAGCGTGATGTAGGCGCCGCAGCGCAGACCGTGCAGGGTGCAGGCGTCGCGCAATCCCCACATCCAGGCGCCGTCCTCGTCCGTCCACCGGCTCTCGCCCTCGCGGCAGTAGAGCAGCACGGCGGTGCGGATCGGTGTGCGGCGCCGCAGATCGTGTGGGATCACCCGGCGCAACTGCGCCAGCAGCGCGTTCCGGAAGTCCCAGCCGTCGACAGCGGCGGTGCGGCGGACGAACGAGGCGCTCGCCTTGAGCCGTTCGTCCGGATCGAGGACCGCGACGACGACGGTCGAGGGCGTCGGCAGATGGCGGCTGTGCAGTCCGGTCACCACCTCGCGTGGATTGCGCAGCAGCGGGATCCCCGCTGCCGCCCACTCGGCGGGCTGGAGCATCCGGCCGACCCGGGAAGCGGAATCGGCGGACGGTGGCGGAGCGAAGCCGAAGGTCACGGTCCTCCCTTCGTCTGCGCCCACGGTCCGTGCGAAGGGTCGGGCACGGGCGCGGGCCACGACACAGCCCCGTCGGACCACGGACGGACCGGGGGCGGGGGAGCTGCAGACAATTCTTGCGGTCGCGCCCGCGTGCGGCAATGAGCAGTTGGTCCCACTGACCGTTTTACCTGGATGTGCGTTCTATATTCCTGACCGGTTCACGCCCTGCCGCGGCCCGGCCGCCCCTACCCCTGCACGGCCAGGACCAGCGGAAATACTCCGGCCGCTCCGGCCCGGCGGAGCAGCCGGGAGGCGACGGCCAACGTCCAGCCGGTGTCCGCCATGTCGTCCACCAGCAGCACCGGCCCACCCGCCTCGGCAAGGGCCGCCGCCAGCTGAGGAGGCACGGTCAGCGCGCCGTGCAGCGCTCGCAGTCGCTGGGCGCTGTTGGTGCGCGGCACCCGGGTGTCGAAATCGCCGTCGTGGTACGCGATGCTCCCGAGCAGGGGCAGCCGGCCGACGGTGGCGATCCGTTCGCCGAGTGTGCCGATCAGCTGCGGGCGGGTGCGCGAGGCGACCGTGACCACGCCCACCGGGCGGTCCGCGGCGTCCGGCGCGCCCGAGGCCCAGCCGCCGGGGCCCTTGGCCCAGTCGGCGAGCACCGTCACCACCGCACTGGCCACATCGTCGGGCACCGGGGCGTCCGGGCTCTGCGGGGCCAGCAGCGGCCGCAGCCGATTTCCCCAGCCGATGTCGGAGAGACGGCCCAGGGCCCGGCCCGGGGCGGCCTGCTCATCCGCCGGAATACGGCCCTTGAGGTCGACGCCCACCGCGGGCAGCCCCGTCGGCCACATACGGCGCGGCTCCACCTCGACACCGGGCCGCCCCAGCTCGCCGCGCGCCGCGTCCAGCGAGGCGTCGGACACCTCGGTGGTGAACCGGGCCCCCGCGCAGTTGTCACAGCGGCCACAGGGCGCCGCCTTCTCATCGTCCAGCTGCCGCCGCAGGAACTCCATCCGGCAGTCGGCCGTCGTGGCGTACTCCCGCATTGCCTGCTGCTCGGCCTCCCGCTGGCGCGCCACCCACGCATACCGCTCCGCGTCGTACGCCCAGGGCTGCCCGGTCGCGGTCCAGCCGCCGCGCACACGCCGCACCGCGCCGTCCACATCGAGCACCTTGAGCATGATCTCCAGACGTGACCGCCGCAGCTCGACCTGGGGCTCGAGCGCGGGCAGGGACACCGGCCGGTCCGACGCCGCCAGCACCTCGAGGGTGCGGCGCACCTGCTCCTCGGGCGGGAAGGCGAGCGAGGCGAAATACCGCCAGATCGCCTCGTCCTCGCGGCCGGGCAAGAGCAGCACCTCGGCGTGCTCCACACCGCGCCCGGCGCGCCCGACCTGCTGGTAGTAGGCGATGGGGGAGGACGGCGAACCGAGATGCACCACGAAGCCGAGGTCCGGCTTGTCGAAGCCCATGCCCAGCGCGGAGGTGGCGACCAGCGCCTTGACCCGGTTGGCCAGCAGGTCCTCCTCGGCCTGCTGGCGATCCGCGTTCTCCGTCTTGCCGGTGTAGGAAGCGACGGTGTGGCCGCGCTGCCGCAGGAACGCGGTCACCTCCTCGGCCGCGGCGACGGTGAGGGTGTAGATGATCCCGGAGCCCGGCAACTCATCGAGGTGCTCGGCGAGCCAGGCGAGCCGATGCGCGGCGTCCGGCAGCGGCAGCACGCCCAGCCGCAGGCTCTCCCGGTCCAGCGGCCCGCGCAGCACCAGCGCCCGCGCGGTCCCTTCGCCGGTGCCCAACTGCTCGGCCACATCGGCCGTGACCCGTGCGTTCGCCGTCGCGGTCGTGGCGAGCACGGGCACGCCCTGGGGCAGATCGGCGAGCATGGTGCGCAGCCTGCGGTAGTCGGGCCGGAAGTCATGGCCCCAGTCGGAGATGCAGTGTGCCTCGTCGACGACGAGCAGGCCGGTGGTGGCGGCCAGCTGTGGCAGCACCTGGTCGCGGAAGTCGGGGTTGTTGAGCCGCTCAGGGCTCACCAGCAGCACATCCACCCCGCCCTCGGCCACCTCGGCCTGGATGGTGTCCCACTCCTCGGTGTTGGCGGAATTGATGGTGCGGGCGTGGATACCGGCGCGCGCGGCGGCCTCGACCTGGTTGCGCATCAGCGCGAGCAGCGGGGAGACGATCACGGTCGGACCGCTGCCGCGCTCGCGCAGCAGCGCGGTGGCGACGAAATACACCGCCGACTTGCCCCAGCCGGTGCGCTGCACGACCAGCGCCCGGCGGCGCTCGGCGACCAGCGCCTCGATCGCCCGCCATTGATCCTCCCGGAGCCGGGCGGAGCCGGTGGTGTCCCCGACGAGGCGGGCCAGGACGCGGTCGGCCGAGGTACGCAGATCTTCGTCGCTCATGCCCCCATGCAACCCGATCCCGCCGACATCGCGCCAATGGTCCCGGAAGCCTGTGGATAACGTTATCCACAGGGGTGGCGGGGCCGACGGGGCTGGGGGACCGTCGGGCCATGACTCGACACAACGAAGCGGCCGGCCTGCCCGGCGAAGAGCAGGTCACCCTCCGCAGCCCGGCCGAGCTCGCCGATGCCCTGCCCTATGTCCTGGGCTTTCAGCCGGACGACAGCATCGTGATGATCGCGCTGCACGGTTCCCGCGGCCGGTTCGGCGGCAGGCTCAGGCTCGGGATTCCCCGGATCCCGGAGGAATGGCCCGAAGTCTGCGACCAGCTCGCCGAATGCCTGATCAGCGGCAGCGAGCGGCGTGGCGGGCGGCCGGACGGGGTCGTTCTGTTCCTGTGCCAGGAGCCGGCCGAGGGCGAGTCGGGGGAGGAGGCGATGGAGCGGCTGCGGCCACTAGCCCAGCGGCTGCGCACCGCGTGCGGCGGGTTGGAGGTGCCGGTGTTCGAAGCGCTGTGCATCTCCGGCGGCCGGTTCTGGTCGTATGTCTGTCCTGACCGCCGCTGCTGCCCTCCGGAAGGCGTTCCGCTCGCCCTGCCCGGCACCTCGGTCATGGCCGCGGCGGCGACATTCGCGGGGGTCCAGGTGCGCGGCTCGCTGCGGGAGATGGAGGCCAGGCTCGCCCCGCTCGGCGCACCCCGGGCCGACGGGCAGGAGCGGGCGCTGGACGCGGCCGGAGCCGAGCTCGTGCCGAGGATTCTGGACGGTGCCGGGTCTGCGACGGTGTGTGCGCAAACCCTCGGTCTGGTGGGCCGGATGCTGGACACGTTCCAGGCCGCGCCGTCGGCCGCCGACGCGTGTACAGCCGATCTCCACGATGACCGGCTGCTCGACGATCAGGAGGCGGCCGCGGTGATCATCGGGCTGCAGGACCGGCGGACCCGGGACCGGGCGGCCGGGTGGATGGAGGAAGTGGACGCCGATGCGGCGCTGCGGCTGTGGCGCGCGCTGGCCCGTCGCTGCGTCGGCTCGTACGGGGAGCATGCGGCGGCGCCGCTCACCCTGGCGGGGTGGGTCGCCTGGTCGGCGGGTGATGAGCTCACGGCACGGGTGGCGCTCGGCCGTGCCCTGCGGGTCGATCCCGACTATCTCTTCGCCAGGCTGCTGCACCAGGCGTGCAATGAGGGGGTTCCGGCGAAGCTGCTGCGCCGATGCCTGCGCCGGGAGGACTCCGACGGGGCCGACCGTGCCGAGCGTGCGGACCGCGCTGTGCACGCGGCGGTGCACGCGGAGTTGGAGAGGCTCGGCGACCTGGCGGACGCGGAGCCCTTGGAGACGGCCGGACCTCCGGCCGCGAGGGTCGAGACGGTCGGACCGCCGGCCGAGACAGTCGGCACCATGGAGACGGCCGGACCGGTCGAGTTGGCTGAGCCCGCCGAGCGGGCCACCCGCGCGGAAGCAGAGGAACCGGCGGAGACGGAGGAGCTGGCGGAGACGGAGGAGCTGGCGGAGGCGGTGGAACTGGCGGAGACGGAGGAGCTGGCGGAGACGGAGGAGCTGGCGGAGGCGGTGGAACTGGCGGAAGCAGACGCCAAGGGAGAGCCGCAGTCTGCGCGGGAGTGGCCGGGCGGGACCGTGGGCCCGGGTGGGAAGAGCGGCCCGGCCGGGGCGGCCGCCCCGGTTGGCCGGCGTCGTCCGGAAGGGCGGCCGCGCACCCGGCGCCGGACCGGTGGACGGGGGACACGCAGCCGCCGCTGACCCGGACTGGCGGGGCAGCCGTGGGGCAGGGGCCAGGGGCGACAGGGGAGCCCTGGGACGGGGCCAGGAAGTGGACGGTGGACGGTCGGTGGGTGGTCCGGGGGTGCGGTGGTCCGGGGCGTTGGGGCGGCTCCGAGGCGTTCGGAAGGAGGTGCGGGATTCGTGCAGGCGAGCGCTTGAGAGAGCGATTTCCCGAACATTGGTGATCATGCTCAAGGGCCTGATTATCGTCAGGCAGACGACTATGATCGCGTCATGCCCTACGACCCGTCGGCCTTTCCAGCGTTCGCCGTCACCGTTGATCTGGTCGTGCTCACTGTGCGGCGGCATTCACTGTGTGCGCTGGCCGTCCGACGGGGGGAGGCGCCCTTCAAGGGGCGGTGGGCGCTACCCGGCGGTTTCGTGCGGGCCGATGAGGATCTTGCCGCCGCCGCTGCCAGGGAGCTGGCCGAGGAGACCGGGCTGCTCGCCCATGACCCCACGCTTCCGGTCCCTCCGAACGCTGCCCATCTTGAGCAACTCGCCACATACGGCGATCCGAAGCGGGACCCTCGAATGCGCGTGGTCAGCGTGGCGCACCTCGCACTGGCGCCCGATCTGCCCGCGCCACGGGCCGGAGGTGACGCGCACAGCGTGCGCTGGGCCCCCGTCGAATCGCTGCTCGAGCAGGACGGAGCCTTCGGCCGCGACAGCGATCTGGCCGCCCCGCTCGCCTTCGATCATGCCCGCATCCTCGCGGACGGGGTCGAGCGCGCCCGCTCCAAGATCGAGTACTCCTCGCTGGCCACCGCCTTCTGCCCGCAGGAGTTCACGGTCGGCGAGCTGCGCCGGGTGTACGAGGCGGTGTGGGGTGTGGCTCTGGACCCGCGCAACTTCCACCGCAAGGTCACCGGCACCCCTGGGTTCCTGGTGCCCACCGGCGGTACGACGACCCGTCAGGGCGGTCGTCCCGCCCAGCTGTTCCGGGCCGGAGGGGCGACACTCCTCAATCCGCCCATGCTCCGTCCCGAGGTGTGACGAGCCATGACACGACGAATCCACGGGAGGGCTATGTCCCGAAGAAATAGGACATAGCGGGTTAACGTGCTCCGGTACGCCACCAGTCCCCACGTGCCGTCGAGCGGTTCCATGCCCCGCGGGAGAAGCCATGATCCAGGCCACCGGACTGACCAGCACCCCCCGCCGCAACCAGCCGCCCGTTGTCGACGACCTCACCTTCGAGGCTCCGGCGGGCCGGGTCACCGCACTGCTCGGCGGCCCCGGCGCGGGCAAGACCACCGCGCTGCGGCTTCTGCTGCAGCTCGACCGGGGCCATGGCTCCGCCTTCTTCCGGGGCCGCCCCCTGCACCGCATCCGGCGCCCGGCTCATGAGATCGGCGTTCTCCTCGAGGACGTCCCCGGGCACCCCGGCCGCACCGTGCGGGGGCATCTGAGGATGCTCGGTGCCGCGGCCGGGGTGCCCGCCGCACGCGCCGATGTGGTGCTCGACGTGGTCGGCCTCACCGATCTGGCGGACGAGCGTCTCGGTGATCTGTCGACCGGGGCGGAGCGTCGTCTCGGGATCGCCATCGCTCTTCTCGGGGATCCGCACACCCTGGTGCTCGACGAGCCCGCACGGGGCCTGTCGGCCCGGGAGACCGCCTGGCTCTACGGGCTGCTGCGCCAATTCGCCGCCCAGGGCGGCGCCGTCCTCATCGCCACCGAGGATGCCGAGGATGCCATCCGCGTCGCGGACCAGGTGCTCACCCTGGAGTCGGGCCGGCTGGTGGCCGATCAGCCGGTGGACGAGTTCGCCCAGACCCGGCTGCGCCCCCGTGTAGTGGTCCACTCCCCGCTCGTCGGCCGGCTCGCCGCTGTCCTGGAGGAGGAGGTCAACGCCGCCCGACAACTGGCCGAGGCCAAGGCGGAGGAGGAGGCCCGGGTCGCGGCCGAGCTCGCGGCCAAGGCCGGGGCGGCAAAGGCCGACGCCGCCCAGCCCGACGTCGCCGAAGGGGGCGACGCCGCCAAGGGCGAAGGTGCCGCGCCGAAGGTCAGGAAGAGGGCGATCTGGCGCAAGGTCAGGAAGGCCCAGTCCGCCGCCCGGGGCGCCGTTGCCGGGGCCGAGGCGAAGAAGGCCACCGCGGAAGCCGCGGCCAACGACAACGCGGCCCGGCCGGACGACAAGGCGGCCAAGCCGGACGACAAGGCGGCCAAGCCGGATGGCAAGGCAGCCAATTCGGGTGCCAAGGCAGCCAAGTCGGACAAGGTGAAGAAGGCTGCCCCCGCCCCTGTACCCGCCGCCTCTGTCCCCGCCCCCGCTGCCGACGCCGATGCGGCGGCCGCGCGGACCGGGGCCGTGGCCGGGGTCGAGGCCGAGGAGGAGCCGGTCGCCGCGCTCGCCGACCCCTTCTCCGTAGTTCGGGACGACGACACCCACATCTCCGTCTACGGCCTGTCCCCCGCCTCTGTCGGGGAGACCGCCTACCGCCACGGCATCGTGGTCCACCGGCTGGTCGAGGAGACCGCGGATCTGGGCCCGGGCACCTCCGCGGGCGCCCGCGCCCGCGACCCCGAGGCACCCCCGCTGCGTCTGCTCCCCAAGCTCCGCTTCCCCGGCCCCGCCTGGCCGATGCGCTACGAGCTGCGCCGCACCACCGGCGTACGGACCGGCTGGCTGATCGGCGTCGCCGCGATTGTCGCCTCCCTCCTCGCCTCCGTGCTGCTCGCCCGCGCGGGTGGCGTAGGGGAGCTGCACCGGCTCACCGGCTGGCCCGCCGACCTCCCGCTGCCTCCCGTCGCCATCGCGGCTGGCCTTCTGGGGGCTCTCGCCTTCGGCGACGAGTTCCGCTTTCCGGCACTGGCCGCGACCCGGGACGCCGTGCCCCGGCGACTCGGGCTGCTGGCCGCCAAATTCGCGGTCTGCGCGGCCGGTGCCGTCCTGCTGTCGCTCGGCGTCATCGTGCTCGACAGCGCGGCGCTCCTGCTGCTCGTCGGCGGCAGCGCGGTACCGCTGCCGGGCGACTGGCCGGAGTTGGTGGTCGGCGTTTTCGGGCTGACCATCGGCTCGTCGTGGGCCGGGCTGCTGGCCGCCGGAGTCTTCCGGTCCACCGCCCTGGGGCTGGCCACCCTGCTCGCCGTGCCGATCCTCGCGGTGCCGGTCGTCCAGCGTGCGGCGGAGGATCCGTCGCTGCGAACGCTGGCCATGCTGCCGCACCGGCTGCGCGCGGCGACGCTGGACCGGCCGCCGTCCATGATCGACCGAGGGCTGGCGGTCGCGTTGCGGCTCGCCTCCCAACCGGTCGGCCAGGCACTGATGTTGTCGGTCGCCGTTCTGCTGTGCGCCTACGCCCTCACCGGTCTGCGCGGCAGGAGCACCCGCCAGTAGTGCCCACCGCGACCGGCCGGCCGGCCGGGCCCGGCCCGCCGGTCGCCCGGTCCGTGCGGAGCCAGTGGATCAGGTCCGAAGTGGATTCGCACACCCATAGCGCGAACTGCCCGCAAGTCCCCGCAGCATGCTTCTTTCTGTCCGATTGAGCGTCAATTATGAGGTAATGGGCGATCACCCTTTCGTGTGCTTTTCACCAAAGACCTCAAGGGCTTCCGAGGCGTCGCCGACAAAGGATGCGTGAGTACCCTTGCGCACACCACGATGACCGCGGCTCGCCCCGCCGACTCCGGCCTGGCCGGTTCGGGCGAGCTTGACCGCTACTCCTACGCCGACGCCCCCGGCGCCGGCCGCGGCAGCGCCCCCTCCTCCTGGGACGGTGCCGAGGCAGAGATCGGCCGGGTGGGCCGGCGCGCGGCCGGCAACCGGGGCCGCGGGCTGCACGGCCAACTCGTACAGCAGCTGGGCCAGATGATCGTCTCCGGCGACCTGGGCGCGGACCGCCCGCTCGTCCCCGAGGAGATCGGACAGCGCTTCGAGGTCTCCCGCACCGTCGTACGGGAATCGCTGCGCGTCCTCGAAGCCAAGGGCCTGGTCAGCGCCCGCCCCAATGTGGGCACCCGGGTCCGCCCGGTCAGCGACTGGAATCTGCTCGATCCGGACATCATCGAATGGCGCGCCTTCGGCCCACAGCGCGACGACCAGCGCCGCGAGCTGTGTGAGCTGCGCTGGACCATCGAGCCGCTGGCCGCCCGGCTCGCCGCCGGGCACGGCCGCGAGGAGGTGCAGCAGCGGCTCGCCGACATGGTCGAGATCATGACCCATGCGCTGGCGCAAGGTGACACCCTCACCTTCTCCCGTGCCGACGCCGAGTTCCACGCGCTGCTGCTGCAGGTCGGGGGCAACCGGATGCTGGAGCACCTGGCGGGCATCGTCGCCGCCGCGCTCCACGTCTCCGGGGCGCCCGTCTCCGGCTGCGACCGCCTCACCGAGGCGGGAGTCACTCACCACCGCCGGATCGTCGAGGCGATCGGCGAGGGTGACGCCGCGGCGTCCGAGGCGGCGATGCGCCAGCTGCTGACCGTCCATCCGGATCTCGATCATGCCGAGGTCGGGGTGCCCGCGCCGCGCGAGCACTGATCCGTCGGCGCGTCCGGTGCCCGGATCGCCGGGCGTCCGGAGCGTGCCGCGTGCGACGTACGGCAAGGCGGTGTCGGTAGGCGGCGAGGGCCGGCCTGATGGATGCCGTACGGCGTACGAGAGGGCGTCGCCGGATCCCGCGCCGCGGGTTCGGCGGCGCGGCGCGACCGATCGGTCGGCACCGTGCGACTCCCATCGGTGCGCGACTGGGAGTTTTCTGTCCTGTTGGATGGGCATTAAGACCGTTATGGGGTGTGACTCGGGCCACGAGTATTGGGCGTAACGCTCTTTGGGGTAGCGCGATGATTAAAGAGGTGGCAGCCGCGGAGGGAATACGGATGTCGCTCGTAACGCTGTACTCCTCCGCACTCCGCCCGCGCCGTCGGTTCATCCCTGCCGGCGGTCTTCCGGCTCCGGTCCCCACCGGACTGAGCCGGAAGCCGTTTCCAACGTTCCGAGAGGTTGTTCGTGTCGGCCAGCACATCCCGTACGCTCCCGCCGGAGATCGCCGAGTCGGAGTCTGTCATGGCGCTCATCGAGCGGGGAAAGGCTGAGGGGCAGATCGCAGGCGACGATGTGCGCCGGGCCTTCGAGGCTGACCAGATTCCGCCAACCCAGTGGAAGAACGTACTGCGCAGCCTCAACCAGATCCTCGACGAGGAGGGTGTGACGCTGATGGTCAGTGCCGCAGAAGCGCCCAAGCGCACCCGTAAGAGCGTCGCAGCGAAGAGCCCGGCAAAGCGCACCGCCACCAAGACTGTCGCGGCCAAGACGGTCACCGCCAAGAAGGCCCCCGCAGCCCCGGCCATTCCATCGGCGGACGCCGGCGATATCCCGGCCGATGAGGCCGCGAGCCCCGCGAAGAAGGCCGCCGCCAAGAAGGCCACGGCCAAGAAGACGGTCGCCAAGAAGACCACCGCCGCCGCCAAGAAGACGGTCGCGAAGAAGACCACCGCCAAGAAGGACGTCACCGACGAGCTTCTCGAGGCCGACGAGGTCATCGAGGAGGCCGCACCGGGCAAGCCCGGTCCCGAGGGCGCCGAGGCCGAGCCCGAGAACGCGGGCTTTGTGCTCTCCGACGAGGACGAGGACGACGCGCCCGCGCAGCAGGTTGCCGCGGCCGGTGCCACGGCCGACCCGGTCAAGGACTACCTCAAGCAGATCGGCAAGGTCCCGCTGCTCAACGCCGAGCAGGAGGTCGAGCTCGCCAAGCGCATCGAGGCCGGTCTGTTCGCCGAGGACAAGCTCGCCAACTCGGACAAGCTGGCCCCCAAGCTCAAGCGCGAGCTGGAGATCATCGCCGAGGACGGCCGCCGCGCCAAGAACCACCTCCTGGAGGCCAACCTCCGTCTGGTGGTCTCCCTGGCCAAGCGCTACACGGGCCGCGGCATGCTCTTCCTGGACCTCATCCAGGAGGGCAACCTCGGTCTGATCCGCGCCGTCGAGAAGTTCGACTACACCAAGGGCTACAAGTTCTCCACGTACGCCACCTGGTGGATCCGTCAGGCGATCACCCGCGCCATGGCCGACCAGGCCCGCACCATCCGTATCCCGGTGCACATGGTCGAGGTCATCAACAAGCTGGCGCGCGTCCAGCGCCAGATGCTCCAGGACCTGGGCCGTGAGCCCACCCCGGAGGAGCTGGCCAAGGAGCTCGACATGACCCCCGAGAAGGTCATCGAGGTCCAGAAGTACGGCCGTGAGCCGATCTCGCTGCACACCCCGCTGGGCGAGGACGGCGACAGCGAGTTCGGTGACCTCATCGAGGACTCCGAGGCGGTCGTCCCGGCCGACGCGGTCAGCTTCACCCTGCTGCAGGAGCAGCTGCACTCCGTGCTCGACACGCTCAGCGAGCGTGAGGCGGGCGTGGTCTCGATGCGCTTCGGCCTCACCGACGGCCAGCCGAAGACCCTCGACGAGATTGGCAAGGTCTACGGCGTGACGCGTGAGCGCATCCGTCAGATCGAGTCCAAGACCATGTCGAAGCTGCGGCACCCGTCCCGCTCCCAGGTCCTCCGCGACTACCTGGACTGATGCGGACCGCCGCCTCATAAACCGAAGCGGTGCAGCGCGAAGGCCGGGCCCCCGAAGGGGCCCGGCCTTCGCGCTGCATCGGCGCCATGTTCCCCGCTTGGCCCACTCGGGATGCGGTTTGCGACGCAGGGGGTAACTCTGAGTGTGCGAGACGCTCCGTATGGTCAGGAGGCTGCATGCGTACGTCGCTCCGCTCGCTCCTCGTCGTCCTGGTGGTGCCGTTGGCCGCCGCGCTCGCGATGGTGCTCACCGCGCCCGCTCCGGCGACGGCCGACCGTGTCGTGATCGGCGGGCATCCGGCCCGTACGGTCGAGGCGCCCTGGACGGTGGCCCTGGCCAGTCGTGCGCTCTTCGGGGAGAAGAGGTCGGGCCAGTTCTGCGGCGGGGCGGTGGTGGGGCCCACGACGGTCATCACGGCGGCCCACTGTCTGAGCCGTGGGGTGCTCGGCATGGACTGGCAGCAGGTCAAGGACCTCAGGGTGATCATCGGCCGCAATGACCTGCGGAAGAGCGACGGGGTGGAGTACCCGACGGCGCGAGTCTGGGTCAATCCGGCGTACGAGGGCGACAACAGGGCCGGGGACATCGCGGTGCTCACCCTGGGGGTCGCGGTGCCGGCGGCCTACACCATCCCCATGGCGGGCAGCGGCGACCAGGCGTACCGGCCGGGCGAAAAGGCCGCGGTGTACGGCTGGGGTGATACGGAGGGCGATGGCAGCTATGCGTCGGCGCTGCGCACCGCGTCGGTGCAGGTGCTGGCCGACACGGTCTGTGAGCGCGCCTATCCGGGCAACGCGGAGGGGGACTACGATCCGCGGTCCATGGTCTGCGCGGGGCTGCCGGGCGGGGGTCGGGACGCCTGTCAGGGGGACAGCGGGGGGCCGCTGGTCGCCCGGGGGCGGCTGGTGGGCCTGGTGTCCTGGGGCAGCGGATGCGCTGTGGCGGGGCGGCCCGGCGTCTACACGAGGATCTCGGCGGTGGCCGATCTGGTGGCCGCCCATGGCTGATGCGGAGCACCGGGATGGCGGTGAATCCCGGCAGGAGCCCCGGAGGGCCCGTGGGGTAGTGCGGACGGGCCCACGAAACGAGCGTGGGCGGCCGCCCCACTCAGGGGGCAGACCGCCCGAATCCGGCCCTGGGCCGGCGTCGCTCGTCGTCGTGGGTGTGAGGCCTCAGCGTTCGTCGTCGGACGCGGACGCCGGAGCCGCGGTGAGCCGCTCGGTCTCGTCCTGTATTTCCGCGGCGATCTTCTTGAGTTCCGGCTCGAACTTGCGCCCGTGATGGGCACAGAAGAGCAGTTCACCACCGCTGATCAGCACCACGCGCAGGTACGCCTGGGCGCCGCAGCGGTCGCAGCGGTCAGCGGCCGTCAACGGGCTCGCGGGGGTCAGAACAGTAGTCACGTCGCCTCTTCTCTAGCTCGACGAGCTGTCGTACCAGGGTCAACATCCAACCAGCCTGAAATCGTTCCCGCTCGTGGCTTTTTCCCAAAAATTGCTTCTGAGTAGGCCGGATGGTGACGTTTGGCGGCGAATGAGCCGTATTGCCTAGCTTCGGTGTATTGCGTCGTTTGTCTGGTTCACCCTCCCGGCCGGGTTGCCGGTTGTGAATGATGACGTGCCCGGAGCCTAAATGGTTCATGCCTGAAAGGGAACGTGATGTGTGCGTCACCGCCACGAAGTATCGAACGTACGAGCGAAACGATGGCCGGTGCGACTAGCATGGACGTTTCAACGGGTGGCGGCACAAAGGCTCTATCAGGCCTCGGTACGCTCTGACGGGCGACCATGCCACCATCGTGCCCACAGCTGGGCCAACAAGAAATTCAGCGAGGAGCGAACCGCGTGACCGCCGACACGTCCGTGCCGTCCACTGCGCTGCTGACCGGAGCAGACCGGGGCGGCTCCAACTACACCGCGCGGCACCTTCTCGTCCTCGAGGGGCTCGAGGCAGTGCGCAAGCGCCCTGGCATGTACATCGGCTCGACCGATAGCCGTGGACTCAGCCACTGCCTCTGGGAGATCATCGACAACTCGGTCGACGAGGCCCTGGGCGGCTTCTGCGATCACATCGAGGTCATCCTCCACGACGACGGCTCCGTGGAGGTGCGCGACAACGGCCGGGGGATCCCGGTGGACGTCGAGCCCAAGACGGGGCTGTCCGGCGTCGAGGTCGTGATGACCAAGCTGCATGCCGGCGGAAAGTTCGGCGGCGGCTCGTACGCGGCCTCCGGCGGTCTGCACGGCGTCGGCGCCTCCGTGGTGAACGCGCTGTCCGCCCGTCTCGACGTGGAGGTGGACCGCGATGCCAAGACCCACGCGATCAGCTTCCGCCGCGGCGTCCCCGGGATCTTCACCGAATCCGGGCCGGACGCTCCGTTCGACCCGTCCAGCGGCCTCCTCAAGGGCAAGAGGGTCCCCAAGACCCGCACCGGCACGCGCGTCCGCTACTGGGCGGACCGCCAGATCTTCCTCAAGGACGCCAAGCTCTCCCTGGAGACGCTGCACGCCCGCGCCCGGCAGACCGCGTTCCTGGTGCCGGGGCTGACCCTGGTCGTCCGGGACGAGCGGGCCCTGGAGGGGCAGGAGGGGCCGGTCGAGGAGACCTTCCGCTACGACGGGGGGATCAGCGAGTTCTGCGAGTACCTCGCCCAGGACAAGGCCGTCTGCGATGTGCTGCGGCTGTCCGGGCAGGGCACCTTCAAGGAGACCGTGCCGGTCCTCGACGATCGCGGCCATATGACGCCGACCGAGGTCACCCGCGACCTGGGCGTCGACATCGCACTGCGGTGGGGCACCGGGTACGACGCGACCGTGAAGTCGTTCGTCAACATCATCGCGACCCCCAAGGGCGGCACCCATGTCGCCGGCTTCGAGCGCGCGATCACCAGGACGGTCAACGAGGCGCTGCGCACCGCCAAGCTGCTCCGCGTCGCCGAGGACGACGTCGTCAAGGACGACGCCATGGAGGGCCTGACGGCGGTGGTGACCGTCCGGCTGGCCGAGCCGCAGTTCGAGGGCCAGACCAAGGAGGTGCTGGGCACCTCGGCGGCCTCCCGGATCGTGGCCAATGTGGTCTCCAAGGAGCTCAAGGAGTTCCTGACCTCCTCCAAGCGGGATGCCAAGCAGCAGGCCCGGGCCGTCCTGGAGAAGGTCGTGGCCGCGGCCCGTACGCGCATCGCCGCCCGCCAGCACAAGGAGGCGCAGCGCCGTAAGACCGCGCTGGAGTCCTCCTCGCTGCCCGCGAAGCTGGCCGACTGCCGCAGTGACGACGTGGGCCGCAGCGAGCTGTTCATCGTCGAGGGGGACTCCGCGCTGGGCACGGCCAAGCTGGCCCGGAACTCCGAGTTCCAGGCCCTGCTGCCGATCCGCGGCAAGATCCTGAATGTGCAGAAGTCGTCGATCTCGGACATGCTCAAGAACGCCGAGTGCGGCGCGATCATCCAGGTGATAGGGGCCGGATCTGGCCGGACCTTCGACATCGACCAGGCGCGCTACGGCAAGGTGATCTTCCTCGCCGACGCCGATGTCGACGGTGCGCACATCCGCTGTCTGCTGCTGACCCTCTTCCAGCGCTATATGCGGCCGATGGTCGAGCAGGGGCGGGTCTTCTCGGCGGTGCCGCCACTGCACCGGGTGGAGCTGGTGAACCCCAAGCGGGGGCAGAGCAAGTACGTCTACACCTACTCCGACCAGGAGCTCCAGGAGACGCTGCTGGACCTCCAGCGCCGCGAGGTCCGCTACAAGGACGGCATCCAGCGCTACAAGGGTCTCGGTGAGATGGACGCCGACCAGCTCGCGGAGACCACGATGGACCCGCGCCACCGCACCCTGCGGCGCATCAACATCAGCGACCTGGAAGCCGCCGAGCGCGCCTTCGACCTGCTCATGGGCAATGAGGTCGCGCCCCGTAAGGAGTTCATCACCAACTCGGCGGCGACCCTGGACCGGTCGCGCATCGACGTCTGACGCCCGGCCCGTCGCCACGGCCGGTTCGACGGGGTCTCCCATCCGGGGGCCCCGTCGGCGTTCTCCCGCCCGGCCTCCTTCTGGAGTGCCGATTCCGGGCCGTTCATCACTTGAGTCACCTGATGGGGTGAACGTCCGGCATTGAAGGGTCCTGGATCTTTCTGATCTGCCCATCCTTGGTCACGCCGCGAATGCGGCAGTGAACAAGGAGTGTTCGGGGTGGACATGCACAACGCTCGCGATACGGGAGCGGCGCGGGTGGAAGATCCGTGGTACGACGCTCTCGCGTCCGGCTGGGGCGAGCCGGATGACACGGACAGCGGAGCCCGGCGCGCGCGTCCGCCCGCCGCCCGGGAGGTCTACACGGAGGTGCACGGCAGCGCCGCGTTCCAGGAAGTGCGCCGGCGCTACCGCCGGTTTGTCTTCCCGGCGGTCGCCGCGTTCCTCCTCTGGTACCTCGCGTATGTCGTCGCGGCGACCACCGCCCCCGGTCTGATGGCCCGCCCGGTCGTGGGCACGCTCAATGTGGCGATGGTCGCGGGGCTCGGGCAGTTCGCCACCACCTTCCTGCTGACCTGGGCGTACGCCCGGCACGCACGGCTGCGCCGGGACCGGGTCGCGCTCGAACTGCGCTGGGTGACACAGGAGATGATGCGGGGGCGCGCTCGGTGACCGGCGATCAGCAGAGCCTGGCGCTGGTGCTCTTCGGCCTCTTCGTGGCGGCCACCTTGGGGATCACCACCTGGGCGGGGCGCCGACGGCACGGCTCGCCAGAGGAGTTCTACGCGGGCGGGCGGCTGTTCTCCCCGATGGAGAACGGCTTCGCCATCGCGGGTGACTACATGTCCGCCGCGTCCTTCCTCGGCATCTCCGGGCTCATCGCGCTCTTCGGCTACGACGGGGTGCTCTACTGCGTGGGCTTCTTCGTGGCCTGGCTGGTGGTCCTGCTGCTGGTGGCCGAACTCGTCCGCAACTGCGGGCGGTTCACCCTGGCCGATGTGCTGGCCGCCCGGATGCGGGAGCGCCCGGTCCGGATCGCCGCGGGCATCTCCTCGGTCATGGTCTGTGTGCTCTACCTCGTGGCCCAGATGGTCGGCGCGGGCAGTCTGGTCGCCCTGCTGATCGGGGAGACGGGCGGCCGCGCCCGCGCCTGGACGGTGATCGGCGTGGGCACCCTGATGGTGGTCTTCGTGGCGCTGGGCGGGATGCGCGCCACGACCTGGATCCAGATCGTGAAGGCCGTGCTGCTGATGGGCGGGGCGATCGCGCTGACCACCCTGGTCCTCGTCCGCTTCCGCGGCGATCTCGACGCCCTGCTCAGCACCGCGGCGCGCAACAGCGGACATGGCGCGGACTTCCTCGCCCCCGGCCTCACATACGGCGGCGGCTGGACCGCCCGGCTGGATTTCATGAGCCTCGGCCTGGCCCTGGTGCTGGGCACCGCCGGACTGCCGCACATCCTCTCGCGCTTCTACACCGTGCCCACCGCCCGCGCCGCCCGCCGCTCGGTGATCTGGTCGATCGGGCTGATCGGCGGCTTCTACCTGATGACGATCGTGCTCGGCTTCGGCGCGGCCGCCGTGCTGGGCACGGATGCCGTACGAGCCTCCAACGCGGCCGGGAACACGGCCGTTCCGCTGCTCGCGCTCGATCTCGGCGGCGGCGCCGGATCGACCGGGGGCACGGTGCTGTTCGCGGTCGTCGCCGCCATCGCCTTCGCCACCATCCTCGCCGTCGTCGCCGGTATCACCCTCGCCTCCTCGGCCTCCGTCGCCCATGACCTGTATGGCGCGCTGAGCCGGCGGGCGGGCCGCACACCGCGCGGCGAGGTGGTGGTCGCGCGGTTCGCCGCGGTGGGGATCGGGGCGGCCGCGATCGGGCTCGGGCTGCTCGCCGACGACCTCAATGTGGCGTTCCTGGTGGGGCTCGCGTTCGCCGCCGCCGCGTCGGCGAACCTCCCGGTGCTGCTGTACTCGCTGTTCTGGCGGCGGTTCACCGCGCGCGGCGCGGTGTGGTCGGTCTACGGGGGGCTGCTTCCGGCGGTGGTGCTGGTAGTGCTCTCCCCGGTGGTCTCCGGTGGCCCGGACGCGATCTTCTCGGGGGTGGACTTCCACCTCTTCCCGCTGCAGAACCCGGGCCTGGTCTCGGTGCCCCTCGGGTTCCTCGCGGGCTGGTTCGGGACGGTCACCTCACCCGCGCCCACGGACGTCCCCGGCCATGCCGCCAAGCACGCCGAGGCGGAGGTGCGGGCCCTCACTGGGGCGGGCGCGGCCTGACAGGCAAGGACAGGGCGGGGGCAGACCCACGCACGGCGATGCTCGGCCGGGGTTCAGACCCACACATACCGGTGCTCGGGGCGGCCGGTCTCGCCGTATTTGAGGCTGAGCCGCACCCGCCCCGTGCGCTCCAGCAGCTTCAGATAGCGCTGTGCGGTCTGTCGGCTGAGCGAGGAGCGCTCGGCCACCTCCTGTGCCGACAGCGGGCCCTCGGCGCCCCGCAGCACCTCCCGTACGAGATCGGCGGTGAGCGCCGAGTGGCCCTTGGGTAGCTCCGCGGGGCCTGCCGAGGCGCCGCCGAGGGCGCCGAAGATCCGGTCCACCTGGTCCTGCCCGGCCTCGCCGTCGCCCTCCAGCGCACGGCGCAGTGCCGCGTACCCCTCCAACTTGGCGCGCAGCCCCGCGAAGGCGAAGGGCTTGACCAGGTACTGCAGCGCGCCATGGCGCATCGCCGCCTGGACGGTCGCGATATCGCGGGCCGCGGTGACCATGATGATGTCGGTGTGGTGGCCGAGCTGCCGCAGTCGGCGCACCAGGGACAGCCCCGTCTCATCCGGCAGATAGTGGTCGAGCAGCACCAGGTCGACGGGGGTGGTCTCCAGGACGGCCAGCGCCTCGGCGGCGGAGTGCGCCTGCCCCGCGACGCGGAAACCGGCCACTTTTCCGACGTAGGCGGCGTTGACCCGGGCCACCCGGACGTCGTCGTCCACGACCAGCACTTCCAGGAGCCCGCCCGGTCCGGATCCAAGGGTCATCGTGGCTCTCCTGTCGCGGTCAGCGGCGCCCCGGCGGGTTGTTCGGCCAGTGCCTCGGGGAGGACGACGGTGAACTCCGCGCCCCCGCCCTCGCGGTCGGACACCCGTACGCTGCCACCCTGGCGTTCGGCCAGGCGGCGGACCAGCGCGAGCCCTATGCCGCGCTTGCCGTGCGCGGGCGGCTCCTTGGTCGACCAGCCCTCGGTGAAGACCACATCGCGCCGGTCTGCGGGGATCCCGGGGCCGGTGTCGGAGACCCGCAGCAGAACCGTACGGTCGTCCGCGCACAGCTCCACCTCGACGTGCGGCTCCCGCGAACCGACCGCCGCGTCCAGGGCGTTGTCGATGAGATTGCCGACGATCGTCACCAGCCCCGGCGGGTCCACCACCCGGTTGGGCAGCAGGCTGTCCTCGGCGACGGACAGCGAGACCCCGCGTTCGGTGGCGACCGTGGCCTTGCCGACCAGCAGGGAGGCCAGCAGCGGATCGTGCACCCGCTCGGTGACCTGCTCTGCGGTGGCCCGGTGCACCCCGATCGTCTCGGTGATGAACTCCATCGCCTCGTCGTGCAGTTCGAGTTCGAGCAGGCCCAGGAGGGTGTGCATCCGGTTGGCGTGCTCATGGTCCTGTGCCCGCAGTGCGTCGATCAGGCCCCGGGTGCCGTCCAGCTCGCGGCCCAGCCGCTCCAGTTCGGTGCGGTCGCGGAGCGTGACCACCGCACCGCCGTCGTCCGTCGGCATCCGGTTGGCGACCAGCACCCGGCCGCCGCTGACGGTCAGCAGATCGGCGCCGGTGACCCGGCCGGACAGCACATCGGTCGTACGGCCCGGGGCGAGCGCCGCCTCCAGTGGCCGGCCGGTGTCCTCGGGGCACAGATCCAGCAGCCGCTGCGCCTCGTCGTTGATCAGCCGGATGCGGCCGTGGGCGTCGAGGGCGACGACGCCTTCCCGGATGCCGTGGAGCATCGCCTCGCGCTCGGCGAGCAGGGCGGAGATATCGGAGAAGGCCAGGTCATGGGTGCGTCGCTGGAGCCGGCGGGCGACCACATACGCCGCCAGGGCGCCGACGGCGAGCGCGCCGCCCGCGTAGGCGAGCATCTCCGGGACCGAGGCGACGAGCCGGGCGCGCACGCTCTCGTAGGAGATGCCCACCGAGACGGCGCCCACGATACGGCCGCCCTCGGCGCGCAGCGGCACCTTGCCGCGGGCCGAGCGGCCGAGGGTGCCCTCGTCGATCTCCATGATCTCCCGGCCCCCGATGGCCTCGGTGGGGTCGGTGGAGACATGCTTACCGATCTCGCCCGGGGAGGTGTGCGACCAGCGCACCCCGCGCCGATCCATGATCACGACATACTCGGCGCCGGTCGCCCGGCGGATGCGCTCCGCCTCGGTCTGCACGGGCCCGTCGGGGGTGGGCCGGGTGTGCTGGAGCGCCTCGGCCAGCCGGGGCTCGGCGGCCGTGGTCTGGGCGATGGCGAGGGCGCGGCGCATGGCCTGGTCGTCGAGGTGGTCGCTGAGCGGCGCGAGGAAGAGGCCGGTCGCGAGCACGGTGACACCCGTGGCGATGGCCAGCTGCATCAGCAGGACCTGGGAGAAGACGCGCCGGGGCCAGCCGATGCGCCACCTTGTGGCCGTGGCTGCCTGCCCCGGCGGTATCGCGGCGCTCATGGCAACGAAGGGTAACCAAGGGCGGGCCGGAGGAGCCGCGTCAGGACCCGGGGGAGGGGGCCGGGAGCGGCGATCCCGGGGTGGCATGGGTTACAGAGTGGGGGCGGCCATCCCGGGGGCCACGGGCTCGGGGTGTGGATGTGGGCGCAGAGAGGGGCCCAGGAGCGGCGATCTCGGAGTGCCGCGCGGCCGGGGCGTGGGCTCAGAGGCGGCCGGCGGCCATCGCGTGTACGCCGGATGCGGGCCGCCGGGCGGTCCGGATCCCGACGACCTCCATCCGGGCCGGGGAGCCCAGGGGCAAGCCGCAGCTCTCGGGCCGCGGCGGCGCCGCGGCGACCTGCGCGACGCTCACCCGCCAGACCCGGCCGTCGCGGTGCGCGACGGTCACGGACCAGACCGGGGCCTCTCCGTCGGTCCGTGCGACGGTCAGCGCGTCGGCCCCGTCCTCGCCGGTCAGTTCGCGGACGGCCAGCTCCGCCGCCTGGCCGGGGCGCTCCCAGGCGGAGCGGCCGCGGCAGCCCTCGGTGACGACCCGGCCCTGCCGCAGCGCTTCGATGACGTCCTTGACGCCTTGGGCGGTGGCGCGGCCGTAGGTGTAGCCGTGCGGCAGCACGACGAGGGTGGGGGAGAAGCGGTGGCCGCCGATATGGGTGATCTCCCAGGTGCCATGGACACCGGAGGCGGTCAGCTCACCGGCCAGCGGGCGGCCGAGAAGGGCGCAGCAGCGGTCGCGCTTGCCGTTGGTGCACACCAGCACCAGCGGATCGCCGGTGTACTCCTCCCAGGCCGCGGGGTCGTGGGGGCGCAGGGTGAGCCCGCCGGGGTCGCCCGCGCCCAGTGCGGCGAAGTCCAGGCCGAGCAGCCGTGCGGGGTCGTCCAGGGCGGTGGTGCGGATCCAGGAGCGGCCGGGCCGGGTGTGGGCCACGAAGACCCGGTGCCGGGCGCCGGTGTGCAGATCGGCGTGACGGCCGGGGCGGCGGATCAGCGCGACCCGTACGCCGGTGTCCTCGGCGGCGTGCTCCAGCGCGCGTCCGAGGGCCCTGTCGAGCCGGCTGGCGGTAAGAGCCTCGGTGCCCCAGGGCCCGGGCTGTTCCACCAGCAGCCAGGTGGGGGCGGTGGCCGCCGTCCCGGCGAGCGGCTCGGACAGGTCGCGGGAAGCGGTCGCACACGTGCTCACGAAGGTAAGCCTAACCTCTCTTGATCGATAGTGCGCGCTGGAGCCGTGAGCGCGCGCCGTGCGTGTGCACCGGAGCCCCGGAAGAACGCGTGGCGGGAGCCGCATGGGCGCCTTACGGTCTGCATGCGGCGGAGGGCGGCAGTCCGCATCCCGCCGCGCGTCTGCCGTTCCATGGGGTGGGAGCCAGGCGCGACAATGGCGCTTCGGGGGTGGAGGGGGCGGATATGGGTGGTTTATGGGCGCGGTGGCGCAGGCGCCGGGGGAGACGAGGGGCACGCGTGCTGGACCCCGGGCTGAGGGCGATGGTGAGGGCGGCCTACGACGAGGGGCGACCGATTCCCGAATCGCTCGCCCGTAAGGCGGCCGAGGCCGGTGATCCGCGGGGGATGACTGTCTACGGCATCGGGCTGGGCGAGCGGGGCGCGTACGCCGAGGCCGTCCACTGGCTCGGCAAGGCCGCCGCGACGGGTGACCTCTCGGCCATGGTGGTGCTCGGCACCGTCCATCTGGACCATGGTGAGCTGGGCGAGGCGGAGCGGCACTTCCGGCGGGCGGCGGACCGCGGCCACGCCGGTGCGCGCCTCGCCCTCCGGCAGCTGCGCGCCCGGCGCAACGGGAGCGGCCACTGACACGTGTGCCGTGGCCTTCCGCCGCCCGCGAGGGTCGGGGCCTTCCGGCTGTCCCGGGGCCGGGGGAGTGAGCGCCACGGGCGCTCGTGAACGCCGCGGGGGACTGTGAACGGGAGGGTGCCCGCGAAAGGCGCAGGGGCCCGTGAACGGCGAGGGGCGCGGCACCCTCGCGGTGCCGCGCCCCTGCCGCGCGCTCGTCCTCCTCGTGCCGGGCTACACCGGCCCGGCCACCACCGTCACCGGCTTGGCGAGCGGCTCACCCGAGCCGTCCCGGCGCGGGTCGATGTCCGGCAGCGCCACCGGGGTTCCGTTCGCCCCCGCCGCGCGGGCCGGGGTCGCGCCCGCCCAGGCCAGGACCAGGATGTCCTCGCCCTTCAGGAACCGCTGGCAGCGCACCCCGCCCGTGGCCCGGCCCTTGCGCGGGTACTGGTCGAAGGGGGTGAGCTTGGCCGACTGCTGTACCGAGTCATCGAGCGTGCCGCTCGAGCCCGCGATCGTGAAGACCACCGCGTCGCTCGCCGGGTCGACGGCCGTGAACGAGATCACCTTGGCGCCGGAGGCGAGCTTGACGCCCGCCATACCGCCCGCGGCGCGGCCCTGCGGCCGCACCTGGCTCGCCGCGTAGCGCAGTAGCTGGGCGTCGTCGGTGATGAAGACCAGATCCTCCTCGCCGGTGCGCAGCTCCACCGCGCCCACGATCCGGTCGCCCTCCTTGAGGCCGATGACTTCCAACTCGTCCTTGTTGGCGGGGTAGTCGGGGACCACGCGCTTGACGACGCCCTGCTCCGTGCCGATGGCGAGCCCCGGTGAGGACTCGTCCAGGGTGGTGAGGCAGATCAGCTCCTCGCCCTCCTCCAGGGAGAGGAACTCGGCGATGGGCGCTCCGCCCGCCAGATTGGGCGGCCCGGCCGACTCCGGGAGCATCGGGAGGTCGATCACCGTGAGCCGCAGCAGCCGCCCGGTCGAGGTCACCGCCCCCACGGATCCCCGGGCCGTCGCCGGGACCGCCGAGAGGATCACATCGTGCTTGGCGCGCTTGGCCTTCCCCTCGACCGGGAACGGCTCGCCGTCGGCGGTACGGGCCAGCAGCCCGGTGGAGGACAGCAGCACCCGGCAGGGGTCGTCCGCGACTTCCAGCGGCACCGCGGTCACCGGCGCGTTCGACGACTCCAGCAGCACCGTGCGGCGCGGGGTGCCGAACTTCTTGGCCACCGCGGCCAGTTCGCCGGAGACCAGCTTGCGCAGCTCGGCGTCGGAGTCGAGGATCCGGGTCAGCTCCTCGATCTCGGTGTTGAGCCGGTCGCGCTCCGACTCCAGCTCCAGCCGGTCGAACTTGGTCAGCCGGCGCAGCGGAGTGTCCAGGATGTACTGCGTCTGGACCTCGGAGAGGCCGAAGCGCTCGATGAGGGACCGCTTGGCCTCGGCCGCGTTGTCGCTCTGCCGGATGAGGCGGATGACCTCGTCGATGTCGAGGAGGGCCACCAGCAGACCCTCGACCAGGTGCAGCCGGTTGCGCCGCTTGGTGCGGCGGAACTCGCTGCGCCGCCGGACCACGTTGAAGCGGTGGTCGAGATAGACCTCCAGCAGCTCCTTGAGCCCCAGCGTGAGCGGCTGGCCGTCCACCAGCGCCACGTTGTTGATGCCGAAGGACTCCTCCATCGGCGTGAGCTTGTAGAGCTGCTCCAGCACGGCCTCGGGGTTGAAGCCGTTCTTGATCTCGATGACCAGCCGCAGCCCGTGCTCGCGGTCGGTGAGGTCCTTGACGTCCGCGATGCCTTGCAGCTTCTTCGCGCCGACCAGGTCCTTGATCTTGGAGATGACCTTCTCGGGCCCCACGGCGAAGGGCAGCTCGGTGACGACGAGGCCCTTACGGCGGGCCGTCACGTCCTCCACGGCCACCGTGGCGCGGATCTTGAAGGTGCCGCGACCGGTCTCGTACGCGTCCCGGATGCCGCTCATGCCCACGATCCGGCCGCCGGTGGGCAGGTCGGGGCCCGGCACATGGCGCATCAGCGTGTCGAGGTCCGCGCCCGGGTGCCGGATCAGATGGCGGGCGGCGGCGATGACCTCGCCCAGGTTGTGCGGCGGCATATTGGTCGCCATGCCGACCGCGATCCCGGACGTGCCGTTGACCAGCAGGTTCGGATAGGCGGCGGGGAGGGTGACCGGCTCCTGCTCACTGCCGTCGTAGTTCGGCGAGAAGTCGACCGTCTCCTCGTCGATCGACTCGGTCATCAGCGACGTCGCCGACGCCATCCGGCACTCGGTGTACCGCATCGCGGCGGGCGGGTCGTCGTTGCCCAGCGAGCCGAAGTTCCCGTGGCCGTCGACCATCGGCAGGCGCATGGAGAACGGCTGCGCCATGCGCACCAGCGCGTCATAGATCGACGCGTCGCCGTGCGGATGGAGCTTTCCCATCACCTCACCGACGACGCGGGCGCACTTGACGAAGCCGCGCTCGGGGCGCAGCCCCATCTCGTTCATCTGGTAGAGGATGCGGCGGTGCACGGGCTTGAGCCCGTCACGGGCGTCGGGCAGCGCGCGCGAGTAGATGACCGAGTAGGCGTACTCGAGGTAGGAGCCCTGCATCTCGTCGACGACGTCGATGTCGAGGATGCGCTCCTCGAAGTCGTCCGGCGGCGGGGTCTTCGTGCGGCGGCGGACCATCGCGCTTGCGGCTCCTTCAACTGCCGATACGGGATCTGACGCGGACCATTGTGGCCCGGGCCGCCGACAAGTGTGGAACGGGCCGGGGCGGCAAGGGCCGGAGCGGGCCCCGAAACGGGGTGCGGCGGCCCCGTGCGACGAGCCCTCGAAGGGCGGGGTCCGGCGCCCGAGAGGCCGCCGAAACGGTTCGGGGCAGCTCGGGAGGACGGGAACGGACCGGAACTTCGCCAGATGTCCGTCCCCTTGCATACAGTGACAGAAGCGCTGCGCATGCGGCTGGCACGCGCTCCATCACGCGATCGAAGGGACGTACATGCCCATGGGTCACACGGCCACGCAGCAGGCCGGCTCCGGCGGCCTGAAAGCGACTGAGCACCGCCTGGCCAATGGCCTGCGCGTGGTGCTCTCCGAGGACCATCTGACCCCGGTCGCCGCGGTCTGTCTGTGGTACGACGTCGGATCGCGCCATGAGGTCAAGGGGCGCACCGGTCTGGCCCACCTCTTCGAGCACCTGATGTTCCAGGGCTCGGCGCAGGTGGCCGGCAACGGCCACTTCGAGCTGGTGCAGGGGGCCGGCGGCTCGCTCAACGGCACGACCAGCTTCGAGCGCACCAATTACTTCGAGACCATGCCCGCCCACCAGGTCGAGCTCGCCCTGTGGCTGGAGGCCGACCGGATGGGGTCCCTCCTGACCGCGCTGGACGAGGAGAGCCTGGAGAACCAGCGCGACGTCGTCAAGAACGAGCGCCGCCAGCGGTACGACAACGTCCCGTACGGCACCGCCTTCGAGAAGCTCGTCTCCATGGCGTACCCCGAGGGCCACCCGTACCACCACACCCCGATCGGCTCCATGGCCGACCTGGACGCGGCCTCCCTGGAGGACGCGCGGGAGTTCTTCCGCACCTACTACGCGCCGAACAACGCCGTGCTGTCGATCGTCGGCGACATCGACCCCGAGCAGACGCTCGCCTGGATCGAGAAGTACTTCGGCTCCATCCCCTCCCACGACGGCAAGCGGCCGCCCCGCGACGGCACGCTCCCGGAGGTGATCGGCGGCCAGCTGCGCGAGGTCGTGGAGGAGGAGGTCCCGGCCCGCGCCCTGATGGCCGCCTACCGGCTGCCGCATGACGGCACCCGGGAGGCCGACGCCGCCGATCTGGCGCTGACCGTCCTCGGCGGCGGGGAGTCCTCCCGGCTCCACAACCGCCTGGTGCGCCGCGACCGCACCGCCGTGGCCGCCGGATTCGGCCTGCTGCGGCTGTCCGGCGCCCCCTCGCTGGGCTGGCTGGACGTGAAGACCTCCGGCGGTGTCGAGGTGCCGGCCATCGAGACCGCCGTCGACGAGGAGCTGGCCCGCTTCGCCGAGGAGGGGCCGACGCCGCAGGAGATGGAGCGGGCGCAGGCGCAGATCGAGCGCGAGTGGCTGGACCGGCTGGCCACGGTCGGCGGCCGGGCCGACGAGCTGTGCCGGTACGCCGTGCTCTTCGGCGATCCGCAGCTGGCGCTGACCGCGGTGGAGCGGGTGCTCGACATCACCGCCGAGGAGGTGCGGGCCGTGGCCGCGGCGCGGCTGCGCCCCGACAACCGTGCCGTGCTGGTCTACGAGCCCGTCCAGGGCGCCGAGGACGCAGCCGACACCGCCGAGACCGACGCAGAAGGGGAGGCGGCCCAGTGAGCGACGCCGTCACCGCGACCATGACCTTCCACCCGCAGCCCAAGGGCGGCGCGCCCAAGCCGTGGGCGTTCCCGGCCCCCGAGCGCGGTCAGCTGCCCAACGGCCTTACCGTGCTGCGCTGCCACCGCCCCGGCCAGCAGGTCGTCGCCGTCGAGATCAATCTGGAGGCGCCGCTGGACGCCGAGCCGGCCGGGCTCGAGGGCGTCGCCACGATCATGGCGCGCGCCCTGTCGGAGGGCACCGACAAGCACGACGCCGAGGAGTTCGCCGCCGAGCTCGAGCGCTGCGGCGCCACGCTGGACGCGCATGCCGACCACCCCGGCGTCCGCGTCTCCCTCGAGGTCCCGGTCTCCCGGCTGCCCAAGGCGCTCGGTCTGCTGGCCGACGCCCTGCGCGCCCCCGCCTTCCCGGACGGCGAGGTCGAGCGGCTGGTGCGCAACCGGCTGGACGAGATCCCCCATGAGCTGGCCAACCCGGCCCGCCGCGCCTCGATGGCCCTCTCCGCGGCCCTCTTCCCGGCCGAGTCGCGGATGTCCCGGCCGCGCCAGGGCACCCAGGAGACCATCGAGGGCATCGACGCCGCGGCCGTGCGGGCGTTCTACGAGGCGCATGTCCGCCCCTCCACGGCCACCGCCGTCATCGTGGGCGACCTCACCGGGGTCGACCTCGACGGGGCGCTCGCCGACACCCTGGGTGCCTGGACGGGCGGGGCGGGCGCGCCGCGCGCGGTTCCCCCGATCGTCGCGGACGACCTCGGCCGTGTGGTGATCGTCGACCGGCCGGGCGCGGTGCAGACCCAGCTGCTCATCGGGCGCGTCGGCGCCGACCGCCATGACCGGATCTGGCCCGCGCAGGTGCTCGGCACGTACTGCCTGGGCGGCACCCTCACCTCCCGCCTCGACCGTGTGCTGCGCGAGGAGAAGGGCTACACCTACGGGGTGCGCGCCTTCGGCCAGGTGCTGCGCTCCGCGCCCCCGGCTCCCTCGGGCGGCTCCGCGGGCGCCGCGATGCTGGCGATCAGCGGCTCGGTGGCCACCGAGGTCACCGGACCCGCGCTGGAGGACCTCTGGAAGGTGCTGCGCACGCTGAAGGAGGAGGGGCTCACCGACGAGGAGCGCGATGTCGCGGTGCAGAACCTGGTGGGCGTCGCCCCGCTGAAGTACGAGACGGCGGCGTCCGTCGCGGGCACCCTCGCCGACCAGGTCGAGCAGCACCTTCCGGACGATTTCCAGGCGCAGTTGTACGCCCGCCTCGCGGAGACCGGCACGGTGGAGGCGACCGCCGCGGTGGTGAGCGCCTTCCCGGCGGACCGGCTGGTCACGGTGCTGGTCGGGGATGCCTCGGTGATCGAGGAGCCGGTCAGGGCGCTGGGCATCGGTGAGGTGCGCGTCATCTCCGGCTGAGCCGCCCGGAGTTGGCCGATTGGCTGGATCTGGCCGAGGAGCCGACCACCTGGCCGACTCACTGACGATCCGAGTTCGCTGCCGATCCGGCAGACGGTCCGCTCGACGAGCTCGCAACGGAAGGACCCCGGCCCCCGTAAGGGTGCCGGGGTCCTTCCTTCATGCCCGATTTGCGGCAGTGACGGCTTGTTTGGTTTGTGGGGAGAGCAACAAAAAACCGGAACCGTTTGGTGATCGAAAGCGGGCCCGTTTAGCGTCAGTCCGGCTGTTCGCCGGCAACCCGCCGCACCCGCGGCACGGACAGTCATCGCCGAGTCCCCGTACGGCGCGAGCCAGGGGAGCCGGGGACCCACACGTCCCCAGGGGTGAATCGGGCGCCTTCCCCGGCCGGGGGAGGAGTCCGTAGGAGACCTTCCTGCTCCGAACCCGTCAGCTAACCCGGTAGGCGAGAAGGAAGGAAGGAGTGCGCCTCAGCATGGCGTCCACCCGCACTGCCACCGGGAAACACCGCCGCACCACCAAGGTCAACGTCCGCACCGGCGCGAACGTCGTGGGCATCACCACCGTCGCCTCGGGTGTCGTCGCCGGGATCACCGGACAGGCGTTCGCAGCCGACACCGGCCCCAATTCCCAGCAGACCGGTCTGACCCAGGCGATCGTGATCGGCGACGGGATCGCGGACCACATCGAGGAGCAGGCGCAGTCCCAGGAGACCGCCGCCGAGCAGGCCGCCGCCAAGGCCAAGGCGGAGACGATCGCCCGCCAGGAGGCCGCCAGAAAGGCGGAGGCCGCGGCGAAGAAGGCCAAGGCCGAGCGCGAGGCCAAGGAGCGCGCGGCGCGCGAGGCCGAGCGCAAGCGCCTCAACACCTTCGAATCGCCGATCAGCGGCTCCTACGTCTCCACCGGCTACGAGGCGGCCAGCGGGCTGTGGTCCTCCGGCAGCCACACCGGCATCGACTTCCACGCCTCCTCCGGCACCTCGGTGCACTCCGTGGGCATGGGCGAGATCGTCGAGGCGGGCTGGGGCGGCTCCTACGGCAACAACGTCGTCATCAAGATGAACGACGGCACCTACACCCAGTACGGCCATCTGTCGTCGATCAGCGTCTCGGTCGGCCAGAAGGTCACCCCCGGCCAGCAGATCGGCCTGTCGGGCGCCACCGGCAACGTCACCGGACCGCATCTGCACTTCGAGGCCCGCACCAGCCCGGACTACGGCTCGGACATCGACCCCCTGTCGTATCTGCGCTCGCACGGCGTCAACGTCTGACCTCGCGGGACTCCGCGAACGTCCGACCCCGCGAGGCTCCGCGCACGCCCGCGGTCCCGTGAGACTCCGAGAAGGCCCCGTCCACCGGACGGGGCCTTCGGCGTGCCGCCGCCCGCTGACCAAAAAATATCCATGAAATGCACTCCGCCATCGGAAATGACGTCCGATTGGAATAGAGTCGTTCAACGCGCGTTCCATGGGTGCGTTTCGCGGGCGTTAAGGCGGAGGTTCGACAATGTGGGACCGGAAGTGAGCGGGGATATGACCGCGGTCCAGGGCGGTCGCCGGATTTCGGCGCATGCGGTGTGCACGGCGATTCGCGACGACATCGTCTCCGGCACATATCAGCCCGGCAGCCGGCTCACCGAGGAACTTCTCGCCCGGCGCTACGGCGTCTCGCGGGTGCCGGTCCGCGAGGCCCTGCGCACCCTGGAGTCCGAGGGCTTCGTGACGACCCGGCGGCACGCGGGGGCCTGCGTCGCCCAGCCCTCCGAGCGCGAGGCGGCCGATCTGCTGGACATCCGGGCGCTCCTGGAGCCGCTGGGCGCCGCGCGGGCCGCACAGCGCCGCACCGAGGCCCATCTGAAGGTGCTGCGCGGGCTGGTCCGGCTCGGCCGGGAGCGGGCCCAGCACGGTCGGCTGGGCGAGCTGCGGCCGCTG
This sequence comes from Streptomyces sp. NPDC007875, assembly GCF_042868035.1. Lineage (NCBI taxonomy): Bacteria > Bacillati > Actinomycetota > Actinomycetes > Kitasatosporales > Streptomycetaceae > Streptomyces > Streptomyces sp. NPDC007875. Next base: position 190,210 of record NZ_JBIADZ010000013.1, on the reverse strand, counting down.
GGCGACTGGTTCCACGAGACCCTCGCCCAGGCGTCCGGCAGCCCGAGCCTGGCCGCGATGCTCGTCCAGCTGCGCCGCAAGACCGCGTGGGTGTACGCGGCCGCTCCCGTACCGCAGCCCGCACCGCCCGGGGGCGCCCGGCACCCCGACCCGGGCGCGCGGGCCGTGGAGTCCTGGGCGGAGCACGGCGCACTGGTGGACGCGGTGGCGCGCGGCGACGCCGACCGGGCGCGGGCGCTCGCCGCCGCGCACACCGAGCGCGCGCTGGCGGAATACCGGTCGCGCCGCCCCATCCCGGTGAGGGCTTCGAAACATTCCGTAAACACGGCGAGCGGCCGGAATTAACAGCGATCCCGTATACAACTCTCGGGAATTCTCTGCGTGGTTTCGCGGCGCCCGGTTTTCGGGGCGCCGAGTCCGGGTGGAAACGGAAAAATAGCGGGGCCGCGGTGGCCGTAAATGGTCACCGCGGCCCCGCCGTGCCGAACCTTTGAATCACACGGGAATCACATGTGCATCGGGCGGTGGATCAGACGGTCTCGGGAAGCTCCTCGAGGCCCTCCGCCACCAGCTTCGCCAGCCGGTCGAGCGCGACCTCGGCATCGTCCGCGTCGGAGGCGAGGACGACCTCCTCGCCGCCCTGGGCGCCCAGGCCCAGCACGGCCAGCATGGAGGCGGCGTTGACCGGGGTGCCGTCGCCCTTGGCGATCGTGATGGGGACGCCGGCGGCGGTGGCCGCCCGGACGAAGATCGACGCAGGGCGGGCGTGCAGGCCCTCGGCCCAGCCGATGGTGACGCGGCGCTCAGCCATGGTGTTGCCCTTCAGGTGTGACGGGTGCTGTTGTCTAGACCAAAATCATACGGTGTCCGGATTCACCCGGTCGATGTCCGAGTGGGCCCGGGCGTGCCCGGACTGGCCCGATACGGACCTTCCCCCGACACTCGGCCCCGACGCAAGGGTGTCCACCATCCGGACCGGGCGGGCCCGTACCCTGGGCCCCATGCGGAGCCCGTCGGACCATCACGCCTACCCGACCCACTGGGAAGCCGATGTGGTGCTCCGGGACGGCGGCACGGCACAGATCCGTCCCATCACCCCTGATGACGCCCAGCGGCTGGTCAGCTTCTACGAGCGGGTCTCGGACGAGTCGAAGTACTACCGCTTCTTCGCCCCCTACCCCCGCCTGTCCGACCGCGACGTCCACCGCTTCACCCACCACGACTACGTCGACCGGGTGGGCCTGGCGGCCATCGTGGGGGATGAGTTCATCGCTACGGTGCGCTACGACCGCATCGACGGACGGGGGATGCCGGCCGCGGCCCCCGCCGACGAGGCCGAGGTCGCCTTCCTCGTCCAGGACGCCCACCAGGGCCGCGGGGTGGCCTCGGCGCTCCTCGAACACATCGCCGCGGTCGCGCGCGAGCGCGACATCCGCCGGTTCGCCGCCGAGGTGCTGCCCGCCAACACCAAGATGATCAAGGTGTTCACGGACGCGGGCTACACCCAGAAGCGCAGCTTCGAGGACGGCGTCGTCCGCCTCGAATTCGACCTCGAACCCACCGACCGCTCCCTGGCCGTCATGCGCGCCCGCGAGCAGCGGGCCGAGGCCCGATCCGTCCAGCGGCTGCTCGCGCCCGGCTCCGTCGCCGTCATCGGCACCAGCCGCACGCCCGGCGGTGTCGGCCGCACCGTGCTGCGCAACCTCCTGGACGGCGGCTTCACGGGGCGCGTCCACGCCGTCAACCACGCCTTCCCCGACGACATGGCGCGCCTTGAGCCCGAGGGCGTCCCGGCCCACCGCTCGCTGCGCGCCATAGAGGAGCCCGTGGACCTGGCCGTCGTCGCCGTTCCCGCCGAGCGGGTGTCCGCCGTCGTGGCCGAATGCGGCGAGCACGGCGTCCAGGGCCTCGTCGTGCTCTCCGCCGGATACGCCGAGAGCGGGAGCGAGGGCCGCGACCGGCAGCGCGACCTCGTCCGCCAGGCCCGGTCCTACGGCATGCGCCTCATCGGCCCCAACGCCTTCGGCGTCAGCAACACCGCCGACGGCGTCCGGCTGAACGCCTCCCTGTCCCCGCAGCTGCCCAACCCCGGGCGGCTGGGCCTGTTCACCCAGTCCGGGGCGATCGGCATCGCGCTGCTGTCCGGGCTGCACCGGCGCGGCGCCGGGCTGGCGAGCCTCGCCGGGATCGCGGGGATATCGACCTTCGTGTCCGCGGGGAACCGCGCCGACGTCTCGGGCAACGACCTCCTCCAGTACTGGTACGACGATCCGCGCACCGATGTCGTCCTGATGTACCTGGAGTCGATCGGCAACCCCCGCAAGTTCACCCGGCTCGCCCGGCGCACTGCCGCCGTCAAACCGGTGGTCGTCGTCAAGGGCGCCCGCCACACCGGCAGCGCCCCCACCGGCCATGCCGTGCCCACCACCCAGATCCCGGACGCCACCGTCTCCGATCTGCTGCGGCAGGCGGGCGTCATCCGGGTCGACACCGTCACCGAACTCGCCGACACCGGGGTGCTGCTCGCCTCCCAGCCGCTGCCCGCCGGTCCGCGCGTCGCCATCCTCGGCAACTCCGAGTCGCTCGGCCTGATCACCTACGACGCCTGCCTCACCGAGGGGCTCCGCCCGCTGCCGCCCCGGGACCTGACCACGGCCGCCGCCCCGGAGGACTTCCGGCGCGCCTTGACCGAGGCCCTTACCGACGACGCCTGCGACGCCGTCGTCGTCACCGCCATCCCCTGGGTCGGCGACGGAAATACCGGCCCAGGGGACGGCGACGGCAGCGCGGAGGCCCTCGCCACGGCCGTAAGGGAGGCGGCCCAGGCTTCCGGGCCCGATCCGGCCAAGCCGGTGGCCGTGGTCCACCTGGAGATCCAGGAGCTCGCGGAGGCCCTGGCCGGCACCGGCGGCGAGCCCGCCCCTGGCACCCGCCGGATCCCCGCCTACCCCGCCGCCGAGCGGGCCGTGCGCGCGCTCGCCGAGGCCGTGCGGTACGCGCGCTGGCGGCAGGAGGCCGCCGAGCCCGGGCGGGTCCCCGAATACGACGACATCGACGAGGCGGGTGCGGCCGCCGACATCCAGGTGCTGCTCGCCCCGGCCGACGGCACCCCGGGCGACGGCGCGGGCGGCGGGACCGGCGACGACGCGGGCCTCGGCGTCGAGCTGTCCGCCGCCGACACCCAGCGCCTCCTGGCCCGCTACGGCGTCAGCGTGCTGCCCGCCCTCCCCGCGCCCGACCCCGACGCCGCCGTGCGGGCCGCCGAGCGGCTCGGCTTCCCGGTCGCGCTCAAGCCCACCGCCGCCCACCTGCGCCACCGCGCCGACCTGGGCGGGGTACGGCTGGAGCTGGGCAGCGAGACGGAACTGCGCCGGGCCTACGCCGAGTTGACCGACTACCTGGGACGGCCCCAGGAACTGGGGCTGGTCGTGCAGCGGATGGCGCCACGCGGCGTGGACACCGTCGTACGGGCCGCCATCGACCCCGCCGCCGGGGCCGTGCTCTCCTTCGGGCTCGCCGGCGCCCCCTCCGAACTGCTCGGCGACACCGCCCACGGCCTCGTCCCCGTCACCGGCCGGGACGCCGCCGAGCTGATCCGGTCCATCCGGACCGCGCCGCTGCTGTTCGGCTGGCGCGGCTCCAAGCCGGTGGACACCGCGGCCCTGGAGGAACTGCTGCTGCGGGTGTCCCGCCTGGTGGACGACCATCCCGAGATGGTCGCCGTCGACCTCGAACCCGTCGTGGTCGCCCAGCAGGGCCTCTCCGTGCTCGGCGCCTCGGCGCGGCTCGCCCCGCCGCCCCCGCGCACCGACCTGGGCCCCCGCCACATGCCCGCCTACTGAGTCGTCCGGCGCCTTGGCGGGCACCGGCGCCGGTGTCGGCGCGGCCCCGTAGGATGGTGCACATGGCGAAGACCGGTACGACGACCCAGGGGCTGCGCGCGGCGATCGAGCGCAGCGGCTATTACCCGGCACTCGTGGCCGAAGCGGTGGAGGCCGCCGTGGGCGGTGAGCCCATCGTGTCGTACCTGGTCCATCAGGAGACCACCTTCGACGCCAACGAGGTCCGCCGCCATGTCACGGTCCTGGTCCTCACCGGCAACCGCTTCATCGTCAGCCACACCGACGAGCAGGCCGCGGACGGTACCTCCCCCTCGCCGTACGCCACCACCTCCACCGAGTCCGTGAAGCTCCAGCGGATCTCCTCGGTCGTGCTCAGCCGGGTCGTCGCCAACCCCGAGTCGTACACGCCGGGCACGCTGCCCCGCGAGGTCGTGCTGACCATCGGCTGGGGGGCCGTCAGCCGCCTCGACCTGGAGCCCGCCGCCTGCGGCGACCCCAACTGCGAGGCCGACCACGGCTACACGGGCTCGTCCACCGCCGACGACCTCAGCCTGCGCGTCAGCGAGGCGGGGGACGGCCCCGACACCGTCCGCCAGACCCTTTCGTTCGCCCAGGCGCTCTCCGAGGCCACCGCGGCCACGCCGGACACCGGCCGCTGATGTCCGGCTCCACCACCGGCCCGCTGCCCTCCGCCGCCTCCTTCTGGCCCGAGCCCACCCCGCTCGACCCCCGCTCCGCCCCCCTGCCGAAGTACGGCACCGGCTCGCTCGCCGATCTGCTGCCGGCCATCGCCGCGGGTCAGGAGGTCCCCGGGCTCTCCTCCGATCTGGCGCTCGCACCCGCCGACCGTGTCTGCGTCTTCCTGGTCGACGGCCTCGGCTGGGAGCTGCTGCGCGCCCACCCCGGCGAGGCGCCCTTCCTGACCTCGCTGCTGCCCAGCTCGCTGGGCGGTGCCGGGAAGCCGCTCACCGCGGGCTTCCCGTCCACCACCGCGACCTCGCTCGCCTCGGTGGGCACCGGGCTGCCTCCCGGCGCCCACGGCCTGCCCGGCTATACGGTCCGGGACCCCGGCACCGGCCAGCTGATGAACCAGCTGCGCTGGCAGCCCTGGACGGATCCGCACGCCTGGCAGCCGTATCCGACCGTCTTCCAGCTCGCGGACGCCGCGGGCGTGCACACCTGCCAGGTCTCCGCGCCGACCTTCGCCGAGACCCCGCTCACCAAGATCGCGCTGAGCGGCGGCACCTTCCACGGGCGGCTGACCGGCGAGGAGCGGATGGACCTCGCGGCCGAGCAACTCGGCGCCGCGGGCCGCTCGCTCGTCTACACGTACTACAGCGAGGTGGACGGCAAGGGGCACCGCTTCGGCGTGGACTCGCCCGAGTGGCGTGATCAGCTCCGCTATGTCGACGGGCTCGCCCAGCGGCTCGCCGAACAGCTTCCGCCCCGCTCGGCGCTCTATGTCACCGCCGACCACGGCATGATCGATATCCCCTTCGACCCGGAGTCGCGCATCGACTTCGACGAGGACTGGGAGCTGCGCGCGGGCGTCTCGCTGCTGGGCGGCGAGGGCCGCGCCCGCCATGTGTACGCCGTCCCCGGCGCCGCGGGCGATGTGCTGGCCGTCTGGCGTGAGGTGCTGGGGGAGCGGATGTGGGTGGCCGGCCGTGACGAGGCCATCGAGGCGGGCTGGTTCGGCGGGCCCGGCGGCGCCGATGGCGGCGGTAAGGGCGTCGACGACCGGGTCTACCGGCGGATCGGCGATATCGTGGCCGCCGCGCGCGACGACGTCGCGATCGTCGCCTCGCACACCGAGCCGAAGGAGTCCGCCATGGTCGGGCTGCACGGTTCGATGACCCCCGTGGAGCAGCTGGTGCCGCTCCTCGAAGTACGCTCCTGAGCAACCCCGTTCACCCCCGCCCTACGAAAGGCTCCGCCTCCCCATGCCCGAGCTGGTGTTCTTTTCCGGAACGATGGACTGCGGAAAGAGCACCCTCGCTCTGCAGATCCAGCACAACCGCTCGGCGCGAGGGCTCCAGGGCATGATCTACACCCGGGACGACCGGGCGGGCGAGGGCAAGCTCTCCTCACGGCTGGGGCTGGCCACCGAGGCGGTCGAGGTCGCCGACGACCTCGACTTCTACGACCATGTGGTCCAAGCGCTGACCGCCGGGGGCCGGGTCGACTACGTCATCGTGGACGAGGCGCAGTTCCTGACCCCGCCGCAGATCGACCAACTCGCCCGGGTGGTCGACGACCTGGAGCTGGACGTCTTCGCCTTCGGCATCACCACCGACTTCCGCAGCAAGCTCTTCCCCGGCTCCCAGCGCCTGGTGGAGCTCGCCGACCGGGTGGAGGTGCTGCAGGTGGAGGCGCTGTGCTGGTGCGGCGCCCGGGCGACGCACAACGCCCGTACCGTCGGCGGCCAGATGGTCGTCGAGGGCGCCCAAGTCGTCGTGGGCGACGTCAACCGGCCGGAGAGCGAGGTGGGTTACGAGGTGCTGTGCCGACGTCACCACCGGCGCCGGGTGACGGCCGCCGGAGCGCGCGCCGCCGCCCTGTCACCGGAAGTGCTGCCCGTCGACTGAGGGGTGTCCCGTGGATCAGCCCCTGGCCCTCCGGCCGGCGCTCCCGACTATCCCTCGGCGCGTCGTACGACGGTGAAGGCGGCCCCTTCCGGGTCCCGCACCGTGGCCCGGTGGCCGGTGGCTCCCCGCGACGGCGGCCGCACCACCTGACCGCCCAGCTCGGTCACCCGGCGCACCGTGTCGTCCACGTCGTCCACCGCGAAGTGCGTCATCCAGTACGGGCCCCGGTCGCGCGGCAGGGCGTCGCCCACGCTCTGGATCGCGCAGACCGGCCGGCCGTCCAGGTGCAGGGTGCGGCAGCCCGGCTCCTCCCCGGCCGCCGTCTCCGCCTGGTAGCCGAAGACCATCCGGTAGAACTTGTGGACCCCGGTGCCCTCACGGGTCAGCAGCTCGTGCCAGACCGGGGTGCCCGGCGCCCCGGTCTCCTCCGCCGCGTACGTGGACTCCTGCCACACCCCGAACACCGCGCCCTCGGGGTCTGCGGCGATCAGCATCCGGCCGGCCTCGTCGGCGTCCAGCGGGCCCACCGCCACGGTGCCGCCACAGGCGCGGATCATCTCGGCGGTCTCATCGGCGTCGTCGGACGCCAGATAGGTCGTCCAGGCCACGGGCAAATGGCGTTCCGGAGGCAGCTCGCTCAACCCGGCGACCGGCCGGCCGGCCTGGACCGCGCGGACATACGCGCCGAGCTGCTGTGGGCCCGGTGTGAACTCCCAGCCGAACAGGGAGTGGTAGAAGTCCTGTGTCGCGGCAAGGCTGTGCACCATCAGACTCGTCCAGCAGGGCGTGCCCGGTGTGCGCCGAGTCGCTGCCTCGGTCATACGTCATTCTCTCCTCGGACCATCGTGGTGGGACATGCGGCCCCGGGCCGGTCGGCGGCGCGGGGCGGTCGTGCGGAGGTGCTGATGCGGGGGGCCCGACCGATGTTTTCACCACCTGTCGCACATGGCGCCCTGGCGGAACCGCAATTCGCCGTGTCCCGCAGCAGAATGCCTGAATTACTACCGCTTGTCTGTTTCGGCTTCATTGCGCTCTGGTGTCACCCAGCCGTACACCGGGTGACCGGGTGGTCCAATCGACGCAGAGATATCTACGCAAGGATGGTTCCTATGCATGCCATCATCACCGCATCCGATCTCATGAGTGAGCTGGCGAAGGAGCGGCCTCCGCTCCTGCTCGATGTGCGCTGGCAGCTCGGCGGGCCGCCCGGCCGCCCCGCATACGAGGCGGGGCATCTGCCGGGTGCCGTCTACGTCGATCTCGACACCGAGCTCGCGGCCCCGCCCGGGAAGACCGGCCGCCACCCCTTGCCCGATCTTTCCGCGTTCGCGGCCGCGATGCGCCGGGCCGGGGTGAGCCAGGACCGGCGCGTAGTGGCGTACGACGGCGGACAGGGGTGGGCCGCGGCGCGCGCGTGGTGGCTGCTGCGCTGGGCGGGGCATCCGTCCGTAAGGGTGCTCGACGGAGGTCTGCCCGCCTGGACGGCGGTCGGCGGCGCCCTGACCGCCGATGAACCGGGCGGGCCCGAGGGCGACTTCGTCCCGCGGCCCGGGGCCCTGCCGCTGCTGGAGGCCGACGACGCGGCGGCACTCGCGCGGCGCGGGGTGCTGCTGGACGCGCGCGCGGCCGAGCGCTACCGGGGCGAGGTCGAGCCCATCGACCCCGTCGGCGGCCATATCCCGGGCGCGGTCTCCGCCCCCACGGTGGAGAACGTCACCGCCGACGGTCACTTCCTGCCCGCCGACCGGCTGGCCGAGCGGTTCGCGGCCCTGGGCGCCACCGAGGACGCCGAGGTCGGGGTGTACTGCGGCTCCGGGGTCTCGGCCGCACACCAGGTCCTGGCGCTGGCCGTCGCGGGCGTTCCGGCGGCGCTGTACGTCGGCTCCTGGAGCGAATGGTCCTCGGACGGCGGCCGTCCGGTGGCCACGGGACCCGAGCGGGGCTGAACACGCCGACGGGCCCTGCCACCGCATGCGGTGGCAGGGCCCGGATCGGCGCCGCCGGCCGTGGTGCGGCCGACGGCTACTTCCGCTGCTACTCCTGCTTCTTGCGGCGGGTGCCGAAGACGATCTCGTCCCAGCTCGGCACCGCGGCCCGGCGGCCCGGGCGGACGCCGTCCGCCTCCGCCTGCCGGTCCGTCGTACCGGTCAGCCGATCGCGGTGGCCCGCCACCGAACGCGGCATCAGCACATCCGCGTACGCCGAACCCGCGCTCGCCGCGGAGGCGGGCGGCTCGACGGCCTCCGGCTCCTCGGCGGGCTCCTCCGGCGGAGCGGCCGATGCGACCGGCGCCTCCGGCACGACCATGTCGCCCCGGAAGTTGGGCACGGCCTCCAGCAGGCTGGTGAGCGAGTCCCGCTCACCGAGACCGTCGTCCAGCGAGGCGGACGCGGGCGTGGCCGCCGGGGCGTCGTCGTCGATGCGCTCGGACGACCGGTCGCGGTCCCGCGGCAGCCGGGCGATCCGCGGCACGAACGGGAAGCTGGGCTCGGGCGTGTCGTCGGCCTCGCCGATCAGCGCCCGCGCCTCGTCGTCCACCGCCTGGACCAGCCGCCGGGGCGGGTCGTAGGTCCAGCTCGCCGAGTGCGGCTCACCGGCGACCCGGTAGACCAGCAGCACCTCCCAGGTGCCGTCGTCGCGCCGCCAGGAGTCCCACTGCGTGGTGTCCTTCTCGGCGCCGCGCAGCAGCAGCCGCTCCGCTACGGCCTCGCCGAGCTGCGGTCCGGTGTTCTCGCCGGGGCGGCGCACGGGAGTCTTACGGGCGCGCTCGGCCATGAAGGCGCGCTCCGCGAGCACCGGGCCCTCGAAGCGCCGCACGCGGTCGACGGGGATGCCCGCCATCTGCGCGACCTCTTCGGCGGTGGCGCCGGCACGTATACGGGCCTGGATGTCACGGGGCCGCAGATGGCTCTCGACCTCGATCTCGATCTGGCCGAGCCGAGCGCGGTCATTGCGCACCGCGGCGCGCAGTCGCTCGTCGATGGGAAGCGTGTACTCCGTGCTGTCCGCAGCCTTGAGCACCAGCCGTGTGCCGTCGTTGCTGACGGCCACGACACGCAGTTCGGGCATGGGGACCTCCCGGGTGGTGCCTGCCGACGTCACGGTTGCGTCGCTGCTCTCCCGCTAGACGAGTGTGGCCTGCCCGGGTGCAGCCTGCCACAACTTTGCCGAGTTGCCCGGGCCGGTTGGTTGCCGCCCTCTGACCCCTCCCGCTGGGTCCGGGCGGCCGGACGGGAAAGCGGGGCCAGGGCTCGCCACAGTACTCCATTCGGGCCGCTCGGGTGGAGCGGCACGCCAGCCGAGTTCATGGCCGGAAGGGGGATCGGAGCCTGAATCCTTCGAAGTGAGGCCCAATTTGGGTGGCAAGTTTCACAGAAACGACAGAATCGGAACGATCTGCTTCGTTTATCGGTCACTTCTCCCTGCAGGCTGGAACGAATGTCCAAGCGAGGCGGGAGATGCACGGTAAGGCCGACGGCGACGGACAACCCAAGAACGGGCGGATCGAGCTGAGCGTGGCCCATGTGGCCGGCAGCGCGCTGGCGGCCATCGCCGCCGCGGTCCTCGCCTCCAAACTGGGCGTCTACGGGACGATCCTGGGTGCCGGTGTGATGAGCGTGGTGGCGACCGCGGGCGGCACCGTCTTCCAGCATCTGTTCCACCGCACCGGTGAGCAGATCAAGGAGGTGCGGGTCCAGACGGGGCCCCGGCGGCCCGCCGGGCCCGTCACGCTCCGGCGGAAGGGGTCGGCCGGCGAGTACGGCGAGCCGACCACGCACGGCACCCGGCTGCGCGGGAGGCGGCGCCACGTCCTCGGGGCGCTGGCGGTCTTCGTCCTCGCCATGAGCGTCATCACGGGGATCGAGATGTTCTCCGGGGGCCCGGTGTCCAACGTCTGGGGGGAGAGCCGGAGCGGAACCACCGTCAGCGACAGCGTGGGCGGCTCCTCGGGGTCGAAGTCCACCCCCGGCCCCTCGCGCCGCGGCCCGGCCGCCCCGTCCCATGGCCCCGGCGCCTCCCGGGGCGGTGGCGATCCGGCACCGTCCCCGCGCACCTCCCGCGGGGGCGGCACGGCCGACGCATCGACCGCGCCGACGCCCGGTTCGTCCGGATCGTCCGAGTCCGGCAAGGACTCCGGGACCGAGGGCGGCACCGGGGGCACGACCGCGCCCGGCACCTCCGCGCCCGCCGCCCCCGGCCCCTCCCGGACCCCGTCCGGCGGTGCCACGGAGGGCGGAACGGATGGTTCCGGTGACGCCACGCCCACGCCCGGCGCCACCGGCGGGCCGTGACGCGTCAGTCGCCCAGCACCCGCCGCAGATAGTCGTTGGTGAACAGCCGGTCCGGGTCCAGCCGGTCGCGTACCGCCGTGAACTCCCCGAACCGCGGATAGACCCCGGACAGGTAGCCGGCGTCGCGGCTGTGCAGCTTGCCCCAGTGCGGGCGGCCGCCGTGGGCGATCATGATCTGCTCGGCCGCCGTGAAGTACGCCCGGTGCGGGGTGCCCCGGTACAGATGCACGGCGATGTACGCGGTCTCGCGCCCGGAGGCGGTGGACAGCGGGATGTCGTCGGCGGGCGCGGTGCGCACCTCCACCGGGAAGCTGACCCGCAGTCCGGACCGGTCGACGGTCGCCTTGAGCTCGCGCAGCACCGTGACCGCGGCCTCGCGCGGCACGGCGTACTCCATCTCCAGGAAGCGCACTCGGCGCGGAGAGGTGAAGACTTTGTAAGGGATGTCCGTGTAGGTCCGGGCAGACAGGGCGCGGCTGGAGATTTTGGCGATTCCGGGGATGGTGGCGGGGACCGCCCGGCCCACCGAACAGGCCACCTGGAAGATGCCGTTGGACAGCAGCTCGTCGTCCACCCAGCCGCTGACCCGGCCCACCGGGGCGGCGGGGCCGGTGCTGCGGTTGTTGCGCTTGGTGTTGCAGTTGCCGGTGTGCGGGAACCAGTAGAACTCGAAGTGCTCGTTCTCGGCCACGAGCCTTTCGAAATCGGCCATGACGCGGTCGAAGGGCATCGGCTCCTCGCGCGCGGTGAGCAGGAACTCCGGTTCCACGGCGAAGGTGATCGCGCTGACCACGCCGAGCGAGCCGAGCCCGATCCGGGCGGCCGCGAAGATCTCCGGGTTCTCCGTCGCCGAGCAGCGCAGCACTGAACCGTCCGCCGTCACCAGCTCCAGGCCCTTGATCTGGGCGGCGATCGAGGCGCTGTCCCGGCCGGTGCCATGGGTGCCGGTGGCGGTCGCCCCGGCCACCGTCTGCTCCATGATGTCGCCCATATTGGCCAGTGACAGCCCATGGGCCGACAGCGTCTCGTTGAGCTGCCGGAGCGGAGTGCCGGCGGCGACGGTCACGGTCCCCGCCTCGCGGTCCAGCCCGCGCACGCCCGCCATGCGGTCGGGGCGTATCAGCAGCCCGTCGGTGGCGGCCGCGGTGGTGAAGGAGTGCCCGGAGCCCACCGCCTTCACCTTCAGCCCCTCCGCCGCGGCCCGGCGGACCACCTCGGCCAGCTCCTGAGTGGACGACGGCGCGACGCTCCGCACCGGGCGGGCCGTCACATTCCCGGCCCAGTTACGCCACACGCTGCTCCGTACGGTCTTCATGGTCTTGACGGCCATCCGCACCCGACCCCTCCCGCTGTGGCGCCGGCCGGAGCCGGCGGTACCCGAGGAACGCCACCGCCGCCGCGAACACCCCGGCCACGGCCGGCACCGCGTACCCCGCCCGGGCGCCGGCCGCGTCCACCACCCATCCGGCGGCCGACGAGCCGAGCGCCACCCCGACCGCGAGCCCGGTGCTCACCCAGGTCATCCCCTCGGTCAGATGCGCGCGTGGTACGTGGCGTTCGACGAGGGCCATGGTGGTGACCATCGTGGGTGCGATGGCCAGGCCCGCGACGAAGAGCGCCACGGCCAGGAACGGCAGGTTCCCGACCAGTTGGAGCGGGATCATACTCACGGCGATCGCACAAATACCCCACAACCAACGACGGGACACCGATCCGCTCAGGCGCAGCAGCCCGAAGATCGCGCCCGCGAGACAGGAGCCCAGCGCGTACACCGCCAGGACCAGGCTCGCCGCGCCCTTGTGGCCCTCGTCCTCGGCGAAGGCCACTGTCACCACGTCGATCGCCCCGAAGATCGCGCCGGTCGCCACGAAGGTGGCCACCAGCACCTGGAGCCCGCGCGAGCGCAGCGCCGAACGGCCGGTGTGCTGCCCGCGCGGATGCGGTACGGGCTCGGTGGCCCGCTGCGCGGTCAGCGAGAAGACCCCGGCCGCCAGGAAGCAGGCGGCCAGCAGCGGGCCCGCCTCCGGGAACCAGGTGGTGGACAGCCCGATCGAGATGACCGGCCCGAGGATGAAGCAGACCTCGTCGACGATGGACTCCCAGGCGTACGCGGCGTGCAGCTCGCGCGGGGAGTCCCCGTAGATCGCCGCCCAGCGGGCCCGCACCATGGAGCCCACGCTGGGCACACAGCCGGCCCCGGCGGCGAAGACGAACAGCGTCCAGTCCGGCCAGCCCCGGTGCGCGCTCAGCAGCAGCCCGCAGACGGCGGTGAGCGCCACGAGGGTCGCCGGGCGCAGCACCCGGCGCTGGCCGTGCCGGTCGACCAGCCGGGAGATCTGCGGGCCGATGGAGGCGGCGGAGAGCGCCAGCGTGGCCGACAGGGCGCCCGCCAGCCCGTACCGGCCGGTGAGTTCGGAGACCATGGTGACCACGCCGATGCCCGCCATGGACAGCGTCATCCGCCCGAGGAAGCCGGCCGCGGAGAACTCCTTGGCGCCGGGGGCGGCGAAGATCGCACGATAGGGGCTGGTACTGGGCAAGGCAGGCTCCGCCGTGAGCAGGGTAAGGATCGTACGAGCTGATACAGATTACGGGCATGCCCCTGGTTCGCGCAGGGCCGTTTCCCGCCTGTCAGCGGCTGGTGGCAGGATCGGAAGCATGCCGGATCAGTCAGTACAGCCTTCTCCCGACCCCTATGACGCACTGCTGTTGCTCTCCTTCGGCGGGCCTGAAGGCCCCGAGGACGTGGTGCCGTTCCTGGAGAACGTCACGCGCGGGCGGGGCATCCCCCGCGAGCGGCTGAAGGAGGTCGGCCGGCATTACTTCCTCTTCGGCGGGGTCAGCCCGATCAACGCGCAGAACCGCGAGCTGCTGCACGCGCTGCGCAAGGACTTCGCCGAGCACGGCCTGGACCTGCCGGTCTACTGGGGCAATCGCAACTGGGCGCCGTATCTGACCGACACTCTGCGCGAGATGGCCGCCGACGGCCACCGCCGCATCCTGGTGCTGGCCACCAGCGCCTACGCCTCGTACTCCGGCTGCCGCCAGTACCGCGAGAACCTCGCGGACGCCCTCGCCGCCCTGGAGGGCGAGGGGCTGCCGCTGCCGCGCGTCGACAAGCTGCGGCACTACTTCAACCACCCCGGCTTTGTGCGGCCCATGGTGGACGCCACGCTGGCCGCCCTCGCCGAGCTGCCCGAGGAGCGCCGCGCCGGGGCCCACCTCGCCTTCACCACGCACTCCATCCCGACCGCCGCCGCCGACACCTCGGGCCCGGTGGCGGCGCACACGGAGGACGGGGAGGGGGGCGCGTATGTCGCCCAGCACCTCGATGTGGCCCGGCTGATCGCCGACGCGGTGCGCGAGGAGACCGGCGTCGACCACCCCTGGCGGCTGGTCTACCAGTCGCGCAGCGGCGCGCCGCACATCCCCTGGCTGGAGCCGGACATCTGCGATCACCTCGAGGAGCTGCACGGCGAGGGCGTGCCCGCCGTCGTCATGGTCCCGATCGGCTTCGTCTCGGACCATATGGAGGTCAAGTACGACCTCGACACCGAGGCCACGGCCAAGGCCGCCGAGCTCGGTCTGCCGGTCTCCCGCGCCTCGACCGTCGGCGCCGATCCGCGGTTCGCCGCGGGCGTGCGCGATCTGGTGCTGGAGCGCGCGGCCACCGAGCGCTTCGCCGAGGACCGGGCCGCGGCTGCCCCGGAGCGCTGCGCCATGGGCGCTCTCGGCCCGAGCCATGACGTGTGCCCGGTGGGCTGCTGTCCGGCCCGCTCGCCCCGCCCCGCCGCCGCGGGCTCGGACTGAGCGTCCCCCCGCCACCGCCGCTGCCCGTCCGGGCAATCCGCTAAGGAGCACGATGACCGACCCGCTCATGACCGAACTCCTCGATACGGCGCTGGAGGCCGCCCGTGGCGCGGGGGACCTGCTGCGCGACGGCCGCCCGGCCGACCTCGGGGTGGCGGCCACCAAGACCAGCCCGATCGACGTCGTGACCGAGATGGACATCGCCGCCGAGAAGCTGATCACCGACCTCCTGGCGCGCCGCCGCCCGCAGGACGCAGTGCTCGGGGAGGAGGGCGCCGACAGCGAGGGCAGCAGCGGGGTGCGCTGGGTGATCGACCCGCTCGACGGCACGGTGAACTACCTCTATGGCCTGCCGTCGTGGGCGGTCAGCATCGCCGCCGAGAAGGACGGCGAGACGGTCGTCGGGGTGGTGACCGCCCCGATGCGCGGCGAGACCTTTCAGGCGGTCCTGGGCCAAGGCGCCCGGCTGAACGGGGAGCCGGTGCACTGCCGCCCCGCGGCCCCGCTGGAGGAGTCGCTGATCGGCACCGGCTTCGGGTACGTGCGCGAGCGCCGCATCGGGCAGGCCAGGGTCCTGGGCGGGCTGCTGCCGCGGGTGCGGGACATCCGGCGCGGCGGATCGGCCGCCATCGACCTGTCCGATGTGGCCTGCGGCCGGCTGAACGGCTACTACGAGCGCGGACTCAACCCCTGGGACTTCGCGGCCGGTGCGCTCATAGCGCGGGAGGCGGGCGCGCTCACCGGAGGGCGGCCTGGCGTCCCTGTCTCCACGGAGCTGACCATTGCCGCCGCCCCCGGCCTTTTCGAGCCGCTGAGGGGGCTTCTGGACGACCTGGGCGCCTGGCACGACTGATCCCGCCCCCGGGTCCGCACGCCCCCGGCCCACACCCCCCGTCCACACGCGGAAACGCCCCGGCGTCATGAGGACACCGGGGCGCTTCGGCGTGGTTACCGGATGTTTTCTGGATCACCATCCGGAGGTGAATGGGAATCGGCTACAAGGAGGGAAACCGGATCTGGATCGGGTCCGGAATCCACAAGGGATCAAGCAAACGAGGCGCTTACTTCGACACCGTGCTCGGCGGCGAGGCGACGGAGGTCTTCCAGCTCCGACTGCTCCACGTCCACAAGAAAGTCGTCGCCCGTCTCACGGGCGCGAATGAGATCGGTCTTGGTGTTCTCTATGCGCTGCAGAATGCCTGCGGTGAACGCGTCCATGTGCGCCCCCTCGTCGTGGGTCGGTGGCACGGGGGTGTGCCGACGGCGGGACGATCACGTGCGTGGCCCTTGCCGACGGCAATGACAGTGAGAGATGCCGGAGACAAGGCGTGATCGCGGGTGTGCAGTCGTCCTCCCCACCCCGTCCTGGGCGGAAACCTCGGGTCCCGAAAGAATCTGAATTCGGCGTTCCAGCCGCATCCGTCCCCGCCGCCGCGTCCATGATCGGTCCCCGGGATCCCGGGGGCGATCCCTCTTACCGCCGGTTTATGAGACTTCGAGGCAGGATGGAGGCGCCGAACAATCATCGAGTTTGGCGAGATCATGCCCAGTGCGGCAATCAAGGAAGGACTAACGACGTGCGCGTACTCGTCGTCGAGGACGAGCAGCTGCTCGCCGATGCGGTGGCCACCGGACTACGCCGGGAGGCCATGGCCGTCGACGTCGTGTATGACGGAGCCGCCGCCTTGGAGCGCATCGCCGTCAACGACTACGACGTCGTCGTCCTCGACCGGGACCTGCCCCTCGTGCACGGCGATGACGTCTGCCGCAAGATCGTCGAACTCGGCATCCCCACCCGGGTCCTGATGCTCACCGCCTCCGGCGACGTCAGCGACCGCGTGGAGGGCCTGGAGATCGGCGCGGACGACTATCTGCCCAAGCCCTTCGCCTTCAGCGAACTGATCGCGCGCGTGCGTGCGCTCGGCCGCCGGACGACCGTGGCCCTGCCGCCCGTGCTGGAGCGCGCCGGGATCAAGCTGGACCCCAACCGCCGCGAGGTGTTCCGGGACGGCAAGGAGATCCAGCTGGCGCCGAAGGAGTTCGCGGTCCTGGAGGTGCTCATGCGCAGTGAGGGCGCCGTGGTCTCCGCGGAGCAGCTGCTGGAGAAGGCGTGGGACGAGAACACCGATCCGTTCACCAATGTGGTGCGGGTGACCGTGATGACCCTGCGCCGCAAGCTGGGCGAGCCCGCGGTGATCGTCACCGTCCCCGGCTCGGGTTACCGGATCTGATCCGGCATGGCGACGACTCCGACCCCGCTGCCGCCCACGGCACCGCCCAAGCCCAGCTGGGACCCCCAGGGCGCCTCGCGCCCCAATCCCTGGCTGCGCCCCACGATCCGGATACGGCTCACCCTGCTGTACGGCGGGATGTTCCTGATCGCCGGGGTGGTGCTGCTGACGATCATCTACCTGCTGGCCGCCCAGGCCCTGCACGTCGGCAACGAGCTGCCGTTCAAACTGGTCGGCGGCAGTGTCCAGCCGACCAACAACACCTGCCCCGAGATCATCGGCCAGAGCAGCCCGGACCAGTTCAACGCGGTCCTGAACACCTGCATGAAGGAGCAGCGCCAGCTGGCCCTGGACGGGCTGCTGCGCCGCTCCCTGATAGCCCTCCTGGGCCTGTCCGTGATCGCCTTCGCCTTCGGCTACGCGATGGCCGGGCGGGTACTCTCGCCGCTCGGCCGGATCACCCGGACCGCGCGCCAGGTGGCGGGCTCGGACCTGTCCCGCCGGATCGAGCTGGACGGCCCGGACGACGAGCTCAAGGAGCTCGCCGACACCTTCGACGAGATGCTGGAGCGCCTGGACCGGGCATTCACCGCCCAGCAGCGGTTCGTCGCCAACGCCTCGCACGAGCTGCGCACCCCGCTGGCGATCAACCGCACCCTGCTGGAGGTGCAGCTCTCGGACCCGCAGGCGTCCCCGGAGCTGGTCCAGCTGGGCAAGACCCTGCTGGCCACCAACGAGCGCAGCGAGCAGCTGGTGGAGGGCCTGCTGCTGCTGGCCCGCAGCGACAACGAGATCGTCGACCGCAAGCCGGTGGATCTCGCCGAGGTGGCCTCCCAGGCGATGGAGCAGGTCCGGGCGGAGGCCGAGGGCAAGGGCGTGGAGCTGCGCGGACAGCGCGCTGCGGCGGTGGTCCAGGGCAACGGAGTGCTGCTGGAGCGGATCGCGCTGAACCTCGTCCAGAACGCGGTGCGGTACAACATCGCGGAGGACGGCTGGGTCGAGGTCACCACCGAGAGCCGGCCGGGTCAGGCCGTGCTGGTGGTGGCGAACACCGGTCCGGTGGTCCCCGCCTACGAGATGGACAACATTTTCGAACCCTTCCGCAGGCTCCGTACCGAGCGCACCGGCAGCGACAAGGGCGTCGGTCTCGGGCTGTCGATCGCGCGGTCGGTGGCGCGCGCTCACGGCGGCAGGATCGCGGCGGAGCCGCGCGAGGGAGGTGGCCTGGTGATGCGGGTGGTGCTCCCGGTCTGACGCCGGGAAATCCGAGGCCGGGGGCCTGCCCGGGAGGTGTTCGCTTTGGGCGGAATTTTCGTGATCCGCCCACCCGAGGTAGGCTGTGTGATCGATCACATGGGCGATTTTCCGGCCATATACTCTGCGTGATCGTCGCGGTTGACGGAAAGCCGGGAAAATCCGGGTTTTCGGGGACCGTGATCACGGGAAGTACACGTCATGGCGCATGCGAGTGCGACATTCGGACCGTGTACGGTCCCGATGGCCATCCAACCCGATCACCTCTTCAGGGGTGCGGTTGGGTGTCGATTGAGTAACAGACCTTGATGTGAGGCAAAATCTCCGCCTCGGGTCGGGCACAAGTCCGGCCTCTCACGCGTTACGTGCGCTGGAGACACCACAGACACCCAGAGGGGGAGAGCGACATGGCAACGGATTACGACACCCCACGCAAGACCGACGATGACGTCAACGAGGACAGCATCGAGGAACTGAAGGCCCGGCGGAACGACAAGTCGGCGTCCACCGTCGACGTCGACGAGTTCGAGCAGGCCGAGGGACTCGAGCTGCCCGGTGCGGACCTCTCCAATGAGGAGTTGTCCGTCCGGGTGCTGCCCCGCCAGGCGGACGAGTTCACCTGCATGAGCTGCTTCCTCGTGCACCACCGCAGCCAGCTGGCCGCCGAGACCAAGAACGGTCAGCCGATCTGCCGCGACTGCGCGGCCTGAGCCGCGGGGTCGGCGTGGAGGCGGAGCACGACGACGTGGACGAGGCCGAGCGAGGCCGGATGGCCTCGCTCGCGACCAACCTCGGCCGCGGTGTGCGAAGAGGCGGTGAGCGCGCGAGAGCGGGGGTCTACGCGGTCGCCGACCGGATCATCGCCAATGCTCCACGCATTCCGGTCCGCGATCTCGAGACGCTGCGCGAGCAGTTCCCGGGGCTCGGCCCGGAAGAGCTCGCGGACAAACTGGTGGCCGGTGCCGCGGGCGGCACCGCCACAGTGGGCGCGGGCGTCGGTGCCGCGGCGATGCTGCCGACCCCGCCCGCCATGCCCACCGAGCTGGCCGCCGAGATCGTCGGCGTGGCCTCCATAGAGTTCAAGCTGATCGCCGAGCTGCACGAGGTCTACGGCGTGCGGGCGCCCGGCACGGTGCGGCAGCGCGCCATCGCGTATCTCGGCTGCTGGGCCGAGGAGCGCGGTATCGACGTCGCCCAGCCGGCGAGCGTCAACGCGGCCCTGGGCGTCCAGATGAAGCGCGAGCTGCGGCAGCAGGTCCTCAAGCGCAGCTTCCGGAACATGCCGGTCCTGGCGCCCTTCATGGTCGGCGCGGCCGTAGGAGCCGCGATGAACCGGCGCGACACCAAGAAACTCGCGCGCAAGGTCCGCAAGGATCTGCGGGCCAAGCAGATCCCCTGGGACCTCCCGCTGGCCCTGGAGAGATGAGCCCCTCGCGCGCCCCGCTCAGGCGGGTTGCACGGCCGTGAGCGCGGCGGCCAGCGCCTCCGGATTCCGTGTGGACACATACACGTACGGTGTCGGGTCCTGCGGATCGGTGACATCCACCCGCAGCGCGGTCGGGATGTAGCTGCGCAGCAGCATGAACGCCCGCGGATCGGCCTTGTAGGTCCGCCAGGCGGCCGCCTCGGCGGCGTCCAGCACCTGCGGGGTCCCCAGGGCCGACACCGGGATCCGCGCCTCGCCGGCCACCAGTGAGTCCGCCACCACGCGCACCCGGGCCGACCCGTACGAACTCACCGCGACGCAGGCCAGCGCCGCACCGCCGATCAGCCCGCCGAGCATCGGCAGAGTGCCGAACGGCAGCATGATCAACCCCACGGAGACCCCGATCAGAACGGCGATGAACCACCAGGAACGGGGGGCGCTGAGGCGTTCTTCGTAAGGCTGCATGCGTATCAGCTTGGCATGGCCGCCGAACCGGACTGTTCTCGCGGGTAAGGTCAGCCGTTGTGACTGGACGAACGACAGGGCTGACGCCGCCGGAGGGCGCCACGGCACCCGTGCGCCACCCCGACGCGCCCGCGCCCGGGAAGCCCCTCGGCGCGCACTACGACCAGTGCTTCGGCTGCGGCGATCAGTCGGGCGGTCTGGGACTGATCGCGCGGGCGGGTGAGGGCGTGAGCGTCACCGCAGAGTTCACGGTGCGCTCAGGCCATCAGGGCGCGCCGGGCCTGGCCCACGGCGGGGTGCTGGCCGCGGCGCTGGACGAGACGCTCGGGGCGCTCAACTGGCTGCAGCGGGCGATCACGGTGACCGGGCGGCTGGAGACCGACTTCGTACGGCCCGTGCCGGTCGGCACCGAGCTGCATCTGGAGGCACGGGTGACCGCCGTGCACGGCCGTAAGGTCTACTGCTCGGCCACGGGTCGGCTCAGCGCTCCGGACGGCCCCGTCGCGGTGCGGGCGCAGGCCCTCTTCATAGAGGTGCGGGTCGACCACTTCATCGAGAACGGCCGGGCGGAGGAGATCGACGCGGCGCTCGCCGATCCGGATCAGGTGAAGGTCGCGCGCGCTTTCGAGGTGAACCCATGAGTCCGCTGCCCGTCGACGTGCTGATCCGCAGGGTGGACCCCGAGGTGCCCATCCCCGGGTACGCCCACCCCGGCGACGCGGGGGCCGACCTGGTCACCACCGAGGCGGCCGAGCTGGCTCCGGGGGAGCGCGCGGTTCTGCCCACCGGAGTGTCTATCGCGCTCCCGGAGGGGTATGCCGCCTTCGTGCATCCACGGTCCGGACTTGCCGCGCGCTGCGGCGTAGCCATGGTGAATGCCCCGGGGACCATCGATGCCGGGTACCGTGGAGAGATCAAGGTGATCGTGGTCAATCTGGACCCGCGCGAGAGCGTGCGGTTCGAGCGCTTCGACCGGATCGCCCAATTGGTCGTCCAGCAGGTCGAGAAGGTGCGCTTCCAGGAGGTGGCGGAGCTTCCCGGGTCGGCGCGGGCCGAAGGGGGCTTCGGGTCCACCGGCGGTCATGCCGCCGTGGACGGCACAACGGGTGGGAATGGATACGCTTCGGTCGGTTCCGACCGGGAAGGACGATGACGTGTTCGGACGTCGCCGCAAGCGCAGCAAGGAGGACGTCGAGTCGCTCGACGTGACCTCCGACGAGTTGGCCGAGGACGCGGAGGACGCGGACGGCGCTGAGGACACCGCCGCACCCGTGGAGGCCGGCCGGGTGAGCCTGCCGCCGGCCCCGCGCCCCGAGGGCCCCTGGGACGTATCCGAGGTGCGCGAGCCCGGCGAGGGCCGGGTGGACCTCGGTGGTCTGTTCGTACCCGGCGTCGAGGGCATGGAGCTGCGGGTGGAGGTCGCGGGGGACGCGATCGTCGCCGCGACCGTGGTGCTGCGGGACAGCGCCGTGCAGCTCCAGGGTTTCGCAGCGCCCAAGAAGGAAGGCATCTGGGGCGAGGTGCGCGACGAGATCGCCACCGGCATCACCCAGCAGGGCGGGGTCGTCGACGAGGTCGAGGGCCCGCTCGGCTGGGAGCTGCGTGCCCAGGTCCCGGTGCAGCTCCCGGACGGCAAGAACGGTGTGCAGGTGGTCCGCTTCGTCGGCGTGGACGGGCCCCGCTGGTTCCTGCGCGGTGTGATCTCCGGGCAGGGGGCGGTGCAGCCCGAGACCGGCAGCCTCCTGGAGGCGATCTTCCGGGACACGGTCGTGGTGCGCGGCGAGGGCCCGATGGCCCCGCGCGACCCGATCGTCCTCAAGCTGCCGGACGACGCGCAGATGGTGCCTGACGGGGTGCAGCAGGACGAGGCGCAGGGCTCGCGGTTCGCGGGCGGCGCCGACCGGCTCCAGCGCGGCCCGGAGATCTCCGAGGTCCGCTAGAGCCGCCGTCGCGCACGGCAGGAGACAAGGCCCGAAGGGGCTCGGGGCAGGGCCCCCGGGCCCTTCGGCGTTTTCCGGACGTTCGCTACGGGGATTTCGCGCGACACGGTGAACACACCCGCCGCACCGGCCGTACTCATGGGCGCGAGACCTTGTGACGCTCCGAGGGGGGGAGAAGGCGCGTCGCGAGACACACCCCCTGTCCGACCTCAACGAGGTGAGTGATCAGATGTCGCGTGGCCTTCCGTTACTGCACCGCCGGAGAATCCTCGTCTCCGGCGCGATCGGCGGTATCACTTGTGCGGCCGTCGTGGTGGGAGCCGCCATGGCCGGTCAGGACGACGGCAGCGGCGGCGCCGACGCGTCGACCAAGGCCGCCCAGACCATCAGCTGCCCCGCCGTCGCCGGTTCCCTCCCGGAGATCCCGGCGGAGGCCCAGGCCGAGGTGGACCGCAACCTCGCCCTGCTGGACACGCAGCTAGCGGAGGCCAACAAGCGGCTCGCCACCAGCCAGGGCGAGGGCGGCCCCAACTTCGTGCAGAACGCCATCCTGGGCCCGCTGGCCGACAAGCGGAAGTCCACCCTGGACCGCATCGCGATCTCCATCGGACGGCGCGCCGAGAAGCCGGCGGGGCTGGACGCGCTCGCCGAGTGCACCCTCTCGGGCGGTGATGCGGGAGCGGGCACCGGCGCGGGCGGCGAGGCGGAGAGCGGCGCGAGCCCGACCGCCGCCGCGTCCGAGCCCGCGGGCGGGGGAGCCGAGCAGGGCGGTGGGGCCGACGAGGGCTCCGCTCAGACGATCAGCTGCCCGGATGTCGCCTCCAAGATCAGCGGCGTGCCGGCCGCCGCCCAGGCCGAGGTGGACCGCAATATCGCGCTGCTCCAGACGCAGCTCGACGAGGCCAACAAGCGGCTCGGTACCAGCCAGGGCGAGGGCGGCCCCAACTTCGTGCAGAACGCCATCCTGGGCCCGCTGAAGGACAAGCGGGCCTCGACGATCGACCGCATCGAACTCTCCTTCTCCCGCCAGGGCTCGACCGCCCCCTCCGGTCTCGACGCCCTGGCGGGCTGCTCGCTCACGTCCGGCTGAGCCGACGGCGTAAGGCCCGGCCCGAGGTGAGCGTCTGCCGGTGGGCCGTACTCTTCTCTGCGGAGTACGGCCCACCGGCTTTTCGCATGGGGTTCGCCCGGGGTCGGGCGGCCGGGCGTCAAAGGCGCGTCAAGACGGCGCCGACGGCCGTAAGGGAGCCGTCAAGGAACGGCCGGTCCGGCCGGGGACGGGGTTTGCTCTACAAGCATCGCCCTCTGGAAGCTCGCCATGAGCTCAGGCGCCGTCCAACAGGGAAAATAGGGGTATGGGACGCGGAAAGTTGCGGATCTACCTCGGCGCGGCACCGGGCGTCGGCAAGACGTACGCGATGCTGTCCGAGGGGCATCGCCGGGTCGAGCGGGGCGCGGACCTCGTGGTCGGCTTCGTGGAGCACCACGGCCGTCGCCGTACTCAGGTGATGATGCACGGGCTCGAGGAGGTGCCCCGCCGGGAGCTGGATTACCGGGGCAGCACCTTCACCGAGATGGACGTGGACGCGGTGCTGGCGCGCCGCCCCGCCATCGCGCTCGTCGACGAGCTCGCCCACACCAACGTCCCCGGCTCCCGCAACGAAAAGCGCTGGCAGGACGTCGAGGAGCTGCTGCGCGCGGGCATCGACGTGGTCTCCACCGTCAACATCCAGCACCTGGAGTCGCTGGGCGACGTGGTGGAGTCGATCACGGGAGTGCGCCAGCGGGAGACCCTCCCGGACGAGGTGGTGCGCCGGGCCGACCAGATCGAGCTGGTCGACATGTCGCCCCAGGCGCTGCGCCGCCGCATGGCCCACGGCAACATCTACGCGCCCGACAAGGTCGACGCCGCGCTGTCGAACTACTTCCGGCCCGGGAACCTGACCGCGCTGCGCGAGCTGGCCCTGCTGTGGACCGCCGACCGGGTCGACGAATACCTCCAGCAGTACCGCGACGAGCACTCCATCCGCTCCACCTGGCAGGCGCGTGAGCGCATCGTCGTCGGGCTGACCGGCGGCCCGGAGGGGCGGACCCTGATCCGCCGGGCCGCCCGGATGGCGGCCAAGGGCTCCGGCAGCGAGATCCTCGCCGTCTACATCGCCCGCAGCGACGGCCTGACCTCGGCCTCCCCCAAGGAGCTGGCGGTCCAGCGCACCCTCGTGGAGGACCTCGGGGGCACCTTCCACCACGTCATAGGGGAGGACATCCCGGGGGCGCTGCTGGAGTTCGCCCGCGGTGTCAACGCGACCCAGATCGTGCTCGGCTCCAGCCGCCGCAAGACCTGGCAGTACATCTTCGGACCCGGAGTGGGTACCACGGTCGCCCGTGACTCCGGACCCGACCTGGACGTCCACATCGTCACCCATGACGAGGTCGCCAAGGGCCGCGGGCTGCCGGTCGCGCGCGGCGCCCGGCTCGGCCGCTCCCGGCTGATCGCGGGCTGGGTGGTCGGGGTGGCCGGACCGGCCCTGCTCACGCTGCTGCTCACCGGCACCGGCGCCACCCTCGCCTCCGAGGCCGGGCCCGGCTTCGCCAACGAGGTGCTGCTCTTCCTGTTCCTCAATGTGCTGGCCGCCCTGCTGGGCGGCATGGTGCCCGCCCTCGCGTCGGCGGCCGTCGGATCGCTGCTGCTCAACTACTACTTCACCCCGCCCACCCACACCCTGACCATCGCCGACCCCGAGAACATCGTCGCCATAGCGATCTTCGTGGCGGTCGCCGTCTGCGTGGCCTCCGTGGTCGACCTCGCCGCCCGCCGCACCCATCAGGCCGCCCGGCTGCGGGCCGAGTCCGAGATACTGTCATTCCTCGCGGGCAGCGTGCTGCGCGGCGAGACCAGCCTGGAGGCGCTGCTGGAGCGGGTCCGCGAGACGTTCGCCATGGACTCGGTGGCGCTGCTGGAGCGGGAGAGCGACGTCGCCCCCTGGACCTGCGCGGGCAGCGTCGGCAGCCACGACGGCACTCCGGCGCCCGAACGGCCCGAGGACGCGGAGGTGGACATGCCGGTCGGCGACCATATGGCGCTCGCGCTCTCCGGCCGGGTCCTGCCCGCCGAGGACCGCCGGGTGCTCGCCGCCTTCGCCGCCCAGGCCGCCGTCGTCCTCGACCGGCAGCGGCTGGCCCAGCAGGCCGGGCAGGCCCGTGAGCTGGCCGAGGGGAACCGCATCCGCACCGCGCTGCTCGCCGCCGTCAGCCACGATCTGCGCACCCCGCTCGCGGCCATCAAGGCGGCCGTGAGCTCTCTGCGCTCCGATGACGTCGCCTGGTCGGAGGAGGACGAGGCAGAGCTGCTGGAGGGCATCGAGGACGGCGCCGACCGGCTGGACCACCTGGTGGGCAACCTCCTGGACATGTCCCGGCTGCAGACCGGTACCGTCACCCCGCTCATCCGGGAGATCGACCTGGACGAGGTGGTGCCGATGGCGCTCGTCGGCGTGCCCATGGCCAAGGTCGCCCTCGACATCCCCGAGGAGCTGCCGATGGTCGCGGTCGACCCCGGGCTGCTGGAGCGCGGCGTCGCCAACATCGTCGAGAACGCGGTGAAGTACAGCCCGCCGGACCGCCCCGTGCTGGTCTCCGCGAGCGCCCTCGGCGACCGTGTGGAGCTGCGGGTGGCCGACGGCGGTCCGGGTGTGCCGGACAGCGAGAAGGACCGCATCTTCGAGCCCTTCCAGCGGTACGGGGACGCCCCGCGCGGCGCCGGGGTCGGCCTCGGGCTGGCCGTCGCCCGGGGCTTCGCCGAGGCCATGGGCGGCCGGCTGACCGCCGAGGACACCCCCGGCGGCGGTATGACCATGGTGCTCACGCTGCGCGTCGCCGCCGGCCGCCCGCTGGTCGCCCCCGGCCCCCCGGTCCAGGTCGGCTCCACGTCAGGCACAACGACACGGAAAGGCAGGCCCGCCACATGAACCGGGTGCTTGTGGTCGACGACGAGCCGCAGATCGTACGCGCCCTCGTGATCAACCTGAAGGCGCGCAAGTACGAGGTCGACGCCGCCGGGGACGGCGCCACCGCGCTCCGGCTCGCCGCCGCCCGCCATCCCGATGTGATCGTGCTCGACCTCGGCCTGCCCGATATGGACGGGGTGGAGGTGATCAAGGGGCTCCGGGGCTGGACCCGGGTGCCGATCCTGGTGCTCTCCGCCCGTCAGACCTCGGACGAGAAGGTCGAGGCCCTGGACGCCGGGGCGGACGACTACGTCACCAAGCCGTTCGGCATGGACGAGCTCCTCGCCCGGCTGCGCGCGGCCGTCCGCCGCGCCGAGCCGGCCGGGCAGCCGGACGACTCGGTGGTGGTGGAGACCGATTCGTTCACCGTCGACCTGGCCGCCAAGAAGGCCCATCGCGACGGCCGCGATGTGCGGCTGACCCCCACCGAATGGCATCTGCTGGAGGTCCTGGTGCGCAACGCCGGCCGCCTGGTGAGCCAGAAGCAGCTGCTGCAGGAGGTCTGGGGCCCCTCGTACGGCACCGAGAGCAACTACCTGCGGGTCTACATGGCGCAGCTGCGCCGCAAGCTGGAGGCCGACCCCTCGCATCCGCGCCACTTCGTCACCGAGCCGGGGATGGGCTACCGGTTCGAGCGATGAGCGGGTCGAGCGATCAGTGCGGGGACGGCGTTTCGGCGGTGGCGCACCGGTACGCTGGCCGTATGAGTTCCGTACCCCACCCCTCCGACGGGGCCGACAGGGGAGACAAATCCGGCAAACCGGTCGGCCGGTTCCGGCGGATGCTGGACCGGCTGTCGAGTTCCCAGGAGGAACTGCACTCCGCCGAGCTGCAGCAGGACGCGGAGGCCGCGGGCTGCACCAAGATCGGCGACTGCGGCGACCGTCAGATCGTCAAGGTGACGGGCACGCTGCGCACGGTGACGCTCAGACCGCGGGCCGGAGTTCCCGCGCTGGAGGCGGAGCTCTTCGACGGCACCGCCGCGCTGGACGTGGTGTGGCTGGGCCGTCGCTCCATCATCGGGATAGAACCGGGGCGCAAGCTGATCGCCTCGGGCCGGATCTCCATGAGCCATGGGCGCCGGGTGCTGTTCAATCCGAAGTACGAACTCCGACCGCTCGGACAGGAGTAGCCGGTGACGCCAGACGACAAGACGACCCCGACCGGGCACCGAAGCGCCGCCGCCGACAGCAGGGCGGCGGCGGACACCGCGCTCCTGGAGGCGTTCGGCGGGGTGCGGGGCATGGTGGACACCACCGTTCCCGGTCTGGTCTTCGTCCTGCTGTACACGATCAACCGCGACATCCATCTCGCCGCGATCGCCGCGCTCGGTCTCACCGTGCTGCTGGCCCTCGCCCGGCTGGTGCGCAAGGAGACGCTGAAGCACGCCTTCAGCGGGGTCTTCGGGGTCGCGTTCGGCGCGATCTTCGCGATGATGTCGGGCGACGCGAAGAACTTCTATCTGCCGGGCATGCTCTACACCCTGGGCCTGGCGATCGCCTACATCCTCTCGGCGATCTTCCGCTTCCCGCTGATCGGGGTGTTGCTCGGGCCGATGCTGAAGGAGAACCTCTCCTGGCGCACCCGTAACCCCGGCCGGTTCCGCGCCTACACCCGGTCCACCTGGGCGTGGGGGCTGATTCTGCTGGCCAAGTCGGCGGTGCTGTTCCCGCTCTACTGGTGGGGGGACGCCACCCAGCTCGGCTGGGTCAAGGTCGCGCTCGGCATTCCGCCGTTCCTGCTCTGTGTCTATCTGACCTGGATCTTCCTCGCCAAGGCGCCGCCGCCGATCGACGTGATCGCGGAGATGGAGGCGGAGGAGAAGGCCGAGCGGGAGCGGAAGTCCCAGGCCGACAAGGTCGCCGATCCGCTGCTCTCGGAGTGGACCGACCAGATCGTGTCCGAGGCCCGTACCGAATCGGCCGACCGGCAGCCGCCCCGGCACTGAGGCCACATGGGCCACGGCCCGGGCTCCCCACATGGGGGAGCCCGGGCCGCGGTCTTGGCTAGCCCGTGGCGTCCTGGCGCTGGACGGACAGCAGCTGCTCGAGCTGCTCCTCGCGCGCCTGTGCCGCGACGAACAGCAGCTCGTCACCGGCCTCCAGCACATCGTCCTTGTTCGGGGTCAGCACGCGGGTGCCGCGGATGATGGTGACCAGCGTGGTGTCCTCCGGCCACTCCACATCGCCGACCCGGGTGCCCACCAGCGCCGCCTCCGGCGGCAGCGTCAGCTCCACCAGATTGGCGTCGCCGTGGCTGAAGCGGAGCAGCCGCACCAGATCGCCGACGCTCACCGCCTCCTCGACCAGCGCCGACATCAGACGCGGGGTGGAGACGGCGACATCGACGCCCCATGCCTCGTTGAACAGCCACTCGTTCTTGGGGTTGTTGACCCGGGCGACCACCCGGGGCACCCCGTACTCGGTCTTGGCGAGCAGCGAGACGACCAGGTTGACCTTGTCGTCACCGGTGGCCGCGATGACCACGTTGCAGCGCTGCAGTGCCGCCTCGTCCAGAGAGGTGATCTCACACGCGTCGGCCAGCAGCCACTCGGCCTGTGGCACCCGCTCCACCGAGATGGCGGTCGGCGCCTTGTCGATGAGGAGCACCTCGTGCCCGTTCTCCAGCAGCTCGCTCGCGATGGAACGCCCCACGGCGCCCGCACCGGCAATGGCAACCCTCACGGTGCCTCCTCGTTCGCCCCGCCGCGCCAGCGGCTACTCCTCACATCAGCGGCTCCGCAGCGGGCACCGTCGCCCGCACGGCGCAGAGGTGCGGCCTTCGCTGTCCTGTGCGGCCCGGCGGCCGTGCGTGCGGCGCTCACCGATTCGCCTCCTCAGGGCCCTTCTCGAAGGCTGCCTCGACCTTCTCCACCTCGTCGGTGCGCATCATCACATGCACCAGGTCGCCCTCCTGCAGCACCGTCCCGGAGGTCGGCAGCATCGCCTCGCCGAGCCGGGTGAGGAACGCGACCCGCACTCCGGTCTCCTCCTGCAGCACGCTGACCTTGTGGCCCACCCACGAGGGGGAGATGTGCACCTCGGCCAGCTGCACCCCGCCGCTGGGGTCCCGCCAATGCGGCTCCGCGCCGGACGGCAGCAGCCGCCGCAGCATCTGGTCGGCGGTCCAGCGCACCGTGGCCACCGTCGGGATGCCGAGGCGCTGGTAGACCTCGGCGCGGCGGGGGTCGTAGATACGGGCCGCCACGTTCTCCACCCCGAACATCTCGCGGGCCACCCGGGCCGCGATGATGTTGGAGTTGTCGCCGCTGCTCACCGCGGCGAAGGCCCCGGCCTCCTCGATGCCCGCCTCGCGCAGAGTGTCCTGGTCGAAGCCGACGCCGGTCACCCGGCGCCCGCCGAAGCCCGCACCCAGGCGGCGGAAGGCGGTGGGGTCCTGGTCGACGACCGCGACCGTGTGCCCCTGTTGCTCCAGGGTCTGGGCGAGGGCCGCGCCCACCCGGCCACAGCCCATGATCACGATATGCATGCGTCTTACCCCGCACTCCAGATGACCGTGCCGACCTGCGCAAACACCCTGCTCACATCTTCCTTCCAGGACCTACGGGGCGACAGCGGGGCGGGACCCCGATGCCGGTGCCCGGGGACGACCGGAGTCGGCCGCGGTGGCACCTGTCCCCACCGTATCCGTACCGGCGGCCCGCTCTCCCGTCCGCGCGCGACGGCCGGGAGATGAACGTGGTGACGTACGACATAGCGGGAAAGTTCCCGTGATGATCGGTGATGAGCGGAGGCGATCGGAGGTGATCGCAGACGCTCCGGGAAGGAGCTGGGCAGGGAAGGGCAACGATCATTTCCGGTTGCGGACGCGGAGTGAAAAGGCTGTCGGTGATCAGCCTCGACCACTACGGTGGGCCCGGGTTACGGCGCTTCAACGGTGGTCGCAACCCTTCATCTTTGCCTGAAATCCCGGATCTTCACCGAAGCCACATGACAAATGCCGAGCGAATGCCGCTGGTTCGAACTTTGTCACGGGCGTCGGATACTAGGTCACGACATGGCTAAGATGATCGTCGTATTCCGTTTCCGGACGGGACATCAGGGCTCTGAGTCGTTCCTTCCGCGCCCGCGTTCTTCTGCACGAGGTTCCTGATGACTGATCACATATCGGAGGCGGTGAGCTGGTGTCTGGCCGCCGCGCTTCTCGTCGTCCTGGTGCTTCTGATCCGCCAGCGGCAGATCACCGCCGGAGTCCGCAGGCGCAACGCCACTCTCGAGGACAGCCTGCGCTCCCGTGACGAGGAGGTGCAGCACCTCGTCGACGTACGCCTCCCCTCGATCGCCGATGTGCTGAGCCAGCCCGGCCCGCTACCGGGCCTGCGGGACGAGAAACTGGCCGGTACGGCCTTCGCCCAGAGTCTGCACGCCGTCATGGAACAGTTCACCCGTGCGGTGGACAAGGCGCAGGCGCGGGCCGACGCCTCCGCCAAGGCGGCGCTCAAGGCGTCCATGCGAGCCGTCCAGGGACTCGCCAACGAGCAGCAGGTGTCCATCTCCGAGATGCAGGAGCGGCACGACAACCCCGATGTGCTGCGGGACCTCCTGGAGATCGACCACGCCAACGCCCAGTTCGGCCGGCGCGCCCAGGCCATCGCCGTGCTCTGCGGTTCCTGGCCCGGCCGTCAGCGGCTGGCCTCCTCGCTGACCGATGTCGTCCGCGGCTCCAAGTCGCGTATCCGCGACTACCAGCGGGTGCAGGTGCACGCGCTGATCGACGTCGCCGTGGTGAGCCGGGCCGTGGAGCCCGTCGTGCTCGCGGTCGCCGAGTTGCTGGACAACGCCGCCCGCCACTCGCAGCCCAACACCTCCGTGGAGGTCAGCCTCCAGCCGGTGCACAACGGGGCCTGCATCGTGATCGACGACGCCGGTGTGGGCATGGACGGCCTGGAGGTCCAGCGGGCCGCCGCCCTGCTCTCCGGCCAGCGCGCCGTGGACGTCTCCCGGCTCGGCGACCCGCCGCAGTTCGGCTTCGCCGTGGTGGGCCTGCTGGCCGCGCGGTACGGCTTCAGCGTCTCGGTGGACACCCGGTCCCCGTACGGCGGTGTGCGCGCCGTGCTGTTCCTCCCGAGCGACCTGCTGACCCATGTCGACCCCGACGGACGGTCGGGCACCGCGGCGCAGGACCCCGAGGGCGCCGAGCCGCTGCACACCCTGCCCTCCCGCCGCACCCGCGCCCCCAGAAGGGCGCGGCAGGCGCAGGCCGCCCCGGCCGAGGCCCAGGCCATGCCCCAGGCCCAGCCTCCGGCGCCCGCCCCCGCCCCCACGCCTGCCCCGGCACCGGCACCCGCCCCGGCGCCCCAGCCGTCCCTGGACGACGAGGCCACGCGCGTGTACGGCACCACGCAGGGCGGTCTGCCCAAGCGCCGCCGCCGGCAGGCCGCCGCCACCCCGCCGACCGCCGACTGGTCCACGGGGGCCGGGCGGACCGGCGCCGCCGAATCCGACGACACCGGCGCGCACCGCGCGCGTTCGGCGGAGGAAACCGCCTCGCGGTTGGGCGCGTTCGCGCGCGGCACCCGCTCCGGCCGTGCCGACACCCAGGACTCCGCCCCTCACCATGACGAAGGGAATCGCCAGGCATGAACGACCATCTCAACAACGAGCTCGGCTGGATGCTCGACGAGGTCGTCAAGATGCCGGAGGCACGGCACGCGATCCTGCTCTCCGCGGACGGGATGCTGCGGGCGTACTCCGAGGGCATCGCCCGAGACGAGGCCGAGCGCCAGGCCGCCGCACTCTCCGGGCTGCAGTCGATCAGCCGCTCCACCTCCGAGTTCTGTGATCCGAACGAGACGCCCTGGCAGCAGACGCTGGTCGAGTTCGTCGGCGGGTACGTCTTCCTGATCGCCGCCGGGCCCGGCGCGTATCTGGCGGTCTCGGCCACCGAGGCCGTGGACATGGAGGCGGTCAGCTACCGGATGCAGAAGCTGGTCGACCGGCTCGGCAAGGAGCTCACCAGCCCGCCGCGGCAGGGCCTCCCGCGGCAGGGGATCGGCAGCCACGCATGAGTCCGGGGCGGCGCGAACGAGGGTTGGTACGGCCGTATGTGGTCACCGACGGCCGTGCCTACCCGACTCGCAACACCTTCGACCTGGTGACCCTGGTCATGGCCCACCCCGACCGGCCGCTCACCGGGCTCAGCCCCGAGAAGCGGCGGGTCATGGAGCTGTGCCTGGGCGGTGCGCTCTCGGTGGCCGAGGTCTCCGGGTACCTGGAGCTGCCCGTCAGCGTCACCAAGGTCCTGCTCGGCGACCTCGTGGACAGCGGCCACGTCTCCACCCGGTCCCCGATCCCCGCCGCCGACCTCCCCGACACCCAGCTCCTGCAGGAGGTGCTCGATGGACTCCGCGCTCGCCTCTGACGACAAGGCGGTCTATCTGCCCCATACGGTGCGGGTGGCGGCGAAGATCCTCGTCGTCGGACACTTCGCCGTCGGCAAGACGACCTACGTGGGCTCGCTGTCCGAAATCCGGCCGCTGCGCACCGAGGAGACGATGACCCAGGCCGGTGCGCTCATCGACGACCTGCGGGGCACCGAGGACAAGACGACCACCACCGTCGCCATGGACTTCGGCCGGCTCACCCTCAGCGAGTCCCTGGTGCTCTACCTGTTCGGCGCGCCGGGACAGCAGCGCTTCACCCGGCTGTGGCGGGACATGACGAACGGGGCGCTGGGCGCGCTCGTCCTGGCCGACACCCGGCGGCTGGAGCAGTCCTTCCCGGTCATGGCCGTCCTGGAGGAGCACGGACTGCCGTACGCCGTCGCCGTCAACCAGTTCGAGGGCTCTCCCCGCTTCGCGGAGCCGGAGGTCAGGGAGGCCCTCGATCTGCTTCCGGAAACCCCCCTGGTGACCTGCGACGCCCGGGACCGGATCTCCTCCACCCACGCGCTGATCGCCCTCGTCCAATACCTACAGGCCTGCCAGACCCGTAGCTCCCAGGAGATTGTGTGACCAACCGTCCAGCCGCCGGCCCCGTTCCCCCACCGGGCTGCCCCGCGCACGCGGGCCCCGCCGAGGCCCGCGTGGGCGACACCGGGCACAGCGCGGCCGTACCGATGTACGGTCCCGAGTTCGCCGCCGACCCGCACGGCACCTATGCGCGGATGCGCGCCACCCATGGGCCGATCGCACCGGTCGAGCTGACGCCGGGGG
Organism: Streptomyces sp. NPDC007875; assembly: GCF_042868035.1. NCBI lineage: Bacteria > Bacillati > Actinomycetota > Actinomycetes > Kitasatosporales > Streptomycetaceae > Streptomyces > Streptomyces sp. NPDC007875. Next base: position 157,181 of record NZ_JBIADZ010000013.1, on the reverse strand, counting down.
TGTACGCCTCGCTGGTCACCAGCTACCCGCTCGGTCTGGAGATCCTGCGCGACACCGAGCGGTTCGCCAAGGACCCGCGCGGCTGGCGGGCGATGCAGGACGGGAGCGTGGGGCCGGACAACCCGGTCGCCCCGATGATGATGTACCGGCCGAACGCGCTGTTCTGCGACGGGGAGGCACACACCCGGCTGCGCGGGGCGATCACCGACAGCCTGGACCGGGTGGATCCGCACGCCCTCAGCGAGTACGTCGAGCGCAGTGCCGAGACGCTGATCGACGCCTTCGCCTCCCGGGGTGAGGCCGACCTGATCACCGAGTACGCGTCGGTGCTCCCGCTGCTGGTCTTCAACCAGCTCTTCGGCGCACGCCCCGCGGACGGGCCGAAGCTGGTCGAGACGATGATGAAGCTCTTCGACAGCGGCGAGGAGGCGGCGGCGGCCAACGACGAGCTGCTCCACTGGATCTCCGGCCTGCTGGCGGACAAGCGCCGGCAGCTCTCCGCCGACGTCACCTCCTGGCTGATCGCGCATCCCTCGCAGCTCACCGACGACGAGCTGATGCAGCAGATGATCCTGCTGATGGCGGCCGGTACCGACCCCCAGCAGAACCTGATCGCCAACGCGCTGCGCCTGCTGCTGTCGGACGACCGCTTCGCCGGTGAGCTGTCCGGCGGCAGCATGCCCGTCGAGGACGCCCTGGACGAGGTCCTGTGGAACGACCCGCCGATGGCCAACTACGGCACCCGGTTCCCCCGGTACGACTGCGACGTGGCGGGCGTACGGCTGCGCAAGGGCGAACCAGTGCTCATCAGCTACGCCGCGGCCAACCAGGAGGCGTCCATGGCCTCCGACCGCCGGTCCGGCAACCGGGCCCATCTGGCCTGGAGCGCGGGCGCCCACCGCTGCCCCGCCGAGCGGCCCGCCCGGGTGATCGCCTCCGTGGCCATCGAGCGGCTCCTGGACCGCCTCCCGGACATGGAGCTGGCGGTCCCCGTCGAGCGGCTGACCTGGCGGACCGGGCCGTTCGCCCGCGCCCTGGCCGCCCTGCCGGTGCGCTTCCCCGCCCAAGCGGTGGCCGCGAACGAGCCGTTCGCGGCGTCCGTGTCCGAGCCGGTCCGATTCGACGAGACCTCTGGAGTCAGCCAATGGAACCCCGTCCCATCGTTCTCGACCCCGCCGGCCGCGACATCGCCGGAGAGGCAGCCCGAGTCGCCGCAGGCGGCGAGGCGACGCTTGTTGAGCTTCCTGACGGCGTGGTGGCGTGGGCAATAACCCGCCAGCGGACCCTCAAGGAGCTGCTGACCGACCCCCGGGTCTCCAAGGACCCGCGGCAGCACTGGCCCGCGTGGATCAACGGTGAGATCTCGCCCGAGTGGCCGCTGATCACCTGGGTCGCCGTCGAGAACATGTTCACGGCCTACGGCGGCGACCACCGGCGGCTGCGCACCCTGGTCTCCAAGGCGTTCACCGCCCGGCGCACCGCCGCCCTGCGGCCGCGCATCGAGGAGATCTGCACCACGCTCCTGGACGACCTGGCCGCCGCGCCGGGCGAGGTGGTCGACCTGCGCGAGGCGTACGCGTACCCGCTGCCCATCCAGGTGATCTCCGAGCTGTTCGGGCTCGACGACGAGAACCTGCGCGAGCGGATGCGCCGGGTCGTGGACAGCATCTTCCACACCTCTGCCTCCCCGGAGGAGGTCACCGCCACCTTCAACGAGATGTACGCCGTCCTCGGCGAGCTGGTGGCCACCAAGCGCGAGCGGCCCGGCGACGACCTGACCAGCGGGCTGATCGCGGTGCGGGACGAGGAGAGCGGCTCCAAGCTCAGCGAGAAGGAGCTGACCGACACCCTCGCCCTGTTCCTCTCGGCCGGCCATGAGACCACGGTCAACCTGCTGGACAACGCCATCCACGCGCTGCTCACCCGGCCCGAGCAGCTCGAGCACGTCCGGGCGGGCCGGGCTACCTGGGAAGACGTGATCGAGGAGACGCTGCGGCACTCCGCCCCGGTCGCCAACCTGCCGCTGCGCTACGCCGTGGAGGACATCGAGCTGGACGGCGGCGTGGTGCTGCACAAGGGCGACGCGATCCTGGCCGCCTACGCGGCCGCCGGACGCGACCCGGAGGTGCACGGCGAGGACGCGGACCGCTTCGACGTCACCCGGCGGCTCAAGAGCCACCTGGCGTTCGGCCACGGCGTCCATCTGTGCGTCGGCGCCCCGCTGGGCCGGCTGGAGGCCGCGATCGCGCTCCCGGCGCTCTTCGACCGCTTCCCCGGGCTCGCGCTCGCCTCCGGGCAGGAGCCGCTGGAGCCGGTGGAGTCCTTCATCTCCAACGGCCACCGCACCCTGCCCGCGCGCCTGTCCTGATCGCCTCCGGCGTCCTGCTCCCGCCCGTCCCTTTTCCCAGGGGTGGGCGGGTGGGCGGGGGCCCGGGCTACCCCTTACGATCCTCTGCGTGTCCAAACTGACCGACCTCCCGAAACGGATCCTGATCGGGCGGGCCCTGCGCAGCGACAAGCTGGGGGAGACTCTCCTCCCCAAGCGCATCGCGCTCCCCGTCTTCGCCTCCGACCCCCTGTCCTCCGTCGCGTATGCGCCGGGGCAGGTGATGATCGTTCTGTCCGTGGCGGGTGCGTCGGCCTACCACTACAGCCCGTGGATCACGATCGCCATCATCGTGCTGATGTTCACGGTGGTCGCCTCGTACCGCCAGAACGTGCACGCGTACCCCAGCGGGGGTGGTGACTACGAGGTCGCCACCACCAACCTCGGCCCCAAGGCGGGTCTGACGGTCGCCAGCGCCCTGCTGGTCGACTACGTCCTCACGGTGGCGGTGTCGATCTCCTCCGGTGTGGAGAACCTCGGTTCGGCCGTCCCCTTCTTCGTCGAGAACAAGACGCTGTGCGCGGTCGGGATCATCCTGCTGCTGACGCTCATGAACCTGCGGGGCGTACGGGAGTCGGGCAAGCTCTTCGCGATCCCCACCTACGTCTTCGTCGGCGGCGTCTTCGTGATGATCCTGTGGGGCGCCTACCGCGGGCTGGTCCTGGGTGACGACATGAAGGCCCCCACCGCGGGCTTCGAGGTCCACGCCGAGCAGACCGGGCTGGCCGGCTTCGCGCTGATCTTCCTGCTGCTGCGCGCGTTCTCCGACGGCTGCGCCGCCCTGACCGGTGTCGAGGCGATCAGCAACGGCGTGCCCGCCTTCCGCAAGCCCAAGAGCCGTAACGCGGCGACGACGCTGGCGCTGATGGGCGGCCTCGCCGTGATCATGTTCGTCGGCATCATCACGCTGGCCCTGGTGACCAACGTCAAGATGGCCGAGAACCCCGCGCACGACCTGCTGAAGAACGGCACCCCGCTCGGCGCCGACTACACCCAGAACCCGGTGATCTCGCAGGTGGCGGCCGCGGTCTTCGGCGACGGCTCGTTCTTCTTCGTGGTGCTGGCCGGGGCCACCGCGCTGGTGCTCTTCCTGGCCGCCAACACCGCGTACAACGGCTTCCCGCTGCTCGGCTCGATCCTGGCCCAGGACCGCTATCTGCCCCGCCAGCTGCACACCCGCGGCGACCGGCTCGCCTTCTCCAACGGCATCGTGCTGCTGGCCTCGGCCGCCGCCGTCCTGGTCTACCTCTACGGGGCCGACTCCACCCGGTTGATCCAGCTCTACATCGTCGGCGTCTTCGTCTCCTTCACCCTCAGCCAGACCGGCATGGTGCGGCATTGGAACCGCCATCTGGCGACCGAGCGGGACCCGAACGCCCGCCGCCGTATGGTCCGCGCCCGCGCGATCAACACCTTCGGGGCCTTCTTCACCGGCCTGGTGCTGGTCGTGGTGCTGCTGACGAAGTTCACCCACGGTGCCTGGGTCGCCCTGCTCGGCATGGTCATCTTCTACGTCACCATGACGGCCATCAGGCGCCACTACGACGGCGTCTCCGAGGAGCTCGCGGCGGCCACCGAACAGCTCGACGAGGAGGAGGTGCGCCCCTCCCGGGTGCACTCCCTGGTGCTGGTCTCCAAGGTCCACAAGCCGACGCTGCGCGCCCTGGCCTACGCCAAGCTGATGCGCTCCCACCGGCTGGAGGCGCTGAGCATCAACGTCGACCCCGCCGAGACCAAGGCGCTGCAGAGGGTGTGGCAGGAGCGCGGCATCGATGTGCCGCTGAAGATCCTCGACTCGCCCTACCGTGAGATCACCCGGCCGGTCATCGACTACGTCAAGGGCCTGCGCCGGGAGAGCCCGCGCGATGTGGTCTCCGTCTTCATCCCCGAGTACGTGGTCGGCCACTGGTACGAGCATCTGCTGCACAACCAGAGCGCGCTGCGGCTCAAGGGGCGGCTGCTGTTCACCCCGGGCGTCATGGTCACCTCCGTGCCGTGGCAGCTGGACTCCTCCGAGCTGGCCCGGAAGCGGGCGCGCAAGCGGGCCGAGTGGAACGCCCCGGGCGCGGTGCGGCGCGGTCCGGTGATCCCGGCCAAGCGGGAGAAGGGCGAGAAGGGGCCCAAGGACGAGAAGCCGGGCGTCACCTCGCAGGTTCCCTGACGGTGGCCCCCGGGCCCCCGGGCCGGGGGCCCGGGGGTTCAGGGCGTGACGAGGTGAGGGCGGGCGCGACGTAGACTGGTGGGCTGTTGTCCCACCGCGCCCCCTCACCCCCTCTGGAGCCTGAACCCGCCATGCAAAGTGAACCCAAGGCATCGCTGGTCGGCGAGGAGTACGAGGTCGAGGTCGGCCCGGTGGCGCACGGCGGCCACTGCGTCGCCAGGACCGGCGAGGGCCAGGTGCTCTTCGTCCGGCACGCACTGCCCGGTGAGCGGGTCGTCGCCCGGGTCACCGAGGGCGAGGAGGGCGCGCGCTTCCTGCGCGCCGACGCGGTGCGGGTGCTGGACGCCTCCAAGGACCGGGTCGAGGCGCCGTGCCCGTTCGCCGGCCCCGGCAAATGCGGCGGCTGCGACTGGCAGCACGCGGCCCCCGGCGCCCAGCGCAGGCTGAAGGCCGAGGTGATCACCGAGCAGCTGGCCCGGCTGGCGGGACTCACCCCCGCCGAGGCGGGCTGGGACGGCACGGTCGAGCCCGCGCCCGGCGACAAGGTGGCCCGCGGCGAGGTCCCGGCCTGGCGCACGCGGGTGCAGTACGCGGTGGACGAGCAGGGCCGGCCCGGACTGCGCCGCCACCGCTCGCACGAGGTCGAGCCGATCGACCACTGCCTGATCGCCGCCCCCGGCGTCACCGAACTCGGCGTCGAGAAGCGTGAATGGCCCCAGATCGCCGGCGTGGAGGCCATCGCCGCCACCGGCTCCTCCGACCGTCAGGTCGTCCTCACCCCGCGCCCCGGCGGCCGGCTGCCGATCGTCGAGCTGGACCGGCCGGTCTCGGTGCTGCGGGTCAGCGAGTCCCGCGGCCGTGACCGGGCCCGTCTGGTGCACCGCGTCCACGGCCGCCCCTTCGTCCGCGAGCGTGCGGCGGGCCGCACCTGGCGGGTCGGCGAGGCCGGCTTCTGGCAGGTCCACCCCAAGGCGGCGGACGTCCTGGTCGAGGCCGTCATGCAGGGCCTGATGCCCCGCCAGGGCGAGACGGCCCTCGATCTGTACTGCGGAGTCGGCCTCTTCGCGGGCGCGATCGCCGAGCGGGTGGGGGAGCGCGGCGCGGTGCTGGGCATCGAGTCGAGCAAGCGCGCTGTCGAGGACGCCCGGCACAACCTCCAGGACCTGGAGCGCGTCCGCATCGAGCACGGCAAGGTCGAGCAGGTGCTGCCGCGTACCGGGATCACCGAGGCCGACCTCATCGTCCTGGACCCGCCCCGCGCGGGCGCGGGCAAGGAGACGGTGACCCGCCTCGCGGCCCTGGGCGCCCGCCGCATCGTCTACGTCGCCTGCGACCCGGCGGCACTCGCCCGCGACCTGAAGTACTTCCGCGAGGAGGGCTACTCCCCGCGCCGCACGCGTGCCTTCGACCTCTTCCCGGTGACGCACCATGTGGAGTGCGTGGCCATTCTCGAGCCGGCGGCGAAGGGAATCTGACCCGCGGGGCCGTCATGGTCCATGACGTCCCCCATCGGCTTCCTGAGGGCAGCGCCGCGCGGCGGCTGAGACGGCCGCGCATCCGCTCCCTCCGGCAAGCTCGACACCTCCACACCCGAGGTGGTCGCCGACCAGGTCCACGCGGCCGTCCACGCGCTCTTCACCGCCCCCGCGGCGATGTCGCGGACGGCAGCCGCAGCGCGCGAGCAGGCAACGGCATAGCGGGACGCGTGGCACCGGCACGGGCCGGCACCGGAGGGCAGGACGAGGGCCGCGATGCGCGCCGTGCCGCGGCCGGACCGGCGCACCGATCCGGCATCCGCGACCGCCCGCGAGGCGTCAGCTGGTGTATCCGGCCGGCCTCGGCGCGCCCGCGCGGCATCAGCCGGGCGGGGCGGCGGCGACTTCCGGGCGGGTCCGGGACGGGCCCCGGGTGAGCGTCCACATCATCGCGCCGCCCGCCACGACGGCGCACAGGTGCAGGGCGATCGCGAGGCCCAGCCGCTCCGGGAGGACGACGTCCGGGGGCGCCGCGAGCGCGACGTACAGCGTGAGGGGCAGCTTCCAGCCGTTCCACGCGAACAGCGAGCCCGAGCCGAGCCAGCCGAGGACCGACGGCAGCCAGCGGGGGAGCCGACCGGGTCCTTCGCGGCCCGGTCGTGCCACGGCGAACGCGGCGACCAGCGCCCATGTGCCGCAGATCCCGCACAGCAGGCGCCAGGTGGCGCGGCCCTCGTCGGGATGGGCGAGCCCGGCGGTGCCGCCCGCCGCCCAGTACAGCCACATCAGCCCGACGGCGGCACCGAGCGCCACGGCCGCCCGGCCGAGCGGTGAGGGCCCGCCGCCCCGGCCGGTGAACGCCTCCGGCCAGCGCCTGCGCAGATAGGCGGGGAGCGCGAGAGTGAGACCCAGGCCCATGCCGATGAAGCCGAACTGGATCAGCGCCGCCTCCCAGCCTGGCATCGTGGGGTCGCTGTCGCCCCCGGAGGCGTCCGGCTCCGACAGCAGCGAGTCGACCAGCGCGTACGGCAGCATCGATACCAGGAACCCCGCGCCGACCCAGGCGCAGACCACCACCGGCACCCCCGGCAGCCGCATCCCCCACGGCCGGGCCAGCGCCAGCCCGAGAGCGATCCCGACGGCCGCCATGCCGACCGTCACGGTGTTGAGCACCACCCACTCGGCGAGCCCGAACCCGGCCCCGACCGGCGCCAGTCCGAGCAGCGAGCCGACCACCCACGACACCTTGATCACGGCATACGGGGCCATGGCGGCGGCGCTTCCGTACGCGGCCAGCCGCCCCACCCGGTCCCAGCGGTCCATCGAGCTGCCCTTCTGCGCGCTGCGATCAGCTTCTTCAGTGCGTTGCGATCGGCTTTGTGCTCGGCGTCGGGGACCGCCTCTCGCACCGGTGGCCCTCCGCGACCATGTCGCGAAGGGCCACCGCGCCGTTCGGGCGTCCGAGGGAGCGTCAGGTCACACCCGTACGGTCTCGCCCGCCGCATCGGGCTCCTCGGCCCGTCCGGGGCCGGAGACGCCGGGCGTGCCGGGGGAGTCGTGGCGGTGGTTGGGCCACCACGCCTTGGAGCCGAGCATCGCGGTCACCGTCGGCACCAGCAGCAGCGCCATGATGAACGCGGTGAGCAGGATGCCGAAGGCGACGGCGAAGCCCATCTGCTGGAGCATGGTGTTGCTGGCCAGCATCAGCACACCGAAGGTGCCCGCCAGGATGATGGCGGCCGAACCGATCGTCGGCGCCGACTGGGCCACCGCGAGCCGGGCCGCCTCGGCCGGTGTCTTGCCCTTCCGGACCTCCTCCCGCAGCCGGGCCACCATGAGGATGTTGTAGTCCGTGCCGATCGCCACCACGAACAGATAGACGATGATCGGCAGCATGAAGAGCAGGCCGTGCTCGCCCCGGACGTTCTGGAACAGCCAGACCGTGGAACCCAGGGTCGCGGCGAAGCCGAGGCCGACCGCGAGCATCAGATACAGCGGCGCCACCACGCTGCGCAGCAGCAGGCCGAGGATCAGCATGATGGCCAGGCCCGCGACCGGGAACACCAGCCGGTAGTCGTGGTTGACCGCGTCCTCGATGTCGGCCAGCACCGCGGTCGACCCGCCCACCAGGACCTTGGCGCCCTCGGGCGCGGAGCCGTGCGCGGTGTCCCGCAGCTCCCCGGCGACCAGCTCGATGGCCTTCTCGGAGGCGGGCCGGTACTTCAGCACCACGCTGAACTGGGCCACGTCGCCCTTGGGGTTGAGCACGGCGGGGGAGACCTCGCCGACGCCCTCGACCGCCCCCAGCTTCTGCCGGAACCCGGTCAGCGCCGTGGCGTCCAGCTTGTCGCCGTTCGACTGGACGTACACCAGGCTCGGGTCGGACTCGCCGGCCGAGAAGCTCTTCTGCAGATCCGCCATGGCCTGGACGGACTCCAGGTCCTTGGGGAGCGAACTCTCGGTGTCGAACTCGGCCTTGAAGCCGAGCGCGCCCACCGCGAGGGCCGCCAGCACACCGGCGGACACCGCGGCGATCAGCCCGGGACGGCGCGACACCAGGGAGCCGACGCCGTTGGCGAGCCGGTTGCGGGGGACCTTCTTCCACGCCTTGGACGGCCAGAACGCCTTCGTTCCCAGCAGCGAGAACACCGCGGGCACCAGGGTGAGGGCCGCCACCAGCGTCACCGCGACGGAGATCGCCAGCGAGGGCCCCATGGCGCGCATGCTGCCCATCGTCGACAGCACCAGGGCGAGGAAGGCCACGATGACCGCACCGGCCGCCGAGGCGATGGTTTCGCCGACCCGGGTGACCGCGTCGACCAGGGCCTCCTTGGGCTGCTGGCCCTTACGGAGGTGTTCGCGGTAGCGGAACAGCAGGAACAGCATGTAGTCCGTGCCGACGCCGAACAGCACCACGATCAGGATCGCGGACACACTGCTGTCGGCCTCGAGCCCGAACCAGTCGCTGGCGGTGGCGATCAGACCCTGGGCCATGATGAACATCACCAGGATCATCAGCACGGGCATCAGCGCGATGAGCGGACTGCGGAAGATGGCGCCGAGCAGCACGATGATCAGGACCAGGGTGGCCATCATGATCATGGCGTCGGTGTCACCCGAGGACTCGGTGGCATCGAGGGCAGAAGCCGACGGACCGGTCACGTCGACCTTCAGCGAGGTGCCCTTCAGCAGCTTGTCGCGGTCCGCGCGCAGGTCCTTGATCGACTGCTGGGTGTCCTCGTTGTAGATGTCCTCCTTGGTCAAGTACACGTTGGCCAGCGCCATCTTGCCGTCCTTGGAGACGGCCTCGGGCGTGGTCACCACGGACTTGAAGGTCTTGTACTTCTCGTCCTGGAACCCTGTGGTCGCCTTGGTGACGGCGGCCTTGTCGGCCTCGGAGAGTTTTCCGCCGTCCGACCGCTGGTAGACCAGGATGGCGGCCGCGGTCTCGTGCTGCGGGAACGCCTGCTCCTGGAGCTTGGTCACCCGCACCGATTCGTAGTGCGACGGCAGGAAGTCGGCCTGGTCGGTGCTTGACTTCAGCGGTGGGGCCAGGATGGCCAGGCCGACCGCCGCGATGACCCACATCACGACGACCAGCCATGGACGGTGGACGGAAAACCGTCCTATTCGCCCGAACATGACGCTCCTTAGGGATTTAAGGTTCCAGTAAAGGGCACGCTAGGACAGCTGTTCAGGCCGCACCATGGGTCCCCGTGGAAATCGGCCTGGGGGCTGAGGGCGGCTCCGCCAAAGGGTTTAGGGGAGCGGCCCGCGTATCAGCATCCGTGCTGATGGCGCCTCTCGAGCCCCGGGCCGACGGCCACCGTCCGAGTCTCCGGTGCCGGTGTGCGGTCGGGCCGTGAAGTGGTGCGGACTGACATGTTGCTGACAAAATTGAGGTCGGTGGCGGTCTGTCGCGGGCGCCCCTCCTCCCGCACCGTCCGCTTCCTGACAAGCCAACCGTCACGCTCGTCGAGGCCCGCGCCTCGGCTCGTCGAGGCGACCCGCGGCGACGCCCCGCCACGGCCGTCGAGGCGCCCCGCTACGCCTCGTGGAGGGCCGTCTTCGCGGCCTCGACGAAGTCCGTGAGGGCCTGCCAGAACGGGCGGAAGGCGTCATGGAAGCGCTGTGGCGCCTCCGGCTCGCCGGAGCGCATCGCGCCCAGGGCGCGATGGAACGGACCGGTGGCCTTCTGCAGCGCGTTCGCGGCGGTGGCCGCGGCGGCCGGGCCCTCCAGCTCGACCACGCGTACACAGCGGCGCAGCTTGCCGTACTCATCGCGTTCGCGCTCGGCGAGCTCGGCCAACTCGTCCAACTCATCCAGGAGGGCGGGGCGGCGCCCCGCCTCGGCGGCTCGTTGGACGGCGGCGATCTCCCAGTACAACTCGCCGATGCTGTGGGTCTGTTCGATCAGATCGAGATACGCGCTGCGCCTGCTGTCGCGCAGCCGCTCCGTGCGCTGAGCGAGCACCGCGGTGTCCGCCTGGATCCGGGCGGCCCGGGTGTTGCCGCGGCTGGTGACCCAGCTGGCCAGGACGGCGGTGCCGCCGGTGAGGGCCGCGATCCAGAAGGTGCTGTCAGTCATGGCCCCCCATTCCGTCCTCAACTCCCCGATCTCTGGCCATCCGCCGCCACTTGGTCATCATGGGCCACCGCGGCTATCCCCCGATGGTAGGAAGATACGGAAGGCGTAACGGTTCAGCGGTATGTGCCAGAGATATGTTCCGGAGCATGAGCGCATCCGGGCTCCTGCCCGCCAGGACCGAACTGCGGCCAGTGGTCTCCGAGTTGAGGCTGTCGGCCTTCAAGACCCACCGTCGCGCCGCCTTCTCGCTGGGCCCGCTGACCCTGATCTCCGGTCCGAGCGGCAGCGGTAAGTCCGGGGTGCTGGAGGCGTACGCGGCGCTCGCTCGGCTCGCGGGCGGCGCCCGGCTCGCGGAGGTGTTCCGCGACCCGGCCGCGTACATCCCGCGCCGGGCGCGGCCGGACCGGCAGGGGCGGCGCGGGTTCCGCATCGGCTGCACCGTGGACGGCCCGGTCGGGCCCGTACAGCTCGACGTCGCCGTACAGGCCGAGCCCGAACTGCGCATCGTGGGCGAGCGGATGACGGGGGCGGGGGAGACGCTGCTGGAGACGGCACTGCGCGACCCGGGGCGGCGCTGTGTCCAGGCCGCCTGGCATACGGCGGGAGCGGTCGCGGTGACCCGCGCCCCGCTGCCCGACGACCGGCTGGCGACCTCGCTGCTGCCGCTGCGGGTCGCGGGCACGACGGAGGGGCAGCGGCTCGCGCTGGCCGCCGCCGAGCAGGTGGTCATCGCACTGCGCTCGGTCTTCCCCTGCGATCCGCGGCCGGAGCGGATGCGGGCGCCGGCGGTGCCGAGGGACGGGCGGCTGCGCGGCTGTTGCGAGAACCTGGCGGCGGTGCTGCGGCGGACCAGCCGGGAGTGCGGCACGCGCCATGCGGCGCTGGTCGCGGCGGTCCGCGCGGGGTGCGTCGGGCCGGTGGAGGGCCTGGTCACCGAGGGGCGCGCGGACGGGGTGGTGCGAGCCCTGGTCGAGCAGGGGGAGCTCGGCGCGATGCCCGTGGAGCGGCTGGGCGACGGCGAGCTGCGGTATCTCGCGCTCGCGCTCGTGCTGCTGACCGGGCCCGGTGTGCTGGCCGTGGACCCGGCGGCCGATGTGCTCCCCGCGCGGCAGGTGCTGACCGTGCTGGCCGACGGTTTCGACCGGTGTCTGGACCGGCGGCAGGCGCGGGAGCTCCTGGGGGTGGCGGCCCGGATGTGCGCACGGGGGCACATCCGGCTCGTGGGGACGGTGGGGGACGTGACGGGGGCGGTCGGGGACGCCCCCGTCACGGTGGTAGACCTGGGGCGTGAGCGAGTCCTATGAGAGCGAGCGACGAACCGACGGCCGGACCGGCGGCCGGAGTGACGGCCTGGATGTGGCGGCGCTGCAGCGCAGGCTGGCGGCCTTCGCGGCGGCGCGCGACTGGCAGCAGTACCACACCCCCAAGAACCTCGCGGCGGCGCTGAGCGTCGAGGCGTCGGAGCTGGTGGAGATCTTCCAGTGGCTGACGCCTGAGCAGTCGGCGCGGGTGATGGAGGACGAGGGGAAGGCGGCCCGGGTCGAGGACGAGGTCGCCGACGTGCTGGCGTATCTGCTCCAGTTCTGCGAGGTGCTGGGGATCGACGCGCTCGCGGCGCTCTCGGCGAAGATCGACCGGAACGAGGGGCGGTTTCCGGTGAACGGAGGGCGCTGACCGCGAACGGGGGTTGATCGTGGACGGGCGCTGACCGCGAACGGGGGCTTTGGCGGTGAATAGGGGGTCTGGCGGTGAACGGGGGACTATGACAGTGAACGGGCGCTCTGCCAGTGAACCGTGATCTCGGATGGCCTACGGGCTCTCAACCCTCCACTTCGTCACTCTCCGTAGTGAAAAAGTTATCCACATCGCAACTGTTGTCAACAGATTCCTGAATTCCCCTAGCTTTTCGGCCTGTTAGTTATCACTCTGGGTAGTGGAGGAGTGACGGGCTCGGAAGTCCGTTGAGAGGGGTGCGGGGAATGGACGCGATGCGGCTGATCGGTGTCACCCGGCACGCCCTGGCGAAGGCCGGGGGCGTGCACGACATCGTGGCCGAAGCCTGGCAGGTTCAAGCGCTGGCCGAGGCGGTCGGCGGTTATTTCGTGGTGAGCGGCCCGGCGGCCGCGCGAGCGGAGGCGCGCGGTCTGTGCGAGGCGGGCGGGCGGGCGCGCGGCGCCCTGTTCCACCCGGCGCTGCACCACCCCACGCTGCGCGGCGGCGGTTTACGGGCCGCACAGCTCTCGGAGGTGCGCGATCCGAGAGAGGTGCTGCTGGCGCTGGGGGATCTGCTCGCGGAGGCGGGGTTCGCGCTGGTCGGCGTCGCCTCCAATACGGAGGAGGAGGCGCTGTACTGGCAGTGCGTGGAGGCGATCGACGCGGCGGACGAGGCCCGGGACCGGGTGCACGGGATGCTCAGGCATCTCACGTTCCGCGAGTGGGGCGGGGAGTGGGGTGGTGCCGCATGAAGAGGCAGGATGGGGGCCATGGATCTTCGCATCTTCACCGAGCCCCAGCAGGGGGCGACCTACGACACTCTGCTCACCGTCGCCAAGGCCACCGAGGACCTCGGATTCGACGCCTTTTTCCGGTCCGACCACTATCTGCGCATGGGGAGCGTGGACGGCCTCCCGGGCCCCTCCGACGCCTGGATCACCCTGGCCGGGCTGGCCCGCGAGACCCGGCGGATCCGGCTGGGCACGCTGATGACCGCCGCCACCTTCCGGCTGCCCGGTGTGCTGGCGATCCAGGTCGCACAGGTCGACCAGATGTCGGGTGGACGAGTCGAGCTGGGCCTGGGCGCGGGCTGGTTCGAGGAGGAGCACCGGGCCTATGGGATCCCCTTCCCCAAGGAGAAGTTCGCCCGGCTGGAGGAGCAGCTGGCCATCGTCACCGGGCTGTGGCAGACCCCGGTCGGCGAGACCTTCGGCTATGACGGTGCCCACTACCAGCTGGTGGACTCCCCGGCGCTGCCCAAGCCCGCGCAGAGCAAGGTGCCGGTGCTGATCGGCGGCCAGGGGGCGAACCGTACGCCGCGGCTGGCCGCCCAGTACGCGGACGAGTTCAATATGCCGTTCGCCTCGGTCGAGGACAGTGAGCGCCAGTTCGGCCGGGTGCGGGATGCGGCCGAGGCCGCCGGCCGCAAGGGCGACGACCTGGTGTACTCCAACGCGCTCGTGGCGTGCGTGGGCAAGGACGACGCCGAGGTCGCCCGGCGGGCCGCGGCGATCGGCCGGGAGGTCGAGGAGCTGAAGGAGAACGGCCTGGCGGGCTCCCCGGCCGAGGTCGTCGACAAGATCGGGCGCTATGCGCAGGCGGGCGCCTCCCGGATGTACCTCCAGATGCTGGACCTCCAGGACCTCGACCACCTGGAGCTGATTTCCTCCCAGGTCCAGGCCCAGCTGGGCTGAGCGAACCACCAGGAGCACCCGTGATGTCCGTATCCCGCACGCCCTTGGCCACCGCGCTGGAGGGCGGGCCGCTCGTCCTCGACGGCGGGCTGTCCAACCAACTGGAGGCACAGGGCTGTGATCTCTCCGACGAGCTGTGGTCGGCCCGGCTGCTGGCCGATGACCCGGGGCAGATCGAGGCGGCCCACACCGCCTACGCACGGGCGGGCGCACGGGTGCTCATCACCAGCAGCTATCAGGCCACCTACGAGGGCTTCGCCCACCGGGGTGTGAGCCACGAGGAGGCCACGGCGCTGCTGAGGCGCAGTGTCGAGCTGGCGCGCACGGCGGCCGAGCGGGCGGCCGCCGAGCGCGCGACCACCCGTGACCGGGCCGTGGGTGACCGGATCGCGGAGCCGGTGTGGGTCGCCGCCTCCGTCGGGCCCTACGGGGCGATGCTGGCGGACGGCAGCGAGTACCGCGGGCGGTACGGACTGAGCGTGGCCGAGCTGGCGCGGTTCCACCGGCCGAGGATCGAGGCGCTGGCCGCGGCCGGACCCGATGCGCTGGCGCTGGAGACGGTGCCGGACGCCGATGAGGCCGCGGCGCTGCTGAGCGCCGTCGAGGGATGCGGGGTGCCGGTATGGCTCTCCTACAGCATCGCCGGGGAGACCACCCGGGCCGGGCAGCCCCTGAGGGATGCGTTCGCCCTGGCCGCGGGGGTCGACCAGGTGATCGCCGTCGGCGTCAACTGCTGTGATCCGGGCGACGCGGACCGGGCCGTGGAGATCGCGGCCGACATCACCGGCAAGCCGGTGGTGGTCTATCCGAACAGCGGAGAGGAATGGGATGCCACGGCACGGAGCTGGCGCGGCCGGGCGACCTTCGACCCGGGGCGGGTGAAGGCATGGCGGGACGCGGGGGCGCGGCTCATCGGCGGCTGCTGCCGGGTCGGGCCGGAGCGGATCGCGGAGCTGGCCGCCGTGGTGAGAAACCATTAGGTGAGGAAGGGGCACCGGGCGATACTCGGACGGGTGTTCTTGACGATAACCACCACCGGCACCGCCGAGCGCCCCGCGACCGACCTCGGGTTTCTGCTGCACAAGCACCCCGACAAGGCGCAGCGGTTCTCGACCTCCTACGGCACCGCGCATGTCCTCTATCCCGAGGCGACCGCCGAACGCTGCACCGCGGCGCTGCTGTTGGAAGTGGATCCCGTGGCGCTGGTGCGGCGGGGCCGCGGCAAGGGCCGGGGCGGCGCCCCCGACTCGGCGCTCGCGCAGTACGTCAACGACCGGCCGTATGCCGCCTCCTCACTGCTGGCGGTCGCGCTGAGCGCGGTCTTCTCCAGTGCGCTCAGGGGTCAGTGCAAGGCCCGGCCCGAACTGCCGGAGCGGGCGCTGCCGCTGCGGATCGAGGTGCCCGCGCTGCCCGCCCGCGGCGGCGCCGCGCTGGTCGAGCGGCTCTTCGCACCGCTGGGCTGGGCGGTGACGGCCGAGCCGGTGGCGCTGGACGAGGAGTTCCCGCGCTGGGGCGACTCGCGGTACGTACGGCTGGTGCTGGAGGGCGAGCTGCGGCTGGCGGACGCCCTGCGCCATCTGTATGTGCTGCTGCCCGTGCTCGACGACGCCAAGCACTACTGGGTCGCCCCGGACGAGGTGGACAAGCTGCTGCGCTCCGGCGAGGGCTGGCTGGAGCGCCACCCCGAGCAGCGGCTGATCACCAACCGCTATCTGGCCCGGCGCCGGTCGCTGACGCGCAGCGCGCTGGAGCGGCTGGAGCTGGCACGGCTCGCCGAGGCCGACGACACCGAGCCGGAGGAGATCGACAACGCCGTCGACAACGCCATCGGCGAACCGGCGGCCGAGCCACTGGAGGAGGACGACGGCGAAGAGGGCGCCGAGCAGTGGCCGGTGCCGCTGGCGGTACGGCGGCGGGAGGCGATACTCGGCGCCCTGCGCGGGGCCGGGGCGGCCAGGGTGCTCGATCTGGGCTGCGGCCAGGGCCAGTTGCTGGGCGCACTGCTGAAGGAGGCGCGGTTCACCGAGATCGTGGGCGTCGATGTGTCGATGCGCGCGCTCAACGAGGCGGCACGGAGGCTGCGGCTGGACCGTCCGGGGCCGGACCGTCCGGGACTGGACACCGGCACGGTCGAGCGGCAGTCGTCGGCCCGGCTGAAGCTGACCCAGGGCGCGCTCACCTACACCGACTCCCGGCTCGCCGGATATGACGCGGCGGTGCTCAGCGAGGTGATCGAGCATGTGGATCCGCCCCGGCTGCCCGCCCTGGAGCACGCCGTGTTCGGCGCCGCACGGCCCAAGGCCGTCGTGGTGACCACGCCCAACGTGGAGTACAACGTGCGCTGGGAGACCCTGCCCGCCGGGCGGATGCGCCACGGCGACCACCGCTTCGAGTGGACGCGCGAGGAGTTCCGGACCTGGGCGGAGCAGGTCGCCGAACGGCACGGCTACGCGGTGGAGTTCCGCCCCGTCGGCCCCGAGGACCCCCAGGTCGGCCCGCCCACCCAGCTCGCGCTCTTCCGCCTGGCGGCCGAGGGCGGCGGCGACGGCACGGACAGCCGGAGCGGCGACAGCACCACGATCACGACGGAGGAGGCAGCAGCATGACCGAGGAGACGCGCCCGATCGGCGTGCCCGACCTGTCCCTCGTGGTGCTCGTCGGCACCACAGGATCCGGCAAGTCCACCTTCGCCCGGCACCACTTCCTGCCCACCCAGATCGTCTCCTCCGACGTCTGCCGGGGGCTGGTCGCCGACGACGAGAACGACCAGAGCGCCACCCCCGACGCCTTCGACGTGCTGCACTACATCGTGGGCAAGCGGCTGGCCGCCGGGCGGCTGACCGTCGTCGACGCCACCAACGTCCGCAGCGAGTCGCGCCGCAGCCTGATCGGGCTCGCCCGCGAACACGACGTCCTGCCGGTGGCGATCGTCCTCGACGTCCCCGAGGGCGAGTGCGCCCGGCGCAACGCCCAGCGCCCCGACCGCGCCGGGATACCCGACCATGTCATCCCCCGCCAGCGCCGTGAGCTGCGCCGCTCCCTGAAGTCCCTGGAGCGCGAGGGGTTCCGCAAGGTGCATATCCTGCGCGGCGTCGAGGAGGCCGGGGCCGCGGAGGTCGTCACCGAGCGCCGCTACAACGATCTGCGCCATCTCAGCGGCCCGTTCGACATCATCGGCGACATCCACGGCTGCCGCTCCGAGCTGGAGACCCTGCTGGGCAAGCTGGGCTACGCCCTGCGCCGCGACGAGTCCGGCCGCCCGGTCGACGCCGCCCACCCCGAGGGCCGTACGGCGGTCTTCGTCGGCGACCTCGTCGACCGCGGCCCCGACAGCCCCGGGGTGCTGCGCCTGGTGATGGGCATGGTCGCCTCCGGCACGGCCCTGTGCGTGCCCGGCAACCACGAGAACAAGCTCGGCCGCTATCTCAAGGGCCGCAAGGTGCGGGTCACCCATGGCCTCGCCGAGACCGTGGAGCAGCTGGACCGGGAGCACACCGCGGACCCGGCCTTCGTCGACCGGGTGCGGGCGTTCATCGAGTCGCTGGTCAGCCACTACGTGCTGGACGGCGGGGCGCTGGTGGTGTGTCACGCCGGGCTGCCCGAGAAGTACCACGGCCGCACCTCCGGCCGGGTCCGTTCGCACGCCCTGTACGGGGAGACGACCGGGGAGACCGATGAGTTCGGGCTGCCGGTGCGCTATCCGTGGGCCGAGGACTACCGCGGCCGGGCCGCCGTCGTCTACGGCCACACCCCCACCCCCCGCGCCTCCTGGCTCAACAACACCATCTGCCTCGACACCGGCTGTGTCTTCGGCGGCCGGATGACCGCGCTGCGCTGGCCGGAGCGCGAGCTGGTGGACGTCCCGGCCGAGCGGGTCTGGTACGAACCGGTCAAACCGCTGACCACCGAGGCCCCCGGAGGCGCCGACGGCCGCCCGCTCGACCTGGCCGATGTGCGGGGCCGCCGCATCGTCGAGACCCGCCATATGGGCCGGATCGCGGTCAAGGAGGAGAACGCGGCGGCGGCGCTGGAGGTCATGAGCCGCTTCGCGGTTGACCCCCGGCTGCTCGGCTATCTCCCGCCCACCATGGCGCCGACCGCCACCTCCAAGGAGGGGACCGGCGGCGGAGCCGCCGACGGAGGCTTCCTCGAACACCCGGCGGAGGCGTTCGCCGCCTACCGCGCGGACGGGGTGCGCCAGGTGATCTGCGAGGAGAAACACATGGGCTCCCGCGCGGTGGCGCTGGTCTGCCGTGACGCGGACCTCGCACGGGAGCGCTTCGGCGCGCCGGACGGCGCCTCCGGCACGATCCACACCCGTACCGGACGGCCGTTCTTCGACGACGTCCAGCTCACCGAGACCGTGCTGCGCGTGCTGAGCCGCTCCATCGACGGCGCCGGGCTGTGGCAGGAGCTGGACACCGACTGGCTGCTGCTGGACGCCGAGTTGATGCCGTGGTCGCTCAAGGCCGAGGGGCTGCTGCGCAACCAGTACGCGGCGGTGGGCGCCGCCTCCCGCGCCGTCTTCCCCGGCGTTCTCGCGGCGCTGGAGGGGGCGGAGGCACGCGGTGTCGAGGTGTCCGCCCTGCTCGGCAAGCAGCGTGCACGGGCGTCGGACGCGGCCGCGTTCACCGACGCCTACCGGCGCTACTGCTGGCCGGTCGACGGGCCGGACGGTATCCGTATGGCGCCGTTCCAGATCCTGGCCGCCCAGGGCCGTAACCTCGCCACCGCGCTGCCCCATGATCAGCAGCTCGCCCTGATCGACCGGATGATCGAGGCCGAGAAGCCGGCCGCCGACGGCCACGGCGCCCGGCTGCTGGCCCCCACCCGGCGGCTGATCGTCGACACCGAGGACGAGGCGTCGGTCGCCGAGGGCGTGCGGTGGTGGCTGGACCTGACGGCGGCCGGCGGCGAGGGCATGGTGGTCAAGCCCCTCCAGGGCTTCGTGCGCAAGGGCGACGGCCGGCTGGTCCAGCCGGGCGTGAAGTGCCGGGGCCGCGAGTATCTGCGGATCATCTACGGCCCGGCGTACACCCGCCCGGAGAACCTGGACCGGCTGCGGGTGCGCCATCTGGGCCACAAGCGCTCGCTCGCCCTGCGGGAGTACGCGCTCGGGCTGGAGGCGCTGGACCGGCTGGCGGAGGGCGAGCCCCTGTGGCGCGTCCACGAGGCCGTGTTCGCGGTGCTCGCGCTGGAATCCGAGCCGGTGGACCCGCGGCTGTAACGGCCGGGAGGCGGTCCGGCCCGGACACCCAGGGACGACGGGCGGCCGGGGCGGACCCGGGCCGCCCCGGCATCAGACGGCCGGTGCCCGCGCCTCCCGGGCCCGGAACGCGCGGCGGTAGTCGTGCGGCGGCACCCCCACCGCCCGGGTGAAGTGGCGGCGCAGATTGGCCGCCGTCCCCAGCCCGCACAGCTCCGCGATCCGGTCCACCGGCAGATCGCCGCCCTCCAGCAGCTCCCGGGCGCGCGCGATTCGCTGGCCCTGCAGCCAGCGCAGCGGCGTCGTGCCCGTGGCGGCGTGGAAGCGGCGGGCCAGGGTGCGCGGGCTGGTGTGGGCGCGGCGGGCGAGGTCGGCGACGGTCAGCGGCTCGTGCAGCCGCTCGGCGGCCCAGTGCAGCAGCGGGGCGAGCGAGTCGTCGGTGCGCTCCGGCAGCGGCGCCTCGATGTACTGGGCCTGGCCGCCGGGCCGGTGGGCGGGCGCGACGAGCTGCCGGGCCAGGGTGTTGGCCGCCTCGGTGCCGTAGTCCTCGCGCACCAGATGCAGACAGACGTCGATGCAGGCCGTGGACCCCGCCCCGGTCAGCACATCGCCGTGGTCGACGTAGAGCACGGACGGATCGAGCCGTACGGCCGGATAGCGCTCGGCGAACAGCGCCGCGTACATCCAGTGGGTGGCCGCCGTACGGCCGTCGAGAAGTCCGGTCGCGGCGAGGGTGAACGCGCCCGAGCACAGCGACACGATGCGGGCGCCGCGCCGATGGGCCTCGCGCAGCGCGGCGATCAGCTCCTCGGGCGGATCGCCGCGCACATCGGCCGAGGCCGGGACGATCACCGTGTCCGCGGTGATCAGCTCCTCGGTGCCGTACGGGGTGTGGGCGGCGAACCACGAGCGGGCGGCGACCGGGTCACCGGCCTCCGTACCGCCCGGTCCGATCGCACAGACCCGCAGCTCGTACCAGGGGTCGGGGAGCCCGGGGCGATCGGTGCCGAAGACATGGCAGGGCACCGCCAGATCGAAGATCGGCATGCCCGGGGTGACGGCGAGGGCTATGGACCGCATGGCAGGAATGTAGCGCATGCTGTCACTCCTGCCACTCGCTCCGTCGTGCCCCGGGGCCGATGCTGGACGGGCATGACGACCCCTTCCTCGAAGGCCCAGGGGACCGGTGTGCCCGCGGCGGCCCCCGCCACCGCCCCCGATCCGGGCCCCACCCGCAGCCGTCGGCGCTGGCAGATCCTCGCCGTCGCGTCGGCGGCCCAGTTCCTCGCCGTGCTCGACATGATCGCGGTCAACATCGCCTTCCCCGCGATCGGCGCGGACTTCCGCTCGGCGTCCACCGCCGAGCTGTCCTGGGTGCTCAACGCCTACACCATCGTGCTCGCGGCGCTGCTGGTCCCGGCCGGCCGGCTGGCCGACGCGACCGGTGGGCGGCGCTCGTTCCTGACCGGCATCGCGCTGTTCGGGCTCGCCTCGGTCGCCTGTGGCGCCGCCCCCGGGCTCGGCACGCTGATCGCGGCGCGTGTGGTGCAGGGCGTGGCGGCGGCCGTGCTGGTGCCCACCTCCCTCTCGCTCGCCCTGCCCGCCTTCCCGCCGCGCGAACGGGCCACGGCGGTCGGTGTCTGGACGGCGGTGAGCGCGGTCGCGGCGAGTGCGGGGCCGGTGGCGGGCGGGCTGCTGGCAGCCTTCGACTGGCGCTGGATCTTCCTCGTCAATCCGCCTGTGGTGCTGGTGGCATGGGTGGCCGGGCTGCGGCTGCTGCCGCGCACCGGGCCCGTCCGCACCGGCCCCGTCCGCGGCGAGCGCCGCCGCCTCGATCCGCTGGGCACGCTGCTCGTCCTGATCGGCACCGGCTCCCTCGCCACCGCCTGCGTCGAGGCCGCGGACTGGGGCTACGGCGCCCCGGCCACCCTCGGCTTCCTCGCCGTCGGCCTGGTCATGGGCGCGCTGGCCGTGGCGCACGTACGCCGCCATCCGGATCCGGTGGTGGACCCCGCGCTGTTCCGGACCCGTGCCTTCACCGCCGCCACGCTCGGGCTGCTCAGCTACTTCCTCGCCTACGCCGCCTCGATCCTCGCCGCGACCATGCTGTTCACCGGGGCATGGGGCTGGTCCTCGGCCCGGGCCGGCCTTGCCGTCACGCCCTGGCCGCTCACCGTCCTGGTGGTGTCGATGCTGTCGGGGCGGATCGTCCGGGCGCTGGGGGAGCGGACCACGGCCGTGGTCGGCGGGCTGTGCTTCGCCGCGGGGCCGGTGTGGTGGCTGCTCCTCGCGGGCGGCGAGGGTGCCCACTACGTCGTGGAGTTCATGCCCGGGCTGGTGCTCACCGGGATCGGCGCGGGGCTCTACCAGCCGGTGATGTTCTCGGCCGCCGGACTGCTTCCGGCCCGTCAGCTGTCCCTCGGCTCCGGGGTGCTCATGATGTCCCGGCAGGGCGGCTCGGCCCTGGGCGTCGCGGCGCTGGTCGTGATCACCGGGGGCGCCGCACGGCCGGGGCTGGACGCGTTGCGCGCCGGATGGGTCTTCACGGCGGTGACCGCCGCGCTCGCGACCGTCGCGGGCGCCGCCGTGCGTACGGGAGTTCGTATGGATCCCGGGGAGAACGGCGGATCCGGCACCGACCCGCTACGGCACCATTGACGTGCCCGTGCCAGCTGCCTAGCGTGCTGACCGGTCCCTGGGTTCTCCGCAGGCATGACGACGACGAGCTGAGCGGGGAGGGCGGATGAGCCTCTTCGAGGACGGACGGCCCTTCCTGCACGCGCTTCCCGCCGACGACCGGCGCGCACTGCTCGCCCTCGGCACCCCCCGGGCCTACGCCCCCGGCGAGGTCGTGCTGCGCGAGCACGACCGTACGACCTTCGTCGTGGCGATCACCTCCGGCTGGGCCACCGTCTCGGTGGAGACCGAGCGCGGGGTGCGGCTGATCCTGGCGCTGCGCGGGACGGGCGAGGTCGTGGGCGACCAGGCCGCGGTGGACCACGGTTCACGCAGCGCCACCGTCACCGCGCTCGGCCGGATGGAGGCGGTGGTGGTCTCCGGTGACCGGTTCCGGGCCTATCTGGCGGCGCGTCCCGTCGCGACCGTGCTGATCATGCGTCAGTTCAGCTCCCGGCTGCGCAGCTCCGACGGGGAGCGGCGCTCACTCGCCTCGGAGAAGGTGCTGCAGCGGCTGGCGGCCCGGCTCGTCGAACTCGCCGAGCGCACCGGCCACCCCGCCGCCGACGGGGCGATCACCGTCGATCTGCCGCTGCCCCAGCACGACATCGCGGCCGCGGTGGGCTCGACCCGGGAGGCGGTCGCCAAGGCGCTGCGGCTGCTGCGCGGCCAGGGTGTCGTCCGGACCGCCTCGCGCCGCTTCGTGGTGATGGACATCGGACTGCTGCGGCTGCTGGCCGAGGGACGGGCGACGGGGGAACACATCCCGGCGCGCCCCGCGATTGACCCTCGCGACTGACCCCGCGACTGAGCGCGGGCGCGCACTCC
Source organism: Streptomyces sp. NPDC007875 (assembly GCF_042868035.1). Classification (NCBI taxonomy): domain Bacteria; kingdom Bacillati; phylum Actinomycetota; class Actinomycetes; order Kitasatosporales; family Streptomycetaceae; genus Streptomyces; species Streptomyces sp. NPDC007875. Next base: position 134,454 of record NZ_JBIADZ010000013.1, on the reverse strand, counting down.
CCACGCGTTCTCCGCGACTGTGTAAACGGCTACAGCGGCCCCGCCGTGCCCTGGCGACCCTGGAGTGGCACAAAGGGCGCGGGACCGTGAGCGACGGGGGTGCGCACGGCCCAGTGCCCCGCACCGGAGAAGGGCGGCGGGGCGGGCAGGGGGAGAAACCCCGCCGCCCGCTTCGCGCATTCACCGGCACTCCATCACCACCACAGCGGAAGCGGGGGCCACGGCATGAAGGACGGCGGGCGATGAGCGCATCGGAAGACGTCGACGCCCCGGCGGAGTCGCGGGGACGGCGGCTGGCCATCCCCAAGAGCGGCCCGCTGGACGGGGCGGGCCAGCCGGGCGGTGCCCGCACGGCGCGCGAGGCACGCGCCCATCTGCATATCGCCGTCGGTCCCGCCCGGCTGTGCGCCGAACCGGCGCCGTATCCCCTCCCCGAAGGCCCGGTGCCCCGCGAGGAGGTGGACCGGCTGCGGCGGCTCTACCGGACCGTCCCCGGCTATGCCGCGATGCGCGACCATCTGCGGCGCACGGGCCTGCTGGCGCTGTGCGGCGAACCCGGCACCGGCCGCGCCTGGACTGGGCTCGCCCTCCTCGCCGAGCTGTCCGAGCTGGCCGGCGGCGGGGTCTCCCGGCTGGGGTCCGGCGTTGCGCCTGGGCTCGGCCTCCCACACGTGTCCGGCCTCCCGCTCGGTTCCGGTATTCCGTACGGGCCCGGCATCCCACACGGGTCCGGTACCCCGCATGAGTCCGGCCTCCCGCTCGGGTCCGGGATCCCCCACGGGGCGTTCGGCGTGGAGAAGACCGAGCGGGGCCACGGCTATCTCCTCGAACTCCCTCTCGACCAGGCTGACTTCGCGGTCGAGCCGCTGCTGGACCGGCTGCGCGCCCACTTCGCCGGGCATGAGGCGTTCTGTGTCGTCCTGGTCGCGGGCGGCCCGGCCGCAGACCGGCTGCTGCGCGGCCGCCGCCACGCCGTGCCCTACGAGCCCCCGGCCGCCGCCGACGTCCTCGACCGCCACCTCACCGAACTGCTCGCCGACCGCCCCACCGGGCTGCTGGAGACGGCCCGCGCCGCCGCCCGGCGCCCCGAACTGGCCGAGGCGCTCGGCTTGGACGAGCCGCGGCCCGGCGAGGCCGCCCGGCTCGCCGGCCTGCTGGCCGCGCACGCCGAGGGCAGGCTGTCCGAGGAGCGGCTGCTGGAGCACTGCCGGTCGTTCGCCCCGCGCCAGGCCCGTGCGTGGTTCCTGGAGGCCGGGCGCCTCGGCACCCTGCCCGCCGCGCTGCCCGGGCTGCGCGCCGCCGCGCTGCGGATCGCGCTCGCCGTCTTCAACGGCTCGGCGCACAGCCTCATGGCGGAGGCCGCCGAACTGCTGGCCTGGGAACTGGCCGTCACGCTCGATCCGCAATACGCGCCAGGCCGCCCGCTGTTCGCCACCCGCCCCGGGGCCTCGCTCGCCACGGCACGCGCGGTCCACGGCGATGGGGTGGAAGACCTCGGGGACGCGTCGGTGCCCGTGCGCGCGGTGTGGTTCGAGGGGCGGCGGCTGGCACTCGCCGTGCTCCACGAGTCCTGGGACGCCCACCACAACCTCCGCGGCCCGATGGCCCGTTGGCTGCGCGCGCTGTGCGACGATCCGCGTCCCCAGGTGTGGGTGCGCGCGGCGGTCGCCGCGGGCGTGCTGTGCGCCCGCGACTACCTCTACGGCCTGGTCGAGCTGGCGCTGCCGCTGGCTCGTACCGACAGCCCGGTGCAGCGGATGGCGGCGGCCACCGCACTCGCCGAGGCGTCCCGCGCCCCGGAGGTGCGCCCGGCCGTGAACGGGCTGCTGCGCGACTGGGCGCGTGGCGACGACGAGCGGGAGCGCGAGACCGCCGCGCTCGCCCACGGCTACGGCCTGACGGCCGGCTCCATCGCGGCGTCCCTGGAGGAACTCGGCCGGATCGGCTGCGCCGACGACGGCCGCACCACCTCCTACGGCGTGCTGCGGCTGCTGGCCGGGACCGAGCCGGAGACCGTACTGACCGCGCTCACCCGCTGGCTGCGCGACACCCGGCGGCCCCGCCGGGACTTGGCGCTGCTCACGGTGTTGCGCGCGGTCACCACCCGCACCTCGCATCTGTGGGGGCTGTGCGAGGTGCCGGAGCTGGAGCCGTACGCCGCCTGGCCGCTGGCCACGGCGGTGCTGGCGGCCCATCCGGGGTGCGCGCCGCGGCTGGCCGAGCTGCTGCGGGCCGCGCTGACCTGGGCCAGATCGGCCGGGGCGGCCGAGGACGCGCTGGTCGGCTGGATCCGGCGGGCGGCCGGTGACGAGCGGCAACTGACGGTGTTGTGCGGCTTTCTGCCCCGCCTGGCGCAGGACGGCGACGAGCCGCTCGACGCCGCGGCGGCCACGCGGATACGGGAGGTGCTGGAGGCGCTGTGAGGAGAGAGACATCGATGGTGAAAGAGACAGAGGACCCGACAGGCACGGAGACCACGGACGACACCACGGCGGAGCGGGCGAGGACGGCGGGCGCGGGGGTTCGCCGAGTCTCGGTCACCGGGGCGCGGATGCTGCGCGAGGCGCTGCGCCACGGCGGGGACGACCTGCCCGCGGCGCTGCGGGGGGCCGATGACGGCCTGCTGCTGAGCGCGCTGGACGAGGGGCTGCCCGCTGAGCGGGCCACCCGCGTCGTGGTCGAGCTGGTGCGCCGCGCGCCCGAGCGCGGACCGGAGCTGGCTGACGCGGTCTGCGAGAAGGTGCTGCTCGCCCAGCTCTATCTCGACCCGCCGCCGCGCGCCCAGGGCGGTGCGGACGGACCGGCCGCGGACCCCGGCCGCCGGCTGCGGGTGCGCAACGCGCTGATGCTGTACGAGGGGCTGGTCCGCCCGTACGCGCAGCGCGGCGCGGTTCCGGAGCTGATGGCGTGCGTCCTGCCCGGCCTGTGGACGGCCGCCGACGGCGCGGGCCGTGAGGTGGTGCGCCGGATCGCCGGCACCCGGCAGCCCACGGGGTTCGGCGAGAAGGGCTGGAAGGCGCTGTTCGGCGGCGTGGCCGAGGAGTGCCGGGAGCACGAGGAGACGGCGGCCCGCGCCACCCGGCGCGAGGCACGGCGACGGTGGCGGCGCGGCGGCACCGACGACGGCGGCGGGCTCGATCTGAAGCCCGGCCAGCTGTGGGTCTCCGCCTTGCTGGGGTTCATCGCGGTCGCCCTGGTGCTGATCGTGGTGATCGCGGCCGGATAGCCGCCCCCCCCGGCGGCCGGATAGCCGCCCCCCCGGCGGCCGGATAGCCGCCCGCCGCGGACGGCAGGCCCCGCCCCGTGCGGCGGAACCGCGGTGGCCATCGCGATCAGCGCGAGTGATCCGTGTCGCCGGGCGTTCACAACGGGCCGCGAGCGGCGAAGATGGGGGCATGGGATTCCATGTCGACTCCGAGGCCGGGCGGCTGCGCCGCGTCATACTGCACCGCCCCGACCTGGAGCTCAAGCGGCTCACACCCACCAACAAGGACGCTCTGCTCTTCGACGACGTCCTGTGGGTGCGCCGCGCCCGCCAGGAGCACGACGGCTTCGCCGACGTCCTGCGCGACCGCGGGGTCGAGGTCCATCTCTTCGGGGATCTGCTCACCGAGAGCCTGGGCCTGCCGGACGCGCGGGCGCTGGTGCTGGACCGGGTCTTCGACGAGAAGGAGTACGGGCCCCTGGCCACCGACCATCTGCGCGCCGCCTTCGACGAGCTGAGCGCCCCCGAGCTGACCGAGGCGCTGATCGGCGGCATGACCAAGCGGGAGTATCTGGGGCGGTACCCGGAGCCGGTCTCCGTCCGCTTCCACGCCATGGAGCCCGATGACTTCCTGGTCAACCCGCTGCCGAACCATCTCTTCACCCGGGACGCCTCCGCGTGGGTGTACGACGGGGTGTCGATCAATGCGATGCGCTGGCCCGCCCGCTGGCACGAGACGGTGCACTACGAGGCCGTCTACCGCCATCACCCGCTCTTCGCCAAGGAGGACTTCCACGTCTGGTCGGAGGGGCAGGCCGCGTATCCCTCGACCATCGAGGGCGGTGATGTGCTGGTGCTCGGCAAGGGTGCGGTGCTGATCGGGATGAGCGAGCGGACCACTCCGCAGGCGGTGGAGATGATCGCGCACCGGCTCTTCGAGGCCGGTTCGGCCCGGACGATCGTGGCGCTCGACATGCCCAAGGGGCGGGCGTTCATGCACCTGGACACCGTGATGACGATGGTGGACGGGGACACCTTCACGCAGTACGCGGGGCTGGGGATGCTCCGCTCGTACACCATCGAGCCGGGCGCGGGCAGCAAGGACCTCAAGGTCACCGACCATCCGCCGGAGCATATGCACCGCGCGATAGCCGCGGCCCTCGGCCTGGACTCCATCCGCGTGCTCACGGCGACCCAGGACGTCCACGCGGCGGAGCGCGAGCAGTGGGACGACGGCTGCAATGTGCTCGCGGTCGAGCCGGGCGTGGTGGTCGCCTACGAGCGGAACGCGACGACCAACACCTATCTGCGCAAGTGCGGGATCGAGGTCATCGACATCCCGGGCAGCGAGCTGGGCCGGGGCCGGGGCGGGCCGCGGTGCATGAGCTGTCCGGTCGAGCGGGACCCGGTCGAGCCGTAGGCGAGCCCGTGGACGCGTCACGCGAGCCCGCAGAGCAGTAACGCGAGCCCGCGGACCCGTAATGCCAGGGTTCACCCCCTGGTCTCCGTATATATGCAGAGCATCGTATATGCTTCCATGGTTCCTGGCCGCGGCGCTCGCCGTAGCCCCTGATCCGCCGTGTTCGCCGTGACCTAGGAGCCACCCTTATGGCGATTGACCTCACCGGCCGCCACTTCCTCAAGGAGCTGGACTTCACCGCCGACGAGTTCCGCCGCCTGATCGAGCTCGCCGCCGAGCTGAAGGCGGCCAAGCGCGCGGGCACCGAGGAGCCGCGGCTGCGGGGCAAGAACATCGCCCTGGTCTTCGAGAAGACCTCCACCCGCACCCGTTGCGCCTTCGAGGTCGCGGCCGCCGACCAGGGCGCCTCCGCGACCTATCTCGATCCGGTCGGCTCGCAGATCGGTCACAAGGAGTCGGTGAAGGACACGGCGCGGGTGCTCGGCCGGATGTACGACGCGATCGAGTACCGGGGCCACGGCCAAGGCGTCGTCGAGGAGCTCGCCGCGCACGCCGGGGTGCCCGTCTACAACGGCCTCACCGACGAGTGGCACCCCACCCAGATGCTCGCCGACGTGCTGACCATGACCGAGCACAGCGACAAGCCGCTGGACCAGGTGGCCTACGCCTACCTCGGCGACGCCCGGTACAACATGGGCAACTCCTACCTCGTCACCGGGGCCCTGCTGGGCATGGACGTCCGCATCGTCGCGCCCAGCCTGCTGTGGCCCGACAGCACCATCGTGGAGCTGGCGCGCCAGCTCGCCACGGCCACCGGCGCCCGGATCTCGCTCACCGAGAACGTCGAGGAGGGCGTGCGCGGCGCGGACTTCGTCGCCACCGATGTGTGGGTGTCCATGGGTGAGCCCAAGGAGGTGTGGGACGAGCGGATAGCGCTGCTGGGGCCGTACGCGGTGACGATGGATGTGCTGCGCGCGACGGGCAACGACGCCGTGAAGTTCCTGCACTGCCTGCCGGCCTTCCATGACCTGGGCACCGACGTCGGCCGGGAGATCCATGAGCGGCACGGGCTGACCGAGCTGGAGGTCACCGACGAGGTCTTCGAATCCGAGCACTCCGTCGTCTTCGACGAGGCGGAGAACCGGATGCACACGATCAAGGCGGTGCTGGTCGCGACCCTCAGTGCTCCGTAGGGCGCTCCGCCGGGCCTTCCGCGGGGCCATCCGTGGGCGGAAGGATGAACCAGACGGCCTTGCCGTAGGGGGTCGGCCGGTAGCCCGCGTCCGCGCTGAGGGTCCGGATCAGCAGCAGACCGCGTCCGCCCTCGGCGAGGCTGTCGGGTCTCTTGGGACCTTCGGGGTGCCCCAGCGAGTCCAGCCCGCCGGGCGGATTCGGGTCCTGGTCGTGCACCTCGACCTGCCAGCCCCCGGTCGGCACCAGCTCCACCACCAGCTCTATCGGCTCGTCGCCGTCCGTGTGCCGCACCGCGTTGGCCACCAGCTCCGCCGTCAGCAGCTCCGCGGTGTCGCCGTCCACCGGCGCCCCGATGTCGGCCAGGGTGTTCCGGATCAGCGCGCGCGCCAGCGGTACGGCGGCCGTCGTATGCGGCAAGGCGAAGCGCCAGGTGGCGGCGTGGGAGGAATCGGGCACGGAAGGGGTCCAGTCGGTCGGCGTGAAACGGAATACCGCAGCCCTTGACGGTACGAAGCGGACGATAGTGCCGGAAGGGGCCGTGGACCACTCTTGACGGGACCTAGGGCCTGGTGGGTGCATTTGCTCCATATCGGTAGTTTCGTCAGAAAATATCTGATCTCGCCGCCTCGCTTTCTTCCCGGGAGCGACGGCGTCCCTGCGGCATGAGCCTCCCGCGCCGATCTCCTCGGGAGGGGCCCCCGGGGCCGGGGTGCCAGGGAGCGCCCTGCGCACCCACGCCGTGACGGGAAGAGATCAGGATGGATGAATCGACCCTCGCCGTGCCGGAGCCCGCGCCCCCCGCGTCCCGGCCGCACGACCCGCTGGCCGTCGCCCTCGGCAACGCCTCCCTGCTGGGCGTCGGCTATCTGCTGCAGGAAAGCCGGTTCGCCGTCAGGGCGACCGGCGTCCACCCCCAACTACCTGCAGTGGGTCACAAGCTGATGCGCTAACACGTGAGACGTGGGGGCCACGTATGTGAAGCGAGCGTTCAAGTTCCGTTTCTATTCGTCCGATGCGCAGGCGGCCGAGCTGTCGGGCACGTTCGGGTGCGTGCGGAAGGTCTGCAACCTGGCCCTGGCAGCACGCACCCGTGGGTGCTGCGGCAGGAGCGGGTGAACTACAACGCCACCTCGGCCATGCTCACCGAGTGGAAGAGGACCGGGGAATTTAGGAATCCCCTCCTTCAGGAGGGGAGGAAGTCAACACGTACTATTCCGGCCGGCCCGGGCCCGGCGTCGAACAGGTACGTCAGCGCCTCCACAACCGATGTGCGGAGCGCGTTCCGCCCTCTGGTCAACCGGTGAGCGGCGGCGAGGACGGCGTATGCCCCGCGCGCTCGGGGGTGTTCCGCTCCGCCCATGCCCGGTCCGTCAGCCCGAGCAGCCGCTCGACCGTCCCGGATTCCGGCAGCGGGCCGTGGTCTCCGATCACCTTGAGCGCGGACGCGGCCGTGATGTGGCCGAGTCGCAGTGCCGAGGTCAGGTCCCCGTCACGCAGCAGCCCCGCCAGGAAACCGGCGGCGAAGGCGTCCCCCGCGCCGACCGGCTCCACCACCTCCGTGCGCAGGGCCTCCACCGTGACCTCCGTCCCGTCGCCGAAGGCGGTCGCCGCCCGTCCGCCGTCCTTGACGACGAGCAGGCGCGGATGCGGCAGCAGCGTGCGGACGCCGGCCGCGTCGAGGTCCGCGCCCCACAGGTGCTGCGCCTCGTCGAGGCCGACGAAGACGATGTCGGCGCGGTCGGCCAGGTCGCGGAGGACCGCGGCGGCCGTGCCCTCCGGCCACAGCGCCGGGCGGTGATTGACGTCGAAGCTGATGGCGTACGGGCGGTCGGGCGCGGGGGTGGCGAGCGCCCGTTCCACCAGGGCGGCGCAGGATGGCGAGAGCGCGGGGGTCACGCCCGTGAGGTGGAGGAGCGCCGCCGACCCGAGCCGCGGGTCGTCCAGGATGTCGGGCCCCAGCGCCGAGGCCGCCGAACCGCGCCGGTAGTAGTGGACGCGGGTGCCCGTGGGTCCCGGGTCCTTCACGAGCAGGCCCGTCGGCCGGTTCGGGTCGGACCGTACGCCCGAGACGTCGACGCCCGCCGCGGCGACGGCGGTACGCACCCGCCGGCCGAACGGGTCGTCGCCGAGGGCCGAGAGCCATACGGCGGCAAGGCCCAGGTCCGCCAGGTACATCGCCACGTTGGACTCCGCGCCCGCCACGGACAGCCGCAGGCTCTCACCGGTTTCCACGGCGTCGGGCGGTTCGGGGGCCAGCGCGGTCATCGTCTCGCCGACGCAGACCACCGGTCCGACCGCCGGGGGCCATGGGGCCGTCATGCGCCCGCCAGTGCCGGTGTCGGCCCGGGCCCGGCACCGGGATGCGGGCGATAGGCGGCCGCCGGTGGGCCCGGCACCTCGACCCGGACCGCGAACAGGGCACCGTCGTCGGGGCCCGGCCGGGTGAGACCGACCCGGGCCGTGGTGATGTGCAGGATGTCGCCCTGGAGGCAGACTCCGGCGGGCTGGGCGGCGGGCAGCCGCAGCGTGCGGTCGAGTTCGCCGTCCGGCCGGTACCGGCGCACCGTCCCGGTGCCCCAGACGGCGATCCACACGCCACCCGCGTCGTCGACCGCCATGCCGTCGGGGCTGCCGCCGTCCACCGTGACGAAGGTCGTCGGTGTGCCGAGGCCGCCCGTCGCCGGGTCGACGGGGTAGCGCCGGACGACTCCCCGGGCGCTGTCGGCCAGGTACATGGCGCGTCCGTCGGCCGTGAACGCGGGCCCGTTCGGCACCGTGATGCCGTCGAGGACCCGGGTCACCGTGCCGTCGTGATCCACCCGGTAGAGGGAGCCCGCGTCCTCGTCGGCGTCGTAGGCCATGCTGCCCGCCCAGAATCTGCCGGACGGGTCGGCGGTGCCGTCGTTCATGCGCCGGGCGGGCGGGCATCCGCCTCGGGGCGCGCCGGCCAGGTGGTGGCTCCGTCGGGGCCGAGCAGGCAGATCCCGGTGCCCGCGGCGGCGATCCAGGTGCCGGGCCGGCCCGCCACGGGCGCCACCGCGCCCAGGGGGACGGGCAGTTCGGCCAGCGTCCGCAGGGGCGCGGTGGGGTCCTGGGGGGCCGTCAGCAGGCGACCCTTGAGGATATCGACGAGGACGAGAGCTTCGCCGGTCCAGCGGATGCCCTCGCCCAGCTCGAGACGGTCGGGGCGGGTCGGGCGCGGGTCCTCGGTCACGCTGTGGCCTCCTGGACGGCGGTGCGGAAGGCGCGGGCGCGTTCGCGCAGGGCGGCCGTGCTGCCACCGTCGGCGGCGTCGCCGACAAGCGGCGAGCCGATGCCGACCGCGGTCGCCCCGGCGGCCAGATAGGCGCGGGCCGCGGCTTCGTCCACACCGCCGACCGGTACGAACGGCTCGTGCGGGAACGGCCCCCGCAGGGCCTTGAGATAGCCGGGGCCGCCGGACTGCGCGGCGGGGAAGATCTTCAGCGCCTCGGCGCCGAGCGCACGTGCGGCGATGACTTCGGTCGGGGTCATGACCCCTGCCAGGACCGGGAGGCCCAGTTCGCGGGCGGTGGACATCCCCGCGCCCAGACCGGGGGTGACGGCGAAGTCGGCGCCCGCCCGGTGGACGGCGCGGGCGTCGTCGGCGGTGAGCACGGTGCCCGCGCCGAGGGGACGGTCGGGGCCGAGGGCCTCGCGGGCCCGCTCGATGACGGTCAGGGCGTCCGTGCCGGACAGCGACACCTCGATCAGCTCGATGCCCTCGTCGGCCAGGGCCAGTACGGTGCGCAGCGCGGCCTCGGGGTCGTCGCCGCGCACGACGGCGACCAGCCGATGGGCGGCCAGGGCGGCTCGCAGGTCCACAGGGGGAACTCCTCGTAGAAACGGGCGGATTCAGGGGCAGCGGCAGGCCGCGCTGAGCGTGAGCCGCCAGCGCACCTCGCCCGACGCGGGCACGCGCGCGGCATCGCCCGCACCCGCGTCGGCGAGGTCGAAGACACGGCCGAGCATCGGCTCGACTCCTGTGCTGCGATAGGGGTTCTCGGCGGGGAAACCGCCGAGGTTGCGCCACACGGCGATGGACAGCGGCTGCCCGTCGGCCTCGAGCGCGAAGGCCAGGCAGCCCGCGCCGTCGTGGACGCAGGCGCGCGGGGCGTCCACGACCGCGCCGACCGCGGTGCCGTCGTCCGGCCCGAACCGGTCCAGGGGCAGGCCGAGGGGCGCGGGCCAGTCACCCTCCACCCACGGATCCCCGGCCGGCCAGGGCCGGTCCAGCAGCGGTGCGGCCTCCGGGAAGAGCCGGGCGCGCGCCCCGTCGCGCAGGCGCAGGGACGCCCGCGGGGACAGATCGAGCAGCGCGTGGGCGGCCCAGACGAAGGGAAAACCCGGGTCGGAGTCAAGGACGTAGTCGGCCTGCGCACCGTCGGCCGTACCGCGGATCGTGCGTCGCAGCGCGAACCGGTCGCACTGGACGGTGTCCGTGTCCCCCTCCCGCTTCCAAGGGCGTGACCAGGCGTCGCCATGGTCGGGGGCGCCGCGGACGGTGGGCACGCACTCCTCCAGGCCGCCCGCGTCCACGAAGGCGTCCCCGGGGGACACCTGGCCCCGCCCGGCCGCCGTGCCGTGCCACAGCCATTCGCGGTCCCCGGCGCGCAGCGAGGTCCAGCGGCCGCCGTGCGCGGGGTCGGTGACGATCTCCAGCAAGGTCGTCACCACTCCGCGAAGGAGCCGTCGGGGTGGCGCCAGACCGGGTTGCGCCAGGTGTGACCGGTGCGGTCGGCCTCGCGTACGGCCGCCTCGTCGATGGTGATGCCCAGGCCGGGGGCATCGCCGCGGGACGCGTGGCCGTTCACGAAGCGGAACGGCTCGGTGTCGACGAGATAGGACAGCAGATCGGCGTCCTTGTTGTAGTGGATACCGCGGCTCTGCTCCTGGATCAGGAAGTTCGGTGTCGCGAACGCGACCTGGAGGCTGGCCGCGAGCGCGATGGGGCCCAGCGGGCAGTGCGGGGCGAGCTGGGCGCCGTAGGTCTCGGCGAGCGAGGCGATGCGGTGGACCTCGGAGATACCGCCCGCGTGGGACAGATCGGGCTGCGCGACGGCGATACCGGCGGCGAGGACGGGCAGGAACTCCGTGCGTCCGTAGAGCCGTTCACCGGTGGCGAGGGGCACCGGGGTCGCGGCGACCAGGCCGGGCAGCAGATGGCTGTGCTCGGGGACGACGGGTTCCTCCACGAACAGCGGGTGGAGGGCGGCCAGTTCGGCCAGGACGCGGCGGGAGCTGGCGGCGGTGAAGCGTCCGTGGAAGTCGACGGCCACGTCGCGGTCCGGGCCGAGGACCTCGCGGGCCGCGGCCACCCGGTCGACGACCGCGGCGGTCTCGGCCGCGGTGGCCACCGGAGAGGTCGCCCCGGCGCCGTTCATCTTCACCGCCGTGAAGCCCGCCTCGACCTGCGCGGTGATCTGCTCGGTCAGCTCGGCGGGCTCGTCGCCGCCGACCCAGGCGTACACCCGGACCCGGTCGCGCACGGGACCGCCCAGCAGGGCGTGCACGGGGGCGCCGTAGGTCTTGCCGGCGATGTCCCACAGGGCCTGGTCGAGGCCGGCGACGGCGCTGGAGAGCACGGGTCCGCCGCGGTAGAAGCCGCCCTTGGTGAGCACCTGCCAGTGGTCCTGGATGCGCAGCGGATCCTTGCCGATCAGGTATTCGGCGAGGACGCCGACGGCGGCGCGGACCACCTCGGCGCGCCCCTCGACGACGGGCTCGCCCCAGCCGACCACGCCGTCGTCGGTCTCGACGCGGCAGAAGAGCCAGCGCGGCGGCACGGCGAAGGTCTCGATACGGGTGATCTTCACTGGCCAGAGGGCCTTTCCATGTCGTTGTCGGAGCCGCCGACCCGGTCCAGGTCGCGGCCTGCCTGGTCCAGCAGGGCCCGCATGGCGGCCTCGGCGGCCTGCGGGTCCTGGGCGCGCACGGCGTCCAGGACGGCGCGGTGGGCGGGTACGGGGTCCTGGCTGTGGGGGGAGCTGTGCACGATGCGGTCGCGGTGGGCGAGGCCCGACTCGATCACCATCTCCATGCGTTCGAGGAGTTCGTTGTGGGTGGCGGCGAGCAGGGCCCGGTGGAAGGCGAGGTCGGCCTCGACGGCGTGGGCGGCGTCGGAGCCGCCCGCTCCCATCGCGCCCACGGCGGCGTCCAGGGCGGCGAGGTCGGCCTCGGTGCGCCGCCCGGCGGCCAGGCGTACGGCCGCCGGTTCGATGATGGAGCGCACCTCGGCGAGGTTGCGCAGCAGCGCGCGGTCGGCATCGGTGGTGCGGTCGCTGTCGAACTGCCAGCGCAGCACGTCGGCGTCGAGCAGATTCCAGTCCGAGCGGTTCCGTACGAAGGTGCCGCGCTTCTGACGGGCGTCGACCATCCCCTTGGCGGCCAGTACCTTCAGCGACTCGCGCAGCGCGGTGAGGCTGACGTCCAGTTCGCTCTGCAGGGCGACCAGGTCCAGGGTGGCTCCTTCGGGGATGTCGCCGCCCAGGATGCGCCGGGCGAGGGCCTCCACGGTCTGGCCGTGCACGCCGCGACGGGCGTAGGGCGTCATGTCGTAGTGCCTTTCTGGTGCGAGCTGATCGCGGTGGTCATGCGGAGGACTTGACGACGCTCCAGCCGCCGTCCACGACAAGACTCGCACCGGTGATGTAGGCGGCCTCATGGGAGCCGAGGAAGGCGATGGCCGCGGCCACCTCCTCCGGGGTGCCGAAACGGCCCGCCGCGGTTTCGGCGACGCTGCGTGCGCGGTCCTCGGGGGACACCCGGTCCCAGGCCGCCGTCAGGATCGGGCCGGGCACGACGGCGTTGACCCGCACCTCGGGACCGTACTCGACGGCGAGCTGTCCGCACAGGGACAGCAGCGCCCCCTTGGAGGCCGCGTAGGCGGGGTGGCCGGGGATGCCCTTGTGGGCGTGGACGGACGAGGTCAGGACGACGGCTCCGCGGCGGTCGCGCAGATCGTCCAGCACGGCCTTGAACCCCAGGAAGGCGCCGGTGAGGTTGACGGAGAGCTGCCGCTGCCAGGAGCCCAGGGACATGTCATGGGCGGGGGTGACGTCGACCGTGTAGGCATTGCTGACGAGCACGTCGACCGGGCCGAAGTCGCGGGCGGCGGCCGCGATCCGCTCCCAGTCCTCCTCCGCGGAGACGTCGGCCGTCACGAAGCGGGCTCGGCCGCCGTCCTCACAGATCCGCTCGGCGACCGCCGCGCCGCGCTCCTCGGCGATGTCGGCGAGCACGACGGCGGCGCCCTCCTGGGCGAGGCGTTCGGCGGTGGCGGCACCGATGCCGGAGGCGGCTCCGGTGACCACGGCCGTGCGGGCGGTGAAGCGGTCACCGTACCGGCGGGGCTGTTCCATCGGGGGTTCGGGCTCCTTCGCTGTACTGCGGGCGGGGGCGGACATGGGCCGGTCGGCGGTCTACTGCCGTGTCAGCACCACCAGTTCCGCGTCGTGGTCGGCGCCCCACGTGAACGGCAGCCCGTAGTGGAGCAGATGGGCGCCGCTGTACGTGGTCGCCGACGCGGCGTCCCGGTAGCGGGCTGCCGGGTCGAGGCCGCGCAGCCGCAGCCGGGCCGGACGTCCCGGGACGAGCGGGGATCCGTCCAGGCGGCCGGTGCTGAGCGCCGCCACGACGGTCCGTGCGTCCGGGCCGTCGTACTGGACGCCGCAGGTGGCGTCCAGCGGGCTGCCCAGGAGCCGGGCCTCGCCCAGGTGGACGACATCGCGCACCTCCTTGTAGCGGGCGATCCAACGGGCGGCCTCGGCGCGCTGCCCGGCGTCCCACCGGCGCAGGTCGGCGCCGATGCCGAGGACACCGCACATGGCGCCCACGAAGCGGAAGGCGAGGCTGCGCGGACGGGGGTCGAAGACGCCGGGGGCGTCGGTGACCCACGAGCTCATCACATGCGGGGCATGGGCGTGCAGGAAGCCGTACTGGACGGCCAGCCGGTCCAGGGGCGCGGTGTTGTCGCTGGGCCAGACCACGTCGGTACGGGCGAGGGTCGCGTGGTCGATGCGCCCGCCGCCGCCCGCGCACCCCTCGACGGTGACCCCGGGGTGGGCCGTGCGCAGATGGTCCAGGACGCGCAGATAGCCGGCGATATGCTGGGCGTCCAGGTCGAGACGGTCGGCCGGACCGGCGCCGGGGCGGCCGCGCTCGGTCGGCGGCCGGTTCATGTCCCACTTGAGGTAGCTGATGTCATGGCCGGTCAGCAACCGGTCCAAGGTGGCGATGACGAAGTCCTGGACATCGGTCCGGCCCAGGTCGAGCAGGAGCTGGTTGCGCACCAGGCGGGCGGGGCGACCGTCGATCCGGTACACCCAGTCCGGGTGGTCGGCGTACAGCCTGCTGCCGGGGCTGACGGCCTCCGGCTCGATCCACAGGCCGAAGTCCAGGCCCAGCGCGCGTACGTCGGCCACGAACCGGTCGAAGCCGGACGGGAAGGCCGCCGGGTCCGGATACCAGTCGCCCAGCCCACCGGTGTCGTCCGCACGGCCGGTGAACCATCCGTCGTCCACGACGAACAACTCGGCCCCGATGTCCGCGGCCGTCTTCGCCAGTTCGAGCTGCGCCGCCGCGTCGACGTCGAAGGCGGTGGCCTCCCAGGAGTTGTAGAGGACCTTGCGGGGGCGGTGCAGCCGCTCGCCGGTCAGATGGCGTTCGTAGCGGTGCCAGACGCGGGACAGCCCGTCGAGCCCTTCGGCGCTGAAGGCGCAGGCGAGGCGCGGTGTCGTGAGGGTGTCGCCGGGTGCCAGGCGCACCAGGCCCTCGTGCGGTACGCGACCGGCGCGTACCCGCACGGCGCCGCCCGGTTCGGCCTCCGCGGTGATGTGCCAGTTGCCGGGCCACTCCAGGGCCACGCCATAGGCGGGAGGGTCCCCGGGGCCCGCGGCGTCCTGGATCGCGAGCCAGGGCGCGTAGGCGTGTCCGGGCACGCCCTGACTGCTGCCCATGGTGAACGTGCCCCTGGTCAGGGTGAGTTGGGTGCGCTGGAATTCCTGCGACCACTGCCCCGTGAGGTACGTCAGTCGGGCGCCGGCGGTCACGGGGACGTTCACGGCGGCCGAGTCGAACCGCTCCAGCCGCAGCTCCTCCTCGCCCGTGCAGGTGAGCTCGGTCCAGCGGTGGATGACGTCGGTGCCGGGCACCGTGGCGTAGCACAGCACCGTACGCAGGCCGAGCAGGTCGTCGGTGAAGGTGAGCCGCAGGGCTCCCGCTTCCTCCTCCGCGCCCTCGAACTCCCACCACGCTCCCCGCTCCGCACCCGGGCGCCCCGCCACCAGGTCGGCCCCGGTGAACGGCCGCAGCCCGTACGGCAGATACTCGGCGGGCGCGGCATCGGCGGGCGTGATGAAGTGGGTGCGCCTCGACCAGTCCAGCGCGGACGGGCCGGTCTCGACGCCGAGCGGCCCCCACGCGTCGAGCTCGGCCCACGGGCCGTCGGGGGAGAGGCGGACGGTGTAGGCGGTGTGCTCGGTGCGCAGGGTCCAGCGCTGGTACGACGTCATTTCACCGCCCCGAGGTTGAGACCGGCCACGAAGTGGCGCTGGAAGCGCAGGAAGACGGCCACGGTGGGTGCCGCGGCGATGACGGATCCCGCCGCGATCACGTTCCACATCGACACGAACTGGCCCTGCAGCCCGATCAGGGCGCCGGTGATGGGCATCTTGCTGTCGCTGCGCAGCACGGTGATCGCCCACAGCAGGTCGTTGAAGATCCAGGTGAAGGACAGCGCGCTGAGCGCGGCCAGCGCCGGGCGGGTGAGCGGCAGGATGATCCGCCAGAAGATCTGCCAGGGACCGGCGCCGTCGATGACGGCGGCCTGCTGGATCTCGACCGGGATCGCCCGCATGAAGCCGTGCAGGACGAAGACGTAGAAGCCGACGCCGAAGCCGATCTGCACCCCGATGAGCGCGGGGAGCGTGTCGTAGACGCCCATCAGCTCGCTCAGCTTGGAGACGGGGATGAGCAGGATCTGCGGCGGGAGCAGGTTGCCGCCGAGCATGAGCAGCAACACGGAGCGGCGGAAGGGCACCTCGTAGCGGCTGAGGGCGAACGCGGCCATGGCGGCCAGGGCCAGCGTCACCAGCACGCACGGGACGGTGACGACCAGGCTGTTGATCAGGGCGCGCTGCTGGCCGCCGTCGACCCAGGCCTGACGGAAGTTGTCGAGGGTGAAGGAGCGGGGCCAACTGCCCAGGCCGTGGACGGCGATGTCGTCGAAGGAGCGCAGGCTGGTCACCAGGACCAGGGCGATGGGCAGCAGCCACAGGACGGCGAGCGCACCGGCGCCCAGGTGGAATCCGGCGGTCTTGGCGCGCTTGCGGCGCACGGCGGTGGAGGTGGCGGACATCAGTCGGCCTCCCGGAAGGCGCGCACGAGGTAGGAGGCGATGACGCCGAAGGCCAGGGCGAAGATGACGACCGCCAGCGCGGAGCCGTATCCCAGCCGCAGGGACTGGAAAGCGGTGGAGTACATGTAGGTGCTCAGCAGTTCGGACGAGTGGTAGGGACCGCCCCGGGTCAGCGACCACACGACGTCGAAGGAGCGCAGCGAGTCGATGATGATCACGGACAGGACGACGGCGTTGACACCGCGCAGCTGCGGCAGCGTCACATAGCGGAAGCGCTGCCAGGGCCCGGCGCCGTCGACCTTGGCCGCCTCGTACAGGGCCGGGTCGATGCCCTTGAGCCCGGCGAGGTACAGCACCATCACATAGCCGACCTGGCGCCACAGCGCGGGCACGATCACCGCGTACAGGGCGGTGTCCTGATCGGCGAGCCAGGCGTGGCGCAGGCTGTCGAGGCCGACCGATTCCAGGATCTGGTTCAGGACGCCGTCGGGCTGGTAGATGGCCTGCCAGACCAGGGCGGTGGCGACCAGGGAGAACACGACCGGCAGGAACAGGGCGGCGCGGTAGAAACCGACCCCGCGGCGCTCCTGCTGGAGGAGGAGGGCCGCGCCGAGGCCGAGGAGCGCGGACAGTCCGCCGAACAGCACCAGCCACAGCACCGTGTCGACGGCGGCGGTGCGGAAGACCTCGTCGTGGGCCATCTCGCGGAAGTTGCCGAGGCCCACGAACTCGGGCGCCGACACGCCGTCCCAGTTGGTCAGGGCGAGGTAGAAGCCCTGGAGCGCGGGCCAGAAGACCCATACGGCCTCGGCCAGCAGCGGGACGAGGAGGAAGGCGAGCACCAGCGGGGGTGTGCGCCGAGGGCCCCGGGCCCGCCTGCCGCGGGGCGGCGGCGGGGCCGGGGAAGTGCGTTCGGGGGCGGTGAGGACGGCCACGTCAGGCCCGCCAGATCTTCTCGGCGTCGCGCTGCCAGTTGGTGAGGATCGACCCGACGCTCTTCGGCTTGGCGATGAACTTGGTCAGCGCGGTGTCCGTCGCGGGCTGGAGGGCGTCGCTGGAGTCACGGTTGAAGAACTGGGTGATCTCGGTGGCCTCCTCGATGTGCTTGCGGCCCTTCTTCACCAGCGGCGTCCCGGAGTCCTTGGCATCGGGGTGGCAGGGCAGGGCGGTGCCCGAGGAGCCCTTGATGTAGATCTCCTGCGCCTCGGCCGTGGCGAGGTAGCGCAGCAGGTCGAAGACCTCGTCCCGGCGTCCGGTGCGGGCGCTGGCGAAGTACCCGTCGGTGGGCGCCTCCTCGGCGAGCGGGACCTTGGGGTCGATGACCGGGAAGCGGAAGAAGTCGATGTCGTCGAGGGCGTCCTTCGGCACCGCGTCGGCGAAGAAGGTGCCGATGAGCATCATGCCGCTGCGGCCGTTGAGCAGGGCGGTCGTGGCGTCCTGGAAGGCCACGGCGGTGCCGTTGGGGTCGAAGTACGGCAGCACCTCCTGCCAGCGGTCGAAGACCTTGTGCACCTCGGGGTCGTCGAAGCGGTGCTTCCCGGCGAGGAGCTCGCGGTGATAGGGGGCGCCGTTGATCCGTATGTTCAGGTAGTCGAACCAGGCGGACGCCACCCAGGTGGTGTTGCCGCCCGCGCCCAGGCCGATCGGGGCGACGCCCTTGGACTTGAGCTTGTCGCACAGGTCGAGGAAGTCGTCCCAGCTCTTCGGCTCGCTCACGCCCCACTTGGCGAAGTTGGACTTCCGGTAGAACATGCCCCACCAGTAGTAGGTGGTGGGGACGAAGACCTTCTTGCCGGAGGCCGCGGTGCACAGCTTGTTCAGCGCCGTGGAGTAGCGCCCCAGATCGGGGGAGGCCCACACCTCGCTGAGGTCGAGCAGCAGGTTCTTCTTCGCGTAGGCCTCCGCCACCGAGCCGGGGTACCAGGTGAGCACATCCGGCGGATTGGCCGAGGTCAGATACGTCGGCAGCTGGGTGCGGAAGGTCTCCGCGGCGACCGTGTTGAGGCTCGCGCGCCCGGAGCCCTGCTTGGCGTAGGCGGCGGCGAGGTCCTCCATCGCCGCCTTCGCCTGCGGGGCGGAGAGGTTGGACTGGAGGGTCACCGCGCCGCCCCCGGAGGAGCCCTTGCCGGAGGAACTGGCGGTGACACAGCCGCTGAGCAGCGCTGTCGTCCCGGCGGCGCCGAGGCCGGCGAGAAGCAGTCGTCGGCTGGGGTGTTGGTTCGTCATGGAGTGCTCCTTGTGGATCCACTCGGCGGGCCCGGCCGCTTGCTGCCCGCCGGGCCCCCGCTCGCGGCGGATCCAGGTTCGCGTGGCGCTCGCACCACGTCAAGATTAATACCTAATTTATTTGAATTGGGTTCGGTGCACCGAACCGTCGACCCCGCGGTACACGGCGTCGATCACACCGTCCTGGCCCGCGACCGCCCCGAGCGCGCCGTCGAACGCGGCGCTGGGGAACTCCTGCCGCTTACTCCACTCCTGCCAGGCGCCGTTCTCGTACCGCTGCTGCCAGAGCGTGTAGTCGCCGCCCCGCGCGAACAGCACCACCGCGTCGCCGACGGCGACCAGCGTCGGGCTGCCGCTGACGGTCCCGCCGAGCGAACTCCACGCCGACCACTGGCCGGACGTGTCCCGTGACCGCGTCCACACGTCGTCGGCGGAGGTGCGTACGGCCAGATGAACCCTGCCCTGCGCGTCCACGACGGCCGTCGGCCTGCCGTACGTCGGCCGGTCGCCCGGCGCACCCAGCGACGACCAGCCGGACGACGGACCCCGCTGCGCGATCCGCCCGTCGGCGCCGCGTGCGAACAGCGTCCAGTGGGCGGGGTCGGTGAACGCCACCGACGGGGCGTCGGTCAGCTTTCCGCCAAGGTCCTGCCAGGCGCCCCAGCGTCCCTGCGAGAAGACCCGCCGGTACGCCCGGGAGTCGGCCCCACGCACGAAGACGTCGATCCGCCCACCCGCCGAGGCGTACGCGGCGGGCTGGCCGAGGATCCTCCCGTGCGCCGGGCCGCCGAGGTCGCGCGTCCTGCCATCCGCCTGCTGGACGAGCGAGCCGCCCGGCCCCCGGAAGAACGTGGTCAGCGCGTCGCCGTCAGGTACGACGGCCGGGCTCGCCGTGGCCTTCGCGCCCAGATCGGCACCGGGGAGGGCGTCCTGGCCGGTGAGGCGGAGGAACGCGGTGCCATGCGCCGGTACCTCGACGGTGTACGACCCGGTGTGCGTCCCGCGGTCGGCACGCGCCCGCAGATCACGGACCGCGACCGCGCCGCCCAGCGCCACATCGGAGAAGTTCACGGTGCGCTCGACGGGCCGGTCCGAGCGGTTGAGCAGCACGACCGCACGCCGGCCGTGACCGGAGAGGACCTTGCTGTAGACATCGCCGACGGAGTCGGTGGCCACCCTCACGCCCTGGACGGCCAGCGGGTCCTGGTCGACCGCGATGATCTCCGGGTTGCGCAGCGTCCGGAGCATCGAGTCGGACAGGGTACGGGGGTCGGAGCCCAGGACGAGCGGGGAGCCCATCTCGGCCCACATCACGAACTGCGTGGTGGACTCCTCCTCCGACAGCTCGTACGACCCGTCGGTCATGCGGCGCATCGGGATCAGATAGTCCGGGTCGTTGTAGTGGCCGGGCCCCTGGGCCTCGGGGTGCCAGGCGTTGGCGTCCATGTTGCGCAGCACATTGGGCCACTGGCCGGGGCTCGGGGTGCCCCAGGCGATGTCGGTGCCGGTGCGCCAGGAATCCGCGGCCGTCGGGGCGTAGGCGTAGGTGTTGTGCGCGTCCTGCTCGGGGGTGTGCGGCAGGCCCCAGTCGTCGGTGAGCGGGTTACACAGATTCAGCAGCATCCGGCGTCCGGACTTCGCGACCGCGTCGCTGAACTCCTTGAACGCCGGGCCCGGGTCGAGCTTCTCGCTGATGCCGCACAGGAAGTCCACCTTGATCGCGTCGATCTTCCAGTGGGCGAACTGCCGTGCGTCCTCGGTGTAGTGGCCACGGCTGCCGAGGCCGCAGCTCTTGCCGCCGTCGTAGGTGCCCGCGTCGGTGTAGATCCCGGCCCGCAGACCGCGTTGATGCAGGTAGGAGACGAGGGCCGGGATGCCGGAGGGGAACCGGTCCGGATGGGCCGCCAGCCGTCCCTGCCCGTCCCGGGGGTCGTCGGCCTGCCAGCCGCCGTCCAGCCACACGATGTCGTACCCGCTGTCGCGCAGCCCGCTGCTGACAAGCCGGTCGGCGACCGCGCGCACCTCCTTCTCGGTGGGCGCCCCCAGTCCGTAGTAGGTGTTCCACCCCATATAGGGCGTCGGGGCGAGCCCGCTGTCGTAGTAGTCGGGCGCCCCCTGGTCCACGGCGGGGGCGGCCATGGCCATGGGGCCCGCGGTCGTGGCCAGGACCAGGGCGATCGCGGTCGCGACGGCGCCGCGGGTCAGCGTTCGGTGGCGGGGTCTGTGCACGGGCGGGTGTGAAGTCACGTGCCTCTCCGGAGGGTTGGGAAGCAGGAGGAGACATGACGCGGCCGCCCTCGGACGGGCGTCGGCGGCGTCACGGCGATGACTGTGGCCCGCGGCCGAAACCCTGTCAAGAATTATTCCTAATTTATTCAAACAGCCTTCCGGTGAGCGTCGGCCTTCCGAGAGCCGCTGCCGCGCCCGAAGCGGTGGCATCCACGGTTTTTATCGCAAGCATTCGAAACATAAATGCTGTCGAGGGAAGAGCTGGAGATCCCTGATCGCTTCACCCCACGAGACCTTCTCGCCCAAGGCGAGCGAGGAGGCTCGCACAAGGCGAAGGAGAGGCTCATGGCGCAGGCGTTCATCACGGGCGGTTCGGGGTTCATCGGCCAGGTGCTGGTACGCCGGCTCCGCGACGAGGGGCACACGGTCCGTGTTCTGGTCAGAAGCGAGGCGTCGGCCGCGAAGGTGTCCGCGCTGGGCGCGGAGCCCGTACGCGGCGAGTTGACGGACCCGGCCACGTGGCAGAGCCAGGTGACGGGCAGCGACGTGGTGTTCCACCTCGCTGCCGAGACGGACATCACCGCCGACCGTGCGCGTCATGAACATGTATCGGTCCGCGGCACCCGGGCGGCCGTCGACGCGGCCCGCTACGCGCAGGTTCCCCGGTTCGTCCACTGCGGGAGCGAAGCGGCCCTCCTGGCCGGTGACCCGCTCGTCGACGTCGATGAAACCGCGCCGCTGCGACCGGACTCGCCGGCCGCCTACTGCGCGGCAAAGGCCGCCGCCGAGAAGATCGTGCTCGACGCGAACGCCCCCGGCTTCGCCACGGTGTCGATCCGCCCCAGGTTCGTCTGGGGTCCCGGCAGCATCCTCATCGAAGGCCTGGTGGCCGCGGCGAGGGTTGGAGAGTTCGCCTGGATCGACGGAGGTCGGCACACGACCGACGTCACCTTTGTCGACAACGCCGTCGAGGGCCTCATCCTCGGATGGCTGCGCGGCCGGCCGGGGCAGGCCTACTTCATCACCGACCAGCACCGTGTCATCCTGCGCGAGTTCATGGAGACGCTGTTCGGGATCTATGGCGTCGATACGCCGATCCCCGACCTGGACGCCGAGACCGCCGCCCACGAGGTGCCCGTTCCCGCCCGGTGGTTCCTCGGGCAGTCGTGCACTCTGCGGACGGACAAGGCCGTGGCCGAACTCGATTACCAGCCCATGGTTTCCCATGCCGCCGGTCTGGACGCCGTCCGGAGCTCGGTGGCCGCCGACGGCGCGTGAAACTGCCACACACGGCGCCCGTCGCGGGCCGACAACACGCTTTCCCGCACTGGCCGCAGCGCGCCTGAATTTTCGATACAGCCGATCCGGCGAACGGAAGCCGGTTATTTGGAGTGCGATATGTTCGAAGCTATCAATTGGCCCGAGACCATGGTTCCCAGCCGCTCGCCGATCCACTTCACCAACGAGCTCGAGGTCGAAGCCTCTCCGGAGAGGATTTGGTCCCTGCTCGTGGATCCCGAGGCTTGGCCCAGCTTCTACCCGGGCGTCGAGCATGTCCAGCTGCTTGACGGCCACGAGTCACTGGGCCTTGGCACACGGTTCGAAACCAACCTGGCCGGACAAGATGTCTTCGCGTCGGTACAGGAGTTTGAGCCTGTGTCGCGCATCGCCTGGGGTGGCTACCCCAAGGTCTCGGAAGAATCCAAGGCCTACCATGCCTGGATCATCACCCCCACTTCCAAGGGATGCCACCTCTGGACGGAAGAGACGATGCAGGGCCCGCACTGGATCGAAATGGCGAAGCCGGCACCCGACGTCTATTGGCGCACCCATGAGGAGCTTCTTGCGGCGCTCGCCAAGGTCGCGACCGATTCTGGGTACGCCGCCGGACGTTCCTGATCAACATTTCAATACCGAGGCCCCCTGAACCGCTACGGTTCAGGGGGCCTCGGTCCTGCCCATGCACGTTATGCGGGGCGAGGCGCAGGCTTTGCCGCCTCCGGCTCCGCCTCCGCCTTCGCCTCTGCGGCGCGGGCGAGGCGTTCGACCCAGTCCTGGTGATAACGATAGAGCGCACCGGGATTCTTGCGCCCGAGCTCCTCGAGGAAGAAGGGGCCCTGCTGCGTTTCCTCGCTCAGCACGTGACAACCATTGTCCGTGGGCGTGATGACCCAGCCGTGGTACGCACTTGAACCGGTTTCGTCGCCGTCGACGAACGTCTCCCAGGAGAGCCTGCTGAAGGGATTGTGCTCCGTCACCCTCAGACTCATGGGAAATCCAACCGTCACCCGGCTGTACTGGGTTCCGAGCGCCAGTTCCGGCTTGCCGCCAAGGATTTTTACCTGGTCCTCGGGAGGAAAGTAGCTCGACCAGTTCTCGGCGTCGACGAGCAGCTTCCACACCACTTCGGGCGGCGCCTTCACGTCGATGTCGTTGAGCGCGTAGATGGCTGATGTCTTCGGGTCATACCGCTCGGGCCAATTCACCTTGTCATACATCGGTGGTACCTCCTTCTTAAGCATTCTGGAGATTCAATGCATGTCAACTGGCGGGACTGTGGATTGATTCCTCCGTCGCCCGGGCTTTGACCTTCGTATGTGTGATGACTCCCCCTTAAACGGTCGATGGCACCCTCACCAGGTCAGGCAGATCGCAAAGGCCGCCGCACAGGTCATCCTGTGCGGCGGCCTTCGTCGATGGTGGGGCTACTCGCGGTCCTACTTGTCGTCGATACGCCCGATCGGGTCGGCGGTCTCCGCGAGCTCGGTCCGCACCTGTTTCCAGTCCCTGTCGTCGATCCCGAGAGCGCTACGGAGGTAGGCCCACGAAGCCTTCTGGATCAGAGCGACGCGCTCGGGGCTCTCGTCCGTGGTGTCCTTGGCGCCGTAGGCGTGGATCCCGCCGAGCGAGTGCTCGGCCCCGAACAGGGTGAGCAGGCTCTGGGCCCCGGGGCTGTACCTGTAGACGTCGGTGAACCAGTCGGGGCCGCGAGTCGAGAGCAAGGACTGGTCGTGGTCGCCCGCGACCACGAGAGCCGGCGTGGTCAGGCGGTCGAAGTCGGGGCTCATGAAGGAGAAGTTCTCCGCGGCGAACGGCGTCAGGGCGTCGCCGCCGATGCCCGTCGTAGCGAGGAGCACGCCGGCTTTCACGCGGGTATCGGTCTTGTCGGGGCCGGGCTGCCCGTCCGCGCCGACAACGCGCGCGCCGAGAAGCATGCTGACGGTCTGTCCGCCCCAGGAGTGTCCCGCGACGGCGATGCGGTCGCTGTCGACGCGGTCGCCGAGGCCGGGGACCGCGTCGACGATGTGGTCGAGTTCGTCGAGTACGCGCTCGACGTCCTGGACCCGGATGCGCCAGATGTCGGGGTACCGCGGGTCGGCGGGAGTGATACCGAGGGTCAGCGAATCGAGGAAGGTGGGCTGGAGGACGACGAAGCCGTTGGCGGCCCAGAAGTCGATCAGCGGGTCGTACGAGGACATCGACAGGCCGAAGCCATGGGCGAGGACGACGATCGGGAGGCCACTGCCGGAGGCGGGGGCTGACACGCGCACCCGCAGGTCGTCGCCGCGCTCCGGTGCGGGCAGGACGACCGGCTTGACGCTGATGATCGCAGTGGTCGATGCGGGAACGGCGCGCGGAGCGGCCGTGTCGGGTGCGGGCATGCGGAGCTGCCTTTCGGTTGCGATGAGCGCCGTGTCCATGGGGGAATACATGCGTCGCCGGTGCAGGTCCGGCGACATAGCCACCGGATACGCGATTAAGCGGAGCGACGTTCCGAATATACGGAGCGGAGTTCCGCTTGGCAAGCGCGGTCGTAGGACAGGAGCGCCCCCGTGAGTGAAGGCGACAAGCCGATGCCGGCCACCCCGAGCTCGGCCAAGCGCGCGGACGCCCGGCGGAACGAGAAGGCTCTGCTCGATGCCGCGGCGTCGGTGTTCGTCACGGACGGAGTGGACGCGCCGGTGCGCCGGATCGCCGCCGCGGCGGGCGTCGGCATGGGCACGATCTACCGGCACTTCCCCACGCGCGCGGACCTCGTCGTGGCCGTGTATCGGCACCAGGTCGACACCTGCGCCGAAGCCGGGCCCACCCTGCTCGCGACGGCGACGTCACCGTTCGCCGCGCTGCGTCAATGGGTGGAGCTCTTCGTGGACTTCCTGGCGACCAAGCACGGGCTGGCCGCCGCCATGCGCAACGATCCCGACGGCTTCACCGCCCTGCACGCGCTGTTCATAGAGCGCCTCGTGCCGGCTCTCGCCGAGATCCTCGACGCCGCCCGGGACGCGGGCGAGGTCACGGCCGACGTCGCCCCCTACCAGTTGATCCGCGCGATCGGCGACATCTGTGCGGGCGGAGAGAGGGCCGATCCGAAGTACGACGTGCGGCTCACCATTCGGCTGCTGCTCGATGGATGCCGACGCTAGAGGCCGGGTCACCAGGGTCCGGAGGTGAGGGTCTTCCGCTGCCGGCGCGAGCGCCGGCAGCGGGCCTGGCCGGTCTTCCCGGCCGCCGGTCAGGGCTGGATGTTCTCCAGGTCCTCCAGAAGGGAGGGGTGCTTCGGCTCCCAGCCGAGCGCCTCTCGGGTGTGGGTGCTGGACGAGGGCTGGTCGGTCGCGAAGATCGGGCCGAGGGGGCCGTAGGTCTCCGATGACACCGACTCGACCGGCACGTCCAGCCGTCGGCCGATGACCGCGGCGATGTCCCGCACCGTGTCTCCCTCATCGGCCACGGCGTGCCAGGAGCAACCGGCCGGGGCCAGCTCCAGGGCGAGCCGGAAGAGGACCGCCGCGTCGAGCGCGTGCACGGCCGGCCAACGCTGTGCGCCGTCTCCTGGGTAGCCGGATATTCCGGTCCGGCGTGCGATGTCGGTCAGCAGGCCGGCGAACCCGCCGGTGCCCTGGTGATGAACCGTGCGCGGCAGGCGTACGGCCGTGCTCCGGACCCCGCGCGGGGCCAAGTCGAGGGCCGCCGTGACCGCGCGACCGCGACCGCCGACCGGCCCATCGGTCATGGCGGGGTCGGCCTCGGTGGAGGCGCGGCCCGGCACATGGGGCGTACCCGAGGCGGTGACGAAGGGGCGGTCGCTGCCGACGAGTTCCTCGCCGAGGGTCGCGATGGCGGCGCTTTCCTCTGCGACCGCCTTCGCGAGGGCGTCGGGGCTGCTGAAGTCGTTGGCGAAGGCGAGGTGGATCACCCCGTCGGTCTGCGCAGCGCCGGCGCGAAGGATGTCCAGGTCGGCGAGAGCTCCCCGGAGCGGCTCGGCGCCGGCCGCCTCGGCGGCCAGTGCGGACGCGTCGGAGCGGGCGAGTGCGAGGACGGTGTGGCCGTTGCCGAGCAGTTCGGCGACGACGGCGGACCCGATCAGCCCGGTGCCACCGGTGACAAAGACGCGCATGGAAATTCTCCCGCAAGTGATGGGACTATTGTCCCGTCACTATAGCCGAGTGATGGGACAAGAGTCCCATCACCTATGATGGGCCCATGGGCAGATGGGAACCAGGGGCGCGCGAACGCCTCGTCGTGGCTGCCGTCGACCTGTTCACCGAGCAGGGGTACGACGCCACGACGGTCGCGCAGATCGCCGAGCGCGCCGGGGTCACCAAAAGCACGTTCTTCCGGCACTTCCCCGATAAGCGCGAGCTGCTGGTGGCCGGACAGGAGACGCTGAGCCGGCTGCTGGCCGAGGGGATCGCCGAGGCGCCCGATGGCGCCAGCCCGCTCGAGGCGGTCGCTGCCGGTCTCGAGCGCGCCTCGACCGCGATGGGCCCCGTCAATCGGGACTTCGCCCCTCGTCTTAAGGCGGCTGTCGCATCCAGCGCCGAGCTTCAGGAGCGTGACGCCCTCAAAAGCGTCAGCCTCGCGGCCGCGATGACCACCGCTCTGGTCGCCCGCGGCGTACCCGATCCGACCGCGGCTCTCGCGGGCGAGCTGGGCCTCCTCGCTTTCAAGCGGGGGTACGCCGAATGGTCCGAGGGCGACCGTGACGGCAAGGACGAGCTCGCCGGGTACGCCCTGGCGGCCCTGGACGAACTGCGTGCGGCGAGTTCGTCGCTGGGCTGACCGGACAACCTCACGGTGTTGTCCATGGACTGGATGGTGCGCGGGCTGCCCGCCATCCCGGCCCGGCAAGCGGGAGCCTGGCAGGCCGGGATGGCGTCACGCGCCGGATGCGCGGCAGCGGCGGGCGCAGATGCGCTCAGCCGGGAATGCTGACGCCGAGCGAGAAGCCGTAGTTCCCCACGCCATAGCGGCCCAGGCCCATCATCAGCAGGCCCGCTCCCTCCAGCCACTGCGCCATCTTCAGGTCGCCGGTGTCCAGCGGGCGCAGTCCGATGCTCTCGATGAACGCCGACACGCTCGCCTTGGCCTGCGCGTCGTCGCCGGCCATGAACACGTCCAGCGGGCGGCCCCCGGCCAGGACATGGCCGAAGACGGTGTTGAACGCCTTGACGACATCGGTGCTCTCGGGGGCGGCCTCGGCGATCTGCTGCGCGACGGAGGTGCCGTCAGGAGTGGCCAGCCCGGTGGCAGTGGGGTTGAACGGGTTGGTGATGTCGACGATGACCTTGCCGGCCAGTGCGTCCCCGTACTGGCTGACGACCGGCGCGGCGCTGGCGTAGGGCACGGCGAGGATGACGATGTCTCCGGCCGGGGCGGCGCCGATCTTTCCCGCCGTGGCGCCGCGGCCGAGCGCGCCGACCACGTCGGCGGTCTTGGCCGCGTCACGGCCGATGACCTCGACGGCGTTGCCGCCATCGAGCGCGCGGGCGGCGAGGACGCGGGCCATGTGTCCCAGGCCGATGATGCTGATGTCGCTCATGGTGAATGCTCTTTCCTCGTTGCCGTTCTTCACTTGTGCTGCTTCTGCCGGGTTCAGGACCAGCGCGCTCCGCCGTCCACGTGGAGGGTCTCGCCGGTGATGTACGGGTTGACCAGCAACGCGCGGGCGGCGGCCGAGACGTCGGAGGGATCCCCGACCCGGCCCACCGGCGCGGAGGTTGCGATCTGCCGGAACCACTCCTGCTTGTCGGGTACCGCGGTGTCCCAGTTGCTGGTGTCGATCACGCCGGGCGAGATGGCGTTGACCCGCGTGGGCGCCAATTCGACCGCGAGGGCGGACGCGAGCGTGCTCGCGCTGCCGTTGGTGGCCGCCATCGCGACGAGTCCCGGTGAGGGACGCCACGCGGCCAGGCCGGAGAAGAACAGCAGCGACCCCTTCTCGGCGATCAACTGGGCGAAGTGCTTGGCCAGCAGGATCGGGCCCACGACCTTGGCGTCGAAGGCCGCGAGCAGCGCGCGGCGTTCAAGGGAGGCGACCGGCCCGTTGCTCCGCTCCGTGGCGACGCTGACGAGATGGTCGAGTCCGTCGGCGGTCCTGACCTGATCCGCGGCTGCCTGGATCGACTCCTCGTCCGAAAGGTCGAGTGTCATAGGCCGGACGGCGTCCCCGATGGCCTTCGCCGCGACGGTCGTCTTCTCGATGTTCCGGCCCGCGAGGGTGACCCGCGCGCCCTCCTGGAGAAGGTCGGTGGCCAGGGCAGCGGCGATGTCCGAGCTGCCTCCCACGGTCAGAACGCGTTTGTCCTTCAATGAATACGGCATCGAATGCTCCACGCATATTGCGCAGGACAGGCGGTGCACCCATCCTCGTCGGCCAGTCCAACAGCCAGGGAGGTGCGGGTCCTTCCCGTCGGATCATCGATAAAAATACGCGCTGCCATAGATCCTTCTCATGCCAGGGGAGAGGAGCGCTCCATCGACGTCATTCATGCTTCCACCCGCTGCGATAAGATTGATATATGGCTACCCTCCGGGCGTTGGAGTGCCTCGTCGCGGTCGCGGACTCCGGATCGATCACGCAGGCCGCCCTGCTGCTGCATTCGTCGCAGCCCGCTGTCTCTCACCAGATCGCCTCCCTGGAACGCGAGGCCGGAACGATCCTGCTTCGACGTGAACCACGGGGGGTCAAGCTCACTCCCGCGGGGCGTGCCGCTGTCGCGGA
Organism: Streptomyces sp. NPDC007875; assembly: GCF_042868035.1. Taxonomy (NCBI): domain Bacteria; kingdom Bacillati; phylum Actinomycetota; class Actinomycetes; order Kitasatosporales; family Streptomycetaceae; genus Streptomyces; species Streptomyces sp. NPDC007875. The sequence goes on along the minus strand of NZ_JBIADZ010000013.1, from coordinate 105,803 downwards.
TGCCAGACGGGCGATCGAGGCGGCCGCCTCCGCGGTGAGGTCGGCACGTGCGGCGGGGCAGGCGGCCGGAGGGGTGCTGCGGCTGGTCAGCGCGCAGAGCCTCAGCGTGGCGCTGCTCGCTCCGGTCATTCGCCAGTGGGACCGCCGCTACCCAGGCGTAGCGATCACCTTGCGCGAGTCCACGTCGATGGACGAGGCACTCGGCCTCGTCGACTCCGACGAAGCCGATGTCGCCGTGTTGCCCACTCCCTCGTCCGACCGCTTCACGATTACTGCCGTCGCCGAGGAAGAGATCGTGCTGGCGACGACCAGCAGCCATCCGCTGGCCCGGCAATCGGCCGTACGCCTTGAGGATCTTGAAGGGGCGCCGCTCGTTCACTTCGCACCGGACAACGGCCTCAGTGCCTGGCTCGACCAGTCCTTCGCCCGCGCCGGAGTCCGCCTGGAGCCGGTGATGAGGACATCGGTGACGACCGCGGCACCACAGCTCGCGGCTGCCGGTCTGGGAATCGCCGTATGCCCCGTGAGTGCGGTCAGCGACGGCTTTCCGGGCGCCGTGCGGCCGTTCTCGCCGCGGTGGATCAGGCAGCTGGTGGCGGTGACGTCCGGTGAACCGGATCCGCTCGTCGCCCGATTCATCGGCAACCTGCGCAGTCACGGCGTGCGTGTGCCTCGCGGTGTGCGGGCTCAGCTCGCGGAGGGTGGCTCGTCGGCCGGTGGCTCGTCGGCCGGGACGCCGGGGCCGTCCTCCTGACCCTCGCCGCGCGAGCAACCCCAGCAGGCGAGTTCATCTCCGGCAAGAAGGTCCCACGGCTGCCGCCACACCTCATCCTGACGCGCTGCCTCGCAGGCCGGACAGGGTGCGGCGGCAGACGCGGCGTCAGATGTCCCGGAACTCATAGACAAGGCTTCTGACCTGTGCAAATGCCCCCTCTCGAAGATCATCTTGCACGGTTGTTGCACAAGCCGAGCGGAGCAGGAGTCACGCGGCCCTGGTGTAGGCGCTCCGGACCGCGATGCGGACCTTGGAACCGGCTCCCACGACCCGGTGCACGTATTTACGCAGGGTGAACGCGGGATCGGCGTGTCCGAGGCGGTCCGCGAGCGTGTACACGTCTACCCCGCCGTTGATCATCATCGACGCGTACAGGTGTCGGAGCGCGTGCATCATCACGTCGCGGGACTTCTCCCAGCGTCGTCCCTTCGCGTCGGGCTCAAGGGGCTTGATGAGGCCGGCTGACGCTAGGGCGGGCTTCCAGCGGTAGGAGTTGAACCAATTCGACTGAATGGCGGTCTTCTCCCGGGTGTAGAAGATCAGCCGCACCGTGACCGGGTCGCCGCCTTTGCTGCCCCACGGTCGGGTCACCTCGACCGGCGGGTACTTCTGCATGTGCTCGCGCAGGGGGATGGCCACGTCGTCGGTCAGCTCGACCCACCGGTCCTTCGGATCCTCGTCGCTTCCACCCTTGGGGAGGGCGTATGCCAGGAACGAGCCGTCGTGGACTACTTGCCGTTGCACGTGCACCATCGGGCCGTCCGGGTGCGCCCAGTCGATGTCATCTGGAGACAGGCCGAATATCTCTCCTTGACGAAGACCCAGGCCGCGACCGCAGTCGACGAGTGCCTTGTAACGGTCCGGCAATTCGGCGCGGATCTTCTCGGTGTCATCCCAGGCGAGGGTCAGATCTGCCCGGCCGCCACCTCCTCGCTTCGGCTTGGCGTCCTGCACCGATTTGGCGAGGCACGGATTTTTGTGTATCAGGCTGTCGTCCACGGCCAGGTCAAAGACGGCCCGAAGATTGTCGAAGACCAGGCGCAGCGTGGAACTTTCGAGCAGCCTGCGACGGTCGTGCAGCCAGTCCAGCAAAGACGAGGCGTTCACGTCCTTTACGCGCATCTTCCCAACTGCGGTAGGAACGACGTGCAGGAGAATCCGCTCCTTGTGGCGTCGGTAAGTCCGTGGATTCTTGTGTTCGTGCCCCTTGAGCCACGTAAGGGCGAGTTCACCGACCCTGACCTCCCCGGCGCGAGGGTTGATGTACGAACCGTCGTCCACTCCGGACCGCATCTTGGTCTCATGCCTGCGGGCTTCGACCTCGGTGCGGAACAGCTCTGTCTGCTGTACATCTTCCCTGTTGCGCCATCGGGCCTGCCACCGCTTCCCCGTCCCGTGATCCCGCGTCGGAACTTTGCCGTGTTCCTTGCAGGTCGACTCCCCGTCTTTCGGGCGCGACTTGTGCCAGCGGTCGTACGGCATCGACTCAACTCCTAGTTTCCAACGGCCCTTTGAGTCTATTTGTGGACTCTTTTTAATCAGGGCCATCGTCGACGGCGAGATTGTCTGCCCGTTCATCGCGCCCTGAGTGAATCGGATGTTGATCCAGGCGAGCTGAAGATGTCAAATGCATTCTTGGGGTCTTCGCGACAAAGGGTGCAGAGTGGTAGAGAAGATTTCACCTAGGCAAATGCTCGCTGAGGGTTCGACGAGGGCTCGCCGAACCCTCAGCGAAGATTCGCCTGTGTCCTTCGAGAGTTCGCAAGAGTCGTAGGCGTTTCGTCGAAAGGCCCTCTGTTTGGTCCGGCCGGAATTTAATGCAAACGTCCTGTGCACCACCACGGCGGAATACCGCTCACGTGGTTCTTTCCTGCCCGCTTCGAACCGTTCTGGAGTGCCCATGCGTCGAACCACTGCCCGCGCGGAAGAAGCCGCTAGTGGCGCGGGGGACCGTTGTCCCTTGATGAGCGCGGAGGAGCTGGCCGACTTCCTGGGCGTACCTCTGAATACGGTCTACATATGGAATCACCGACACCAGGGTCCGCGAGCCCACAAGGTCGGCCGCTATTTGCGCTACCGCTGGTCGGAGGTAGAGGCATGGCTGGAAGCTCAAGCAGTGAATCGCGCGACCTGATCGGCCAAGATTGGCTGGTGCCCTTGTCCTTGGTCGGGCGACAGAACCCGGCGTACAGCCCGACTCGTCTGCCGCCACCAGCGGCTTTGCCTTGAGAAGGGCCTCTGGCCTGCGTCGGAGGCTCTTTCTAGTGACGCGCCATCCTGAAACGGCACGGCCCTACGCCCGGTCGCGCCCGAGAGTCGTCTCGCTGAGCCCGAGGGCCATGCTGCCCATGAGCTGACGAGCGAAGTCCTCCAGAATCGAGGGGTTGGTAGCGAGGAACTCCATGACCCGCTCGGTTCGCTGCTCAGGCGAAAGCTCTTTCAGGTCCTGCTGCCATGCCAGGGTGGCAGCACCCCCATCCTCGACCTCGGCATTCACGATGAGGCTCCAGAGCGCCTGCTGGGCGTCCTCACGAGCGAGCCAAGTCATGAACATCTGCTGGAACTGCTGGCTCGTCACAGTGACCTTCGGGTCGCTGGGCGCGGTGGCCAGATCTTGGGAAGGCGCGTCCGCCTCGACCCCCGGGACGGCAGCAGGAGGTGTCGTCGTGGCCCCGGCCCGCAAGGCCTTCTTCTGGGCTCTGCGGGCCTGTTGCTTCAGCACCAAGGCTTCGCCCTTGGCAACGAGGACCGGCGCGGCCCGGGTGTGCCACCAGTGGGCAACGTGAGGTTTTGCGATTTCTACGAGACCCTCGATGATCTGGCCCGTGATGTCAGCCACGGCCTGTTGGCCGGGGGTGAGCTGAGGACGCTGATCCTCCACGTACTCGGTGACGTAGACGATCTCGGGCTTGTCTGTGAAACTTGACTCCTTTTCGGCCTTCAGGCGGATCTCGACGTGCTCCGGTCCCTTGTCACTCGTCTTGGGAGTGAACCCACGGCTCCAGCCTTTGCTCTTCCGCGAGTCGGCGAGGTGCTCGCCCTTGGGGATACGAACAACTGCGTCGACCTCGTCGTACTCCTGGTCCTCGGCCATGCGTCCTCGTCAGTGCTCGGGTCTTCCTCGGCGCTCGGTCGACGAGGAAGTCGCGGTAGTAGAACCTCACTCATGACCGTAGCTGCAGCGTCCGACGATTTGGCAGGTTCGGCGAGCATCGCATCAGCTGCCACAGAGCCGCAGGCCCACGGTTGTCACCAGTCCCCTTGCCGGATCCGCTCGTCGGACACGATCCCGTAGACGTACCGCCCAGAACGTTCGGGGCATCGTGGAATTTCCGACGGCCCCGCGATCGGCCATGCCTCCAGCGCTGACCTGATCTCGTGCCACTGCACGTTGCGCCGGCTCTCGACGATGACCAGGGTGTAGTGGTTGGTCCGGTAGGTGAAGGGCTTGCCGGTCTTCGTGTAGAAGACCTCGCCCTGGTGCTCCTCGATCCGAGGCCTCGCCGTCTCCATGTTGGGACCTACCGGCACCGGCTCGGGCGGAGGTGGCGGTGGCACTGGATGCCCGGCCCACCGGAGCCGTTCCTCCGGCGTTGGCTCCCGGCTTCTCCGATGCCAGGATGCGCTCCCTGGCACGGTGGTCGAGGTGACTGCCAGCTCTGTTCCGTCCGGCAGCACCCCACGGCCAGGCTCTCGGTAAGGCTCCGCAATGGTGATGTCACGTCGCTCATAGCCCAGCCTGCTGGCAGCTGACGCCAGGGTCCCCATCTGAGTGTTCCCGACGTACGACCACTGGTCCTCGCTCGCATCGTCCGAGAACTCCACGACGCCGACAAGGTAGACCCCGTCCTCGTTCGGGTCGCCGAAGAGCTGCCGCAACAGGTCCGGTCCAATGTCGCCCGTCATCTATCCGTCCACCCCTGCATCGCCGCTGTCAGATTCTCCGTCGATCAATGCGATCACAGTCTCCCTTGCGGCTGAGTCGCGTGCTGTGCCATCCGGGACCCGATCACAGCCACCCTGCTGAGCACCTCGGTGGCTTCCTTGAGTGTGGTTGAGGGCGGCAGCACGAAGCGCGCGCCGAACTCGACTTCACCGCTGAGCTTGGCCTGCTTCTCGCCGTAGCCGGCGCCGAGGAACGCTGGAGCGCCGAGCGCCTTGAGTCGAGCCACGCCATCCTTCTCCCACTGCAAGGTCTTGCGCGGCGGATGGGGTCTCCACGGAATCCAGTCCTCTTGGGCGAGGTACTCCTGCCAGAGCAGCGCCAGGTGATCCCAGTCGTAGGCCTTGGAGGAGGTGACTCGCTGCTGCACGAGGAAGAAGCGGAAGTCGACCCCGCGAAGCCCGCTGCTGTCGACGAGCTTGCCAACGTCCTGAGTCGGCAAGCTCTCGGTGGCTTCCCAGCGGACGGTGTAACCGCTGCCCGGAATCGGGGCGTCCACAATCGCGACGTACAGGCCACCGGAGCCGATCTCCCGGATGGACTTCGATGAGCCGCCGGGTAAGGCGACGTTGTCGTACATATGGGCAGCACGAAGCCGGAGGGCGAGGTACAGGTCGATACCGTCGATCTGATTCCAGACGGTGTGGCCATCCACCTCCGGCACCTGGGATTCGATGTGGCTCGTCCAGGCTGTGGCGGTCGTCGCGGCCCACGGCACCGGGGACGAGGCGAAGGGAGCGATGAGCTCCTCCCAGGTGAGATTCTGCCAGTCCTGGGCGTGGGTGGTGTCGAGGCGGATGCGCTGAAGCGAGACCGCCACGAACTGGCAGTCGTCTCGGTCCTCCTCGGCGACGTATCTGTAGTACCGCTCCAGCTGTTCAATTCCGAGGCCGGCAAGCAGCTTCACTTCGACGACAGCGACAACCTGACCGTTCGCCTCCACCACCAGGTCGGGGCGATCCGATGCCTTCCGGCCCCGCGACTTCGAGACCTCCCGACGGATCTGGAGCGGGCCAACAGCGTCGATCCCTAGGACGGAGCGGGTGATTGCCTGGTCGGCATTCATGAGGGTGGCGAGCAGATCGCTCCACGCGTTCTCGCTGTTGATCGAGAGCAGGAAGCGAAGGTCCGGAAGACTGCTCACTCGCTGCCCTCTCCCAGCTCCGCGTCGATGTTGAGCACGCGGATCCCGGACTGCGACTGCGCGAGGAGCACCGCAGCGTTCTCGGCAAGGCGACGGGCGGACTTGAGCCGCAGGTCCAGCTCGACATCGTCACCCCAGCGGACTGACGTTGCGATGGCGAATGCGATCGAACCACCGGACTCCAAGTGGCCGACGATCTCCTTGTGGATGCGGCGGCTGGTGCGCTGACTAGAGCGATCCGTCTTGGCGTTGCGGTAGTTGCTGGCTCGCCTGGCCAGCTCCACGGACTCCCCGATGTAGATCACGCGGATGCCGTCGTCGTCCGCACCGAAATCGTAGCGGTAGAGCCCTGGCGCTCGCGGGAGTCCGGGAAACCTCGGCAGGCCGACTTCGTCCAGCGTGATCGGGCCCGCGCTCAGCCACGAGAACGCAACGCGGACGTCGAGCGCCTCCAGTTCCTTGAGCTGGGACTCGTCGAAAGGCCCACGACGAGTCGCGCCGGTCAGCCGCGGGATTGAGCCGCTCTCGGTGGCCGAGGATCCGGCACCGATCAAGAACCCGAGGTTCTGCAGCCACCGCCGAGAGGCTTGCGACTGAAACCGGCTGCGCTTGGCACCTGTCGCAAGGGAGATGACCTGCTTGACCGGCCAATGCACACCATCTACTTCGACCCAGTACTCGCGGATCTCCTCGGGCACGTGACCAGCGAGACGCCTACGAACAAGCGTGGGCGTCAGCTCGAAGAATTCGCCATCGAGGATGAACTGCATGGAACGGAGGTTAGCCTCAATCGTTCATGAGTTCTCATCAGTTCGCTGACGGAAACGCTGTGCGTGTGGGGTGCGGCTTTTCCGGGGGTGAGGCCGCTCCTCCCGGACGACCAGCCTCATCCCCCTGGGTCAGGTGCCCAGGTCGGGCATATCGGCGATCTCCGCGGCCCAGGCGCCGGGCCGTTCGGTGCCGCCGGCGTATTAGGGCCGGCGTCCACGCCTTCTTAGGGATCTTCAGTACGGCTTGGTGGATGGCGTCGGTGATGGTCATTGCGACGGAATACGACAGCCACTGCCCATCAGGCGTGGATGCTGCCGCCGGAGTCGGTGAGGATCAGTGTCTGCCGTCCCAGCCGCAGAGCCTTGAGGAGTTGTGCCAGGGCGAGTCGGGCGGTTTCGATGTGGTCCGCGGCGGTGTTGGAGCCTGCGTTGCCGGGCCGCAGCAGGGCGGCCACCGGCTCCCCGGACCCGGCCTGGCCGTGGTCGACGAACGCGACGAGGGGGTGGTGGCCGAAGGCCTTCTTCCGGGTCGCGGTGGCGTCCTGTTTCTCGGAGTGCGCGAGGGTTAGCACTCCGCCGATGTCCACGATCACCTGGCCGTCGGTGGCCGGACTGTTCGCACCGGCCAGCTCCCAGACCCGCCCCGTGCTCGGGAACGTGCGTCCCGGATCGCCGCGTGGGCTTTCGGGCCGGATGCGGCGAGTCTGTCGATGACACGGAAGACTGTGGGATCGGAAGCCACCGGGCCGAACATCCGGCTCGGCCCGCAGCATGCCGATGTCGGCCAGACAGCCCCCGCCGAGTGCGACGGCCAAGGCCACATTCAGCAGGATCTTCCCCGGATCGTGCACGGCCCGCGGCTTGCGCCACGGCGTGAGTGCCGCCGATATCGCGGTGTTCAGAACGGACTTGCGGACCATCTCGGCCAGCAGCACCGACCCGGCCTGTGAGTGGAGCGTTTCGCCATTGTTGAGGGCGAGCTCGGTGATGGCCAACAAAGTAGAGAAGCCGTATTCTTGCTGTTCAGAAGCACGTCTCGCCTACGTGACCACCCGTCGGACAGCTCGCTTCATGAAAGCGCGAGGTTAGCGGTCAAACTGCGGGGCGGCGCAGAACTGACCCAGAACGGAGACGCCGTGACGGACCTCCCCGAAGAGGGCCAGCCCATCGAGGCCGTATCGACGGTGTACAGCGGCACCACCTTCCGTTCTCGGCTCGAAGCCGACTGGGCCCGCACCCTCGACACCCAAAGCATCCTCTGGCAGTACGAGCCCGAGCAATTCATTTTGCCGTCAGGGGCGCATTACCTGCCGGACTTCTGGCTGCCCGAGATCGGGACATGGCTTGAGGTCAAGGGGCCAGCCACCCCCCGCAAGGAAAAGGCCGTCGAGCTGGGCAAGGCGCGCACCTGCCGTTGCGACGGCCCCTGCGCCTGCGCGTGGCCCGGTGGCGAGATGGTCCTCCTTGGCTGGGTCGCGGAACGCGCCCACGGCGACATCAACGTGGCTCGCAGCCGGTCGGGCTACGCCAGTTGGGCTGCCGCTCACGGGCCCAGCGCGTACTTCGCGTTGTGCCCCTGGTGCGGGCTCAGACAGTGGATCACCCTGCGCCGTCCGTGGAAGTGCCGCGCCTGTCGCCGCAGTCTGGAAAGCGAGGAGCTGTACCAGCCCCACGACCGTGTGCTGCCTTTCGGGAGCGGCTCGGGGTGGTCTCCTGCGGACACGGTGGCCATCCGCAGGGAGATCGCCGAACAGATAGCTGAGGCAGAGGCCGCTGACTCGGAGGACTCTCGCTCGGAGGCCCCGTACGAAGCGTGAGGGCGCGGGCGCGTAATGCTCGCCCACTCGCGGGTGAAGGTCCACTCTCGCCCGGCACCGACTGGGCGCCGTGCTGCCGCCACGAGGCGGCGACACTTCGACGGCTCCCCAGGGACGGTCGGCTGGGGGCGCTGAACCCGGCAGGCCTGGAACAGATTCGCGCGCCCGGCGTTTTCAAATCATGGCGGCTCGAACACTACGGGCCGCCTCCGCCCCTCTCGCTGGCCTGCGTCGAACACATGGGTAGGGTCGCGGTACCCGAGGTGGAGAGGTAGCCGCATGGACCCCGAGATCGTGATCGCGCAGACGACGAGTGACGACGAGGAGCAGGCGAAGACCCTCGCCAGAGGCGCTGTTGAGAGCAAACTGGCGGCGGGCGTTCACATCGATGCGCCCATCACCGCCTTCTACTGGTGGCAGGGGAAGGTCGAAGCGGCTCAGGAGTGGCGGATCTCCTACATGACGTCGGCGGATCGCCTCCCCGCGCTTGAGGCATGGCTGCACGAGAGGCACCCGTACGACGTCCCCCAGTGGGTCACGCTGCCTGTGACCGGAGGGTCGGAGGCGTACTTGTCCTGGGGCGTCGACGAGACGCGTCCGCAGTAGAGGTCACCACCGCAGCGCCTCGCTCTCACCGAGCCCGTGCGCTTGGACGCTTCACAGCGTCGCGAACGTCAGCAGGTGGCTGGCCAGAGCATGCTCGGTGTCGGGGAGCCCGGCAGCGATGGCCCGCGCCCGCTGACGGCCCATGGTGTTGGGCTTCGACTCCGCCGCTGCTGCGAACTGGTGCGCGACGTAGGCCCCGCGGTCTACGTCGCCGCCGCGCAGAAGTGCGGACGCCAGGTCCCCCAGGACGACCACACCGGATTCGGGTAGTCCACCGCCGAGGCGCTCGACTGCGGAGTCGGCCGTGGCCGTCAGCTCCTGACGCTTGAGTTCGCCGTAGACCGAGAGGGTTAAGGAGTCCATCCGATACGGCGTCACGAAGCGGACCCACGCCTGCTCGCTCGTATGGTCGGCGAAGTCATAAGCGAACTTGGCTTGGTCCAGCGCGCGAAGGGCGCCAGCGTCATCGCCTGACTGGGCGGCCTCCTCCGCGTACCGGCCCAGGGCCCATGCTGCGGCGGTTGCGTTGCCACGTCCGCGTACGTCCTGAGCTGCCTGCGAAAGCATCTCCAGCGACTTCACAGGGCTGGGGGCACCGTAGCTCGCGTAGCCCAGAGCCAGGGCGCGCAGAGGGGGGTGCCCAGCCTTCTTCGCGCACTCCGAGGTCACTCCGTAGTAGGAGGTGGCCTTGTCGTGCTCGCCGAGGTCCCAGGCAACCCATCCGGCTAGAGCTGCGGTCTCTCCCGCCGCGATGGTCAGCGCTCGCTCGTGGGTTCCGGCGCGGGGAAGGGCTGCGGTGATCGCGTCCAAGTGTGCCTCGACCCGAGACTGCAGGCTGAGCGCGCTCTCGTTCAGCTCGTCCACATGCAACCGGGCCGCATGATCAATAAGCACCCCGGCTGACTCAGGGTCGATCTTGGAACCCTTGCTGAGTGCATAGGCCAGCCGGCCCCACTCCGTAGTTCCCTCGCCGCTCGCGCCCCCACAGGAAGCCGCACCGCAGGGGCCGGCGACAGGCCCTGCCGCACTGACCGAGCAAGAGGCGGACGCGGTTTCCGACCGGGCGGCGGGGCTGGCTCAGGAGGGCCAGTTCACCCAGGCAGCCGACGCACTCGCCGAGGCCATCGCGAGAGCCGCTGACCCGGAGCTCAGAGAAGGTATGCAGTTCAGCCTCGCCCAGGTGAAGTTCCTGGCCGGAAGCCACCGCGAAGCCCTCGCGCTCTTTGAGCCGCTCGCCCACCAATACACCGACCGCTACGGCGACGACGACGAGCAAGCCCAGCTGTGCTGGTACTACGCCGCGCAGTGCCGAATGGAACTCGGCGAAGCCACTGCCGCCATCCAAGCCTTCGACCGCGTCAGCGAGACCACGCCCGCGCCCGACGACGAGGACGCCGTCAACCGCTACTTGGATGCCCTCGCACGACTGATGAGTCTGTACGCCGCGACCGAAAGCCTCCATCAGGCACTGCACGTAGGCGACCGGCTCCGATCGGAGACCTCCCGCATCCGGGGAAGCGGCTGGCCGGGGCTGGCGCAGATCGACGCCTATCTCCGCCGCCTTCGCCAGGACCTGGGCTAATCGACTGAAGGATGGCTATCGCGCCATTGATCATCCCCCCCTGGAAGCTAGTGGAGCAGTAGACCCCGGTCTCGCCCTGGCAGCGAGCTCGCTGACCGGATCGTCTCCTAAACAGGTGCAGTTAGAGAATGACTCCCGAAGAATCGACCAAGCCTGCGTATGGAGGAAATGAATGGTAAGGAAAAGAGTCGAGATTGAGTACGAAGAGGGAACGCAGCTTGGGCGATCAAAGGATGGTGATGGTGCATCGAGCCCAAATCTGTTCATTCCTGGCGCGAAAGGGGTTAAGGGGCAAGTCAAGATTTATGACATCGACGAGAGTGAAGGGGATTCGCTAACGGGCTCGCCGTCGGTCGTCTATGTCACCGACGAGCACAGGTCGGATTCCCGAGCGCGGGAGCGCTTGGAGCCCGAGGAGATAGTCGAGGCTCTGGTTATTCTCATCAAAGCTGCGGAATGGGCTGCACCACGCCTCAAGAGATGGTGGAATTCTCAGGCCCGCCCGTTCGTGAAGTCGACGCGCGACAGACTTGCCCAGACTCGCAAGGCTGACAGTCAAGCCATCACTCCTGAGACGTCCACCTTGGTCGAATCTTCATCTCCAGAGGCTTCGCGCGAATTGGTTGCCGCGCTCGAAGGGTATAGAGCCAGCATGAGCAGCGTGGAAGCGCGGGAGCGCTTTGTTGCGGCTTTGCTGGCCAGGCTGTTCAGTGAAGAGCAGTTGAAAACTCTACGCAATGCTCGGATCGAGGGTGAGGATGGCCCTTTGGTGCTGAATGACGTAATGGAGTCGCTTACGCCTAAGCAAGTTGAGGACAGCATCACACTGATGCTTGAGATGAATCCCTCGTTGCTCGACGAGGAGACGTTGGCCGACATCGGGAAGGCCCTCAAGGGAGGTCGCGTCGAGTGGGCGCCTTCGATTGAGAAGCGAACCGAGGGAAAGAGGCACTACTCCTGACTGACGGTGTCATCTAGTCCTCCCTCGGAAGTGCCAAGAACCACCCACGCTTCTGTGACACGGCCGCCGATACGTAGTAGCGATCCGTTGGGAGCGCAGGGTTATCGCAGGAGGTCTATGGGAAGCCGACAACCGTGTGAACCCGCTTCTTGTCGCCGGCGATACCCTTCCCGGCGGCTAGCCCGTGGCCGGACGCCTTTGGATGAGTAATGCGACGTAGCTCAGGCCAACGGCGACTCCGTTCGATCGAGGGCCTGTGGGCTTGGTCAGGGGATCGTGACTCCTGGTCCCTTCTGAGTGGTTGGTCCGTTTGTTTGTGAAGCCCGGCGCTTGGCCGTCTCGGGCTGAGCCCATTGGGCATAATGGGGTACTTGGGGAAAGGGGGGGAAGCATGCCACTGGTGCATGTTCACGGCATCGGAAACCGGGAGCGCGAGGACTCCGGCCGAGCCTCGGTGCGAAATGCTCTTTATCGGCGCTACGTGCTCGCGAGCCTTCGGTGCGCGCCAGACACGCCGATCGCCAGTCCGTGGTGGGGCGAGCTTGTCGCCGAACCGGCGTGGGATTGGGCCTCGCTCGATACCGGCCAGGCGGAGCGACTGGGCGGGCACGAACCGGTGAGCGAGGCACGTTCCATGGCCGCCGACCTTGCCGAGGCCGCCGGCAGCACGGAGGGAACTGCCCTCCTCACAGCGGCGCATACCTCGCTCCAGTGGTCGATCGACTCTCTGTGCACCGCGCTTGCCGAGGCGGAGGACGGTGATTGGGAGGCCGCGACGTTCTGCGGCCTCGCCACGGAGTACTGGGCGGCAACGACGAAGGCGGGGGAGCACACAGACGGAGTCACGGTCTTCGCATGGCTGGACGACGTGGCCGACGACACCGAATTCCTTGAACGGTTAGGAGAGGAAGCGGCCGCCTGGCGGGCGAGGACGGGAACGCCATCGAAGAGTCCGGTGCCCCGGTCTGCTCGCGAGAGGTTCGGAACATCACCCCGGACGGTGCCGCGTGCCGTCGCCAAGGCGGCCCACCGCATCAACCGCTGGGCCGCGGGAGGCATCACCCGTCCCCTGGCGGCCGGTGCGCGGGCGACAGTCACCAAGGGAACGGCCCTGCTGCTGGGCGACATCGTCAGCCTCTTCACGTCACGTAACCGAGCTTCGGGAGGCCCGGTCGTGGAGCTGGTGCGTGACGCACTGGACGCAGCGGCCGAGGTGGCGGACAGACGTAAGGAGCCCCTGGCCGTCGTGGCCCACAGCATGGGCGGGAACATCGTGTACGACATCCTGTCGCACGATCGTCGGGGATTGCGCGTCGATCTCCTCGTGACCGTCGGCTCCCAGGTCGGCCTGTTTGAAGAACTCAAGCTGTTCCGCTCCAGTGACCCGGCCGTCCCTGACCGCCACCGTGGACCGCTCCGTGTCCCCGCTATCACGAACGTAGGGCGCTGGATCAATGTCCTCGACCGCGCCGACCCGCTCGCCTTCGCCGCATCACCCGTCTTCGACGGTGCCGAGGACCTTGTCTTCGGCACCGGGGCGTGGTGGGCGCACGGTGCGTACACCACGTGCCCGCAGTTTCACTACCGCCTCGCCGCGCGCGTGGGGGGCGAGGCCGTATGACGACGCTCTGGGAGAGCGGGGACGCGTCCGGTCCAGCGGTTCACGCACTCGTACTCGGGGTGGGCGGTTACGACTGGCTACACGGAGGGCGCAACCACGTGCCCAGAAGGTCGGGCGACAGACTGTCGCGGAGGCTGCGGCAGTTGACGTCGCCGCCCGCTTCGGCCCGTGCGTTCTGTTCCGTGCTGCAGGACCAGCTGAGCAAGCACTCCGGACATCCCCTGGGGAGCATCGAGGCGGTGATCAGCGAGCCGCACGGTCTGAGCGCCCCACACCCCGGTGGGGGCCGGGCGAGCCTCGCCGATGTGCAAGAGGCCTTTGGCGCCTGGTACGACCGATGCGACAGCCACGCCGACAACATCGCCTTGTTCTTCTTCTGCGGGCACGGCGTGCAGCTCGGCGCGCACGGCGACCACGCCCTCCTCCTGCAGGACGCAGGGCACGATCCGCATCACTACTTCCAGAACGCCGTCGACATCCGCCGCACCATCCAGAATATGCGGGCCAACCGCTCCTCGATCCAGTGCTTCTTAATCGACGCGTGCCGGGACTCCCACGACCTAGACCTCGACTACGAGACGCTGAACGCCACCCCGCTCGGGCAGTCCCGCGTCCGTGACCGCGAGCCCGAGCAACTCGTGGTCCTCTCGACCTCGGCGGGCGCACCGGCCTATGGCGACCCCGACCGTCCCACCGTGTTTACACAGGCCGCGCTACGGGCTCTGTTCTCGCCGCAGCCAAGTAGCAGTGGCGACGACTGGCAGGTCACCACCACCAGCGTCGGCCCCGCCATTAACGGCCTCATGGGGTGGCCCGGCCTGTCAGCCGGCGCCTCCACCGAGCAGCAGTGCGTGATCACGGGGCAGGTGCGCGGCGGCACGCTGTTCCGGTTCACCGAATGCCCCGGCGTGCCTTTCCACTTCGATACGGATCCACCGGATTCGCTTGCCGCCGCGGACTGGACACTGCGAGACGCCCGAGGAAACACGACGGCCTACCGTGCGCCCGCGAACGAACCCTGGTGCGATTCCGGGCCACCGGGGCCAGGAGAAGTGCAGGTCGAATTTGCCGATGGTCCGTATGCCGCCACCCGACAGGATGTCTGGCTGCATCCGCCCTGCTACGGACGGATGTTGAAGGTGGACGCCCAGTGAGCTTCCCCTCAAGCGGCATCGAGATCCCCTTCCGGCCCCCGCACGTGGCGACTGCGAAGTTCGGGACGGTAATCGGCGTCATAGAAGTCATCGACCAGAGCGGCCGAACCCGCCACACCATGCCGTTACGCGCCGGCGTCCACGGCCGGCTGCGGTTGCACGGGGCGGAACGTTGTCTGGTTGCCGCATGGTCGCCTTACGTTACGCTGCGCCCGACCGTTGTCACCGTTCGCTCGGAAGAGATCGATTTCGGGCGTCTCGTGGCTACCGGCGCCGCCGCCTCAGCCACTGGTAGCAGGAGCAAAGGGTGGCTGAGACTGTGGCACCGCTCAGCCGGCCAGTGGGTACCGTACGAGCTCCCGGCCGCGTCAGACGCCGACACACTTTCCGGCCCTCGGCCGGTCACCCCGCCGCTCTCGGAGACTCCGGGAGACGCTTTGGTTCTACAAGCCAAGGTGGGGCGGGGGCGGCCCGCTTGCACCGTTGTTCCGGGCAATACCGCGATCGTGCTTCGTGCCGCCGCCGGGCGGTATGTCGGCCGGGTTGAAGTCTGGCCTGCCGCGGATTCGGGCTTCACGCTGCTCGAGGCGCTGCGCGCAGGCCGTATGGAATGGGCCGAGACCATTGAGAGCATCTGGTGGGACGAAGCTCCTGCCATGGCCGCCGGACGCCGTTCGGGTCCCTCCCTCTTCGACCTCGCCGTTGGCTACTTGTACGTCCTCCGTGGCGAACCACAGGAGCTCGAACGCCGGCTTGAGCAGATGGGCAGTGGCGTACGTGCGAACGCGCTGACGGGGCCGGATGTCGCCGCCCTTCGGCTGTGGCTTGCCCTCCGTACCCGCCGGGCTGGCGACGCTGTTGCTGAACTGGAACGGATCGACGAGGAGCGTCTGCTGCCTGCTGTCGCCGAAGGTCTTCGGATTCTGTCTGAGCTGTCTCCCCCGACCGCCGCCCGCGAAGCCTGGTCTCGGCTCACCCTGCCGCACTGGTTGCCGCCCTACCTCAACGCCACTGCCCCTACCACTTTCACGCAGTACACGGCGGCAGCCCCCGACCGGCCCTCCCGGCGACCTGCGCGTGATGAGGTGGCTCTGCCGACGGGTGAGGTGTGGACGTTCACGCTTTCCGCCGCACAGGCCGGTGGCGGAGGGCACGTACGGTGGTCCCTACCGGAACGTGACCCCTGGGAGATCGCTGCCGCAGCCGCGGAGGCACCGTCAGAAACCCAATACCAAAGCGCGGATGGGCGCTGGGTGCTCACAGCGCGCCATGAGGACCCGCGCCTGCTCTGGGAGGTGTCGGTCCATCTCCTCACTGGTCCCGCCGACGTGTCGGTCACCTTCACCACCCCCCACACGGCGCACATCCTGTTCACCAACGAAGCGGCAGGCGATCTCGACCGAGAGCTGCGGCGATGGATCGATGATCACGATGGCGACCAAGGTCTGCGGTTCACGCTGCAGTCCTCGGCCCAACGCACCGGACCGTTGCCACCACGAGCATGGGGATCGTGGCTTCCCCTGCTACGCGAGTCCATCCGGAACACAGCGTCCGGGGAACTGGGCAGCTGGGGCGAGTGACATTGAGCGACGACGAAAGTCTTGGCGAGGAAGGTATTGCTCGCGGCGCGATCCCATGCGGTCGCGGTTGCCCAGCTTGCGGTAGACGTTCTCGACCTCGACGGGCTTATGCACGGCGCGGACCGAGATATCGACCTGGCCGCCGATGGTGTCCACAGTGTGGGCGCCAGTAAGCGGTAGCACCGTCGTCTCGCGCGGCGTCAGCGCGCTCCCCTCCGCCCGCTCGGCGGGGCCGATTGCCCACCGAAGAACTCCGTTCCTTCACCGAGGAGGCGCGGGGCTCATTCGTGCGTAAGGGTGTCCTGACAGCGATCGAGGAGGTGCGCCCTATCTAATGCGTCGCAGTACGCCCATTGCCAGTGGGCGGAGCCTGAAGTGCGGCGAGCTTGGGCCTGCCGCCACCGGTCACGATGCCTTCCCACGTCCTGTGGTCTCGGACCTCTGAGGTTCCCCCGTTGTTCGGGAGGTGCTGATCAGCTGTTCAGGGCGGGTTGATGGATGCTCAGGTTCGCTTGTTCGGCCATCGCCCGGTCGGCGTAGTACTGCTCCTCGAATGCGATGGGGCTGAGGTAGCCGAGCCGTTTCTGGATGCGCGCCGGCTGTTGTCGAAGCCGTCGATGTACTCGAAGAGCGCCAGGTTCGCCTCGGCCCGGGTGGCAAAGACGCAGCTGCGGAGCAGGCAGCGGCCGCCGACCGACGCTCGCGCACCAGGCAGTGAAGGCGGCCATGTCGGCGGAATACATCAGGCGGGTGGAGTCGGTCAGCTGTCGGTCGGTCTCGGCGGTCCCCACGGCTATGTACTGAAGGCCAGAGCCTGGGGCGCGGAGGCCTGTCCCGCTGCTCATCGTAGGGCGGCCCGACACCCCGCTGGCCCGGACGTCACGGCGGGTGCTCCCACGAGGTGGGCGCAGGCTCAGCCGTCACGGCGCCCGACTACGACAGAGGACCCGCGCCCGCGTGGTGCGGGTCCTCTTCTGCGTGGCGAAGTGGTCAGCCGGAGGACTCGGATGCGCGGCCGGAGACGTCGGGCAGATGGCGGGTCACCTCGTCGACCAGACGCGGTCGGCGTGACACGACCGGCATCGGATGTTGCGAGGCCACTTCGGCGACAACCCTTAGTAAAGACTGACGGTAACTCAGGTTTTCTTGACATTCCGTCAGCCATTCAAGATCATCTTGCACATGCATTGCACAAGGTGCTGGAAAATGACAGAGATCAGTGGAAGGCCGTGAAGATAGGTATCCGCAGGTCAGCTGCCACGTTGAGGTGTCGTGCCCCTTGCCTCCAAGGGGCACGACACCCCGCCGGTCAGATGTCGCGGAAGGTCTCGATCTGGGCGCCGATCGAGTTCAGCCGCTCGGCCAGGTCCTCGTAACCCCGGTTGATGACGTACACGTTGCGCAGGACCGAGGTGCCCGGCGCGGCCATCATCGCCAGCAGGACGACCACCGCGGGGCGCAGGGCGGGCGGGCACATCATCTCGGCGGAGCGCCAGCGGGTCGGGCCCTCGACCAGGACGCGGTGCGGGTCGAGCAGTTTGACGTGGGCGCCGAGCCGGTTGAGCTCGGTGAGGTAGATCGCGCGGTTGTCGTAGACCCAGTCGTGGATCAGCGTCGAGCCCTGGGCGACGGCCGCGATCGCCGCGAAGAAGGGCACATTGTCGATGTTGACGCCGGGGAAGGGCATCGGGTGGATCTTGTCGATGGGGGCCTGCAGCTTGGACGGCCGCACGGTCAGGTCGACCAGCCGGGTGCGGCCGTTGTCCGCCGCGTACTCCCGGCCGCGCTCGTGGTCCAGCCCCATCTCCTCCAGGACGGCCAGCTCGATCTCCAGGAACTCCACCGGCACCCGGCGGATCGTCAGCTCCGACTCGGTGATGACGGCGGCGGCCAGCAGGCTCATCGCCTCGACCGGGTCCTCGGAGGGCGAGTAGTCCACATCGCGGTCGATGTGGGCGACGCCGTGGACGGTCAGCGTCGTGGTGCCCACGCCCTCGACCTTGACGCCCAACTCCTCCAGGAAGAAGCAGAGATCCTGGACCATGTAGTTGGACGAGGCGTTGCGGATCACCGTGACACCGTCGTGCCGGGCGGCCGCCAGCAGCGCGTTCTCGGTGACGGTGTCGCCCCGTTCGGTCAGCACGATGGCGCGGGTGGGCGAGACGGAGCGGTCGACCGCGGCGTGGTACATCCCGTCGGTGGCGGTCACTTCGAGGCCGAAGTGGCGCAAGGCGGTCATATGCGGCTGAACGGTGCGGGTGCCCAGGTCGCAACCGCCCGCGTAGGGAATCCGGAAGTGGCTCATCCGGTGCAGCAGCGGACCGAGGAACATGATGACGCTGCGCGTCCGGCGCGCGGCCTCGGTGTCCATGGTCTCGAGGTCCAACTCGGCGGGCGGCACGATCTCCAGATCGGCGCCGTCGTTGATCCAGCGGGTGCGTACGCCGATGCTGCCCAGGACTTCGAGGATGCGGTAGACCTCCTCGATCCTGGCGACTCTCCGCAGTGTCGTACGGCCCGCGTTGAGAAGCGTGGCGCACAGCAGCGCCACACACGCGTTCTTGCTCGTCTTGACGTCGATGGCACCGGACAGCCGACGGCCGCCGACCACCCGAAGGTGCATCGGGCCCGCGTAGCCGAGGGAGACGATCTCACTGTCCAGGGCCTCACCGATCCTGGCGATCATCTCAAGGCTGATGTTCTGGTTTCCCCGCTCAATGCGGTTGACCGCACTCTGGCTTGTACCGAGCGCCTCCGCGAGCTGGGACTGGGTCCAGCCTCGGTGTTGGCGGGCGTCACGGATGAGCTTGCCGATACGTGAGAGGTAGTCGTCAGTCATGCAGAAGAGGCTATCTCAGATATGAGATGCGCATGCGACCGGAGGGGGCGAAGGAGTGACGGCCGTCCGGGTGCGGTTCCTCTCGTAGCCAAGCACCATTCCTGGCCGGGACCCGCGTCGCGGGCGGCTGAAGCCCATCGGAAATCGGAGGTGTCCAGCTCCAGGTCGAACGGCTCCGGGAGCGCGAGCGGGGTGCCGAAGGGATGGGGGCCGTCCACCTTTGGTGTATCCGAGGCCGCCGGGCACCGAGTAGAGCGTGCAGGTGCGCTGCTGCCGGTCGACCAGGAGATACGGCGGGGCGCCGTACTCGGCGTAGCGGCGCCGCTTGACGACCCGGTCGGTGTCCCCGTTCGCGTCGGAGGTCACCTCGACGATCAGGAGGGTCTGGTCGGGGAGCAGGGCTCCGGCGCCTTTGGCCAGGCCCTGGAAGACGACGGCGAGGTCCGGTACAAACCAATTGGTGGTGCCGGGAAGGTCCAGATCCCCGGATCCGGTCATGCAGTCCAGGGCGTTCACCACCGGCGTGATGTGCTCCCGGATCTTCGC
Organism: Streptomyces sp. NPDC007875; assembly: GCF_042868035.1. NCBI lineage: Bacteria > Bacillati > Actinomycetota > Actinomycetes > Kitasatosporales > Streptomycetaceae > Streptomyces > Streptomyces sp. NPDC007875. Next base: position 86,465 of record NZ_JBIADZ010000013.1, on the reverse strand, counting down.
GACGGTGCTCTCGTGCTCCCAATCCGGTGACAGCGGTTCGATGAACCCTTCGATGACCTGTACGCGGTCGAAACCACGGATGCGCTGGACCGCGTACTTGAGGGCGGTCTCGGGGTCGTCGGTCGGGTACGCGGGTGATTGCGTGCTCATCGGCCCTCCATCGGGTATCGGGACGCGAGGATCGCAGCCGATATCCGGCGTGGTGGGGATCCGTCTCACGGATCACCCGTACCGGTGACGATCCCCCGTCACCACCGCCGCCAGCGTCCGCGCCGGGCCGTCGACCGCGGGGCCGTGGAGGAGTTCGGTGCGGTGGACCAGGCGGGGGGCGATCAGGGGGGCCGTGACGATGCCGGGGGCGCCCTTGGTGGCCGGGTGGGGGAGGAGGGCCAGGCCGTGGCCCGCGGCGGTGAGGGCGACGAGGCCGCGTACATCGGTGCCCTCGTACGTCAGCGAGGCGCGGAAGCCGCCGCTCCGGCTCACCGCGCGCAGCTGCGCCAGCGGCATGGCGGCGTCCGGGGCGTCCAGCCAGTGGGCGTCGGCGAGGTCGGCCAGCCGCAGGCCGAGCCGGCGGGCCAGCGGATGGCCGGTGGGCAGGGCCACCACCAGTGGGGCCTCCGCGACCGTGACCGCGGTGAGCGGACCCACCTCGGGCAGCGGCAGGGCGTCGGCGGGGGTGGCCGGGCCGTCGACCAGCCCCAGGTCCAGCGCCCCGGACGCCACCGCCGCCGGGATCTCCCGGCGGCCGAGGATGCGCAACGAGGCCCGGATGGCCGGATGCGCCTGGCGCACCCGGTCCAGGGCCGCGGCGATCCTCGGGGTCATCGCCAGCGGCGAGGCCCCCACCACCAGCCGGGCGGCGCCGGACCCCGACAGCCGCTCGACATCGGCCCGCGCCGCGTCCAGCCGCAGCAGCAGCGGACCGGCGTGTTCCAGCAGCCGTGCGCCCGCGCTGGTGAGCATGACCGGCCGCCGGGTCAGCAGTGACGTGCGCAGATCCGCTTCGAGGGACGCGATGTGCTCGGAGACCGCCGCCGGGGTGAAGCCCAGCTCATGGGCGGCGTCGGAGAAGGATCCGCAGCGGGCCACGGAGACGAACGTGCGGAGCAGGTGCGGGTCCATTGCAGCAGTATCGCGGGGGCCGGGGTGGCTCAGTTCCGAACTCGGAGGTGACCGGGGCCGGTTCGGGCCCGGTCGTCGTCCGTTCCGGGGCCGTCGGTCGCGTCCGCGCACATGCTCATGGCCTCAGGTCTAACGCGGAACGCCGCCCCTCGGAGCCCTTCCGGCCGGCGGTCACCCTTACCGGTGAACGCCGGTGTCCCGTCTCATCGAAGGCCGAGCGGTCTCATCGTGTTCTCACCGGGCCAACGCGAGCAGTTCATCGATCACCGGCTCCTCACCACCGTTACCGAGGTGGGCGATGGCCGCGAACGGGGCGATCACCTGGCTCCAGGCGTGGAGCCGGTCGCCATCGAACCCGCACGCCGCCGCCACGCGCGCGCAGCGGGTCTCGACGCCCTCCAGCCCGGCGCCGGCCACGACGTAGTCCACAGCGTCGAAGCACGGATCACCCACACATGCCTTCGGATCGATGGCCATCAGACCGCGCTCCGCGCCACCGTCGAGTACGTTGCCCAGGTGCAGGTCACCGTGGAGCAGCACGGTTGTCGCTTCCGTGTCCAGCAGCCGCTCACACCGCTGGATGGCCCTGTCCCACGCAGTGACATCCATACGTGCACTGATCGCAGGCTCGGACAGCCGCCTACCGACACGGGCGAAGGCCTCCTCGCACCGGCCGCGCAGCACACGCGGCGGCCGCGGAGGCGGAGCGACCCCGTGCAGCGCGGCGAGCAGATCCGACCACTGCCCGGGAAGCGAAGCAGCAGGCATGTCCTCCGCCGGCGTTCCGGGCACGACCTCTTCCAGCACCATTGCGCCCGCGTCCTCGTCGACGGCCAGCACAGCGGGCACCCTGCCCGAGGCCGCGAACCACCCCAACATTCCGACCTGCTCGACCAAAAGGGCCCGATCCGGACTGAGCTTCAGCACCGCGGGCCTGCCGTCGGGCCAATGGCACCGCAACGTGACCGACGAAGCACCATCCGGTAGGGATTCGCCGAGGGAAAGGTCCCAGCGGGACGTCAACCGTGCAATCAGGTTCGGCGTGTCAGCGCACCATTCGGCAACCTGTGGACCGAATCGACGAACCAGCCGCGTCGTTACGCTGTCCACATCCACCCGGAGTCGTTTCACACGGGCCAGTCTGCCGCTCCCGGTCCTGGCCCACGGTGGGTGACTTCCCGGAAAACTGCTGCCGCCCTCGTTCCACCGGAACCGCCGTACCGGGGCGACGTCCTCGAACCGGACGTCCCACACACGGCCCGTCGGCGTCCCCTCGCCCTCCAGGATGCCCAGCTCGAACGCGCTCAGCGCGGCGTCGCCGTACTCACGTGCCGGTAACCCCACGTCTCCCCGGTCAGTCACGTCCTCAGCGGCACTCGACCTTCGATGAGACGGGACACCGGGGACGCGCTCGCACCAGGGCGGGGCATGACCGCGCGGGGGGCGATGTATTAGAGTTATCTCGACATCGAGATATCTGCTGGAAGACGCATCGCCGCCCCGCGTCGGTAAGGCTTACCTAACTTAGCCATACCTTAGCGGATCGGCGCGGGCATGTGACGGCAGCATTGCGGTGGTACGCGCGAAATCATGCATGAAGGAGACTGTCGTGTCGGCGAACAGCTTCGACGCCCGCAGCACCCTGCAGGTGGGCGACGAATCGTACGAGATCTTCAGGCTGGACAAGGTCGAGGGGTCGGCCCGGCTTCCATACAGCCTGAAGGTGCTGCTGGAGAACCTGCTCCGCACCGAGGACGGCGCGAACATCACCGCCGACCACATCCGCGCCCTGAGCGGCTGGGACTCGCAGGCCCAGCCCAGCCAGGAGATCCAGTTCACGCCGGCCCGCGTGATCATGCAGGACTTCACCGGTGTGCCGTGCGTGGTGGATCTCGCCACCATGCGTGAGGCCGTCAAGGAGCTCGGCGGCGACCCGGCGAAGATCAACCCGCTGGCCCCGGCCGAGCTGGTCATCGACCACTCGGTGATCGCCGACAAGTTCGGCACCAACGACGCCTTCACTCAGAACGTGGAGCTGGAGTACGGCCGCAACAAGGAGCGCTATCAGTTCCTGCGCTGGGGCCAGACCGCGTTCGACGAGTTCAAGGTCGTCCCGCCCGGCACCGGCATCGTCCACCAGGTCAACATCGAGCACCTGGCCCGCACCGTCATGGTCCGGAACGGCCAGGCGTACCCGGACACCCTGGTCGGCACCGACTCCCACACCACCATGGTCAACGGCCTCGGTGTGCTCGGCTGGGGCGTCGGCGGCATCGAGGCCGAGGCCGCGATGCTGGGCCAGCCGGTCTCCATGCTGATCCCGCGCGTCGTCGGCTTCAAGCTCACCGGTGAGCTGAAGCCCGGCACCACCGCCACCGACCTCGTGCTGACCATCACCGAGATGCTGCGCAAGCACGGTGTCGTCGGCAAGTTCGTCGAGTTCTACGGCGAGGGCGTCGCCGCCACGTCGCTCGCCAACCGCGCCACCATCGGCAACATGTCGCCGGAGTTCGGCTCCACCGCCGCGATCTTCCCGATCGACGACGAGACCCTGAACTACCTCAAGCTCACCGGCCGCTCCGAGCAGCAGGTCGCGCTCGTCGAGCGTTACGCCAAGGAGCAGGGCCTCTGGCTCGACCCGGCCGCCGAGCCCGACTTCTCCGAGAAGCTGGAGCTGGACCTGTCGACGGTCGTCCCGTCGATCGCCGGCCCCAAGCGGCCCCAGGACCGCATCGTGCTCGCCGAGGCGGCGCAGCAGTTCGCCCAGGACGTCCGTAACTACGTCTCCGACGCGGAGGAGGACGAGGCGGGCAAGGAGTCCTTCCCGGCCTCCGACGCCCCGGCCGTCTCCAACGGCGTGCCCACCAAGCCGACCCCGGTGATCGCCCCCGACGGCTCGCAGTACGAGATCGACCACGGCGCCGTCACCGTCGCCGCGATCACCTCCTGCACCAACACCTCCAACCCGTACGTCATGGTCGCCGCCGCCCTGGTGGCCAAGAAGGCGGTCGAGAAGGGCCTGACGCGCAAGCCGTGGGTCAAGACCACCCTGGCCCCGGGCTCGAAGGTGGTCACCGACTACTTCGACAAGGCGGGCCTGACCCCCTACCTCGACAAGGTCGGCTTCAACCTCGTCGGCTACGGCTGCACCACCTGCATCGGCAACTCCGGTCCGCTGCCGGAGGAGGTCTCCAAGGCCGTCAACGAGGCCGACCTCGCCGTCACCTCGGTGCTCTCCGGCAACCGGAACTTCGAGGGCCGGATCAACCCCGACGTCAAGATGAACTACCTGGCGTCCCCGCCGCTGGTTGTCGCGTATGCCCTCGCCGGTTCGATGAAGGTGAACATCACCACGGACGCGCTGGGCACCGACCAGGACGGCAACCCGGTCTTCCTCGAGGACATCTGGCCGACCGAGGCCGAGGTCAACGACGTCGTGGCCAACGCCATCGGCGAGGACATGTTCAACAAGTCCTACCAGGACGTGTTCGCCGGTGACGCCCAGTGGCAGGCCCTGCCGATCCCGACCGGCAACACCTTCGAGTGGGACGCCGAGTCCACCTACGTGCGCAAGCCCCCGTACTTCGAGGGCATGACCATGGAGACGAGCCCGGTCGAGGACGTCGCCGGCGCCCGCGTCCTGGCCAAGCTGGGCGACTCGGTCACCACCGACCACATCTCCCCGGCCGGTGCGATCAAGGCCGACACCCCGGCCGGCAAGTACCTCACCGAGCACGGTGTCGAGCGTCGTGACTTCAACTCCTACGGCTCGCGCCGGGGCAACCACGAGGTCATGATCCGCGGCACCTTCGCCAACATCCGGCTGCGCAACCAGATCGCGCCGGGCACCGAGGGCGGCTTCACCCGCGACTTCACCCAGGACGGCGGGCCGGTCTCCTTCATCTACGACGCGTCGCAGAACTACCAGGCCGCCGGGACCCCGCTGGTCATCCTGGCGGGCAAGGAGTACGGCTCCGGCTCGTCCCGTGACTGGGCCGCGAAGGGCACCGCGCTGCTCGGCGTCAAGGCCGTCATCGCCGAGTCGTACGAGCGCATCCACCGCTCGAACCTCATCGGCATGGGCGTCCTGCCGCTCCAGTTCCCCCAGGGCGCCTCGGCCGAGTCGCTGGGCCTGACCGGCGAGGAGACCTTCGACATCACCGGCGTCACCGCGCTCAACGAGGGCGGCATCCCGGAGACGGTCAAGGTCAAGGCCAGGGACGGCCGCGGAGGGGAAGTTGCGTTCGACGCCAAGGTGCGCATCGACACCCCCGGCGAGGCGGACTACTACCGCAACGGCGGCATCATGCAGTACGTGCTGCGCTCGCTGATCCGCAAGTAAGCACGGCTTACGGCAGCGGCGACGGGCCGCACCCCCGGTGTGGGGTGCGGCCCGTCCGCATGTCGCGGTCGGAGCAGCGGTCAGAGAAACGTCCCGGAGGGGATGTACGGCGTCGGCGGTGGCATCCCCCGCAGACACACATAGCCGCTGGTGGACAGCTCGAGCCCGGCCTCGAGGCCCACGTCCACCGCCCACTGCTGCTCGGCCGTCAGCCCCGCGACCCGGGCGTCGGTGCCCTCCGGAAGGCACAGCAGAGCCGCCGTCAGCAGCCGCTTCGCCAGCCGCCGCGAGGTCGCGGCCAGCAGCTCGACCTTGCCGTCCTCGGCGACGTAGCAGTAGCCGCTGCCCGCCAGGTCGTCCACGACCAGCAGCCGCCGCTGGCGCACGAGCAGGTCATGGTCGGCGCCGTGCGCGCCGCCCCGGGTGCGGCGGTCCACCGAGTCCAGCAGATCCCGGTGGCGGGCCACGCCCTCGTGGACGGCGCCGTCGGGCGGGGACAGCCGCTCCTTGGTCTGCGGTCCGACGGTGCCGCGCAGCCGCATCGCCGGATGCAGCGCGAATCCCGCACGCCGGTAGGTGCTCGCCGCGCGCGGATCCTCCGATCCGCAGATGATGCCGCGCAGGCAGCCTCGTCCGTACATCAGCGCCGCGGCCAGCAACTCACGCCCCACGCCCTGCCGTTGGGCCCGGGGCAGCACCGCGAGCAGCGCGAGCCCCCAGGTGCCCTCGCGCCGCGCGGACAGCGCCACGCCGAGCGGCATACCGGTGTCGTCCAGGGCGAGCCAGCAGCCGCCCGGGTCGGTGCGGGCGAGATGCCGGTGCCGGTCGTGAATCTCGGTGACGTACCCCGGCGGCCATCCGTCCTTGCCTGCGAGGGCGGCGGCATCTCCGAAGGCGGCGGCCACCACCTCCCAGGCGGCCTCGGCGTCCTCGTCGGTGTCGCGTAGCTGGCGGAGGATCATGAACCCATGATGGCGCGTCCGGTGAGGGGATTGTCGGTACGCGGAAGCGGCTTGCTCGACCGGCGAACGCGACAACGTTGTCAGCATAACTTTAACGATCAGTACGCCGCCAACCGGGTGTCCCTGTCAAGACCGTTCGCGCACTCTTACGGCCGACGGCCCCCGTGCGGTACGGTCCCCACGGCTTGTTCGACCCGGCGATCGCGGCCCTTCCGACAAGGTGGGACCGCAATGCCCTCAAGACCCCTGGCCGCCCTGGCGGCCGCGGCCCTGACCGCGGGGCTCCTCGCCACCGCGGTGACCGCGCCCGCGTCGGCCGCCCCGCCGCCGACGCTGGTCAAGGACCCGGCGGCGTACGTCGATCCGCTGATCGGCAGCTCGGCCGGCGGCAACACCTTCCCCGGCGCCGTCGCCCCCTTCGGCATGCTGTCGTGGAGCCCGGAGAACACCCGCGGCGACGCCACCCGCACCGTCGCGCCCGGTGGCTACCACTACGACGCCACCCGCGTCCGCGGCTTCAGCCTCACCCATATGTCCGGCACCGGCTGTGCGGGCGGCGCGGGGGACATCCCCTTCTTCCCCCACGTGGGCGAGGTCACCTCCTCACCCGCCGCCGACACCAAGGACCAGGTCTACGCCTCCGACTTCAGCCACTCCGACGAGACCGCCGAACCCGGCCGCTACAAGGTCTCCCTCGCCTCCGGCGCCGGCGCGGATCTGACCGCCACCGCCCGTACCGGCTCGGCCCGCTTCAGCTACCCCGCGGACAAGACCGCCTCCCTGCTGATCCGCACCTCCTCCTCCGAGGTCGGCAGCAGCGACGCCGATCTCACCATCGACCCGGCGCACCGCACCGTCTCCGGCTCGGTCACCAGCGGCAACTTCTGCGGCTATCTCGACCCCGAGGGGCGCCGCAGCTACTACACCCTGCACTTCACCGCGGTCTTCGACACCGCGTTCACCGCCCAGGGCACCTGGCAGGACGGCACGCTGCGGCCCGGCACGACCAGCGCCGAGGGCGGCTCCGGCTATGGCACCGACGGCCGCCCGGTGGCCGGGAAGGGCTCCGGCGGCTATCTCCAATTCGCCCCGGGTACCCGCCAGGTGGGCGTCAAGGTCGGCATCAGCTACGTCGGCGACAAGGGCGCCCGGGCCAACCTCGCCGCCGAGAACCCGCCGCGGCGCGGCTTCGGCCAGGTGCGCACCGCGGCGTACGACGCCTGGCGGCGGCAGCTGGCCGCCATCCGGGTCGGCGGCGGCGCGGACGCGGATCGCACCGCCTTCTACACCGCGCTCTACCACTCCCTGCTGCACCCCAACGTCATCAGCGACACCGACGGCCGCTACCGGGGCAGCGACGGTGAGGTCCACCGGGTGAGCCGGGGCCACCGGGCCCAGTACGGCACCTTCTCCGGCTGGGACATCTACCGCTCCCAGCTCCAGCTGCTCACCCTGCTGGAGCCTCAGGCGGGCTCCGACATCGCCCAGTCCCTGCTGAACCTCGCCCAGCAGAACGGCGGCGTCTGGGACCGCTGGCTCCAGGGCGCCTCGGGGACGCATGTGATGAACGGCGATCCGTCGGCCGCCGCGCTCGCCGGGATCCGGGCCTTCGGCGGCGGCGACTTCGACCTCGACGCGGCCCTCGACTCGCTTCTCAAGGCGGCCACCGTGCCGACGGAGAAGGACCTCAGCCCGGCGGGCAAGCCCATCATGTCGGTCGGTCAGCGGCCCTCCCTCGACAAGTACCTCAAGCTGCACTACATGCCGTCGGTCTCCAACGCGTGGGGCGGCGCGGCCGAGACCCTGGAGATGTCCGGCGCGGACTTCGCCCTCTCCCAACTGGCGCGGGCCGCGGGCCGTAAGGACACCGCCGACACCTTCGCGCAGCGCGCCCAGTGGTGGCAGAACAACTTCAACGCCGCCGCCGACCCGGAGACCGGCGGCTATGCCGCCAACCGTAAGGCCGACGGCAGCTGGGTCACCGGCTTCACCCCGGCCACCGGCAACGGCTTCGTCGAGGGCACCAGCGCCCAGTACACCTGGATGGTCCCGCACAACCCCGCCGGTCTCTTCGCGGCCATGGGCGGTAAGGACGCCGCGATCAAGCGTCTGGACGCCTTCTTCCACGACGCCGACGGGGGCTGGGCGCTCACCGGTAAGGGGGGCGAGAAGTCCGAGCTGGACAACGAGCCGTCGATCAACGTCCCCTATCTCTACGCGTACGCCGGGCAGCCGTACAAGACCCAGGAGACCGTGCGCGCCGCGATGCGTCAGCTGTGGACAACGAAGCCCGACGGCATCCCCGGCAACGACGACCTCGGCGAGATGTCCTCGTGGTACGTCTTCTCCGCCCTCGGCATGTACCCGCAGGTGCCCTCCCGCGCCGAACTCGTCCTGGCCTCGCCCCTCTTCCCGCGGATCGAGATCGACCGTGGCGCCCGGGACATCTCCATCCGCGCCCCGCAGGCCGCGCCCGACGCGCCGTACGTCCAGTCGCTTAAGGTGAACGGGCGGACGAGCGACCGTCCCTGGCTGCCGGAGTCCTTCGTACGGCAGGGCGGCACGCTGGACTACACCCTCTCCGACGCCCCCGACCGCGCCTGGGGCGCGTCCCCTGCCGACGCCCCGCCCTCCTTCCGTGACGGCGAGCAGCCGTACCAGATCGGGGTCGGGCCGACCACGGGCACGTTCGCCCCGGGCGAGAGCCTGACCGTGAAGGTGGCCGCCGTCCCGGTCGGCGAGGGCGACCGCCCCGAGGTGCGCTTCACCACCGACGCCCCCGACGGGATCACCGCCTCACCCGCCTCCGGGACGGTGGGCCCGGACGGCGCGGCGGAGATCTCGCTGCGCGCGGGGAAGGACACGGCCGAGGGCTTCTACGATGCGAAGGTGACGGTGACCAGCGAGGACACCAAGGTCGTCCAGCCGATCACGCTGACCGTCGCAGCTCCCGGCACCCTGCTCGCCGCGTACAACAACGCCGGCGCGACCGACGACGACGGCGAGCACGACGAGGGCGACTACGACGGCGGCGGCTGGAGCTACTCCCGCCAGGCCCTGGCCGCCGCCGGCCTGGAGCCGGGTGCCAAGGGGACCACCCAGGGCCTGGACTACACCTGGCCCGCCTCCCCGCCCGGCCGCCCCGACAACGCCTCCACCACCGGCCAGACCATCGCCCTGCCCCCGTGCACCGGCCTCTCCTTCATCGGCAGCGCCGTCAACGGCAATCAGAAGGCAACCGCCAAGGTCACCTACACCGACGGGAGCTCGGACACCACGGAGCTGGCCTTCACCGACTGGACGGTGGGAGGCGGCGGCGGAACGGTCCAGTACGGGAACGTGACCCTCGCCAAGACTGGCTACCGCAACATCAGCGGCGGCGACAAGGACGTGGTGGACGCCTACATCTTCGCCACGAAGGCGTTCCGGGCGCCCGAGGGCAAGACGGTCAAGAGCGTCACCCTGCCCGACAACGCCGATCTCCACGTCTTCGCGATCGCTCGAGGCTGAGTGAGTCAACCCGGAGAGCCGCGACTTGCGATCGAGTGAGACGAGGGCAAGTGCCATCGGCACTTGCCCTCGTCTCTCCAGGTTTCGGCGCATGGTCAGTTCTGCACATGAGGCCCTCCATCGGATTTTCCAGGAGGACACGGGGACGCCTGGCTGGACCGTGCCGTGACCGCCTCCCGCACCGAGGATCTGTTCGCCGACGGTTAGCGCTGAGAGGGCCGGGAGGGGGAGGCGTCGATGAACCACTCCCGGCCCAGCAGCAGACCGAAGAGCGGGGTCGGCAGCCGGAGCATCGCCCGCATGACGGCGCTCATGCGGCCCGTGCCGTTCGTCTGGGAGCGGTGGGCGGCCAGGGCCGCCTGCTTCTGGCGGGCGTAGCGGCGTACGTCGTAGCGGTGGGTGATGGCCGAGCGGGGGCTGAAGCGGGTGCTCAGCTCGGCGGGGTCGTGGCGCAGGGGGATGCGCACGATCTGTACGAGCCGGACCAGGCGTTCGGCGGTATCGCGGGGGAGCGTCGCCTCCAACACCCTGGGGGTCTTGGCCAGGCCCGCCGCGCGGCGGCCGACCTCGTGGACTTTGATGTGGTCGCGGTGGCCGTAGCCGCCGTTGGGGTCGTAGGTGAGCAGCATCGCCGCGTTCTCCTCGCGCAGGATCGCGGCCAGTTGTTCCGCCGCCTTCTCGGTGTCGGCCCGGGCGAAGCGTGTACGGTCCGGCGGGTCGGCGTAGAAGAGCGGGCCGTGACCGCTGTCCGCGTAGCCGAGGTGGACGACGCGGTCAACGCCGAGCACGCACGCGCTCTTCCGCAGTTCGTGCATACGAGGCGGCTCGCGGCCCGGCGGGGCGGCGTCCATGTGGCCGTCCGTGGCGACCACGAGCACCACCCGGTGGCCCTCGTCGGCGAGTCGGGCGAGTGTGCCCCCGGTCAGCAGCGCCTCGTCGTCGGGGTGGGCGTGGAATGCCAGGACCGTAGCCATGCGGGCCATCCTGGCAGTCCCGGATCAGCGGAAGGCCGTGATGTTGCGTATCGCCCACTCGGCGAAGTGACGCGGCGGGCGGCCGAGGACCCGCTCGACATCGGGGCTCACCCGCTGTTCGTCGGCCGTCGGCTCACCGAGGATGTCGAGCGTGCCGTCCGCGACGGGCTCCGGCATGAACCGCAGCATCTCCGCCCTTGCCTGCTCCCGGCTCAGCTCGGTGAACCGTACGGGTTCGCCCAGCGCATCCCCGATCATCTGCGCCTGCTGGCGCGGGGAGACGGGCGCCGGGCCGGTAAGTTCGTATGTACGCCCCGCGTGGCCCCGCCCCCGCAGCGTCGCCGCCGCGACCTCGGCGATGTCCGCCGGGTCCACGACCGGCAGCCCCACATCGCCGAACGGTGCCGCGACCGTCCGCCGGGTACGGACCGACCCGGCCCAGGCGAACGCGTTGGAGCCGAAGCCTCCGGGGCGCAGGACCGTCCAGTCCAGCCCCGATGCCCGCACGGCCTCTTCGAACGCCCGCACGGGGGCGTGGGATGCCGCCTGCGGCCGCGTTGCGGCCGCCTGGGACGAGAGCACGACCACGCGTCGTGCTCCGGCGGATCCGGCGTCCTTCAGGAGTTCGCGAACGGGCTGTTCGCCGGTCAGCAGTTCGCCGGCGAAGAGCAGGAAGAGCGCATCGACCCCGTCCAGCGCGGGCCGCAGACTCCCCGGGTCGGTCAGATCGGCCCGATGGTGACGTACCCCCTCCGGCAACTCCGTGCCGGTGGGCCGTCGCGACACGGCCGTCACCTGCTCGCCGACTGCGGCAAGCGCCTCCACCAGCGGCCGACCCACATTCCCGGTCGCTCCGGTTACCACGATCATGTGCAACTCCCCGTTCCGTAGTGTCAGACGTTGTTCTCGACGCGGCACGGTGAAGCTAGCATCGTGGGGATAGTAGGTACCTAGAGGAAAGTGACTATGTCCGAGGAACCGGAACAGGCCTGTCCGATCGCCCCCGTGGTGGACATCGTCTTCAGCCGCTGGACCACGCCCATCCTCTGGACGCTCCATGAGCATGGCCGTCAGCGGTTCGTGGAGCTGCAGCGCCGCATCGGCGCGGTCACACCGAAGGTGCTGACCCAGCGGCTGCGGCAGCTGGAGCGCGATGGGCTGGTGCGGCGCACCTACTACCCGGAGGTCCCGCCCCGGGTGGAGTACGAGATCAGCGACCTCGGCCGCAGCCTGGGCCCGCTCTTCGCCACGCTCGCGACGTGGTCGGCCGAGAACCTGTCCGAGGTCGAGCGTGCCCGCCTGCACTACGACGGCGAGGAGGCCGCCCCTACCGGTCCCCGATGAGGCCGTCGAACGCCCCGGCCTTCGCCGCGCGCATGAAGGTGCCGAGGGCGGCGGGGGTGGCGGTGAGGATGACGTCCGGTTCGTCGCTCTCCCGTATGGCGGCAGCCGCCGACGCCGCGACCATCGTGCTCCGCCTCATCCTCGCGATCCGCTCTGCCCGCGTCGGCCCCCGGCGACCGAGGTCCGGTCGGGATGAGGGCCCGGCCGCCAAGTAATGCGCTCGGACTCGCCCACTGGCATCCACAGCCGGGCAGGCCGGGCCCGAACGCCGGGCCCGGCCCACCCAACGGCTCAGCTCAGCAGTTCCACCTCTGCCAGCGTCGCCTTGCCGTCCGGCACCAGGCGGTAGTGCTCATACGTACCGGGCGTGCGCACCGAGAAGACGCGGGTCTGCTTGTCCCAGCTGAAGGTCTCTCCCGACCTCCGGTCCAGGTCCCGCCACTTCTCGCCGTCGCGCGAGCCCTGGAGCACCCATCCGGTCGGGGCCTTGCTCCGGTCGGATGAGGTCAGGGTGTACTGCACCGCGCGGCCCGCCGCCGTGACCGGGAGGTCCACCGACTCGAAGGTGGCCTCGGTGCCCGAGGTGTTGTCCAGGAGGGCCGTGCCACCGCTCGGCACCGTCAGGTCGTGGCGCGGGGTGGGCACCTTGTCGTCCTGGGTGATGGAGGACGGCGCGGCGTTCTTCCCCGTGCCCCAGGCCGACGGCTTGGCGCCCATGGCGAACTCCAGCGTGCCGCCCCGGGCGAGGATGTCGTGCGGCAGGGCGGTGGAGTTCCACGCCTTGCCGTTGACCTTCAGGCCCTGGACATACACATTCCGCGCGCTGTTGCGCGGGGCCTTGACGACCAGATCGCGGCCGTTCTCCAGATGCACCGTGGCCTTGGTGAACTGCGGCGATCCGACCGCGTACTCGGAGCCGCCCATCACCAGCGGATAGAAGCCCAGCGAGCTGAAGAGGTACCAGGCGGACTGCTCGCCGTTGTCCTCGTCGCCGTGGTAGCCCTGGCCGATCTCGCTGCCGGTGTAGAGGCGGGAGAGCACCTCGCGCACCTTCTCCTGGGTCTTCCACGGCTGACCCGCCGCGTCGTACATGTACGTCACATGGTGGGCCACCTGGTTGCTGTGGCCGTAATTGCCCATGCGGACGTCCCGCGCCTCGGTCATCTCATGGATGACGCCGCCGTAGGAACCGGCGAACTCGGGGGAGGCGGTCTCCGGGGTGGAGAAATAGGTGTCCAGCTTCTTGGCCAGGCCCGCCCGGCCGCCGTAGAGGTTGGCCAGGCCCCGGCTGTCCTGGGGCGCGGTGAAGGCGTAGCCCCAGCCGTTGGTCTCGGTGTAGTCGTAGCCCCAGATCCGGGGGTCGTACTTGTCGGAGGGCACGCGCCACTTCCCTGCCGCGTCCTTGCCCTGGAAGAAGCCGGCCTTGTCGTCGAAGAGCGAGACATAGCCCTGCGCACGGTGCAGGAAGTACTCGGACTCCTCCTTGTAGCGGGCCTTCTTCGTCTTCGCGTAGAGCGCCTTGCCCATATTCGCGAGGCCGAAGTCGTTGAGATAGCCCTCCAGCGCCCAGGACAGCCCCTCGTGGGTCTCGGTGCTCGTGTAGCCGAGGAAGGGCGAGCTGGCCATGCCCTTACGGCCGACGCCCGACGAGGGCGGCACGGCGGTGGCGTTCTTCAGCGCCGCCTCGTACGCGGCCTCGGCATCGAACCGCACGCCCTTGAGGTACGCGTCGGCGAAGGCCACGTCCGAGCTGGTGCCGGTCATCAGATCGGCGTAGCCCGGTGAGGACCAGCGGGAGATCCAGCCGCCGTCCTTGTACTGCTGCACAAAGCCGTCGACCATCGTGCCCGCCCGCTTGGGGGTGAGCAGTGAGTAGGCGGGCCAGGTGGTGCGGTAGGTGTCCCAGAAGCCGTTGTTGACGTACACCTTGCCGTCGACGATCTTCGCGCCGGTGTGGGTCGGGGTGTTCTCCCCGGTGCCCGGCGAGAAGGCGCTCGCGTACTGGTAACGGGGCTTGGCCGCCGTCCCCGTGTTCTCGAAAGCGGAATTGGGATAGAGGTACAGCCGGTAGAGGCTGGAGTAAAGCGTGGTGAGCTGGCCGCGGTCCGCGCCCTCGACCTCGATCCGGCCCAGGATGTTGTCCCACTCCGCCTGCGCGGCGCGCTTGACCTGCCCGAACGACCTCGACGCGGGCAGCTCCCGGTCGAGGTTGGCCTTCGCCTGGTCGACGCCTATCAGCGAGGTGGCGAGCCGGAGCGTGACGGTGCGGTCCTTCCCCGGCTTGAAGCGGAAGTAGCCGGTGACATCCTTGCCGCCGTCTCCGTCCAGCTTGCCGCTCGCGCTCACCGGGGTGTCGAAGACGCCGTAGACGAACATCCGGGTGGCGCCGGTGGACAGTCCGCTCTTGACGTCGGAGTAGCCGGTGACGACGCCGTGCTCGGCGTCGAGGGTCAGCCCGCCGTCGCCCGTGACATTGTCGAAGAGGACGCTCGCGTCCTCACCCGGATAGGTGAAGCGCATGGCCGCGGCGTGATCGGTCGGCGCCATCTCCGCCTTGAGGCCGTTCTCGAAGGTCACCCCGTAGTAATACGGCCGGGCGGTCTCCTTCTCATGGCGGAAGGGGAGCGCGCGAGAGGTGCGCCCGGCGTCGGGGGTGCCGGTCGCGCCGGACGGCATCACCTGGAAGGTCTGCCGGTCGCCCATCCAGGGGCTGGGCTCATGGCTCGCGCTGAACGCCTGGATGGTGGGGAGGTTGTCGGCGTTGTTGGCGCGGGCGTACTGGTAGAGCCAGTCGGTGGAGCCCGCGTTGGTCACCGGCGTCCAGAAGTTGAAGCCGTTGGGGACGGCGGTGGCCGGGAAGTTGTTGCCGCGCGAGAAGCTGCCGCTGGAGTTGGTGCCGCGGGTGGTCAGCGCGTAGTCCGACAGGTGCGCGAGCGGCTTCTCGGGCGCCTTGGGGGCGATCGAGAGGTCGTCCACCCAGCCGCGGAACTGCGCGGGGCCCTTGGGGGAGTCGTAGGCCACGAGTATCCGGTCGACCGTCTTGCCCGCGGCGACCGCGCCGATCCGCGACTCCTTGTTGTTCCACTGGTTGACGTAGAGCGTCTTGGAGTCGGCCTGGCCCTGCGGGCTCATCCGGGCGCCGTGCTGGTCGACCGCGCCGGGCAGATCGCTCAGGTAGGTGCCGTCGGTGAAGGCGAGATCGACCGAGACATGGGTGGCCGGGTAGTTGAGATCGGTCTCGGGCATCGACGGGAAGATCCGGTAGGACAGCCGGGTGTCCCGGGTGACGGCCGTGTCGACGTCGAAGACCTTGTTGTACGAGTACGCCCGGCCGTCCGGCTTATGGGTGCCCGCGTAGCGCAGGGCATGGGTGCCGGTGAAGCCCGCGTTGGCCTTGGCGGTGGGGGAGCCGGTCGGGCCTCGGTCGATCTGGGTGCGCATGTCGGAGGGCGCGGGCGGCGTGGTGTCGCCGGTCGCGAACTGCACCTCCGCGAGCTGGACGAGGTCGTCCCCGGCGTTGCGGGTGATCTCCAGCCGGAAGTGCTGGTACGCCGTGGCGCCGTCGAAGGAGAACTCCCGCGTCTGCTGGCGCGAGGAGAACGTCTCGTCCTTACGGGTGTCCAGCGTCGTCCAGTCGGAGCCGTTGGCCGAGCCCTTGAGGGTCCAGTCCTTCGGGTCCCGGCCGGGGGCGTCATTGGCGGAGGTGAGGGCGTAGCGGACGGCCTTCACCGGCTCGCTCAGATCGAACTCGAGCCAGGCGGTGGTGGTGTCGAAGGCCAGCCACTTGCTGGTGAGCTCGCCGTCGACGAGGTTCTCCTTGATCTCCCCGCCTTCGGTGTTCTCCTTGCTCGCCCGGACCTCGGTGACCTTGTCGGTCACATTGCCGGGGATCCCGGAGGAGTAGCCTCCGTCCACCCCGGACGCCTTCTTCTTTCCATCGGGTCCGGTCTCGACCGTGTTGCGCCAGTCGGGCTGGGGGTCGCCCGACTCGAAGGACGAGGCGAAGGTGCGGTCGGCGTGGTGTGCGGAGCCCGGGCCGGCGGGGGCGGCGACCGCACCGCCCTGGGCCGTCACCGCCAGCAGGACGGCCGCCACCAGGGGGGCCGTCCGTCCGATCCCACGCCATCGTCTCTGTGGTCGTCTCTGTCGCATACGCAGCCTCTCAACGAGTCTGACAACGTTGTCCTCTGAGTCGGGCAGAGATAAGTAGGGAGGCAGGGGGAGGGTGGTGTCAAGGATGCGGACAACCGCCAATTCGGCTGCGCCCGGCGGGCGGTACGACGCGGGCCGTACCACCATCGGTGGTACGGCCCGCGTCCATGGGGGCGTTTCGGCGCGCCCGCCCTATGGAGCTGTCTTTGGTACGGCGTCAGCCGCCGCTGTGGGAGTCGGTCGGCGCTGTGGGAATCAGCGGCCGCTGCCGGGCTCGGCCGGTGCCGTCGGGCTCAGCCGCCGTCGGACTCAGTCGGCGCTGTCGGACTTGGTGGCGAGCGAGAGCCGGCACTTCTTCGCGGTGTGGGAGCTGTCCGCCTTGAGCCCGGTGACTTTGATGGTCTTGTCGGCGCCGCCCGCCACGGACGCGTCGGACTCCACCCCGGTGGTCACGGCCTTGCCGGAGCTGTCGACGAAGCCGACCAGCAGCGAGTAGTAGGCGGTGCTGGAGCCGGAGTTGCTGATCTTCACATTGGCGTAGGGCTTGCCGTCCGAACCCCATCCGCACGTTCCCATCTTGGCGTCCGGGGTGATCAGGCCGGAGCCGCCGGTGGGGGAGTCCGACGGCTCGTCATACGGATCGTCGTAGGGGTCGTCGGTGGGCTCCTCGGTCGGCGCCTGGGTGGGCTCCACCGGCAGTTGGGCCATGCCCTTGCCTATCGCCGCGCCGCCCTTGCTGTCCCCGGCCGACGAGCCCCCTTTGCCGGAGCCGCACCCCGCGGTGATCGCGAGTGTCGCGGTCACGACAATGCTGGTGGCGAGGGTGAGCTGCTTCCGGGACACGGGAACCGCCTTTCGGGGAGCGCGCACGGCGGGCGTGCCGCACGGACTGACTCCACCTACGGTATGTCGGGCAGGTCTCAACTCGGGAAAGACTGATACCCGATGACCTCTCGATCTTGCCCATATGAGGCCCAGTGGACTATACCTGTCGCCCCAGGGGGAAGGCCGCACCGCGGCCCATATCGGAGGGCCTCGGCGGGTCCTCCGCACTCCCCGGCGTACACCCAGCAATACTCCGCTTGACGCTTCAACTGACCCGCGGTGTCGGGCCCCTCGCCGGAGGCGAGTATGTACGGGAAACCGTTACACCGCCTGAGTCCTGACGAAGGCGAGGACTTGAGCATGGGATCCACCTCAGATGTCGGCCGTCGCGATCTGATCAAGCGCTCGGCGGCGCTCGGATTGATCTCCGTGCCCGCGATGAGCGCGCTGTCCGCCTGTGCCAGTGGCGGTGACGACGACGCCAAGAAGGTCGACAAGGGCAAGAAGAGCGCCAAGAACCCGCTCGCCGTCAATGAGAGCGCCGCGCTCGACGTCGTCATCTTCGACGGCGGTTTCGGGCAGCAGTACGCCAAGGACGCCGAGGCGGAGTACGCCGCGGCCTTCCCGAAGACCAAGGGCAAGGTCAAGCACGCGGCCACCCAGAAGATCCAGACCGTGCTCCAGCCGCGCTTCAACGGCGGCACCCCGCCGGACCTCGTCGACAACTCCGGCGCCGAGCAGATGGACATGGGCACCCTGGTCGGCAAGAACCAGCTGACCGACCTCACCCCGCTGCTGGACGCGCCCTCCCTCGACGACCCCAGCAAGACGGTGCGCGAGACCCTGCGCCCCGGCGTCGTGGAGATGGGCCAGTTCGACGGCAAGCCGGTGTGGATCCTCTACTACGCCTACACCGTCTACGGCGTCTGGTACTCCAAGAGCAATCTCGCCAAGCTCGACGTGGAGTACCCCGAGACCTGGGACGACATGCTCAAGGTCTGCGAGGCGGCGAAGAAGAAGGGGATCGCGGGCTGGACCTACCCCGGCAAGTACCCCTACTACCTGCCCTTCAGCCTCTACCCCTTCATCGCCAAGATCGGCGGCCGGGACGTCCTGGACTCGATCGACAACCTGGAGCCGAACGCCTGGAAGCACCCGGCCGTCAAGGCCGCCTTCGAGGCGTACTACGAGCTCTACAAGAAGGGCTACATCCTCAAGGGCACCCCCGGTCTGACCCACATCGAGTCCCAGACCGCGTGGAACCAGGGCAAGGCGCTGTTCATCCCCAACGGCTCCTGGGTGGAGAACGAGGCGAAGAAGACCACGCCCAAGGACTTCCAGATGGCGGTGGCCGCCCCCTCCAGCCTGGACAAGAGCGACAAGCTGCCGTTCGGCACCCTCTGGGCCTCCGGCGGTGAGCCCTTCATCGTCCCGAAGGCGGCCAAGAACCCCCAGGGCGGCATGGAGCTGCTGCGGATCATGCTCGGTGAGAAGTCCACCAAGAACTTCATCAAGCAGGTCTCCTCGCTCTCCTCCCTCAACGGCGGCACCGAGGGCCTCAGCCTGCCGCCGGGCCTGGCCTCGGCGCAGGAGGCGCTGACCAAGGCGGGCAAGAACGTGGTCAACCCGCGGCTCCAGGACTGGTACGTGACGCTGCAGAAGCAGCAGATCGGCGTCGGCGCGCTCGGCGAGATGATGGCGGGCCGGATGACCCCCGCCGAGACGATCAAGAAGTGCCAGAAGTTCGCCGATGAAACGGCCAAGGACGACGCCGTCAAGAAGTACAAGCACGTCTGATGCGGCGCGACGCGTCACCGGCGGCATTATCCGTAGGGGAAGACCGAGGTCGGTAGAAATGCAGCATGGGAAGTACCGGTTCATCGCGGGGTTCCTGGCCCTGCCGGTGATCCTTTACGCGGTCTTCGTGATCTCGCCATTCGTCCAGGCCATCTACTACTCCTTCACGGACTGGACCGGGCTGAGCTCCGACTTCAAGATGGTCGGGTTCAAGAACTACAACTGGCTGCTGCACGACGACCTCTTCTGGAAAGCGGTCGGGCACAATGTCGTGCTGCTGCTGGTGGTGCCGCTGGTGACGCTCGGCCTCGGGCTCTTCTTCGCCTTCATGCTCAACGTGGGCGGCCGGGGGAGGAAGAACTCGGCGATCTCCGGGGTGCGCGGGTCGAGCCTGTACAAGGTGATCTATTTCTTTCCGCAGGTGCTGTCGATCGCGATCGTCGCCCTGCTGTTCCAGTTCACCTACAACCCGCGCAACGGCGCGATCAACGCCTTCCTCGGCGGAATCGGTCTGGAGTCGTTCCAGCAGCAGTGGCTGGCCGATCCGAAGCTGGCGCTGTGGTGCCTGATGGCGGTGATGGTCTGGAGCAACGTCGGCTTCTACGTCGTCCTCTTCTCCGCCGGGATGAGCTCCATCCCGAAGGACTTCTACGAGGCGGCGCTGCTCGACGGGGCCAACCGGATCAAGACCTTCTTCAAGATCACCCTGCCGCTGCTGTGGGACACGGTCCAGACCGGCTGGATCTATATGGGCATCATCGCGCTCGACGCGTTCGCCGTGGTGCAGATCATGACCGTGGGGCCGGGCGGCCCCGCCGACTCCACGCAGGTCATGGGCTACTACGTCTACACCAAGACCTTCCACG
Organism: Streptomyces sp. NPDC007875; assembly: GCF_042868035.1. Lineage (NCBI taxonomy): Bacteria > Bacillati > Actinomycetota > Actinomycetes > Kitasatosporales > Streptomycetaceae > Streptomyces > Streptomyces sp. NPDC007875. Next base: position 66,571 of record NZ_JBIADZ010000013.1, on the reverse strand, counting down.
ACGGGCAGGCCGGACGGGCCACCACGATCGGCGTCGCGATGCTCATCGTCACCCTGATCTTCGCGGTCATCGTGACCAGGCTCGGCCGGCGCGAGCGGCTGGAGTACTGATGCCGATCACACCGACCGCACCCGGCCACCGCCGCCCGACCGCCGATCTGGGGGTACCACAGTGACCTCGCACGCAGAGCCCTCGGAACTCCCGGGCGTCACCAAGGAGGACGAGGCGCCGCCCGCCGGGCCCGTCCGCAAGCAGCCGCCGCCGGGCTTCACCCCCGAGGGCCGGATCGGCAGCGAGGGCAAGGTCCTCAACGTCTTCTCGCACGGCATCCTGGTGGTCTGGGGGCTGCTCGTCACCCTGCCGCTGCTGTGGGCGGTGATGAGCTCCCTCAAGACCGACAAGCAGATCTTCACCTCGCCCTGGGGACTGCCCTCCGCACTGCACTTCGACAACTGGACCCGGGCCTGGAGCAAGTCGAACATCGGCGACTTCTTCCTCAATACGATCCTGGTCGTGGGCTGCTCCCTGATCGGCACGATGCTGCTGGGCTCGATGGCGGCGTACATCCTGGCTCGCTTTGAATTCCCGGGAAAGCGATTCATCTATTTCATGTTCGTCGGCGGGATGAGTTTTCCCATCATCCTGGCGCTGGTGCCGCTGTTCTTCGTGATGAAGAACATGAGCCTGCTCAACACCTTCCATGGGCTCATTCTGGTCTATATCGCCTATTCGCTGCCGTTCACGGTCTTCTTCCTCACCTCGTTCTTCAAGACGCTGCCGTCCTCGGTCGCGGAGGCGGCCCTGATCGACGGGGCGTCCCATACCCGTACGTTCTTCCAGGTCATGCTGCCGATGGCGAAGCCCGGCCTGATCAGCGTCGGGATCTTCAACTTCCTCGGCCAGTGGAACCAGTACATGCTGCCCACGGTGCTCAACACCGATGAGGACAAGCGGGTGCTCACCCAGGGTCTGGTGCAGCTCGCGGCCAGCCAGCAGTACAAGGGCGACTGGTCCGCGCTTTTCGCCGGTCTGGTGCTGGCGATGCTTCCGGTGCTGGGCGTCTACATCCTCTTCCAGCGGCAGGTCCAGGCGGGCCTGACCGCGGGCGCGCTCAAGTAGGGGCAGCCGGAGAGCGCTTTTCACGGCCCCGTCCTTTCCGTCGCGCGGAAAGGACGGGGCCGTGTGCTGTGGGCCGCCCCGGGGATTCCGTTTCGCCGCGCCGGTCGTACGCTGGCGGGGATATCGCCGCGATGCCGCGGACCCGCCGGGAGACGGGCGGGAGGTATCCGGAGGCGGGCGGGAGATATCAGGAGGTGGACCGGAGATATCAGAAGGTGCCGCCGGGCGTCCCGCGACGGTCAGGGACTTGACGTGGGACAACCGTGGCGGCTCAGCTTAGAGTTCACATGTTGGAGACACCGCTGGGCCTCACTGCTGCGGCCCGGCCGGCGGAGCGGCCGTCGTGCCGCCCGCGAAGGCGGGAGTGGATGGGCGTGGAGACTCCGGGATCGCAGTCGTCGCTGCACCGGGCCAATCTCGAGCGGGTGGTCCGTGCGGTGCGGATGGCGGGCTCGCTGACCCAGGCGGAGATCGCCCGGTCCACCGGGCTGTCCGCCGCCACCGTCTCCAACATCGTGCGTGAGCTCAAGGACGGCGGAACGGTCGAGGTCACCCCCACCTCGGCGGGCGGCCGCCGGGCGCGCAGCGTCTCGCTCAGCGGCGACGCGGGCATCGTCGTAGGGGTGGATTTCGGCCATACGCATCTGCGCGTCGCCATCGGCAATCTCGCCCATCAGGTGCTGGCCGAGGAGGCCGAGCCGCTGGATGTCGACGCCTCCTCCTCACAGGGGCTGGACCGGGCGGAGCACCTGGTCAGCAGGCTGATCACGGCCAGCGGGCTCAGCCAGGACAAGGTGGTCGGCGTGGGTCTCGGGGTGCCCGCCCCGATCGATGTGGAGACCGGCACGCTGGGCTCGACCGCGATCCTGCCGGGCTGGGCGGGCACCAATCCGCGCGATGACCTGGCCCAGCGGCTCGGGGTGCCGGTGCATGTGGACAACGACGCCAACCTCGGGGCGCTCGGCGAGCTGGTCTGGGGCTCCGGCCGCGGGGTCGCCGACCTCGCGTACATCAAGGTCGCCGACGGTGTCGGCGCGGGGCTGGTGATCAGCGGGAAGATCTACCGCGGCCCCGGCGGTACGGCGGGCGAGATCGGCCATATCACCCTCGACGAGTCGGGCCCGGTGTGCCGCTGCGGCAATCGCGGCTGTCTGGAGACCTTCACCGCGGCCCGCTATGTGCTGCCGCTGCTGCAATCCAGCCATGGCGCGGACCTCACCGTGGAGCGCATGGTGCAGCTGGCTCGCGAGGGGGACCCCGGCTGCCGGCGGGTGATCGGGGATGTCGGCCGGCACATCGGCAGCGGGGTGGCCAACCTCTGCAATCTGATCAATCCGAGCCGGATGGTGCTGGGCGGACAGCTCGCCGAGGCGGGGGAGCTGGTGCTGGGCCCGATCCGGGAGTCGGTCGCGCGGTACGCGATCCCCAGCGCGGCCCATCAGCTGTCGGTGATGCCCGGGGCACTCGGCGGCCGGGCCGAGGTGCTGGGCGCGCTGGCGCTGGTGCTCAGCGAGATGGGAGATTCGACGCTGCTGGACGGTGCGCTCTCGGCGGGGGCTCCGGCCCTCACCTGACCGCCGGACCGCGGCCGTTGGCCGCGGTCTTGCCTGAGCGGCTTTGTCCGGTCACGCTCCGTCTATCCGGCCTGTCCGGCTGCGTTCACTCAGATAACGAATGGCACCGTTGCCATCTCGTTAAGGATTTACTTCTTGACGCCATGCGGGCGGCCGAGTTGACTTCCAGCCACCTCGGCCGCAATGACGCGGCCTCGTCAGGGAGGTCACCCCCAAATGAACGCAACGATGCGTCGCGTCGCTCTCGCTGCCTCTGTCGTGTCGATGACCGTAGCCCTCGCCGCTTGTGGTTCGGCGAAGGAGGCCGACAGCGACAAGAAGGACGAGAAGAAGAAGACTGGTCCGCTCACGATCGGGCTCTTGCTGCCCGAGGACCAGACGGCCAGATACGAGAACTTCGACCGGCCATACATCACCAAGAAGCTCAAGGCGCTCTGCGCGGACTGCAAGATCCTCTACGTCAACGCCAAGTCGGATCCCTCGGTCCAGCAGCAGCAGGTCGACTCGATGATCACCAAGAAGGTCGACGCGATCATCCTCGACTCGGTGGACTCCAAGTCCATAGCCTCCTCGGTCAAGAGGTCCGACGAGGCCGGTATCCCGGTCGTCGCCTACGACCGGCTGGCCGAGGGCCCGGTCTCCGCGTACACCTCGTTCGACAACGAGACGGTCGGCAAGGTCCAGGGCAAGGCGCTGCTCGAGGCGCTGGGCGACAAGGCCAAGAGCGGCAAGATCGTCATGCTCAACGGCTGGGAGGCCGACCCCAACGCCGCCATGTTCAAGAAGGGCGCGATGTCCGTCCTCAAGGGCAAGGTGGACGTCGGCAAGTCGTACGACATCGACCGCTGGCTCGCGGACAAAGCCAATGAGGCCATGACGGGCGCCATCTCCTCCCTCGGCAAGAAGAACATCGTCGGCGTCTACTCGGCCAACGACAGCATGGCGGGCGGCGCGATCACCGCGCTCAAGAGCGGCGGCTTCAACCCGCTGCCCCCGGTCACCGGGCAGGACGCCGAACTCGAGGGTGTGCGCCGGGTCGTGACCGGCGAGCAGTACATGAGCGTCTACAAGTCCTACCTGGACGAGGCCGCCGCCGCCGCGGAGATGGCCATCGCGCTCGGCCGCGGCGAGAAGGTCAACGAGTCCAACACGGTCGACAGCCCGACCAACAAGGACATCCCGGCGACGCTGATCACTCCGATCTCGCTGACCAAGAAGAACATCAAGGACACCGTCGTCAAGGACGGGAACTACTCGATCGACCAGATCTGCACCGCCAAGTACAAGGCGGCGTGCGACGAGGCCGGTCTGAAGTAGCGGCGCGGGGCCGTCCGTACCCCCGCGGACGGCCCGCCCGCCCCCTGACACCCCCCCAACCGAGGGGAGAGCGCGCTCTCCCCTCCGTCACACAGCAGGGACTCCCTGCCCGGAACGGAGATGGCCATCGTGCCGAACGGACCCGTGTTGGCGTTGCGCGGGATCTCCAAGCGGTTCGGCGCCGTCCAGGCGCTCACCGACATCCATCTGGAGGTCCACGCCGGTGAAGTCGTCGCCCTGGTGGGCGACAACGGCGCCGGCAAGTCGACCCTCGTCAAGACCATCGCCGGAGTCGGCCCCGCCGACGAAGGCGTCATCGAGTGGCAGGGCACGTCCGTCCAGGTCACCCGACCGCATGACGCCCAGGAGCTGGGCATCGCGACCGTGTACCAGGACCTCGCCCTCTGCGACAACATCGACGTCGTCGGCAACCTCTTCCTCGGCCGCGAGATCCTGCGCGCCGGGGTGCTCGACGAGGTCGAAATGGAGCGGCGCTCCCGTGAGTTGCTGCAGACCCTGTCGATCCGCATTCCCAGCGTGCGGATCCCGATCGCCTCGCTCTCGGGTGGCCAGCGGCAGACCGTCGCCATCGCCCGTTCGATGCTCGGCGAGCCCAAGCTGGTGATCCTGGACGAGCCGACCGCCGCCCTCGGCGTCGAGCAGACCGCGCAGGTCCTCGACCTGGTGGAGCGGCTGCGCGACCGCGGTCTCGCCGTCATCCTCATCAGCCACAACATGGCCGACGTCAAGGCCGTCGCGGACCGCGTCGCGGTGCTGCGGCTGGGCCGTAACAACGGCATCTTCGATGTGAAGACCACCTCTCAGGAAGAGATCATTTCCGCCATCACCGGCGCCACGGACAACGCCGTGACCCGCCGCAAGGCGCGTAGCGGGGAGGTCGCGAAGTGACCACGAACGTCGACAAGACCAACGGCGGCGCGTCGAACGGCGGCAACAAGGCGAGCGGCCCGGCCGACGTCAACCCCGTCGCCAAGGACGCGGTCACCGTCGTCGACCCCCGGCTGCTGGTCCGTCAGGAGGGGTTCAAGGGCTACCTGACGGAGTTCGGCCGGAAGATGCGCAGCGGCGATCTGGGCGCGGTCCCGGTCATCGTCGGCATCGCCATCATCTGGGCGGTCTTCCAGTGGAAGGACAGCGCCTTCCTCTCGCCCAAGAACCTCTCCGACCTCTCCATCCTGCTCGGTGGCACCGGCATGATCTCGGTCGGGATCGTCTTCGTGCTGCTGCTCGGTGAGATCGACCTGTCCGTCGGCTCGCTCAGCGGTCTGGCCGCGGCCACTTTGGCGGTGCTCAACGTCAACGAGGGCGTGCCCGAGGGGATCGCGGTGATCGCCGCGCTCGCCAGCGGCGCGGTTCTCGGCGCGCTGCACGGCTTCTTCTTCGCCAAGATAGGCGTCCCGGCCTTCGTGGTGACCCTGGCCGGTCTGCTGGCCTGGAACGGTCTGATGCTCCAGGTGCTCGGCACCACCGGCACCATCAGCATCGCCGACGACAGCTTCGTGCGCACGCTCACCGCCCACTACTTCAGCCAGCTCATCGTCGCGTACGGGGCGGCCACGGTGGCGACGGCGGGCTTCTTCCTCGCCCAGTTCCTGGACAGCAGGCGCCGTAAGGCGGTCGGCGTGCCCTCGCGGCCGCTGAGCGAGATCCTCGTCCGCACCGGCGTGCTCGCGGTGATCACCTTCGCCGCGGCCTGGCGGCTCAACGAGTACAAGGGCCTGCCCCTCGCCTTGGTGATCTTCGTGGCGGTCCTCGTGCTCCTCGACTTCGTGGTCCGCCGCACCGCTTACGGGCGCAAGGTGATCGCCCTGGGCGGCAGCGTCGAGGCGGCCCGCCGCGCGGGCATCAACGTCGTCGCGATACGGATCTCGGTCTACTCGCTGGCCGGGCTGATGGCCGCGTGCGGCGGCATCATGATCGCCTCCCGGATCGGCTCCGCCAGTCAGCAGGCCGGCACCGGCAACCTGCTGATGGAGGCCATCGCGGCCGCGGTCATCGGCGGCACCAGCCTCTTCGGCGGTCGTGGTTCGGTCTGGTCGGCGCTGCTCGGCATGCTGGTCATCGGCTCGATCTCGTCGGGGATGAACCTGCTGGGCGTCGCGAACTCCGTCCAGTACATGATCACCGGTGGGGTGCTGCTGGCCGCCGTCGTCATCGACTCGGTGTCGCGCAGGACACAACGGTCCGCGGGTCGCGGCTGACCCGGACGTCTCACCCGGCTGCCCGGTGCCTCCAAGGAGGCGCCGGGCAGCTGTCTGAAAAGAACACGCGTGACGGACATCGCATGGGGGGAGGTCTGCGCCGGAGGGCGGAACATTAGACTCGGGCGGACGGCAAGCTCCATGGAGACGCTCGAAGCAAGGAGGCACGGGTGCTGCTGACCCGCATCACGGGACCGCGCGATCTGGACCGGCTCACTCCGGAGGAGCTGGACCAGCTGGCCGCGGAGATCCGCTCCTTCCTCGTCGACGCCGTCTCCAAGACCGGTGGCCATCTCGGCCCCAATCTCGGCGTGGTGGAGCTGACCATCGCCCTGCACCGGGTCTTCGAGTCGCCCCGGGACAAGGTGCTGCTGGACACCGGGCACCAGTCCTACGTCCACAAGCTGCTCACCGGCCGCCAGGACTTCTCCAAGCTCAAGAGCAAGGGTGGTTTGTCCGGTTATCCCTCGCGGGCCGAGTCCGAGCACGACGTCATCGAGAACAGCCACGCCTCGACCGTCCTCGGCTGGGCCGAGGGCCTCGCCAAGGCCAATGAGCTGCTCGGCAAGCAGGACCACGTGGTCGCGGTGATCGGCGACGGCGCGCTGACCGGCGGTATGGCCTGGGAGGCGCTCAACAACATCGCCGCGGCCAAGAACCGCCCGCTGGTCATCGTCGTCAACGACAACGAGCGCTCCTACGGCCCGACCATCGGCGGCCTGGCCAACCACCTGGCCACCCTCCGCACCACCGACGGCTACGAGCGCTTCCTGGCCCGCGGCAAGGACCTGCTGGAGCGCACCCCGGTGGTCGGCAGGCCGCTGTACGAGACGCTGCACGGGGCCAAGAAGGGGCTGAAGGACTTCATCACCCCGCAGGGCATGTTCGAGGACCTGGGGCTGAAGTACGTCGGCCCGATCAACGGCCATGACATCGAGGCGCTGGAGTCGGCGCTGCAGCGGGCGAAGCGTTTCGGCGGCCCGGTCATCGTGCACTGCCTCACCGAGAAGGGCCGCGGCTACCAGCCCGCCCTGCAGGACGAGGCGGACCGCTTCCACGCCGTCGGCAAGATCCACCCGGACACCGGGCTGCCGATCTCGGCCTCCGGCGCCGACTGGACCTCGGTCTTCGGCGAGGAGATGGTCAAGCTCGGCGAGGAGCGCGAGGACATCGTCGCCATCACGGCGGCCATGCTGCACCCGGTGGGGCTCACCGAGTTCGCCAAGCGCTTCCCGGAGCGGGTCTACGACGTGGGCATCGCCGAGCAGCACGCGGCCGTCTCGGCGGCCGGGCTCGCCACCGGCGGGCTCCACCCGGTCTTCGCCGTCTACGCCACCTTCCTCAACCGCGCCTTCGACCAGGTCCTGATGGATGTGGCCCTGCACAAGTGCGGCGTGACCTTCGTGCTGGACCGCGCCGGTATCACCGGCACCGACGGGGCCTCGCACAACGGCATGTGGGACATGTCGCTCCTGCAGGTCGTCCCGGGCCTGCGGATCGCCGCCCCGCGCGACGCCGACCAGGTCCGCGCCCAGCTGCGCGAGGCCGTGGAGGTGGAGGACGCGCCGACCGTGGTGCGCTACTCCAAGGGCGCGGTGGGCCCGGCGGTCGCGGCCGTCGGCAGGATCGGCGGCATGGACGTGCTGCGGGAGCCCGCGGCGGCCGACCGTGAGCGGCCCGATGTGCTGCTGGTCTCGGTGGGCGCGCTGGCCCCGATGTGCCTGGAGGTCGCCGACCTTCTCGACAAACAGGGCATTTCCGCTACGGTGGTCGACCCCCGCTGGGTCAAGCCGGTCGACGAGGAGCTGCCCGCCCTCGCCGAGCGCCACCGCGTCGTCGTCACCGTCGAGGACAACAGCCGGGTCGGCGGTGTGGGCTCCGCCGTGGCCCAGGCGCTGCGCGACTCGGGCGTCGACATGCCGGTGCGCGACTTCGGCATCCCGCCGCGCTTCCTCGACCATGCCTCCCGTAAGGAGGTCATGGCGGAGATCGGGCTGACCGCACCGGACATCGCCCGGCAGGTCACCGGGCTGGTCGCCAGGATCGGCGGCCGCTACGGGAGCGAGTCCGCGCACACGGGCTCCCAGAGTGCCGATGTGACCCGGTCGACGACGGCCGAGCCGGTGCGCGACTGAGCCACCGGGCCGCCGCCCCCTTTCCGCCCGGGCCGGCCGGAGCCTCCTGCTCCGACCGGCCCAGCGTGCGTCCCCCGGCCCGCCCCCATCGGGTGAATCGGCCGGGGCTTCGGGTGTGCGCACCTCCCTCCCGCCCGGTTGGCAGAACCATGGGCGCCCACGGGGCACGGGCAGGCGTGGAGGTGGCATCGGTGAGCGAGCGGGAACCCGAGGGCCGCTCCGGCGGCGGCACTGGTGGCGATGGCGCCCGTAAGGTCCGGCCGGAGTATCTGCGGACGAAGTCGATCGAACAGTCCATCAAGGACACCGAGGAGCCCGAGCACGCCCTGACCCGGTCGCTGTCCGCCCTGGACCTTACGGTCTTCGGCGTCGGCGTGATCATCGGGACCGGGATCTTCGTCCTCACCGGGGCCGTCGCCAAGGAGCAGGCGGGCCCCGCGACCGCCCTCGCCTTCGTCGTCGCGGGCATCGTCTGTGCCCTGGCCGCGCTCTGCTACGCCGAGTTCGCCTCGACCGTGCCGGTGGCCGGGTCCGCGTACACCTTCTCGTACGCCTCGCTTGGCGAGCTGCCCGCCTGGACCATCGGCTGGGACCTGGTGCTGGAGTTCGCGCTCGGCACCGCCGTGGTCGCGGTCGGCTGGGCCGGCTACATCCGCTCGCTGCTGGCCAACGCCGGCTGGGAGCTGCCCGCCGCCCTGTCCGGGCCCGACGCGGCGCACGGCTTCTCCTTCGACGTGCTCGCCGCCGCGCTGGTGCTGATGATCACCGTGATCCTGGTCCTCGGGATGAAGCTGTCGGCGCGGGTCACCTCCGTGGTGGTCGGGGTGAAGGTGGCCGTGGTGCTGCTGGTCATCATCGCGGGCTCCTTCTTCATCGACCCGGCCAACTACCGTCCCTTCATCCCCGAGGCCAAGGGCACGATCTCGGGCTCGGGACTCACCGCGCCGCTGATCCAGCTGATGTTCGGCTACGAGCCGACGACCTTCGGCGTCGAGGGCATCTTCACCGCCGCCGCCGTGGTCTTCTTCGCCTTCATCGGCTTCGATGTGGTGGCGACCGCGGCGGAGGAGACCAGGAACCCCCAGCGGGACATGCCCCGGGGCATCCTCGGCTCGCTCCTCATCTGCACCGTGCTCTACGTGGCCGTGTCGATCGTGGTCACCGGGATGCAGAAGTACACCCGGCTGACGGTGGACGCCCCGCTCGCCGACGCCTTCAAGGCCACCGGGCACCCCTTCTACGCGGGCGTCATCAGCTTCGGCGCCGCGGTCGGGCTCACCACGGTGTGCATGATCCTGCTGCTCGGCCAGAGCCGGGTGTTCTTCGCGATGAGCCGGGACGGGCTGCTGCCCAGGGTCTTCTCCCGGGTGCATCCGCGCTTCGGCACGCCCTACCGCTCGACGATCCTGCTCGGCACGCTCATCGCCGTCGTCGCCGGGTTCACCAGCATCTCCCAGCTGGCGGCCCTGGTGAACATCGGCACGCTCTTCGCCTTCGTCGTGGTCGCGCTCGGCGTGCTGATCCTCCGCGGCACCCGGCCCGATCTGCCCCGCGCCTTCCGTACGCCCTGGGTGCCGGTGCTGCCGATCGTGTCCGTGGCCGCGTCGCTGTGGCTGATGCTCAATCTGCCCGCCGAGACCTGGCTGCGGTTCGCGGTGTGGATGGCGATCGGCTTCATCGTCTACTTCCTGTACGGGCGCCGCCACAGCCGGGTGACCGAGGTGGGGACGCGTACGGAACAGGGCCCACGCGGAGCCGCCTGACCGGTCCTACCGTCCTAGGACGAGCCGTCAGGGCGGACCGAGCGGGGACCCGTCGTCTGCGCGCCCAGCGCCGTGACCCGCGCCCGCAGCCCCTGGTCCGCCGTCACCACCAGGCAGGGACGGCCCTCGTCACGGGCCGCCACCACCTGCACGATCTGGTCGTCGCCGCTGCCCGGCGCGCTCTCCACCCGTACGCCCTCCACCGGCTCCACACCCCGCGCCGCGCCCTCGACCACCATCACGATGTCCACCGGAGGGCGGGTGGCCCAGCCGGGCACACCCGGGCGGTCGGGGAGCCCGGTCCTGGCGAGGACGGCCAGCCGGTCGCGGAGCCGCTCGGCGGCGCCCCGACGGTCACGCCACCAGCCGTCGGGGACCGAACCGATCACGTTGGCGGCATCGACCACCACAAGTCCATCCATAGTCCAGGCAAATTACTATGGACATCGTTCGATCAGGTGGAACAACTCGGGGAAGGTTGGCGGCGGGCCATGGCGTTGCGGTTGCTCCGCGGCAAGGACGACAGGCTCACGGCCTATGCACTGGTGGCGGGCGGTGTGGCGCGCTGGACGGAAGACCGGCCCGGAGGGCCGGAGTGGACGGGCCCCTGGCTGATCGAGGCCCCCGGCCTGGTCAGCCTGACCGTCGCTCAGAGTGCGGAGGGCTACGCGCATCTGGTGGGGCTTCGGCGCCGCCCGGGCGGCGCCGGCGAGCCGGCGCGCGTCGACACCGTCCACGCCACCCAGTTCCAGACCGGCCGCCCGCTGACGGCGTGGCACTCGCTGGGCACCCCGCATCCGAAGGACCCACGCAAGGCCGAGCGGACCGGCGCGCCCGCCATGGCGGTGGACTCCTCCGGTGCCCTGCGCGTCTTCGTCCGCAACGCCGGGGGCGGGGTGAGCGCGCGGCGGCAGGACCCCAAGGGGACCTGGGAGCGCTGGACCGACTGGAAGGGCACCCATGTGCTGGGCGGCCTTTCGGCGGCCGCGACCGCCGACGGCCGGCTCGAACTGCTCGCACCGGCCGGGAAGGGCGCCGCGCTGCGCTGGTACCAGCCCGAGCCCGGCGCCGCCCCGAAGCGGGGCGAGGACGTCCCCGCCGACGCCCGGCCGGATTCGGCGGCCGTGGTGGAGACCAGCCCCGGCACCCTCACCCACTACTGGCGCGACGCCGACAGCGGCGAGCTCATGGCCTGGCGGCCGGATGCCCCGTCCCCCGCGCCGCTTGGCGGGTCGACGGGCACCGGCCCGGTCGCGGCGGTGCGCGCCGTGGTGGACGGTCACGACTGCACCGTCCTGGCTCACCAGGACGCCGGGCGGCTGGCGGTCGCCGCCCACCCCAGCGAGGACGAGGCGGCGGGGGTGTGGTGGACTCCCTCGGGCGAGCAGGGCGCCCACACCCCGGCGCTGGCGCTGGACGGGCGGGGCCGGGTGGTGCTGGCCGCGCTGGGACTGGACGGACGGCTCCTGGTGGCCCGTCAGAAGACCGACGAGGACGGGCTGGCCCTGACGGCCTGGAACCGCGCGGGAAGCGGCTGAGCGGCCCGCCAGCCCCGCTCAAGGGCCGGATACGGCGCGAGCGCCGGACGGGACCGATTCCTCGGCCCGCCCGGCGCTCGGCCGGACCACTGTCGCGTTACGCCGGGACGCTCGCCACGCCCGGAGCCAGGAACGCCTTCCCGTTCACCCGCTCCGAGACGCCCTCGCGGTCCAGGTACGGCGTGATGCCGCCCAGGTGGAAGGGCCAGCCCGCACCGGTGATCAGACACAGGTCGATGTCCTGCGCCTCGGCGACGATGCCCTCCTCGAGCATCAGGCCGATCTCCTGCGCGACGGCGTCCAGCACCCGGGTGCGCACCTGCTCCTCGGTGAGGACGGTGTCGCCCTGCTGGAGCAGCGCGGCGACCTCCGGGTCCAGCTCCGGCTTGCCGGAATCGTGGACGTAGAAGCCCCGCTTGCCCGCCTCGACCACGCGCCGGAGGTTCTCCGAGACCGTGAAGCGGTCCGGGAACGCGCCGTGCAGCGTCTCGGAGACATGCAGGCCGATCGCCGGGCCGACCAGTTCCAGCAGCACCAGCGGAGACATCGGCAGGCCCAGCGGCTCGATGGCGCGCTCGGCGGTGTCGACCGGGGTGCCCTCGTCGATGACGTTCTGGATCTCGCCCATGAAGCGGGTCAGGATCCGGTTGACCACGAACGCCGGGGCGTCCTTGACCAGGACGGCGGTCTTCTTCAGCTTCTTGGCCACGCCGAAGGCGGTGGCCAGCGCCGCGTCATCGGTCTTCTCACCGCGGACGATCTCCAGCAGCGGCAGGATCGCGACCGGGTTGAAGAAGTGGAAGCCCACGACCCGCTCGGGGTGCTTGAGCTGGGACGCCATCTCGGACACCGATAGCGAGGAGGTGTTGGTGGCGAGGATGGCGTGCTCCGGCACGACCGCCTCGACCTCGGCGAACACCTTCTGCTTGACGCCCATCTCCTCGAAGACGGCCTCGATGACGAAGTCGGCGTCACCGAAGGCGGCGGCCTTGTCCAGCGAACCGGTCACCGCGGCCTTGAGACGATTGGCCTTGTCCCGGTTGATCCGGCCCTTGAGCAGCAGCTTGTCGATCTCGCCGTGGACATAGCCCACGCCCTTGTCGACCCGCTCCTGGTCGATGTCGGTCAGGACGACCGGCACCTCCAGGCGCCGCACGAACAGCAGCGCCAGCTGCGAGGCCATCAGACCCGCGCCCACGACGCCCACCTTGGAGACCGGGCGCGCCAGCGACTTGTCCGGGGCACCGGCCGGGCGCTTGCCGCGCTTCTGCACCAGGTTGAAGGCGTAGATGCCGCTGCGCAGCTCACTGCCCATGATCAGGTCGGCGAGCGCCTTCTCCTCGGCCTCGTAGCCACGGGCCAGGTCGCCGTTGCGCGCGGCGTCGATGATCTCCAGCGCGCGGTAGGCGGCCGGGGCCGCCCCGTGCACCTTGCCGTCGGCGATGGCGCGGCCGCGCACCACGGCCTCGTGCCAGGCGTCGCCGCGGTCGATCTCGGGCCGTACGACCTCGATCTCGCCCTTGAGGACGGAAGCGGTCCAGATCAGCGACTGCTCCAGGAAGTCCGCGCCCTCGAAGATCGCGTCCGCGATCCCGAGGTCATAGACCTGCTCGCCCTTGAGCTGCTTGTTCTGGTTGAGCGAGTTCTCGATGATGACCGAGACCGCGCGGTCGGCGCCGATCAGGTTCGGCAGCAGGGTGCAGCCTCCCCAGCCGGGGACCAGGCCCAGGAACACCTCGGGCAGCGAGAAGGCCGGCAGCGCCGCGGAGACGGTGCGGTAGGCGCAGTGCAGCCCGACCTCGACCCCGCCGCCCATCGCCGCGCCGTTGTAGTACGCGAAGGTGGGCACGGCGAGCGTCGACAGCCGCTTGAAGACGTCATGGCCGCCCTTGCCGATGGCCAGCGCGTCCTCATGGCGCTTCAGCAGCTCCACGCCCTTGAGGTCGGCGCCCACGGCGAAGATGAACGGCTTGCCGGTGATGCCGACACCGGTGATCGTGCCGTCCGCCGCCTCCTTCTCGACCTGGTCGATCGCCGTGTTGAGGTTGGCGAGCGAGGCCGGGCCGAAGGTGGTGGGCTTGGTGTGGTCCAGGCCGTTGTCCAGCGTGATGAGCGCGAAGCGGCCCGCGCCCAGGGGGAGATCGAGGTGGCGGACGTGCGCCTGCGTCACGACCTCGCCCGGGAACAGCTCTGCCGCCCCCTTGAGAAGCTCTGCGGTGTTGGTCACTTGTTCCCCTCGAAGTGCGGGTTCTCCCAGATCACGGTGCCACCCATGCCGAAGCCGATGCACATCGTGGTGATGCCGTAGCGGACCTCCGGCTGCTCCTCGAACTGCCGCGCCAGCTGCGTCATCAGCCGGACGCCGGAGGAGGCCAGCGGATGGCCGAAGGCGATGGCGCCGCCGTACTGGTTGACGCGCTCATCGTCGTCCGCGATGCCGTAGTGGTCCAGGAACGACAGGACCTGGACGGCGAACGCCTCGTTGATCTCGAACAGGCCGATGTCCTCGATCGACAGACCGGCCTTGGCGAGCGCCTTCTTGGTCGCCGGGACCGGGCCGTAGCCCATCACCTCGGGCTCGACGCCCGCGAAGGCGAAGGAGACCAGGCGCATCCGCACCGGCAGGCCCAGCTCCCGGGCGAAGTCCTCGGAGGCGACCAGCGAGGCGGTGGCGCCGTCGTTGAGCCCCGCGGAGTTACCGGCCGTGATCCGGCCGTGCGGGCGGAACGGGGTCTTCAGCGAGGCCAGGCCCTCCAGCGTGGTGCCCGGGCGCATCGGCTCGTCCGCGGTCGCCAGGCCCCAGCCCAGCTCGCCGCCCTCGGGGGAGGTACGGCGCACCGAGACCGGCACCAGGTCCTGCTGGATCTTGCCGTTGGCGTACGCCTTGGCGGCCTTCTCCTGGCTGCGCACCGCGAACTCGTCGGCGCGCGCCTTGGTGATGTGCGGCAGCCGGTCGTGGAGGTTCTCCGCCGTCATGCCCATGAACAGGGCCGACTCGTCGACCAGCTTCTCCGAGACGAAACGGGGGTTGGGGTCGACCGCCTCGCCCATGGGGTGGCGGCCCATGTGCTCGACGCCGCCCGCGATGACGGCGTCATAGGCGCCGAAGGCGATGGATCCCGCAGTGGTCGTCACGGCCGTCATCGCACCGGCACACATCCGGTCGATGGCGTAGCCGGGGACCGACTGGGGCAGCCCGGCCAGGATGCCCGCGGTGCGGCCGATGGTCAGGCCCTGGTCGCCGATCTGCGTCGTCGCGGCGATGGCCACCTCGTCGATGCGCTCCGGCGGCAGATCCGGGTTGCGGCGCAGCAGCTCCCGGATGCACTTGACGACCATGTCGTCGGCGCGGGTCTCATGGTAGATGCCCTTCGGGCCCGCCTTGCCGAATGGGGTCCGGACGCCGTCGACGAAGACGACGTCCCTAGCGGTACGAGGCACGTTGGCTCTCCTCCAGGTGCGGGATGGCACTGCTGCGGGCACGCCCGGGGCGCGCCTCACAGCCTCATGCTACTTATGAGTAACCAAGCTGCCCAGTCCTCACGACCGGAGGGTTGAAGGTCACAGCGGCGGGCCGGCGGCAACCGCCGCCGGTCCACGCGCGTCACATCAGGCCGGGGTCGCCAGCAAGGCGGCCGTGAGCACCGGGGTCACCTGGTCGATCTGCCAGGGACGGGCGCCGTGACCTGCGAGAACGGAAGCGACCGCGTCCGTCGTCGGCTCGGCGGGCGGCTCCCAGCACAGCCGCCGGACGGTGTCCGGGGCGATCAGGTTCTCCTGCGGCAGATTCAGCCCTTCGGCCAGCTGGGTGACGGCCGCACGCGCCGCGGAGAGCCGCGCCGCCGCGGCCGGGTCCTTGTCGGCCCACGCCCGCGGCGGGGGCGGACCGGCCACCGGCTGGCCCGGCTGGGGGAGGTCGGCCTCGGGCAGCTCTCGCGCCCGGTCCACCGCGGCCTGCCACTGCTCCAGCTGGCGCCGGTTCATCCGGTGGCCGAAACCGCTCAGCGCGGCCAGCGCCCGCACGTTCGCGGGCAGGGCCAGCGCGGCCTCGACGATGGCCGCGTCGCCCAGCACCTTGCCCGGCGAGACATCGCGGCGCTGGGCGATCCGGTCCCGGGCCGTCCACAGCTCGCGCACCACGGCCATCTGCCGGCGCCGCCGGACCTTGTGCATCCCCGACGTCCGCCGCCAGGGGTCCTTGCGCGGCGGGGCGGGCGGGGCCGCGGCGATGGCCGCGAACTCCTGATGCGCCCACTCCAGCTTGCTCTGCCGCTCCAGCTCCTCCTCCAGCGCGTCGCGGAGGTCGACCAACAGCTCGACATCGAGCGCGGCGTAGTGCAGCCAGGGGTCGGGCAGTGGGCGGGTGGACCAGTCGACGGCGGAGTGCCCCTTCTCCAGGGCGTATCCGAGGATGTTCTCGACCATGGCGCCGAGTCCCACCCGGGCGAATCCGGCCAGCCGGCCCGCGAGTTCGGTGTCGAAGATCCGGGTGGGGATCATGCCTATGTCACGCAGGCAGGGCAGATCCTGGGTCGCCGCGTGCAGGACCCATTCGGCGTCGGCGATCGCGGCGCCCAGACCGGAGAGGTCGGGGCAGCCGACGGGGTCGATCAGTGCGGTCCCCGCTCCGGCCCGGCGCAGCTGGACCAGATAGGCCCGCTGTCCGTAGCGGTAGCCGGAGGCGCGCTCGGCGTCGACGGCCACCGGGCCGTGCCCCGCGGCGAAGGTCGCGATGACCTCGGCGAGCGCGTCCGCGTCCGCGGTGACGGGCGGGATGCCCTCGCGCGGCTCCAGCAAGGGGACCGGCGCCGGGGGGAGGTCGTCCGGAGGAGCGCCCCCGGTGGTTCGCAGTGTCGTCTCTGCTGCGGTCTCTTGGGCGTCGGTCACCTGTCAAGGGTAGCTGTGTGCGGCGAGTACGCAGGGCGCCCGTCGACGGAACGTTCCGTCGACGGGCGCGGGGGTGGTGGGGAGAGGCGCGGCGGCCGGGCGGGAGATACGGCTCAGTGGATGATCCCGGTGCGCAGTGCGACCGCGACCATGCCGGCCCGGTCCCCGGTGCCCAGCTTGCGGGCGATCCGGGCGAGGTGACTCTTGACGGTCAGGGCGGACAGGCCCATCGAGACGCCGATGGCCTTGTTGGACTGGCCCTCCGCAACCAGCCTCAGCACCTCGACCTCGCGGCCCGACAGCTCTCGGTAGCCGCCGGGGTGGCCGGGGGCGCCCGGCGGGCGGCGGTGCATCCGGGCGGCGGCGCCGAGCGGGGCGGTGCCGGGACGGCCCGGGATGCCGAGGTTGGTGCGGGTGCCGGTGACGACATAGCCCTTGACGCCGCCGGCCAGCGCGTTCCTTACGGCGCCGATGTCATCGGCGGCGGACAGGGCCAGCCCATTGGGCCAGCCCGCGGCGCGGGTCTCGGAGAGCAGGGTGAGGCCGGAGCCGTCGGGAAGGTGGACATCGGCGACGCAGATGTCGCGCGGATTGCCGATGCGGGGACGGGCCTCGGCGATGGACGACGCCTCGATGACGTCGCGCACCCCGAGGGCCCAGAGATGGCGAGTGACGGTGGAACGTACGCGGGGGTCGGCGACGACGACCATGGCCGTCGGCTTGTTCGGGCGGTAGGCGACCAGGCTGGACGGTTGCTCGAGGAGAACAGACACCAGGCCTCCTGGGGAGTTGTGGGACGGGTCACCACGTCCTTCGGCACCGATACGGCCTGGCTTTAGGGAATGATCACGATTTGGTGAGTAACAATTCGGGCAATTAGGACGACTGATCGATCACGGCTGCACTTTTTTGAGGCTCGGTTCGCCTCCGGGGCGCTTCAGTCGCTGTCGACGGTCGACGTGCTCGGTCGCTCGTTCCTCGCTCCCTGCGCGCGTCTCCCTTTCGGCAGCGACGCGCCCCTTCGGCTCACTCGCCGGTAAGCCCAAGCACCCGTATGCGCTGGGGTGCCTTCGGCTTACTCGGTTGCCGCCGGCTTACTCGGTTGCCGCGCGGCGGTGGCCCGGGCCGGAAGACCCGAGCCCCCTTGTGCGCTGCGGCGGCCTTGGGCTTGGGCGGTTGCCGCACCCGTCGGCAAGACCAAGCATCCGGAAGGTCAGCGAGCCTGGGGGCCCCGCCGTTGGGGCAGTGACACGACCCCCGCCTCCGCCGCCCCCACCGGGGGCAGGCCCGCGATCTGGCACAGGAGGTCGCACCAGGCGGCCAGATGTCCCGCGGTGTCCGGCACGCCCAGTGGTTCGCCTGCGCCCTCTTCCGCGGGCTCCGGGCGCCGTGGGCCGGGGCGGGCCGGTTCGGGGGCCGGGTGGGCGGCCGGGGTCCACGAGGCGCGGATCTCGATCCGGGTCGACGGCTCCCGTTCGCCCATCGCGCCGAAGTAGTGCGAGCTCGCCCGGGTGACCGTGCCGCTGGGCTCCCCGTAGGGCAGACCGCGGGCCTCCAGCGCGCCGGTGAGCCAGGACCAGCACACCTCCGGCAGCAGGGGATCCGCCGCGATCTCCGGCTCCAGGTCCGCGTGGACCAGGGTGACCAGGCGGAAGGTGCCGCGCCAGGCGTCGTGTCCGGCCGGGTCGTGCAGCAGGATCAGCCGCCCCTCGGCCAGCTCCTCGTCGTCCGACGCGTCGGTGACCACCGCCTCCAGCGCGTACGAGTAGGGTGCGAGCCGACGCGGGGGTGGGGTCGGATCGAGCTCCACCTCGGGCCGTATCCGCACACCGCACAGCGCGGCGACGGCATGCCGGAAGGCGGGAGGGGTGTCCTCGCCGCCTGCTTCCGCGCCGTCAGGGCCGTCAGCACCGTTCGAGAGGTGTCCTTGAACCGCTGCCATGCCCGGAAGACTAGGCGCAGTGAGGGTCCTAACCGGGGAGGAACACCCGGGTTGGCGGGTCACTCGTTCGGCCCGTGCGAAGATTTGGGGCATGAGCGCCAATGAGCGGCCCTCGGGCCAGCAGCAGACCGGCCGCGCCGCGGCTCTTGCCACAGCCGATTCGGCCTTTCTGCGGGCCTGCCGTCGGGAGCCGGTGCCTCATACGCCGGTGTGGTTCATGCGGCAGGCGGGGCGCTCGCTTCCGGAGTACCGCAAGCTGCGTGAGGGCACCGCGATGCTCGAGTCCTGCATGCGGCCCGACCTGATCACCGAGATCACCCTGCAGCCGGTGCGCCGGCACCGGGTGGACGCGGCCATCTACTTCAGCGACATCGTCGTGCCGCTCAAGGCCATCGGTATCGACCTCGACATCAAGCCCGGGGTCGGGCCCGTCGTCGAGCGGCCGATCCGTACCCGCGCCGATCTGGAGCGGCTGCGTCCGCTCGATCCGGACGATGTGAAGTACGTCACCGAGGCCGTCGGGGCGCTCGTCGGCGAGCTCGGCGCGACCCCGCTCATCGGCTTCGCGGGCGCCCCCTTCACGCTCGCCAGCTATCTGGTCGAGGGCGGCCCCTCGCGTAACCACGAGCACACCAAGGCGCTCATGTACGGCGACCCGGCGCTGTGGGCCGCGCTGCTCGACCGGCTCGCCGACATCACCGTCGCCTTCCTCAAGGTCCAGATCGAGGCGGGCGCCTCGGCCGTCCAGCTCTTCGACTCCTGGGCGGGCGCCCTCGCCCCCGCCGACTACCGCCGCAGCGTGCTGCCCGCCTCCAGGAAGGTCTTCGACGCGGTCGCCGGATACGGAGTGCCGCGCATCCACTTCGGCGTGGGCACGGGCGAGTTGCTCGGGCTGCTCGGCGAGGCGGGCGCGGACGTCGTGGGCGTCGACTGGCGGGTGCCGTTGAACGAGGCCGCCCGGCGGGTCGGCCCCGGCAAGGCGCTCCAGGGCAATCTCGACCCCGCCGTGCTCTTCGCCCCGCGTACGGCCGTCGAGGCCAAGGCGGAGGAAGTGCTGGAGGCGGCCCAGGGGCTGGAGGGGCATATCTTCAACCTCGGCCACGGCGTGCTGCCCAGCACCGACCCGGACGCACTGACCCGTCTCGTGGAGTATGTGCACACAAGGAGCGCATCGCGCGCACCTTCTGTGAAGGTCTGAACCAAGCGGGAACCCGCGTGCCTCCCGTGGCGTCGTGAGGGGCATGACCGACATGCCCGCCGCCGCGCTGTCAGATTCGCCAGAGTGTGTCCATTTCGTCGACGACTGGGACGGCATCCTCCACGAGACCTATGGCGGCGACGCGGACCGGGCGGTCCTGGATTGTGCCAGGCGGCTGGCGGCCGATCCCGCGGGCGAGGAGGCGTACGCCTGGACGCTCGGGCTGGTCATGATGGCCGCGTACATCGGCCGGTTCTCCCGTAAGGACGTCGCAGCGGCGGCCCTGGACGCACTCCACGCCACCGACCGGCGGCTGCGTGACCTGCCCTGCGCCCACCGGACGCATCCTTACGAGAGCGATCTGGACGACCGGATCGACCACTTCGTGGACGATCTGCCGCTGCTCACCAACGGGTTGACCGAGGACGAGGACACCGACTGGGAGGACGACGCGAGCAAGGAGCAGTGGCTGTGCCCGCGCGACATAGCCGGGTACGCGCGAGTCGCCGTGGACATCATCGCCCCCGGCAGCGTGGGCGGCATCCCGCCCCGGCTCCCGGCCCGCGACGCGCGCCGCGCCGAGGATCTGCGCTCGATCGTCTGGGACTACCCGAGCGCGGCCGTCGACCCCGGTCAGGAGCTGTCCGCCTACGCCAGGAACCTGGTCGCCAACCCCCTGGGCTATCACCGCGCCGGGCTCGTCGTCGTCCTGCACGCCGCCTGCTGGTACGCCGCCAGCGGCCGGATCCGCGACCGGTGGGTCCTGGACACCATGGTGGACGCCCTGGAGGCGGTGCTGCCCGGCCTCGGCGACGCGTCCTGCGCGCACGGCGAGGGCGACCACCCCGAGGTCGGCCGGGACACCGCGGAGCAGGCCACCGTGGGCATCCATCTGCTCAGCCCCGGCGGCCGGGGTGTCTACCGCCACTGGCACCGGGAGGAGCTGGAGACGGCACCGCTGGAGGCGTGGCTGTGCCCGGCCTTCCTCGCCGCGATCGCCCGCGAGGCACTGGACCATCTGCGGACCGGCCGGGAGCGGCTGTTCGGCCTCCGGGGCACCGCCCATCTGGACGAGGTGCTCGTACGTCCAGATGGACGGCTTGACGTCGAACGGCTCACCCACGCCGTGCGCTTCCGCTGCCGGGACGGACAGGCCGCGGAGGACGCCGGGCTGTGGGCGGCGCGGCGGTTCGCGGCGGGCCCGGCCGATCCGCGCGAGCGGCTGGTGCTGCTGCTGGTCGCCTGCTGGTCGGTGACCTCGGGTGAGGAGCCCCCGCCCGAGGCCGTCCACCGGGATCTGCGGGCGATCCTCGGCGCGGTGCGGACCGCCCCGGCGGCCGAGCCCTGCCCGCATGGGGACGCGCACCCCTGGGACGTGCTGACCGAACTGGTCGGCCGCCGTCACTTCGGCTTCCACGAGGACCCTTACGGCGCCCATCTCAACCATCTGTACGCGCCCCGGGAGTACGACACGCCCGAGCGGCCCCTCGACCCCGAGGCGTGGAGCTGCCCCCGCCATGTGGCCCAGCGGGTGCGGCTCGCGCTTCGGGTCATCGACGGCGCGGGCTGATCGGCGAAGCGGGGGCGCGGTGCGCCGGTGACTCGCTGCCGGGTCTGGTGCGGGTGGGGTGGCGCGCCTGCGGCGGGCTTTCCCCTACCCGCCCCTTCCCACAACCGGGGCTCCGCCCCGGACCCCGCTCCTCAAGCGCCGGAGGGGCTGGTTTTCGCGCGAGGGGCTGGTTTCAGGTCCGGTGTCCCGAGCCTCGCTCCTCAAGCGCCGGACGGGCTGGTTTTCACGGTGCCCGCCGCCTTGCGCGCCGCCACCAGTACCGGGTCCCACACCGGGGAGAACGGCGGGGCGTAGCCCAGGTCCAGTGCCGTCATCTGCTCCACCGTCATCCGGGCGGTCAGTGCGACCGCCGCGATGTCGACCCGCTTGCCCGCGCCCTCGCGGCCGACGATCTGGGTGCCGAGCAGCCGTCCCGTGCGCTGCTCGGCGAGCATCTTCACCGTCATCGGCCGGCTTTCCGGGTAGTACCCGGCCCGGCTCGTCGACTCGATCGTGACCGCCTCGAACTTCAGCCCCACGGCGGCCGCTTCGGCCTCCAGCAGCCCGGTGCGGGCGATCTCCAGATCGCAGACCTTGCTGACCGCCGTGCCGACGACACCGGGGAAGGTCGCGTAGTCGCCGCCCACATTGGCGCCGATGACCTGCCCGTGCTTATTGGCGTGGGTGCCCAGCGGAATGTGCCGGGTGCGGCCGGACACCAGGTCGAGCACCTCGACACAGTCGCCGCCCGCCCAGATGTTGTCGTGACCGCGCACCCGCATGGCCAGGTCGGTCAGCAGCCCGCCGTAGGGGCCCACCGGCAGCCCCGCCTCCTGGGCGAGCGTGGTCTCGGGGGCCACTCCGAGGCCCAGGACCACGAGGTCGGCGGGGTATTCGCTGACCTTGGTGGCCACGGCCCGCACCCGGCCGTCCTCGCCGGTGATCACCTCGGTGACCTCCGCGCCGGTCACGGTGTCGATGCCGAGCCCCGACATCGCGTCGCGCACCAGCCGCCCCATGTCCGGGTCGAGCGTGGACATGGGCTGCTCACCGCGCTCCAGGACGGTGACCTGGCAGCCGCGCTGGATGAGCGCCTCGGCCATCTCCACCCCGATGTATCCGGCGCCGATCACGACCGCGCGCTCGACCCGGGTGGACTCCAGGGTCTCCAGCAGCGCCCGCCCGTGGTCCAGGGTCTGCACCCCGTGGACGCCGGGGGCGTCGATCCCGGGCATGTCGGGGCGGCGCGGCCGGGCGCCGGTCGCGATGACCAGGTCGTCGAAGCCGTGCCAGCGCTCGTCGCCCTTACCGTGCGGGCCGACGTCCCGCGCCAGGACCCGCTGCCCGGCCAGGTCGATCTCGACGACCTCGGTGTGCGTCCGTACGTCGATCCCGCGGCCCTGGTGGGTCTCGGGCGTACGGGCGACCAGCGCGTCGGGGCCGTCCACCACCCCGCCGACCCAGTAGGGGATGCCACAGGCCGAGTACGAGGTGAACTGGCCGCGCTCGAAGGCGAGGATCTCCAGCTCGCTCCGGCTCTTGAGCCTGCGCGCCCGCGACGCGGCGGACATGCCCGCCGCGTCGCCCCCGATGACCACCATGCGTCGTGCCGCCGCCATGTATGCCCCTCCGCCACTGGATGTCCGGCTTTAGGGGACCAACCTATGCGCGCGAGGTGTTCTCCCGGATCAGTACATACAGCCCCGCGCTGGCGAGCATGAGCGCGCCGTCGATATAGACCGCGTGCGTCCAGCTGCCGTAGTGGTCGAAGAGGGTGCCGCTGAGGGCCGGGCTGACCACCGCGCCGATCTCCCCGACCAGGTTGAACAGGCCGAAGGCCGCGCCGCGTTCGGCCGCGTCGACCACATCGTTGAGCAGCGCGTGCGCCATCGGCTGGAGCGCGTTGAAGAACAGGCTGGTCACGAAGAGCAGGATGGACATCACCCAGAGGGAGGGCTTCTCATTGGTCTGCAGATAGGCGGCGAACACCAGCACCAGCACGCCCTGGACCACGGTGAACGCGATCAGCAGCGGTCGCCGCCCCCATCCCCGGGCCTTCGCCCGGTCCGAGAGCCTACCCCCGGCCGGGAAGCCGAGGATGCCCGCGCCCGCGTTGAAGGTGGCCACCAGCGCGGCGTTCTGGAACGAGCTGTGGGCGGCGTCCGCCACGATCGACACCGACCAGAAGCTGAAGAACCACAGATTCCACATGACCGCGATGAAGGCGAAGCTGAGCAGCAGCACATTGCGGTTCCGGGAGACCGAGCCCAGTTTGCTGCTCCGCCGGGCGAAGATCGCCCCGATGAGCAGGAACGCCAGCACGCACTCCAGGACGGCCACGCCCCAGCTCGGCAACCCCGCCCCGTCGGCGATCAGATAGACCGCCATGACCGCGGCGCACAGCACCGCGGAGATCCCCAGCAGCCGCAGGGTGGAGCCGGTGGCCTTGAGCGGACCGCCGATGCGGCGCATATAGACCGCCGTGACCCAGCCGAACGCCAGCGTCGCACCGCCCAGCACCAGGAACGGCATCCGCCAGGCGTCCTCCTCGCCGAGCACCTCCCCGCCCCAGTCGATCAGATACGGCGCGCTGATGGTCGCGACCGTCAGCCCGATGGCCAGCCCGGTGATCGCGACGCCCATGCCCAGACCGGCCTTGGCGGGCGGGGTGCGCTGGGCGATCAGCGAGCGGTCGTTGGAGTAGAAGACGCCCTCGCCGAGGCCGGTCAGCACCCGCAGCACGACGAAGGCGATCAGCCCGGTCATCAGGCCGCTGGCGAGGGTCGCGACGCCCGCCCACAGCAGCGAGACCGCGAGCATGGTGCGATGCCCGAAGCGGTCGCCGAGATAACCGCCGGGGAACTGGGTCAGCATGTAGCCCGCGAAGAAGAGGCTGCCGATCAGGCCGCCGAGCGCGTGCGGATGGCTGGCGGAGCCCAGCATGGCGTGGTCGTGCTCGATCAGCCAGGTGACGACCGGGCCGGTGATCGTGCGGTCGGCGTACGAGAAGAGCCAGCCGCCCAGCAGCATGGCCCACAGGGTGTGGTACGGCTGCCAGCCGCCCCGGGGCGCCTCCCGCCCCTGCGCGGTGGGCTCTGCGGTCACTTCGGGCATGTCTCCATGTCCCCCTTCGGGCCTGGGCGGTTCAGGCTCGGCAGCTCGGTATGTGCCACACAGAATGTGGCCGGATATCGGCCGCGGCAAGGCGCGCTCCGGGGTCTTTCACCGACCGGAAGCCTCCGCGGCGGGCTCTTGCCCCAGGGCGGCGGCGAGGGTACGGGAGATGCCGTGGGCGGCAACCCGCACGGCCGGGATCAGCCCCGGGGCCCGCCCCTCCGCGGCCGGCACCACCACCGACAGCGAGGCCACCACCTCCCCGCGCGGTCCGCGCACCGGGGCGGCGATGGACAGCCCGTCCATGGTGATCTGCCGGTCGCTGACCGCGATCCCGGTGCGCCGCACCTCGGCGAGGGCGGCCCGCAGCCGGTGCGGGTCCTGGATGGTCAGCTCGGTGTAGCGGCGCAGCGGGCGGGCGCACACCCGCTCGTACAGCCGTGGCGGCCCGTAGGCGAGCAGCACAAGACCGACGCCGGTCGCGTGCAGCGGCCAGCGGCTGCCGACCCGGGTGCGGACCTGGACCGCCGAGTGTCCCGAGATCAGCTCGACATAGACCACCTCCAGGCCGTCCCGCACGGCGAGCTGGACGTTCTCATGGGTGGCCTCGTACAGGTCCTCCATGAACGGCAGCGCCGCCTCGCGCACCCCGACCCCGCGCGGTGAGAGCGTCGCCACCTCCCACAGCCGCAGCCCGATGTGGTACGCCCCGGTGGCGTCGCGCTCCAGGGCGCCCCAGCGGGTGAGCGAGGCGACCAGCCGGTGCGCGGTGGCCAGCGGCAGCCCGGCGCGCCGGGCGAGGGCGGTGAGGGACAGCGAGCGGTGCGAGGCGTCGAACGCGTCCAGGACCGCCAGCATCCGGCCCGCGACCGAGCGGCCCGCGTCCGGGCTGCCGGTGGCGCGGGAGCCCGGTGGGCTCATGGGGGTGAGCGGGCCCGGGGCGGTCATGACAGCGGGAGGCCGACGTAGTTCTCGGCGAGCTCGGCGGAGGCGGTGGGGGAGGAGGCGATCCGCTCCAGCCGCGCGAGCCGCACCCGGTCCTCGAACGGGCTCTCGTCCGGGCGGCGGTGGAGCGTGTCCGTCATGAAGTACGAGAACCGCTCGGCCTGCCACACCCGGCGCAGACAGGTCTGCGAATAGCCGTCCAGCAGCTCGGCCGAGCCGGTCTCCTGGTGGTGGATCAGCGCACGGGCCAGCGTGATCACGTCGGTGACGGCCAGATTGAGCCCCTTGGCGCCGGTGGGCGGCACGATATGCGCGGCGTCGCCCGCCAGGAAGAGCCGCCCGTGGCGCATCGGCTCCTGGACGAAGCTGCGCATCGGGGTGAGCGAGGTGGCGGTGATCGGGCCGCGCTCCAGCGTCCAGTCCCCGTCGAGGGCGAAGCGGGCCGACAGCTCGTCCCAGATCCGCTCATGGGACCAGTCGCCCGGATCGGTGTCGTTCGGCACCTGGAGGTAGAGCCGGGAGACCTGCGGGGAGCGCATGCTGTGCAGGGCGAAGCCGCGCCGGTGGCGGGCGTAGATCAACTCGTCGCAGGACGGCGCCACATCGGCCAGCACACCGAGCCAGGAGTAGGGGTAGGTGTGCTCGAAGGTGCGGACCCGGTCGGCGGGGAGCGCGCGCCGGGCGATGCCGTGGAAGCCGTCGCAGCCCGCCACATAGTCGCAGGTGAGGGTCTGCTCGCGGCCTCGGTGGCGGAAGCGGATGACGGGCGCGGCGGAGTCCGGCCTCTCGATGGCCAGTGCCTCGGCCTCGAACAGCAGCGAGGGACCGCCCGGCTCCTCCAGCTGAAGCGCGATCAGATCCTTGACGATCTCGGTCTGGGCGTAGACCATCACCGACTTGCCGCCGGTGGCGGAGGGGAAGTCCACGCGGTGGCCGCGGCCCTCGAAGCGCAGCTCGATGCCCTGGTGGGGCAGCCCCTCGCGGTCCAGGCGCCCGCCGGCGCCGCACTCCCGCAGCACATCCACGGTGCCCTGCTCCAGGATCCCGGCCCGCTGGCGCCGCTCGGCATACGCCCGGTCCCGGCTCTCCAGCACCACGCAGTCGATCCCGGCGCGGCGCAGCAGACGGGCGAGCAGCAGTCCGGCGGGCCCGCCGCCGATGATGCCGACGGTCGTGCGCATCACATCGTCCCCTCGCTGTGGTGGTCCAAGCGGCTCGCTACTTGTTCGCTGAGTGAAACTTCGTTCATAATCGGCTGGTGATGAGTCTCAGCCCGGTGCCACCACCTGTCAATGGCCCCGTCGGGCCTCTCGAGCGCGGTCTCGCCGTGCTGCGCGAGCTGACCCGGCTGGCCGCGCACGAGGGGCGGACGACGGTCCGCCCCGGCGATCTCGTCCGCGGCACGGGGCTCGCCCGGTCCGTGGTCGACCGTGTGGTGGGCACCCTCGAACAGCTCGGATACGTGACGCTCGACGGGCGCGACATCGGCCTGTCGGTCCGGCTGATGGAGCTGGGCAACGCGTATCTGGCCGCGAGCGGACTGCCCGCCGCGCTCGGCCCGTTCGCCCAGCGGCTCGCGGACGGGCTGGACGAGTCGGTCTCGGTCGCCGTCCCCGACGGCGACGGGGTGCGCTTCGTCGTCCAGATGACCCGCCGCCGCACCATGTCCCTCGCCTTCCGTATCGGCGATCTGCTGCCCGCCGAGCGCTGTTCCCCCGGCGCGCTCTTCGCCGCCGAGTGGTCCGGGTCCGGCTGGGCCGCCTGGCGCGCCCGCCGCACCGAGGACCCCCTGGACACCTCCTTCCCCGCCGTCCCGCCGCGCCACCGGCCCGCCTCCGACGGCGACTTCGAGGCCCGCGTCAAGGAGGCCGCGCGCGAGGGCTGGGCCGCCGACGACCAGCTGATCGAGCCGGGCCTGGTGGCGGTGTCCGTTCCGGTACGGGACGCCTCGGGCCGTATCGCCTGCGCGGTCAACGTGGTCAGCCACACCAGCCGCCATGACGTGGACTCGTTGCGGGCCGCGGTGCTCGGCTCTCTGGGTGCGGAAGTCCCGGCGATGGAGGCGGCATTGGCGGCCCGGCGGCCACGCCCGGCCGCCGAGCGTGTGTGGGGCACCCCGGGCGGGGCGCCGACGGCCCTGGGCGAGGACCCCGCGCGGATGGCCAAGCGGGAGCTGGGGGCGGGGTTCCTGCAGTCGCTCGCGCGTGGATTGGCCGTCCTGCGGGCGCTGGGCGGGGCGGAGGGCGCGAGTCAGGGCGAGGCCGCCACGGCGGGCGGCGGCCGGGGCGGAGGAATGACGCTCAGCGCCGTCGCGGAGGCCACCGGGCTGGCGCGGGCCACCGCCCGGCGCTCGCTGTTGACCCTCGTCGAGCTGGGGTATGTGGAGGCCGACGGCCGGGTCTTCCGGCCGCTGCCGCGCGTGCTGGAGCTCGGCTACGCCCCCCTCGCCGAGCTCGGCTTCACCGACATCGCCCAGCCGCATATGCGCGAACTGGTCCGCACCGTCCATGAGTCGGCCTCCCTGGCCGTCCTCGACGGCGGCGACATCCGCTATATCGCTCGCGTCCCCACCGTCCGCATCATGAGCGTCAACATCACCATCGGCACCCGCTTCCCCGCCTACGCGACCTCCATGGGCCGGGTGCTGCTCGCGGGCCTGGACGCCGACGCCCGTGCCGCCCAGCTCGCCGGGGTGCGGCCCCGGCCGCTGACCCGGCACACCGTCACCGACGTGCCCGAGCTGGCGCGCGTCGTGGAGCGCGCGGCGGCAGAGGGGCACGCCCTGGTCGACCAGGAGCTGGAGGAGGGGCTGCGGTCGCTCGCCGTGCCGGTACGGGACGCGCGCGGACATGTGGTGGCCGCGCTCAACGTGGCGACCCACGCCGGCCGCGGCACCGCCGAGAGCGCCCGCCGCGAACTCCTCCCGGCGCTGCGCGCCACCGCGGCCCGGATCGAGGCCGACCTGGCGACGGCCTCGGCACATCACGCCCTGGGGGGCGGGTGAGAGAGTGGGGGCATGAGAGCGGCGAACTCCCCGGGGACGGGACGCACCGGCCATGTCGTGGTCATCGGCGGCGGAATCGCGGGCCTCGCGGCGGCTCACCGGCTGCTGGACGGCGGGGCGCGGGTGACGCTCCTGGAGGCGTCGGAACGGCTCGGCGGCAAGCTGCGCGCGGGGGAGATCGAGGGCGTACCCGTCGACCTCGGCGCCGAGTCGATGCTCGCCCGCCGCCCGGAAGGCGTCGAGCTGGCGCGCGCCGTGGGCCTCGCCGACCGGCTGCAGCCGCCCGCGACCGCGACCGCATCCCTCTGGACGCGCGGCGGGCTGCGCCCGATGCCCAAGGGGCATGTGATGGGCGTCCCCGGCGATCTGGCGCCGCTGGCCGCGTCCGGGGTGATCTCGGAGGACGGGCTGGCCCGGATCGCCCGCGACCGGGAGCTGCCGCCCACACCGGTCGGCGAGGACGTGGCGCTCGGCGAGTACCTCGCGGCGCGGCTCGGCCGCGAGGTCGTGGACCGGCTGGTCGAACCGCTGCTGGGCGGGGTGTACGCGGGCGATGTGTACCGCACCTCGATGCGCGCCTCGGTCCCCACCCTCTTTGAGGTGGCCCGCTCCGGCGGCCCGCTGACCGAGGGCGTCCGGGAGCTGGCCGAGCGTGCCGCGCGACGGCAGGACGGCCCGGTGTTCATGGGCATCGACGGCGGGATCGGCCGGCTGCCGCTCGCGGTCGTAGACGCCGTACGGGCCGCGGGCGGCGAGATCCGCACCGGGGCGCCCGTGCGGGAGCTGCGGCGCACCGCCGACGGCTGGACCCTCGCCGTGGACGGCAAGGACGGCCCGCCGGTGGTGACGGCCGACGCCGTGGTGCTGGCGGTCCCCGCGCCCGCCGCCGCCCGGCTGCTGGCCACCGAGGCCCCGGCCGCCTCCACCGAGCTGGCCACCGTCGACTACGCCTCGATGGCGCTGGTCACCATGGCCTTCCGGCGCGACGCGGTCACCGGTGTGGACGCGCTCGCCGAACGGAGCGGCTTCCTGGTGCCGCCGGTCGACGGCCGGACGATCAAGGCGGCGACGTTCTCCAGCCGCAAGTGGGGCTGGCTGAGGGACGCCGGACCCGATCTCTTCGTGCTGCGTACCTCGATCGGGCGGTTTGACGACGAGGTGGATCTGAAGCGGGACGACGCCGACCTGGTAAGGATGTCGCTCGGCGATCTCGGCGAGGCCGTCGGCCTGACGGCCCGGCCCGTCGCGAGCCGGGTGGACCGCTGGGACGGCGGGCTGCCGCAGTACCCGGTGGGCCATCTTGACCGGGTGGCCCGCATCCGCGCCGAGATCGCCAGGGTGCCGGGGCTGGGGGTGTGCGGCGCGCTCTACGACGGAGTGGGCATCCCGGCGTGCGTCGGCAGCGCCCGTAAGGCGGCCGATGAGCTGCTGGGCGGCCTGGCGGCCCCCCTGGAGCCGGGCTCCGGAGCCGGAGAGCGAGAATAGGGCCATGACTGCTGCACCTGAGAAGACTCCCAACGCCGGTAAGAAGGCCAAGGACCTCAACGAGGTCATCCGCTACACCCTGTGGTCGGTGTTCCGGCTGCGCGATGTGCTGCCGGAGGACCGCACCGGCTACGCCGACGAGGTCGAGGAGCTCTTCTCCCAGCTCGCCGCCAAGGACGTCACCGTGCGCGGCACCTACGACGTGTCCGGGCTGCGCGCCGACGCGGACGTCATGATCTGGTGGCACTCGGAGACCTCCGACGCCCTCCAGGAGGCGTACAACCTCTTCCGCCGCACCCGGCTGGGGCGCGCCCTGGAGCCGGTGTGGTCCAACATGGCGCTGCACCGCCCGGCCGAGTTCAACAAGGCTCACATCCCGGCGTTCCTCGCGGACGAGAACCCGCGCGACTACGTCAGCGTGTACCCGTTCGTCCGCTCCTACGACTGGTACCTGCTGCCCGACGAGGACCGCCGCCGGATGCTCGCGGACCACGGCAAGATGGCGCGCGGCTACCCCGATGTGCGCGCCAACACGGTCGCGTCCTTCTCGCTCGGCGACTACGAGTGGATCCTGGCCTTCGAGGCGGACGAGCTGCACCGGATCGTCGACCTGATGCGCCATCTGCGCGCCTCCGAGGCGCGTCGCCATGTGCGCGAGGAGGTGCCGTTCTACACCGGGCGGCGCAAGGCGGTCTCCGAGCTCGTCGCCGGTCTGGCCTGACGCCCTTACGGCGGTCGGGACGGCCTTACGGTCGTCCCGTACGGGGCCCGGCGTGCTTTTACGGCCTCTTGCGGTCCCTTACGGCGTGCCCGGGATCGCGGCCGGCTGCTTGCCCGACTCGGGCAGCGGAGCCGGGGCCGGCAGCGGTGCGGGCTCCGGGCGCGGGGCGCAGGAGGCGGCCCGGCCCGGCGTCCTCCCGGTCAGCAGATACGTGTCCACATGGCGGTTGACGCAGTCGTTCAGCCCGCCCCACACCCCGTGGGTGCCCGCCTTCCGCTCGGTCACCAGCGAGGAGCCGGGCAGCCGGTGCCACAGCTCCTTCGCCCCCGCGTACGGGGTGGCCGCGTCCCGCTCCGCTGAGAGCAGCAGCACCGGCGGCAGCGCGACCCGCCCCGTCCGGGGGCCCACGGCCTCCAAGTGCCCCACGTCGAGGGGACGGCCGGGCTTCAGCGGCCAGAAGGCGCACGGCAGGTTCATCGCCACGTTGTCCCAGGTCTCGAAGGGCGCGCGGCGGGCGAGGGCGGTGTTGTCGCGGTTCCAGGTGACCCAGGCGCGCGGCCAGGGCGCGTCGTTGCACTCCACGGCGGTGTAGACGGCGTTGCCGTTCTCGTCGTCGGCCGCCCGCGCCGGATCGGGCACGGCGAGCGCGATCAGCGGCTCGGAGTCACCGTGCAGATAGGCGGCCAGCGCCCGGGCGGCCGGATCCCAGTAGGCGTCGTTGTAGCCGGTCCGCAGGAACGCACTCTGGAGCTGGGCGGTGCCGACGACCCCGCCCGCCGGCTTGTGCCCCAGCCGCCGCCGCGCCTTCTCGTACGAGGCGAGCACCCGGTCCGCGGTGGTGCCCAGGTGGTAGACGGCGTGGTGCCGGGCGACCCAGCGGCGCCAGTCCCGCCAGCGCCGCTCGAAGGCGACCGACTGGTCGAGGTTGTCGCGGTACCAGATCCGCCAGGGGGCCGGGTTGACCACGCTGTCGAAGACCATCCGGCGCACCCGCCCCGGGAAGAGCGTGGCGTAGACGGCCCCGTAGTACGTGCCGTACGAGGCGCCCACGAAGGTGAGCCGCCGCTGGCCCAGCGCCGCGCGCAGCACCTCCAGATCACGGGCGTTGTTCAGGGTGGTGTAGTGGGCGAGCGCGCGGCCCGCACGGCGCACACAGCCCCGTACATAGGCGCGCGCCCGCGCCACCAGCCGCCGTTTGAAGGCGGCGGTGGGGTGTGGCGGGGAGCTGGTCGGCGCCTTGGCGTAGGCCGACGGCCGCTGGCAGGACAGCGGCGCTGAACGGCCCACGCCCCGTGGGGCGTAGCCGACGAAGTCGTAGGCGGCGGCCACCCGGCGGAAGGCGCCCTCGGCCGCGTACTCGGGGAACGCCATACCGGAGGCACCCGGTCCGCCGGGGTTGTAGACCAGCGCGCCCTGACGCCGGGCCTTGGGGCCGGTGGCCCGGATCCGGCTGACGGCAAGGGTGATGTGCTTGCCGCGCGGACGGGCGTAGTCGAGCGGGACGGAGACCTTTCCGCAGGTGATGGGGGCGGCCAGGGCCTCGGCCCGGGGACACCGGCGGAAGGCGATACCCCGCTCCGCCGCGCGCCGGGCGGCGAGCGCCACCCCGCGCGCCGCGGCCGCGTCACCGGGCGGGGCGGTGGCCGTGGCGGCCGATGCGGGCGAGCCGGACCAGGAATTCCAGGCGGGGGCGACGGGGACGGCGGAGGCCGAACGGGTCGCGGGGGAGGCCGGGGCCGTGAGGGGCGCGCCCGCCGCACCGGCCGGGGCCGTGGCGGACGGGGGGGACGCGGTGGCCGTCGTGGCGGCGATGGTGGTGGACGCGGCGAGCGGGCGGCCGGTGGCGGGCGTCGCGAGCAGTGCGCTCATGGCCAGCGACAGGGACAGCGGGCCGAGGATGCCGTACAGCGCTGCTGCTCTCACTCGCCATCCCTTCGTGTATCGCGCGATGAAAGGGATATTTGGCGCGGCGGATGACCATGTAAAGCACCGGGCCGCGGTGTCGGGGTCAATGACCCCAATGCCCCTTCAGCGCCGCGCGCAGCGCCCGGTCGGGGAGGGCGGCGGTGCCGTGCACCGCGAGCGCGGTGAGCACCTCGCCGTCGTCGTCGTCACCGTCCGGGCCGCCGCCCGAGCGCTGGGCGAGGGTGCGTCGCGGAGGCACGTCGATCCGGCCCAGCAGCCGCTGACCGGCGGGGGAGGCCCACCGCGAGTACGGATGCGCCTCGACCCGGGCGATCAGCAGACAGCTCACCGTCAGCAGCAGCGGCAGCATGAACCACGAGGCCACCGGACCGCGCCCCGCCGGGGGCGGCACCAGCAGCAGCGCGGCGGCCGCCGTCGCCAGCACCAGCGCGCAGGCCGCGCGCACGTGCCGCACCGCGACCGCCACATTCGTACGGGCCGAGGCGGGCACCGCGAGCCCCGCCGCCACCAGCCGGTCGCCCAGTGCCCGCACGGGGGCGGCGGTGGCGAGCGCGGTCCGCACCGGCCGCACCGGGGACTGGCCCTCCGGCCCTATCGCGCTGATCACGGACCGCTCCAGCTCGTCCCGCCCGTCCGGGACCACGACGGTGACCCATCCGGTGTGGACGAGCAGCAGCCGGCGCTCGCGGTACATCGTGACGAGAACCAGATCCCCCACCCGCCGCGGACCGCCGGACAGGAACGCCGCCTCGTACAGATTCAGGCCCTTCGCGTCCGTCGCCGGATCGGGGTCCAGCGGCTGGGCGGCGGCGACCGCCGCCAGGCACAGGCGTGTGCAGCTGACAACCGCCGCGCCCCACGCGACGAGCAGGAAAAGGACCCACAACATGGCCGAGTTCTACTGGACCCGACCGCTGTCGCGCCATCGTTTTCACGATATGAACGACTCGCCCGGACGCACGACTCGCCCGGACGCACGACTCGCCCGGACGCACGGCCCGCCCGGACGTGCGGCTCGTCCTGATCGAGGGCCGCGACCGATCGCGCGGCCTGCCCGAGGGCAGCGACCGATCGCCCGCGACCCGCACGGCCACGACGCGGGAGGCGTTGCCGGGGTCGCTGCGGATCGGTGAGGACGCTTGGCCGATCGGGATCGGCAGTTGGGTGCTGGGCGGTTTCACGGGGCGGCGGCTCGGGCCGGTCGCCCGTACCCGGCGCCCGCTGGTGGCGGACGGGATCGTCATCGTCAGCGGGGACTGGGCGGCTTCATCGGGCGGCGGTTCGGCCTGGCTGCTCGCACCCGGGGCCCTCTGGCGGGTGGTGCGCGGGATGGTCATCGGAGCTGGGAGCTGGGAGCTGGGCGTTTGCACCGGGCTGCGGCTCGGCCCGGCAGAGCTACGACCGACAGCCCGCACCCGGCGCCCGCTGGTCGTGGCGTGCGGGGTCGTCATCGGCACTGTGGGCACCGGGCTGCGGCTGCCGCCAACACGTGGCGCCCGCTGGTGGTTGAAGATGCGCGGCGGACTCTGCCGGGCCTCCCGGGACCCTGGCAGCAACCCGGCCCCGTTGTGCGGCGGCTCAGCTGCCGCCGCCGCATCCTCCGCCCCCGCCGCAGCTCGACCCCGAGGAGCCGCCGCAGGAGGAGCCCCCGCCCCCGCCGCAGGACGAGCCGCCGCACGAGGAGCCTCCGCAACCGGAGCTGCCCCCTCCGCACCACGATCCGCCGCCGGAGTCCGAGGTACCCGAAGACCCCGAGTCGGTCGACGACCCCGGACCGCCCGGCACCTTCTGCGCGTCCAGCAGTTGCTTGCGCAGCAGTGGATCGTCCGTCAGGGCGGCCGCCCCGGTCAGCGCGACGACGACCGCGACGGGGACCGTCGCCGGGTGGCCGACGGACAGGGAGTGCCGCCGCTCGCCGACCCCCGACTCCCTCCGGTACGCCACCAGCGCCCGCTTCCCGGCGGCGGTCAGCCGGCGCTTGGCCGCACCGGCGCAGATTCCGCCGATGAGGAAGCCGGTGAAGAGCGCGGGGGCGATCGCGATGATCAGCGGAAGTCCGCCGTCCGCGATGGAGTCGACGCTCATCATGATGCCCAGGAACATGCCCACCGCGCAGAGCGTGTTCTGCGCCCGTGCCGCGCGCCGCCAGAACCGGAGGGCCTCCGGCCGCACCATCAGTCCGCGCCCCGCCAGCCGGTCGCCGATCGCCTGCACCGCCGCACTGCGCATCAGCTCCCGGCGCAGCCAGTTCAGGGCGCCGTGCGGGGAGCGGGCGCACAGCCGCAGCAGGTCCTCCTCGACCGGGCCGCGCGCGATCGGCTGCCGCACCGAGACCACTCCGGGGTCGCCGATCGCCAGCCGCCCGTCCGCGTACATCGTGCTGATCACGGTGTCCGCCGTCCGGCCCGGCCCGCCCGCCAGGAAGGCGGCCTCCAGCAGGTCGTATGCCCGGGCGTCCACCGGCCCCACGGCCTCCCCGCGCCGGGCCCGGGCCGTGCCGGTGATGAGCACCACCGACGACAGGGCGACGGCCGCGTAGACCAGGATCACCGTCGTGCTCATGCCGCTCGCCGCCCGCTCAGCGCGAGCCGGACCCGGCGGGCCAGGCGCGCCGCCGGATGGGACGCCAGGGGCGCGGGCCCGGACCGCTCCTGCCACCACAGCGTCAGGCGGCGCCGGGCGGCCGGGTCGTCGGGTCGGCCGTCCGCCAGCAGATGCTCGGCGAACGCCAGCGCGTCGCGGCGGTAGCCGCCGGTCATCGGGCGGCCGTCGGCGTACCGCGCGAACGCCGGGCGGTAGCCGGTGCCCAGGATCTCCGGCAGCTCCGGGGCCACCTTGGCGACCACGGACGCCCGCTTGGCCGTCAGTGCCGCGCTCTGCACCCGCAGCCGTCGCAGGTCGAAGCCCTCGGGCGGCGGGGTGCCCCCGACCAGCGCGGACAGCAGCGAGGTCTGGGCGAGCGCCAGCCGCTCACGGACGGCGTCCGGCACGGGAGCCTCGGGCGCGGCGGAGGCCCTCACCGGAGTGCCGGCCGCGCCCGCCGCCCCCGCCGCCGTCACCGCGCGGATCGCCTCCAGCTCGCCCGCCAGCTCCCCGGCCGCCGGGAAGTCCTCGTCGCGCTCCAGCAGTACGCCAGGCGGTGCCGTACGGGCGCACAGCTCGGCGAGGACGTCGAGCACCGGCTGGGTCACCGGATGGGCGTGGCTGTCGTGCCACACCCCGTCCTTCTCCACCCCGCCCGCCACATGGACGTAGGCGATCGCCGACGTGGGCAGCTCGTCCAGCGCCTTGGCCGGGTCCTCGCCCCGGTTGACGTGGTTGGTGTGCAGATTGGCCACGTCGATGAGCAGCCGCACCCCCGTGCGCTCCACGAGCTCGGCCAGGAACTGGCCCTCGGACATCTCCTCGCCGGGCCAGGAGATCAGCGCCGCGATGTTCTCCACCGCGAGCGGCACCGGCAGCGCGTCCTGCGCGATGCGCACGTTCTCGCACAGCACGTCCAGCGCGTCACGGGTCCGCGGCACCGGCAGCAGATGCCCGGCCTCGATGGCCGGTGACGCGGTCAGCGGCCCCCCGGCCCTGACGAACGCGATGTGCTCGGTGACCAGCGGCGAGCCCAGCGCCTCGGCCCGCTCGGCCAGCGCCCGCAGGCGGCCGGGGTCGGGCCGCTCGGCTCCCCCGAGGCCGAGCGACACCCCGTGCGGGACCACCGTGGTCCCGCGCTCGCGCAGCCGCCGGAGCGCGTCCGGCACATGGTCGGGGCAGATGTTCTCCGCCACCACCTCGACCCAGTCGATGCCGGGCAGTCGCGCGATGTCGTCGGCGATCTCCGGCCGCCAGCCGATTCCGGTACCGAGGCGCACCATGGCTCCCCCTCCTCGTTCCGTACCGCGTCCCCCGCGGTGTTGTTCTCGCGTGCTGGGGTGATGACCCCGTAGAAGGAGGACGAATCCCCCGCCCCCGTGGTTCAGAGCTTCATTTGAGCTTCGCAGCATCGCGCCGGAGGGGAGTCCGCGGGGCCGTCGGCAGGGGTGGTCCGGGCGGTGCGAAAGGTCACCGGGTGGGTGGTGTCGCTGAATATGGTCACTGTTACAAAAAATTGGGGCCCTGTGGCGACAGACGTTCAGAGGGGAAAATAGGATCGTCTGGTCCGGGGGGGATGGAAGATCACACCTTTGTGCCGCGCCCGCGCGCGGAGCGAGCGTGGGGGAAACACGTGCTGGGCAGCAGTGACAACGCCATGGGGAAGCACCGCAAGCACCGCCGAAAGCCGTCCTCGGGGAGCCGGGGGATGCGGCTGCGCCGCTGGGCGGTCGCGCGGGTCCGGCTGGACTACCCCCGGGCGGGGCGGAGTGGTGTGGGGCGATGGCTGCCGTCGTGGCGTCAGGTCACCCTGCTCTTCCTGTTCTGCCTCGGCAGTCTGACCGGTCTGCTGAGCTATCTGTATCTGCAGACCGACATACCCAAGAACCTCAACGACTTCGCCACCCAGCAGGACAACGTCTACTACTGGGCCGACGGCACCGAGATGGCCCGCACCGGTCCGGTCAACCGGCAGGAGGTGCCGCTGGGCAAGGTGCCGCAGGATGTCCAGTGGGCGGTGCTCGCCGCCGAGAACGCCAGTTTCTACTCCGACAGCGGAGTGTCCCCGAGCGGCCTGATGCGCGCCGTGACGCGGATGGTGACGGGCGGTGAGACCCAGGGCGGATCCACCATCACCCAGCAGTATGTGAAGAATGCCTATCTGAATCAGCGCCAGACCTTTTCCCGCAAGCTCACCGAGATGTTCATGGCCATCAAGCTGGACGACCGGATGAGTAAGCGGGAGATCCTTCAGCGCTATCTGAACACCAGCTGGTTCGGGCGCGGCAGTTACGGCATTCAGCGGGCGGCGTACGCGTACTACGGCAAGGACGTCTCGGAACTCAACGCGAGCGAGGGCGCGTTGCTCGCCTCGCTGCTCAAGGGTGCCGGGACATTCGACCCGACGCTCAGCGCCAAGAACCACAAGCGGGCCGTCGACCGCTGGAAGTGGGTGCTGGACCGGATGGTCGACATCGGAAAGCTCTCCCGGTCCGAGCGGGCCCGCTATACGTCGTTCCCCGAGCCCAAGGCGCCGCCCAAGTCGGCGGGGCTCACCGGTCAGGTCGGCTATCTGGTGGAGACGGCCAAGGCGTATGTGAGCTCCCATACCGAGATATCCGACGCCGATTTCGACCTGGGCGGCTACCAGATTCACACCACCTTCGAGAGGCCGAAGGTCCAGGCGCTGGCCAAGGCGGTGAAGAAGACCCGGGACACCCTCGATCCCGAGCGGCGCCCCGAGGACCGCCATGTGCGGATCGGCGCCGCCTCGGTGGCCCCCGGCGGCGCGATCCGCGCGCTGTACGGCGGCCCCGGCTATCTGGAGCAGGGATTCAACGACGCGAACGCCTCCAACGTCCCGGCCGGCACCTCCTTCACCCCCTTCGTCTACGCGGCCGCGCTGCGCGACGGCGTACTGCTGAAGCGCAACGGGGAGCGGACACCCGTGACCCCCTCGACGCTCTACGACGGCGACAACAAGATCGCGGTGCATACGCCCGAGGGGCCGTACTGGGACCGCAGCGGCAAGATCGTGCGGGCCAGCAACGACGGTGACGCCTCCTATGGGCAGGTCTCCCTGCGCCAGGCGATCGTGCGGTCCATCAACACCCCGATGATCCAGCTGGGCATGGACGTCGGCCTGGACCGGGTCCGGCAGGCGTCCATCGACGCGGGGCTGCTGCCCAGCAGCTTCGGCGCGCGGGTGCCAGCGTTCTCGCTGGGCACCGCGACGCCCAGCTCGATCCGTATGGCCAGCGCCTACGGGACGTTCGCCGCCGAGGGCACCCACTACGCGCCGTACTCGGTGAGCGGGCTCACCCACGGCGGGGAGCGGCTCGAACTGCGCAAGGACAGCGCCAAGCGGGCCTTCAGCCCGGCGGTCGCGGCGGAGGTGGACGAGGCGCTGCGCGATGCCGTCCACAGCCCGGACGGCGCGGCGAGCGGGGCCGCCGCGGCCGGTGGTGAGGTGGCCGGTAAGGCGGGCACGGCGCAGGACGGCAACTCCGCCTGGTTCGTCGGCTACACCAAGAAGCTGTCGACGGCGGTCTCGCTGTCCCGGGTGGACCCCAAGTCGCAGGAGCTGATGCCGCTCAAGGGGATGGGCGGGGATACCACCGACACCTCCGGCGACACCTACCCCCTGGACATCTGGAAGACCTATATGACGGACCGGGCGGCGGAACGAGCCCCCGCGGAATAAGCCTCGGCGGAGATCCGGCAACAGGACCGCTTCCGCCGCTACTTGGTCTTGGTGTACGTGGACCAGTCCGGCGATTCCGCCGGGTCCAGCATCCGCAGCTTCGCCAGGACCTTCGGGTCCTGGGCGTCCAGCCAGTCGGCGAGCTGCTTGAACGACACGCACCGCACCCCGTCGCGGCGGCAGACGCTCCGCATCACGTCCTCGATGGCCTGCATATAGATGCCGCCGTTCCAGGTCTCGAAGTGGTTGCCGATGAACAGCGGCGCCCGGCTGCCGTTGTAGGCCCGCTCGAAGCCGTTCAGATACCCCTCGCGGGTCAGCCGCTCCCACTCCGCGTACTTCGCCGGGTCGCCCTCGGTGCTGTCACCGGACTGGTTGAAGAGGAAGTTGAAGTCCATCGACAGGACCTGCTTCTCGCTCTCCGGGTACGGCACCAGCTGCAGCGGGAAGTTCCAGATGCCATCGATCTTGGACGGCCAGAGCTGGAAGTCGCCCGGGGAGCTCGCGTCATAGCGCCAGCCGAGGGATTTGATGGCCGGAATCAGCGTCTTCTGGCCCTCCAGGCACGGCGCGCGCCCGCCCGCCAGCTCCACGTCGTAGTCGAACGGCAGCGGTTTGATGTCGGTGAATCCGGTGTTGGTCTTCCAGTGCTTCACAAAGGAGACGGCCTGTTCCGTTTCGCTCTTCCACTCCTGGGTGGACCAGTCCTGCCCGCCCTTGGCGCCGCAGAAGTGGCCGTTGAAGTGCGAGCCGATCTCGTTGCCGTCCTGCCAGGCCCCGCTCAGCTGCTCCAGGGTCTCCCTGATGTGCTCGTCGGTGGGGAAGGATATGGCGGCCGAGCCCGGCTTGTGCTGGGGCGGGCGATAGAGGTCGCTCTTCGACTTGGGCAGCAGATACATGCCGCTCAGGAAGAACGTCATCGTGGCGTCGCTCTCCTTGGCCACCTGGCGGAAGCGGGAGAAGAGATGGTCGTCGTTCTCCAGCGCGCCGTCCCAGGAGAAGACCACGAACTGCGGCGGCTTCTCACCGGGTTTGAGCTTCTCGGGCTTGAGCTGATGCGGCTGCGGTCCGGTGTAGGACGTGGAGCCGTCCCCGAGCACCTTGACCTTGCCGTCCCAATGGGCGTACTTGTCCTTCTTCTTGGGCTCCCTGGGGACCCGGTCCGACTTGGGAGACGCCGCGGCCGCGGGGAGATCCCCGTCCTGTGCGCCTCCCGCGTCCCCCGGCGAGGTCAGGGCTATCAGCAGCGCCACCACGACGGCCACGGCCGTGAGCGCGCCTATGGGCGCGGCCACGCCATAGGTGTTCTTCGCGTTTAAAGCCTTCAACGCTTTCACGATCTTCAGCGCCTTCACGGGTCCCGCCCCCTGGCAACAGTACAGATGTACGTCCCCCTCAGTATCACAGAAGTATCACGTGCCCTTCACATCGGTCTCCTCACCAACCGGTCAAAAGCAGGTGGTTGACGAGCAGTCCGAGACACGCCTGGGCCACAAGCCAGCGGCGACGATCAACGGCGGGCAGCAGCGCGGCGGTGGGCAGCAGCCAGACCAGGAAGGGAAGCCAGATCCGCTCCGTCTCGGCCTTGCTCATTCCGGACAGATCGGCCACGACGAGCGCGAGCAGCACGGCGAAGGTCAGCACCACGAGCCCGTCCGGGGCGCCCGGACCGCCGGGGCGCAGCCGCCGTACGACGTCCGGCACCGCCGACAGCATCCGCCGCGCGCCCGCGACACAGGCCGGACCGGCGACCACCGTCGCGACGGCCAGGTTGGCCCAGACCCAGTACGCGTACGGGCGGTCCGAGGCCACGCCCTGGTAGTAGCGCTCGATCAGCAGGGAGTACCCCTCCCACCACTGGAAGCCGGTCAGTGTGAACGCACCGGCCACCACCGCCGCCCCCATCAGCGCGAACGGCAGTGGCCGCGCGGTACGGGCGAGCAGGAGCACGGCGGCGGCGGGCAGCGCCAGCAGCGTCAGCCCGTAGGAGAGATAGGCCGTCAGCCCCAGCAGCAGCCCGGACCCGAACGCGACCGCACCGGGCGCCCGGACCGTACGCGTCGCCGCGAGCGCCAGCAGCGCGAGCCCCCAGGCCGCGACGGCCGCGAAATAGCCGTCGGCCGAGGCGCCCACCCAGACCGCCCCGGGCGTTAGGACCAGGAACGGGGCGGCAGCGCGCGCGGCCCGCTCCTGCCCCAGGGCGCGCAGCGTGACCAGGATCGCGACCGCCGCCGAGCCGCCCACCGTGATGCAGAAGGCCCCCGCCCAAGCGCCGCCGCCCAGGCCCAGCCGGTCCAGGCCGACGAAGGTGAGCACGGCGCCCGGCGGATGGCCCGCGATATGGGCGGGCCAGTGGTCGGGCTGGGTGAGCAGGATGTGGCCGGTGAAGCCGCGCAGGGCCGCGCCGATGTCGTGGAACCGGTCGATACCGCGCAGATATTCGTGGCGCGCGGTCAGCCGCTCCGCCACCCCCCGCCGCCATCCGTCGACCAGCGCCAGTGACCAGATCCAGGCCATGGACGCCGCCCAGACGGCCCCCAGCAGCCCGCGCCACGGCAGCCGTACCGCGAGCCGGGCGCCGTGGACGACGACCGCGGCGGCGACGGCCAGGGCGGCGGGCGTGCCGGGGCCCACATGGGGCAGCCAGTCGGCGTACAGCGGCGCCCAGTCGACGTACAGCGAGTGATCGGCCCGCTGGATCAGGGTGCCGACGACGGCGGCGACGGCGAAGAGCACGGCGGCGGCAGCGGCGGCGAGCACGTCCCGGCGCCGGCCGGGCCGCTTCTCGTTCTCGATGGCCCGGGTGTCGATGCCGCTGTGGAGAGGGAGTTTCACGACGTCACGCTACGTCGTGAAGCCCGCGTCCGGGCCGCCGCGCCGCGCGCCGTCACCGGACCGTCAGATCCTCGCGGCCGGGGCGGCTGACGTCACCGTTTCGTCATGGGCTCAAGGCCCCGGAACGCGGCGCGGCCGCCCTACGGTCATGCCATGAGTCACCCTCCCCGTACCCACCGTGACCGCCGCGCGCTGTGGCGGAGCCCGCTGCGCGGCCCCTGGCTGACGTCTGTCTTCGGCTTGATCCTGCTCTTCGGCCTGCCCGTTCTCTTCGTGACCGGACTGCTGTCGTACGCCGCCTACAACCCCGACCTGTCCCCGGTCAACGACCAGACCCCGGACAAGGGGCTGCTCGGTTTCTATCTCTTCACCTGGCCGACCAACCCCTCCTGGCTCTACCGCGTCAACCAGGGCGTGCACGTCACCCTCGGGATCGTGCTCGTCCCCGTGCTGCTGGCCAAGCTGTGGTCGGTCATCCCCAAGCTGTTCACCTGGCCGCCGGTGCGGTCGGTAGGGCACGGGCTGGAGCGGCTCTCGCTGCTGGCGCTGGTCGGCGGCGGGCTGTTCGAGTTCGCGACCGGGGTGCTCAACGTCCAGCTGGACTACATCTTCCCGGGGTCCTTCTACCCGCTGCACTTCTACGGGGCGTGGATCTTCATGGCCGCCCTCGTGGTCCATGTGGCGCTGCGGTTCCCGGCCATGGTGCGAGCGCTGCGCAGCCGCGATCTGCGGGCCGAGCTGCGCACCCGCGCCCCGGACACCAAGCCGGAGCCGCCGGATGAGACCGGCCTGGTCAGCCCGCAGCCGGCCGCGCCCACCATGTCGCGGCGGGGCGCGCTCGCCATGGTCGGCACCGGCTCGTTCGCGCTGCTGGTGGTGACGGCCGGTCAGAGCATCGGCGGCCCGCTGCGCGAGACCGCCGTGCTCGCGCCGCACGGCCGCAACCCGGGGTCGGGGCCGGGCGGCTTCCAGATCAACAAGACCGCCAGGGCCGTGGGCATCCGCGCCCGCGACATCGGGCCCGACTGGCGGCTGGTGGTGCGGGGCGCGACGGGCCGCGAGACCGTCCTCACCCGGGAGCAGATGCTGCGGCTGCCGCGACACGGCGCGGCCCTGCCCATCGCCTGCGTGGAGGGGTGGTCCACGTCCGACCAGCGGTGGGACGGGGTGCGGTTGGCCGACCTCGCCGCGCTGGTGGGGCATGCCGACCGGCCGCCGAGGGTCCTGGTGGAGTCGGTGCAGCGGCACGGCTCCTTCCGCCGCGTCGTGCTGAGCGACGTCCAGGTGCGCGACCCCCGCTCGCTGCTGGCCCTGAGGGTCAACGGCGCGGATCTGTCGCCCGACCACGGCTATCCGGCGCGCGTGATCGTGCCCGGGGCTCCGGGTGTGCACAACACCAAGTGGGTCGGCCGGCTGACCTTCGGAAACTTCGAGGAGACCGCGTGAAGGGGCATGGGGGAGGCCGCATGAGGGGGCATGGGGGAGACCGCATGAGCGGGCTTCGAGGCGACCGTATGAAGGCCGCACTGCGCCGCTTCGGGCCGCGGGAGGCACTGCGCCGCTTCGGGCCGCGGCGGCTGGAGCGGGAGTCACCGCTGCGGCTGGTGCTGCTGCTGTGCTCGTTCGCGCTGACCGGCTACGCCGGGATCAGGCTGCTGAGCGGCGACTGGTTCGGGATCGTGCTGTGGATCGTCGGCGCCGCCATCCTCCATGACCTGGTGCTGCTTCCGCTGTACGCGCTCGCCGACCGTGCCGTGGGCGCCGTGCTCCCGGCCGCCGCCCGGTGGATCAACCATGTGCGGGTGCCCGTCTTCCTCTCCGGGCTGCTCCTGCTGGTGTGGTTCCCGCTGATCCTCGGCCGGCGGGAGCGCCGCTACGAGAACGCGACCGGGCTGAGCGCCGACGTCTTCTGGCCGCGCTGGCTGCTGATCACCGCGGGACTCTTCGGCGCCTCGGCCGTGTGGCTGGCGGTCCGGGTGGCGATCCGGATGTGGCGGCGCCGCCCGGGGCCTCGGCGTGGAGCGCCGG
Source organism: Streptomyces sp. NPDC007875 (assembly GCF_042868035.1). Taxonomy (NCBI): domain Bacteria; kingdom Bacillati; phylum Actinomycetota; class Actinomycetes; order Kitasatosporales; family Streptomycetaceae; genus Streptomyces; species Streptomyces sp. NPDC007875. Next base: position 22,983 of record NZ_JBIADZ010000013.1, on the reverse strand, counting down.
CGGTGGGGGAGCGGAAGCCGCCCGCAGGGCCCGCACGGCCCGCCCGGCCATGACCGCCGCACCGGCGACCGCGTACCCCAGCGTCCCGACCCACGCGCCGTCGTCGACCGCACGGGCCGTCACATACTGGGCGACTCCCGCGAGCGGCGGGCCGAGCCACTCCCAGCCCCCGTCGAGGGCCACCAGCGCCACCACCAACAGCGGGTACCAGGGATGGCCGGGCGTCATCAGCAGGAACGCGGTCCCGGTCACCACCAGCGCGCCGCGCCAGGGCCGCCCCGGATCGCCGCGCAGCAGCCCCCAGGCCACGACCACGAGCAGGACGGCGCCGACCACCGGCAGGGCCCAGCTCTCCGGGGCGGGGTGGAGCAGACGCAGCAGTGCGTAGCGGTTCTTGTCGTCCGCGGTGGCGGAGCCCGTCTCGTACCCCTCCTCGGCCACATAGCCGGTGAGATAGCCGAGCACGGAGGAGCGCGAGAGGAGGACGTAGGGGAGGTAGCCGAGCACGACCACGGCCGCGGCGAGCAGCACGATCGCCGCGGCTGCGCACCGCCGCTGCCGCCGCGCGGCGGATCCGGGTGGCGGTGAGGGGGTGGGGGGCGGTGGGGGACTTGGGCGGCTTGAGGCTCTTCGAGGTCTTGGGAGTCTCGGAGGTCTTGGGGTTCATGGCGAGGACGCCGGAGAGCGCACCCGGCAGAGTTACGGCGGGCAGCAGCTTGGCGGCGATCGCCGCACCGAGCAGCGCACCGCTCAGGGCGCGGCGGCGAGGGACGGTGACCAGGCCCGCGACGGTCAACAGCACGCCCAGCGCATCGACATGGGCGTTGTTCACCGCCTCCACCGGCACGGCCGGGCACCAGGCCCACACGCCGCGCGGGCGGTCGGGAGGCGGGGATCGGGCCGGCGGCGTGCCGCGGCGAGCACCACGGCGGTGGTGGCGACGGACAGCAGCGCGCCGCCGGTCTGCAGGGGGAGGAGAGTGGAACCTGACGGCGCCGAGCGGTGTACAAGCAGGAAATAGCCCTCTGCGACGGGAGGATAGATCGAATGGACCGCGGGGCGATTGAGGCGCGTGCACTGCGCCTCGGCGGGGCCGGGGGTGCCGCGCGCGTGGTCGGGCGCCTGATCGGTGGGTGGGTGGGCGCCGGGCGCGGCAGGTTCGGGTGCGGGGCGGACGGGGGCGCGGTCGGGGCCATGGCAGCCGGAGCCCGTCGGGAAGAGCCGGCGGTCGCGCAGCGAAGCGAGCGCGGGGTCCTCGGGCGCGTGGTCATAGGGAGATATGCCCGCGGCCTGCACACGTCCGTCCCAGGCGTAGCGGTAGGCGTCGGTGCTGGTGCGCGGTGGGGCGAGCAGGCCCGTGGCGGCGACCGCGACGCTGCCCGCGAGGACGAAGACGGCGGCCTGGCGGGCGCCGAGGCGGCGGACCGTCCACGCCGCCGCGGCGAACAGCACCCAGGTGAGGGCGTATCAGCCGGAGAGCACGCCGGGCACGGTATGGAGGTCGTCCTCGCGGAAGGCCAGGGCGAGGACGGTGCCCAGCGAGCCGAGCAGTGTGGCCAGCGCGAGCGGGGTGATCCACGGGTGGGCGGTGCGACGCGTTCGCGCGGCCCGGGTGTGGCGCTCTGTCGGGCGGGGCTCGTCCGTGCTGTCAGGCGGTGGTGCGAGGCGGTCGCGGGCCGGTGGGCGAGGGCCCGGGCCGGAGTGCTGATCAGGCACCCGGCCGGTCCCTCGGGCGAGCCGGCCGGGCCGCAGCAGGCCGCGCAGCGATGCGGGCACGGCTCAGCGCTCCGTGGCGGACCGGGGCAGGGGCGGTGTGCGGCGCAGCGACACAAAGCTCCGATCCCGCGCGGTCCACTGCTCGACCGGGTTCCAGCCCACCGCGCGCGCGTGGTCCAGCAGTGCCGGGACGCCGACCCGGGCCCAGGGGAAGGCCGTTCCCACGTCGCCCCGGCCGTCGTCCACGTGCACCCGCACCCGCTCGTCCACATCGGCCGCCGCGGCCTCCACCAGCAGCAGCCCGTCGGGAGCTATGAGTTGAGCGACGCGCGCGAGGAGTGCCTGCGGATCGCCTCCGATGCCGATGTTGCCGTCGATCAGCAGCGCCGTGCCCCAACGTCCCTCGCCGGGCAGCGGTTCGAAGACCGAGCGGCACAGCGCGGGCCCGCCCGCACGGACGGTTCGGGCGACCGCCGCCTGGCTGACGTCGATGCCCAGGCAGGGGCGGCCGCGCAGGGCCAGCGCGGCCACCAGCCGACCGGGTCCGCAGCCGATGTCGAGGGCCGGGCCCTGGCAGCGCCGCAGCACGGTCCGGTCGGCCGCGTCGGCGTCCGCACACCAGCGTTCGACATCCAAGGGCAGCATCCAGCCGTCGGCTCGGCGCAGGAACAGCGGACCTCGGCCCGCGTGCAGCGCCCGGACATAGGGGTCGGCGTGCCAGGCGGCCGCCGCACGGCGAGCGGGAGTCCGCTCGCGCACGGGGCCGTCGCGTACCGGTCCGTCGTGTACGGACCCGTCTCGTACCGGTCCGTCTCGTACCGGTCCGTCGCGTACGGATCCGTCGCGCACCGTCTCCGCCGAGCTCATCGGGCGGTGGTCCGGGACAGCCGGGCGAGGGTCCGGGCGAACCGCCCGCCCGGAACGTCGGCCGCCACGCGTGCGGCGTCCTCCGCCGTGTCCACGTCGCGCAGCATCGGCAGGTCGCGCACCCGCAGCCCCGCGTCCGTCAGCCGGCGCCGCTGTGCGGCACCGGTGGTGGCGGTGGACATCGGCACGCCCCGCAGCAGCCCGGGGTCCGGTTGTGCGAGGCCCAAGGCCCAGAAGCCACCGTCGGCGGCCGGGCCGAACCAGGCGTCGCAGTCGTGCCAGCCGTTCGGGCCCAGCGCGGGGGCGAGCAGAGCGGGGGTCACCTGGGGGGTGTCCATGCCGATCAGCAGGGCGGCGCCCCGGCAGGCGGCGAAGGCCGCGGCGAGCCGTTCGTCCAGACCGCCGTCGCACTGCGGTACCACCTCGAATCCCGGTGGCAGCCACGGCCCGGGGTGCCCGTCGAGCACCAGCACCCTGCGACGGGCGGGTGTGGCGAGCGCGGCGTGCAGCGTGTCGGCGAGGCACGCCTCGGCGAGCGAGGCGGCCTCGGCGGGGGTGTGCGGGGGAGTGAGCCTGGTCTTCACCCGTCCGGGCACCGGTTCCTTGGCGATGATGAGCAGCGTGGTCCCGCTCTCGTGGGCAGGTCGGGATCCGGTGTCCGCACGGATGTCCGCACCGGCGACCGGCCCGCCGGCGGTATCAGGTCCGGAGCCGGGGCGGTCGGGAGCCGAGGGGGCCTCCGCTGCGTTCGCACCCTCGCGTGGCCCGGCGCTCACCGTGCGGCCCTCGTGGAGGCGGCCAGGTCGCGGGCCACCGGCGGTTGGCGCAGCACCGCGCGCATATCGCGCACCGCGTGCCAGGTGCCCCGCCAGGTGCCGGTGACCTTCGACTTCCCGGTGCGCGGCCGGTACGGCACCTCGCGCTCCTCGATCCGCCATCCCGCGTCCGCGGCCCGCACGACCATCTGCAGCGGGTAGCCGCTCCGGCGGTCGGTGAGGCCGAGGGCGAGCAGCGGTTCGCGCCGCGCGGCCCGCAGTGGGCCGAGGTCGCCCAGCGTGAGGCCGGTGCGCCGCCGCAGCATGCGGGTCAGCGCGATATTGCCGAGCCGGGCGTGCATCGGCCAGGCCCCCCGCTCCTGGGGACGTCGCCGGCCCAGCACGAGATCGGCGCCGCCTTCCGCGACGGTCCGCACGAAGGCGGTCAGCAGGCCGGGGTCGAGCGAGGCGTCGCAGTCGCAGAAGCAGACGATGTCGGCCTCGGCGGCGAGCAGCCCGGCGTGGCAAGCGGCGCCGAAGCCACGGCGCGGTTCGTGCACGACGGTGGCGCCGTGCGCGCGGGCGATCGTGGCCGAGCCGTCCGTGGAGCCGTTGTCGACGACGATGGCGCGCCAGCCGGTCGGGATGCGGGCCAGCACCCAGGGCAGGGCGGCGGCTTCGTCCAGACACGGCAGGACGACGTCCGCACAGGGGGTGGTCGAGTTTGTCACCCGCCCCACACTACGAAGGAGAAAGCGACATTTCGGGCTTCAGGTTCTTACGAAACACGGACGTCGCCCGGTCCGCGGCCTCCCTGCCGCGCCCCGGCGCCGGACCTGGTGTCACGCTGTGGGGCATGCAGCAGACCCCGTCTCCCACCCGCGTGCTCGTCGTGGACGACGATCCGACCGTGGCCGAGGTCGTCGCCGGGTACCTCGGCCGGGCCGGATTCGCCGTGGACCAGGCCGCCGACGGCCCCGGGGCGCTCGCCCGCGCCGCCGCCCGCTGGCCGGACCTGGTCGTCCTCGACCTGATGCTGCCCGGTATGGACGGGCTGGAGGTGTGCCGCGCGCTCCGCGACAAGGGCCCGGTGCCGGTCATCATGCTCACCGCGCGCGGCGACGAGGAGGACCGGATCCTCGGCCTGGAGATCGGCGCGGACGACTACGTCACCAAGCCGTTCAGCCCACGGGAGCTGGTGCTGCGCGTCGAGTCGGTGCTCCGCCGCGGCCGGCCCGGTCCGCAGGTCCCCGGCTCGTCCGCCCCCGCCCCGGGCGGCGCGGCACACCGCGCCGGGATCACCCTCGATCCCCTGGCCCGGCGCGCCACCCGGGACGGCCGGGAACTCGCCCTGACGGTACGCGAGTTCGACCTGCTGTCCTTTCTGCTGCGCCACCCGGGGGTGGCCTTCACCCGCGAGGAGCTGATGCGCGAGGTGTGGGGATGGGACTTCGGGGATCTGTCCACCGTCACCGTCCATGTGCGGCGGCTGCGCGGAAAGGTCGAGGACGATCCCGCCGCGCCCCGGCTCATCCAGACCGTATGGGGCATCGGCTACCGCTTCGACGCTCCGCCCGAGGCCGCCGATGGGCCACCTGACAACGGGCGAGGGGACGAGGTGCGATGGGACGAGGCGCGGCGGTCCGAGGGACGGGACGGCGACGGGCGGGGGGCGGGCTCCGATGCGTGATGTGCTCCTCATGGCGGCGTTCGCCTTCCTCGGCGCGGCGGCGGCCGGTCTGCTGGGCGCGCTGGCTCTGCGGCTGGTGCGCGGCCGTTCGGTCGCGGTGTCCCTCACCGTCGTCGCCGCCGTCGCGGTCACGGCGATGCTCGCCGGGACGCTGGCCGTCGCCTGGGCGATGTTCCTGTCCCCGCACGACCTGACAGTGGTCACCACCGTCTGCGCCATGGCCGCCGTGGTGTCCATGGCCACCGCCTTGCTGCTGGGCCGCTGGGTGGTGGCGCGCAGCAACGCGCTGGCCCTCGCCGCCCGCTCCTTCGGGGACGGCGGGAGCTTCGCCGCCCCCGACGGCCAGGCCACCGCCGAACTCGCCGCGCTCGGCCGTGAACTGGCCGCCACCAGCGCCAAGCTGGCCGCCTCCCGCGAGCGTGAGCGTGCCCTGGAGTCCTCCCGCCGGGAGCTGGTCGCCTGGATATCCCACGATCTGCGCACCCCGCTGGCGGGGCTGCGCGCGATGTCCGAGGCGCTGGAGGACGGGGTGGCACCGGACCCGGACCGCTACCTCCGCCGGATCCGCACCGAGGTGGAGCGGCTGAACACGATGGTCGGCGACCTCTTCGAACTCTCCCGCATCCACGCCGGAGCGCTCGCCCTCAGCCCCACCCGGATCTCCGTCTACGACCTGATCGGCGACGCCCTCGCCGGGGTCGATCCGCTCGCCCGTGAGCTGGGCGTTCAGCTGATCGGCGACCGTGTGGACCCCGTCCCGGTGGAGGTCGACGGCAAGGAGATGACCCGCGTGCTCGGAAACCTCCTCGTCAACGCCGTCCGCCGCACCCCGGCGGACGGCACGGTCGCGGTGACCGCCGAACGGGAGGCGGACACGGTCGTGCTGTCGGTCACCGACGGCTGCGGCGGGATCCCGGAGGAGGACCTTCCGCGCGTCTTCGACACCGGCTGGCGCGGCACCAATGCCCGCACACCCCCGGCGGGCGCCGGTCTGGGCCTCGCCATCGTCCGCGGCATCGTCGAGGCCCACGACGGCCAGGCGGCGGTCCGCAATGTCGACGGCGGCTGCCGCTTCGAGGTCCGCCTCCCCGCTGCCATCACCTAGGGTGATGCGCCAGAAATGACGCTTGCGCGGCAACCACTCACGCTACTGCGGTACTTCGCCTGGTGGCCGCCCCGGGCCGGGCGGGCCCGCGAAGCATTGGGCGATGGCGAGCCACTGCTCGGCAACCTCACCTCGGCAGGTCAGAGACGTGTCGAGGGGATGCCTGCGTTGGGTGACCACCAGGGCGAAGTCGAGCGCGTCGCCCGTGACGGAGGCATGGGCGTCCTCCGGGCCGCGGGCCCACGGGCGGCCGCTGGGCAGGCGTAGTTCGACGCGCGGTGGTGACGACGGCACGGGCAGGCCGCGGTTGGTGAAGCTGAATGCGAAGGTGGCGGATCCGAGGTGGCAAATGTGCCGGATCCGGTCCGTGGGCCGGCGGACGATCTTCAGCGCTTCGGCGACGTCCTGGCCGTGTGCCCAGTATTCCATCAGGCGAGCTGTGGCCAGCGTCGCCGGGTTCATCGGCGGTCCGAACCAGGGGACCTTCTGGTCCCGGCGCGTGGACTGAAACGCCTTCAGCAGTGCCGCGAAGGCGTCGTCCCATTCCTGTCGTAGCCCTTCCGCCGAGGAGTCCCGGCGGGTCGTGATGTGGCTGTCGAGGAGCGCGCTCAGGCCCTCGTCCGTGGCGGGACGGACACGCCGGAATTCACCGGGAGTGGCCATCGCCTCCTCCGCCATAAGGTCGCATCCGATCAGGTGCGACACGCCGGCTCTGACGTCCCAGCCGGCCGCCGGAGTCGGCCGCCGCAGGTCCGTCCCCGAGGTGATGAGTGCCCGCAGCGCTTCGAACTCCGCCGTGAGATCGTCGAGCAGTTCGCGGGGAACTCCGTCGTTCTTGTTGATGGCCCTCCTCCTGTCAACGCTTCCGAGGTATCCGCGGTCTTGAGGCCGTCCCGTGGGGTTCTACGGGGTGCCATGACTGATCAGGCGGAGACGAGTTGGTTGTAGCCGCTCCGGAAGAACAGCAGGGGTGACGCCGTGCTGTCGGCGTCGAGGTCGTTGACACGCCCGATGACGATGTAGTGATCACCGGCATCGTGCACGGCTTCGACCGTGCAGCCGATCCAGGCGACCACGCCGTCGATGACCGGGTCTCCGTTCGGACCGGACCGCCAGGCCACCTCGGCGAATTTATCGCCTCCCGACACCGACAGCGCACCGCAGATCCGCTCCTGGCCGGTGGCGAGGACGTTCACGCAGAAGGTGCCGCGCTCGGCGATGACCGGGAACGTCGATGACGTCTTGCCGGGCAGGAACGCCACGAGCGGAGGGTCGAGTGAGACCGAGGTGAACGACGCGACGGTCATGCCCACCGGTCCGCCCTGCGCATCGCGCGAAGTGATGGCGGTGATGCCGCTGGGGAAGTGCCCCAGGACGGTCCGAAAACGCGCACTGTCGGGGGCCGGGTGCCGAGGATCCGTTGATGTAAGCATGCTTATAGAGTAGAAGCATGCTTACATGATTGCAAGCTTGCTGATGATCTGGTCCCGCAGGCCGTATGCTGCGCGGGTGACAAGCGATCTCCCCTACATCAACCCGTTCGACGACGGTCGTTCGCCGACCGGGGCCACCGCCGGCATGGACGAAGCGTCGTCGATGATCGATGCCGTCTTCCGGTTCGAGCGGGCGGTCACCAGGATCGGGAACACGCGACTGCGTCCGTGGAAGATGACGCTGTCCAGCTACACCGCCCTGCGCATCCTGGCCAATCAGCCCCATCTCAGCCTCGCTCAGCTGTCACGCCGCTGCTACGTGCGGCCGCAGACCATGACGCGGATCGTCACGCAATTGGAGAATCGCGGTTTCGTGGCCCGCGACGCGCATCCGGAGAGCGAACGGGCGCTCTCGCTCCGGGTCACCGAGGCGGGTCTGGCCGCCTTGGCCGAGATGAGCGACGAGGTCCTCAAGATCAGTGACACGTTGAACGCCACGCTCGGGCGGGATGACGTCGTCGCCGCTGATGACCGCCTGCGGCAGGCCGCGGTGGTGGTGGAGAACGAACTCCGGGACATGGGCCGCCCCGAGGAATGACCGCGCGGATGACCGCCACCAGGCGCGGACCCGGATAGCCCGGGTAGGTGCATTACCGCGCCGACACCCCCTTGCGGCCCGTCCTGGTGGCGCGTGGTCGCCCTCATCCGCACGCAGGCCGTGGCGCCCCCTCGCGATGCCCCCGCGCGATGCCACCACGCGGTGTCGCCCGGCTGCCGCCTCGATTCATGGGCAGGCGAGCAGCCGGGCGATCGTGGGCCGGATCGACGAACCCGACCGCGGTCCGTCCGTCCCTGTTGTCCGACCGACTTCGTGCTGTTCAGGCCGGGTGCGGAGCCGACTCGGCTTCGGCCACGGCGGTGTGTCCGGCCGCGCGGCCGAACACCGCGGCGCGCATGAGGGCGGCGCCACCAGGATAGTCGCCGTAGAACAGACCGCCGATGGCCTCGCCGGCCGCGTACAGACCGGGCACCGGCGCCCCGTCTGCCCCGAGCGCCCGTCCGTCCGGGTCGATCCGGATGCCGCCGAAGGTGAAGGTGAGCCCCGCCACGGCGTGGTAGGCGACGTACGGTGGCCGGTCGAGCGGTGCGGCCCAGCGGGACTTGGGCGGGGTGATGCCGGCCGTGCCGCGATCCTCACTGATGCCGTCACCGGGCGGGCAGGCGTTGTTGAACGTCTGAAGCGTGTGTGCCAGCCGGTCGGCGGGCACCCCGATCCGCTCGGCGAGCTCAGGCACCGTGTCCGCGACGACGGGCACTGCCGCGCCGGCGAACTCATCGGCCACCCGGGCCGCGGTGCGCTGGTCGAAGATCTCGAATGCCTCGCACCCGGGTTGCGGCATGATCGCCTTGCCCATCTTCGAGTAGTTCTTGACCCATGGGCCGGGGCCCTCGTCGACGAACCGCTCGCCGTCGCGGTTGACGAGTACGCCGAGCCAGAAGCCGTGCAGCGGGAACGGCGGCGAGGCCGCACTGCTCTCCGGTGAGGGCATGGCCGGGTCGACCGCGGCCGAATGACAGCTCGACCAGGTACCGGCCTTGTCCGCCCCGGCGCGAAGTGCGGCCTGGATCCCTTCGCCCGTGGCCAGGCGGGTGCCGCGCAGGCGCACCGTTTCCCACTCCGGTCCCAGATGCTCGCGGCGAAGTTCGCGGTTGGCCTGGAAGCCGCCGGTGGCGACCACTACGGCGTCGGCGGGTACGGTCTGGCCGCCGTCGCCGACCGCAACGCCCGTGACCCGGCCGTCGCTGTGCAGCACCTCCGCCAGCGGTGTGAACCAGCGGATCTCGACGCCGATCCGCTCGGCGTGCGCGAGCAGGGGCCGGATCACCTCGAACCCGCGTGACATTCCCTCGCCGACGCACGTGAGGACCTGGCCGGGTGGGATGTGCAGGACGCCGCCGCGGATCTCGGCGCCCAGAGTGCGGTTGAACGTGAAGCGGACACCTTTCGCGGCCAGCCAGCGGACGGTGTCCAACGACCGTTCGGCGAGCGCGTCGATCAGATGTGGCTCGGCTCGGCCGCCGCTCATCGCCGACAGCTCGGCCGCGTAGGCCCGGCGGGTGTACGGCGGCGCCTCGATCCGGTCGGCTTTCATGCCCGGTTCGAAGTCCTGCGTGATCGACGTCAGATCGTCCGGCCCGTCATAGCAGAACAGGAACAACCCGCCGGAAAAGGCGGCGTTCCCGCCGACGTCCTCGCGGCTGCCCTTTTCCAGCAGTACGACGCGGGCGCCGGCCTCGCGGGCGGAAATCGCCGCGGAGAGCCCGGTCAGACCGGCGCCGGCGACGACGATCGTGGGCGTATGGGTTTTCGTCACTGGTCCTCCTTGACCCGACGGGGCCTTCCCGGCCCATGGAGTTGAACCGGTATGCGCCGGCCGGGGTGGCTGTGGTGCGCAGGGCACGAGTTCACGGCCGCCGTCACCAGGTGAAGGCGAGCGGTGTGCCGGGCCGGCCAGTGCTCGGTACGGGACCGGTGTGCCGGACGAACCCCTTGCCGGGCACGCCGATCTCGCTGGTGAGCCAGTTCGCTGTCGCGATGAGGCGGGGGAGGTCGATACCGGTGTCCACACCGCAGCGTTCGAGCAGTTGCACGGCGTCCTCGGTGCACAGCCCCCCGCCCTGGGTGCCGGATATCGCCGGGTGGCCGCCGCTGCCGGCGAGGGAGGTGTCGATGGCGCGGATCCCGAGTTCGAGGATGGGGAGCAGGGCGGCCAGGCCCATGCCGCGGTCGTCGTGGATCTGCACGGTCAGGTTGCCGGGCGGTACGTGCGTGAGCGCTGCGGTGAGGAGTTCGCGGATCTGGGGCGGTGCCGCGTAGCCGGAGGAATCCGCGAGGATCCAGTGGTCCACCCCGATGTCGAGGAGCCGCCGGGCCGGCTGCTGGAGATCTTCGCCGGTGCGCGCGGGGCCGGTTGGCCCGCCCCAGGCGAAGATGATGTAGGACCCGAGCATGATGTTCCGGTCCGCGGCGTACGCGGCCATGCGCTCCAGTTCGCGCAACGAGTCCGCCGTGGACCGTCCGATGTTGGCACGGGCGAACTCTTCGTCGGCGGAGAGCAGGAAGTACGCCGTGTCGGCGCCCGCGTCGACCGCGCGGGCGAGCCCGTGCGTATTGCCGACACAGCAGCCGAGGCTGAGCCCGGGCACCCGCGGCACGCGGGCGAACACCTCCGCGGCGTCGGCGAGGCCCGGTACGAGGTCGGGCCGGACGAAGGAGGACAGCTCGAACGCGCGGACGCCGGCGTCGATCAGGCGTTGCACGAGTTCGATCTTGACGTCGGTCGGGACCGCATGGTCCTGGAAGGTCAACCGGGGCGCGATCTCGCGGATGCGCACTCCGTCGGGGAGGGACATGGCGGTTCCTCAGGCGTGGCGGGTGGGGGTGAGCCCGGCGGCGAGCGCGTCCCAGGCTTCGGTGCGGCCCTGGTCCCGCAGCTGGTGTTTGCGGACCTTGCCGTTCGGGGTGACGGGAAGCCGGTCCACGATGCGGTAGTAGCGGGGGACCATGAAGTGCGGCATCGACCGGTCGCAGTGGGCGAACAGTGCGGTGAAATCCAGTTCGTGGCCGGGTTCGAGCTGCACGATGGCGAGGACCTCGTCCTCGCCCAGCTCCGACGGCGTGCCGACGGCGGCAGCGGCCACGACGCCGGGATGGGCGAGCAGGACCGATTCGACCTCGTGGGAGGAGATGTTCTCGCCGCGGCGGCGCAATGCGTCCTTCTTGCGGTCGATGAAGTAGAAGTAGCCGTCTTCGTCGGTGTAGCCCAGGTCGCCGGTGTGCCACCAGAGATCCTTTATGGTGGCGAGCGTCGCTTCGGGATCGCCGTGGTAGCCGGAGAACATGATGCTCGGCAGGCGGGGCCGGTACACGATCTCCCCGGTCTGACCGGGCGCGGCGCGACAGCCGGACTCGTCGTGGATCTCCAGGACGGACGATGCGGTGGGCAGGCCCAGCGAGCCGACCTTCCGGGCGCCGAGCGGGTTGTAGAGGACGTTCTTGATCTCGGTGAGCCCGTACCCCTCGACGACGTGTACGCCGAACCGCTCCTCGAACGGACGGAGCACTGGGGGCGGGGCGGGCGCGGCGAATACCTTCCTCGCCCGGTGCTCACGATCGCGGTCGGACGGAGGCTGCGCCAGGAGCATCGGCAGGACGGAGCCAAGGGCGTTGAACTGGGTGACCCGGTGGGTGCGCAGCTCGTCCCAGAACCTGCTGGCGCTGAACCGGCGCCCGAGGACCACGGTCGCCCCCGCGTAGAAGGCATGCAGGGTTATGTTGATCTGGGCGGCGCCGTGGAACAGCGGCAGACAGGTGTAGAGCCGCTCATCGGCGGTCGTGGCCATCTGCGCCGCGCATTCGCGCGCGGCGACCAGCGGCATCAGATGCGGGTACACAACCCCCTTGCTCCGCCCGGTGGTTCCGGAGGTGAGCATGATCGCGGCCGGGTCCTGCGGCGCGACGCGGGGGAGCTCCACCGCCGGGTCGCCGGCCGCGAGCAGATCCTTCCAGTTCTGTACCGTCACCCCGGGCGGGGTCCGGCAGGGGGCACCTCCCAGCGGTAGCTGGGGGAGCGGGGCGCCGTCGAGCAGTACGACCGTCTCGAGGGTTGGAGGTACCTCGCGCAGGTCGGCGACGAGCTCCAGCAGGGCCGCATCGGTGACCAGCACCCGCACGCCGGTGCTGCGGAGCGCGTGGTCGAGGAAGGAGCCCTTGTAGGCGATGTTGATCGGGACCTCGACGGCGCCGGCGCGGGCCGCTCCCAGCCAGGTGAGCAGATATTCGGGCCGGTTGGGGAGGAAGATCCCCACCGAGTTGCCCGGGGCGACACCTGCCGCCATGAGACCGCGCGCCACGTCGGTGACAGTCGCGTCGAGCGTGCCGTAGGTCAGTTCGGTGTCGTCGAAGACGAGCGCGGGCTTGTCGGGATGTTCCGCGGCGCGGGCGGTGATGAGGCCGCCGACTGTGCCGTCGGCGAGATCGGAGAAGTCCTCCGGGCCCGGGGCGCCATTGCCCCGGGCGATGGTCGACGTCATGCCAGCTCCTTCTTCGCCCGGGCCAGGAAGCCCTCCAGCGACGGGTCCCAGGCCGCTTCCGCGCCGGTCGTCACGAGGAACGTCTCGACTCCGAGCTCGCGGTACCTGCCCAGGGTGTCCAGGACGCGCTCCTCGGTGCCGACGAGCGCCTGGGAATTGGCGAAGCCGCCCAGGAGCTTGGTCAGCCCGGTCCAGAAGCAGTCGTCGTGCAACTCGTGGTCGGTGAGCGCGAGAGCCCGTTGCCGTCCGACGGAGGCGTCGGTCGACGATGAGCGCAGGAAGGTCGTGGATCCGGCGGCCTCGGCGATCTGCCGCTCCACGGCACGGGCCTGGGCCCAGGCGTCGTCGTCGGTGTCACCGATGAACAGGCGCAGACTCAGCGAGAACCGCATGGCACGGCCGTAGCCTTCGGCGGCCGCGGTGACCCGGTCGATGCGTTCCTTCGTACCCGCGAACGGTTCCCCCCACAGCATGTACAGGTCGGCGTGGCGGGCGCCGAAGTCCACGGCGTCGGCGCTCTCCCCGCCCATGAAGATCGGCACCTGCCCCTGCACCGGCTTGGTCTGCAGCTTCACCGCCTCGGCCGTGTAGTACTCGCCGCGGTGGTCGAAGGGAGCGGTTTCGGTCCAGGCGCGGCGGACGATGTCGAGGTACTCGACCGCCCGCCGGTAGCGATCGGCCTTGGGCAGGTCGTCCGACTCGCGTCGCAGATCCTTGTCGGAGCCGCCCACGACCACATTGATGGCGAGCCTCCCGCGGGCCAGCACGTCGAGGGTGGCGAAGTAGCGCGCGGCGGCCACCGGTGCCATCACGCCGGGACGGTGCGCGACGATCGGCGAGAACCTCTCCGATGCCGCCAGCGCGAACGGTGCGGTGGCGTGGTTGTGCGGCCAGGTGGAGGAGTACCCGACGAGGACCCGGTCGATGGCCTGCGAGCGGTCCAGCTCCCGGACCCTGGAGATCATGCGGTCGGGGTCGGTTTCGCCGGCCTGGAGGGGCTGCAGCCCAGTGAAGAATTCGACCATGGCGTTCTCAGCTTTCTGCGTGGGATCCGTTGGGGGACAGTGGTTGACGGGCGAGCCAGGCCTCGTGCCGGGCGAAATGGTGCGGGTGGCGTGTCCGCAGCTCGGCCCGGCCGGTGGCCAGCGCCGTGCCGGCGAGCGTCATCTCGGCGGAGACCTCCCACTGCCTGCCGGCGTGCCGGTCGATCCGGGCCAGCACCTGAACGGGCCGTTCGACCGGGACCGGGCGAAGGTAGGAGACCGCCAGCGACTTGGTGACCAGCCGCGGTTCGACGCGCAGTGCGACGACGCTGAGCACGTCGTCGAACACCGCGGCCGTCCAGCCGCCGTGGGCGACACCGGGGCCGCCGTGCCAGGACCGTGGGCAGACGACCTCGAACCGCACCACGTCGTCCCGCGCGTCGGCGATCTCGACGCCCAGGCGGCAGGCGTCGTGCGGAGCGCAGCCGCCGCACAGCAGCCGGCCCGACGGGGAGGGCTCGATGGCGGAGGCGTCGGGGTCCTCAGACACCTGCGGCCTCCTTGCGCAGGGCCTCGACCACCGCTTCGGGCACGTCGATGGTGCCCCGCCGGAGCGTCTCGTTCCGACGGGTCACCGAGCGGTCGAACGGCACCCGGACCGGGCGGGTGGCCTCGACGGGACGGGTGGCGCGGACCGATTCGGCGAAGGCCGTGACCCGCTGCCGGTAGTCGTCCGGATCGGTGAGCACGCCGGGATCGAACAGCACGAGGAAGAAGCCGCAGTCCGAAACACCCGGCGGGTCGGCGGCCGCCCCGGTCATCATGCCGAGCAGCTGGACGACCAGAGCGAGCCCGGAGCCCTTGTGCCCGCCCCACACGCCGAACGCGCCCTCGAGCGCGGCGGCCGCGTCGAGCGTCGGCACCCCGGCGGCGTCGTAGGCCTGGCGGGGGGCCAGCTTCTCCCCGAGCCGCGCCTTCAGCGTCACCTCCCCGTACATCACGGCTGAGGTGCCGATGTCCCAGATGACGGGAGTCGGCGTGGCCGGGAAACCGAAGGCGATCGGGTTGGTGCCGAACCGGGATTCGGTGCCACCGTGCGGTGCCACCACCGCCGGCCCGCTGCCCGCGATCATCCCGGCGAGCCCGGCTTCCGCGGCCTTCTCCAGGTAGTACGAGAACATCCCGGTGTACCAGGTGTTGCGTGCGCCGACGACCGCGATGCCCTGAGTGCGGGCCTTGTCCACGGCCAGGTCCAGCGCGTGCATGCCGACGAGGTAGCCCACCTGGTCGCCGCCGTCCACGGTGGCGGACACCGGCGTCTCGGCGACGACTCGGATCGGCTGCGGCGGCGTCCCGGTGGTGCGTATGCGCTCCGCGACGGACAGCGCCCGCGCGAGCCCGCCGAAGGACAGCCCACGCAGTTCGCAGTCGAGCAAATGGTCGGCGATCGTGTCGGCGGCCCCGGCGGAATGCCCGCACGCGGTCATCGCGGCCGTGACGAGCGCGCGGGCGTCGGGCAGGGGCAGTGTCGTCATGAGCCGACCTCCGCGGTGAGGAAACCTGGAATCCACCACTTCGTAAGCATGCTGAGACGGTATAAGCGTGCGTAGGTGAATGCAAGCATGCTGATGGTGCTGGTTCGGGCGGCTCGGCCCGATCGAGTTCGAGGAGAAGGCCGAGGAGACCTGCGAGGGGAGGTGCGACGCCGACCGGGCAGCGGACGGACGAGTGACCCGGTGGTGCTCGTCCTGTCCGTACCCTCCGACCTCCGTTCCGGGGCCTGGGGCACTCGCGGCAGGCCCCGGGGGAGGTCACATCACGGAGTCGGTCTGCAGCGGGCCCGCGGTGACGCGGAGTGTCCGGACCCGGACCGGCTCCTCGCGGTCGAGATAGAAGATGTGCATGAACGGGGCGCGTACCACCTGGTCCGGTGCGCTCTTCTTGGCCATGGCCGCCTCGCCGCGCAGCAGGAGGACGCCGTCACCCGTGGTCCAGCACTCCAGGACCTCATGGGTGATGTTCAGCGGCTCGTCGATCTTGACGAAGAACGCCTTGATGGCCTCCACGCCATGGATATGCGCGGTGCCGAAGAACATGTCGGTGTCCTCGGTCAGCGGTGCGAAGCCCTCGTCGAACTCCAGGGTGTCGATGGCGTCCATGAACCTCAGGACCCAGTCGGGCGCGGCCGTCGCGTGGGCGGTGCCTGTCATGTCTGTCATGGTGATGGCCTCCTGATCAGGCCGCGGCGGGCAGGTCGGCGAGGAAGGCGTCGATCTCGGCGTTGACGCCTTGGGGGTTCTCGCGGGCGGCGAGGTGGGCGGTGTGCTGCAGCACCCGGAAGGTGCTGCCCTCGATGGCGTCGGCCATCTTCCGCACCACGTGAACGGGGAACTGGCTGTCCTCCTCACCGGCGATGATCAGGACGGGCACGTCCTTGATGGTGTTCAGCCGGCGATGCTCGTCCTTGCGGCCGATGAGGATGGAGCGCAGCGCCCACGCGACCGACTTCGGGTCGTCCCGCAGGACGAACTTGGTGAACTCGACGAACTCCGGGTTGGTGGCCTCGGCGGTGGGGCCGGCGAACGCGCCACGCGCGGCCTTGGCGGCCAGCGGCGGCATCTTCGCGTGCAGTGAGAGGAACGTGGACAGTGCGGTGGCCCAGATGCTCTCGAACATGGTGGGCAGGGAGGCTGTGCAGTTGATGCCGATCGCTGCCGCGGTCCGCTGCGGGTGGTAGGCCGGGAAGACCCCGGCGAGCATGCCGCCCCAACTGTTGCCCACCAGGACGCACTTGTCGATGTCGAGCGCGTCGAGGATCTCGACGAGCGCGTCCGAGCAGTCCTCGAGATCGATGATCTTGCGCAGCGCGTCGGACTTGCCGTGTCCGGGGCTGTCGATGAGCACGACGCGATGGGTCGGGGCGAAGTGCTCGTACTGGTGCTGCCACATGGTGCCGTCCATCATCAGGCTCGGCCAGAACACCATGGCAGGGCCGTCGGAACGGCCGCCGACGCGCACATTGACCAGGCCCAGTGAGGTGGGGATCAGCTTCTCGGTGGTCCCTTCGAGCCATTGCGTGGTCATGATCAGTCCTTTCCGTGAACGGGGAGACGTTCAAGCGATCTACTAGTAGCGTATCGCTACTAGTTTCAGAACGCTACTAGCGCGTCTTGGCCGTCCACGGCCGAGGCGGTCGGCGGGCCCCGGAGCCGGAGCCGTCTCCTACTCCTGATCGGCGCCGCTTGCCTCGGTGGATACCGGCCGCAGGGTCGACGCCTCGACCGGCTGATGGCAGCTGCTGCACGCGAGGTACGGATTGGTCGGGTTCCCGCATGTCGTGTGCATCAGCAGGTGATGTGCGGTCTCGTCGTCCGTCGTCTGGGTCTCGGCCCAGCGCGTAATGGTCGCGATGGCGGGGACCACGAGCTCGCGGGCGCTGTCGGTGAGTTCGTATTCGTACCAGGGCTTGTCCGAGCGGTAGGCGCGCTTGGTGAGCAGGCCCAGTTCGGTCAGGCTGTTGAGTCGCGCCGTGAGGATGTTCGCCGAGATGCCCAGGGTTCGCTTGAGCTCGCCGAACCGGCCGATGCCGAAAAACACCTCCCGCAGGATCTGGTAGTTCCAGCGCTCGGAGATCGCGGCCAGGAACTCCTGTCCGTGCTGGAAGCTGACGTGACTCTTGTGATCGGACACGGCTTCTCCTCCCTGGTCATCCCGGTGGTAGTGGTGAATCGAAAGTAGTTCTGTAATGTTACTAGAGCCTGCCTTTAGGGATCATCAGGTGGGGGATCACGGTGTCCGTGATGCGTCGGCATGAACTCACCGACGGGGGATGGGAGTTATTCGCTCCGCTGATGCCGCGGGCACCGGGCAGCCTCGCGGTGAGGACCGGCAGGCCGTCAACGGGATGGTCTACAGGATCCGGACTGGGATCTCCTGGCGTGACCTGCCGGAAGCTACGGCCCGTAGGCTCACCGGCGATGTCCTCGGCGAGTTCGGCGACGTCCAGGGTGCCGTGATCAGTGTGAAGAAGTCTCCTGCATCAGAGGCTTCGGTCAGAGATCCAGCCGTGCCGGAAGAACCGGACCCGACGCACCCCCGACGATCCCGGAGGGCCAGGTCCCAAGCTCCCTGTCTGTGCCGATGGTTCGTGCCTGGTCGCGAGGGTGTCCAAGCATGTGTCACAACCCGACTGTGGACACCCTCGCCCGCGTCGCCGCAGTGATCCCTTGGAATCGATCATCTAGGCGACGCGGCCCCCTCGGGCCCGCTCCCCTCACACCCCCGCGCGCTGTGGGGCACGGGCGAACGCGGTCATGCCTTCCGTGAAGGAGATCGCCGCGCGCCAGCCCAGCGCCTCGCGGATCCGCCGCGACGACGCGGTGATATGCCGTACGTCGCCCAGCCGGTACCCACCCGTCACCACGGGCGCCGGGCCGCCGAACGCCGTGGCCAGGGCCGCGGCCATCTCGCCCACCGTATGGGGGTCGTCGCTGCCGGTGTTGTACGCGGTCAGCGTGGACGGGGCCACCACCTCCGGCGCCGCCTCCAGGGCGGCGACATTGGCCGCGGCCACGTCCCGGACATGGACGAAGTCCCGGCGCTGGCCCCCGTCCTCGAAGACCGTGGGCGCCTCGCCGCGCGCCAGGGCGGAGCGGAAGAAGGAGGCGACCCCCGCGTAGGGGGTGTCGCGCGGCATCCCCGGCCCGTACACATTGTGGTAGCGCAGCGACACCGCGCGGCCGCCCGCCGACCGGGCCCAGGCCGCCGCCAGATGCTCCTGGGCCAGCTTCGTCGTCGCGTACACATTGCGTGGATCGACCGGTGCGTCCTCCTCCACCTTGCCGGGCCGCAGCGATGTGCCGCACTCGGGGCAGCGGGGGTCGAAGCGGCCCGCCGCGAGATCCGCCTCGGCGCGCGGACCGGGACGGACCCGGCCGTGACGGGGGCAGTCGTAGCGTCCCTCCCCGTAGACGACCATCGACCCGGCCAGCACCAGTTCGCGCACCCCGCTCTCCGCCATCGCCGCCAGCAGCACCGCGGTGCCCAGGTCGTTGCAGCCCGCATAGGCCGGGGCGTCCGCGAAGTCCTTGCCGAGACCGACCATCGCCGCCTGGTGGCATACGGCGTCCACGCCGCGCAGTGCAGCGACCACCGCCTCCCGGTCCCGCACATCGGCGTGGATCCACTCCCCGTCCACCGTGGGCGGCGTCGGATGAGCGGCCGGGAGCAGGGCATCGAGGACGACCGGTTCATGGCCGTGATCGATGAGGGCGGTGACGATATGCGAGCCGATGAAGCCCGCCCCTCCGGTGACCAGTACGCGCATGGGGACGACGCTAGGCCCGAGCGGGCGCCGGGGCCCGTCCCCGCGCCGTTCCGTCACCGCTCCGTAAGACCTTCCGGAGGAGGCGTGGTCACGAAATGGTCACAAGGGAGACGGTCCCGCGTTGCCTTTCACTGCGACCGTGGCGCCCACTCGCGTCCCCCGGGACCCCGTCCCCGGGGATCCTTTCCCCAGGGGCTCCCGGACACGATTACCGGACACGTCTCTCCGGACCGCCGCCATCGACGAACAGAGAGCCACATGACGGTCACCACCGCCCCCGCGGCCCAGCGTCCCCGCAGCCTCAATGACGTCAAGGGATGGTTCCCCAGCCTTGACCAAGTACTGTTCGACCGCTTTCTGACCCGCCAGGAGCGCCTCGGGCAGCACGGGGACCTGATGGAGATGGGCGCCTACATGGGCAAGAGCGCCATCTTCACCGCCGCCTATCTGCGGGCGAACGAGCGGTTCACGGTCTGTGACCTCTTCGACGCGGACGCGCCGGACGAGAAGAACGCGGCGGAGGCACGCAAGTCGTACTCCACGTTGACCCGCACCGCATTCGAGCAGAACTACCTGGCCTTCTGGGACGAGCTCCCGTATGTCATCCAGGGCCCGACCTCCGTCGTGCCCGACCACGTCGGCGCGGACACCTGCCGCTTCATCCACGTGGACGCCTCGCACCTGTACGAGCATGTGGCGGGCGACATCGGCACCGCGCACAGCACGCTGGTGCCCGGCGGTCTCGTCGTCCTCGACGACTTCCGCTCCGAGCACACCCCCGGGGTGGCCGCCGCGACCTGGGAGGCGGTGTTCACCCGGGGCCTGCGGCCCATCTGCCTGACCACGCAGAAGCTCTACGGCACCTGGGGCGACCCGGAGCCGATCCAGGACGAGCTGCTCGCGGACGAGGCATGGCGCAAGGGGATGCACACCAGCGTGCAGGAGATCGCGGGTCGCAGGGTGCTGCGGTTCTCGGGGAAGCCCGCGAACCCGGCCCCGCCCACGTCCCGCTACGCCGATGAGCCGCGCGACGCCGCCCCCGAGCCGCGCTCGGCGCCCGCCGCGGCGGCGTCCGCCGCTGCGGCGCGCCGCCCCACCGTGGTCCGGCGGCTGGCCGCCGACGTGCTCCCGCCGGTCGTCACCCGCGCGATCCGCCGCCGCAAGCGATAGCCCTGGGCGCGGACGGAACCCCGGCGCGGCGGACGCCCTTACGGCCGCCGCGGCGCCGGGTGGTTCCGGCTGCGCGGCCGAGGTAGAAGCGCGGACCCATGGGTGGACCTACGCCTGGATTTACGCGTGGTAGAGGGCGCGGGCGCGCGCCAGGTCGACAAGCCCGTCCTCACCGAGGTGCAGGAAGTAGTTCACCTGCCACCCCTGAGTGCTGCGCGCCTGGCGATTGACCGTGGTCACCCACGGTGGGTAGACGCGGAACCCTCGCTTCCCGGCGGAGCCGTTCCGGGACATGATCCCGCGCTCGCACAGCACCTCGCCCGGGAACACGAACTGCCCGAAGTGGCCGCTGTCGCGGCTGCTGATGACGACGAGGTCCACCCCGTCCTCGGCGTCGAAGGGCCGGATCGGCCCCTCCGCGGACCGCTGCCAGACGGTGACGAACTGGCCAGTCTTCGTCGGGGTGGTCTTGGCCACACGGAACCTGACCGAGAGCCCGTCGAGCGTGAACCCGTGAGCCGCGTACTCGGCACTCTCCGGCTCGGGCACCGGCTGTGAGCAGGTAAAACCGCCCGGGTCGTACACCGACGTCCGCGCCGCCAGGAGATCACGGTGGAGCTCTGCCCACGGCTGATTCGTCACTATTCCCTCATCCTGTCATCACGCCCACCGCACACCGCTGATGCCCGTGGTGGCTCAAACACATGCACCACGTCGGGCGTGACGGGATCCGCCAACGCGGTTCGGGGAGGGGAAGACGACGGCCTTACGGCCGCCGTAGCGCCGGGTGGTCCGCCACCACCGTGCAGGACCCCGGTGCGATCTCGGTGAACCCCGCGTCGCGCACCACCGGCAGCCCGCTCGTGGTGAGATCGTCCCACCGCTCGGCCGACGCCGTACGCACCGCCAGCGGGAACCCGGCCTCGCGCCAGGCCGCCCGCGCCGAGTCGTCCAGCTCCCACCAGGCCAGCTGCGCACCGTGCCCGGCCTGGGCCATCGCCTTGCCCGCCGACATCTCCACATGGGGACTCAGCCACAGCACCGGACCGGTGAGGTCGGGGGCGGGCGGCGGCTCGGGGTCGTCCAGGTCGGTGCCGGAGACCTGCAGCTTGGCCAGCTCCTTGGGCCAGCCGTCCAGCGGCACCGGCGGGAACACCCGCACCTCGGCGGCCGGCGGTGGCCCGTCCTCGGCAGCGGTCGCGGCGGGCGCCCGGCCCGTGACCGTGATGCCCGGCAGCTCGGCCGCGCGGCGCCACTCCGCGCCGCGCGCCCGCCGTACGACCTTGCGGATCCGGGCGTCCTGCCAGTCCCGTACGGCCTGGGACCACTCGCCGTCCGCGGCCGTCGCCCGCTCGTCCGACAGCAGCACCAGCACCGCGCGCGCCGCCGTCTCCAGGGCGTCCGTGCGCGCCGGGGGCGCGGCCTTCTCGATCCGGACCACCAGGGGCAGGACGAACTGCGGCGCGGCGTCCCGGTCGATGTCGGAGTGCCTAAAGGGGCTGCTGTCGGCGCCGGATCCGGTGCCGTGGTGAGTGGTTGCCCGGGTGCTGGTCTCGGTGCCGGTCTCGCTGTTGACTTCGGCGCTGGCGTCGGTGCTGGTCACGCGCCCAGTGTGCCAGGAACGCGGCGGCGGCCGCCGGGGCCGGCCGCCACGCCTATGCTCAACCAGCATGAGACTGCGAGGAGTCGGCCGCCGCTACGGCCTGGGCGGGCCCTGGGTGCTGCGCGGTGTCGATCTCGAGGTGCCGCCGGGCTCGCTGACCCGGGTCGAGGGGCGCAACGGCAGCGGCAAGTCCACGCTGCTGCGGCTGCTCGCCGGGATCGACGCCCCCAGCACGGGCCGGATCACCGGCCGCCCGGCCACCGCCTACGTCCCCGAGCGGTTCCCGGCCGAGCTGCCGTTCTCCGCCCTCGGCTACCTCACCCACCTGGGCCGGATCCACGGGCTGTCCCGCGCCGCGGCGGTGCGCGGGGCGGGGGAGTGGCTGGAACGGTTCGGGGCGGACGGATACGCCGGCACCCCGCTCGCCGAGCTCTCCAAGGGCACCAGCCAGAAGATCGCCGTGGCACAGGCGCTGCTGGCCGCCCCCGGGCTGCTGGTCCTGGACGAGGCGTGGACCGGCCTCGACCAGGCCGCGCGCGGGGTGCTGGACACGGCGGTCGCCGAGCGCGTGGCCGACGGCGGCGCGGTCGTCTTCGTCGACCACGACCCACGCCGCCTCGCCGGGGCCCCGGACCGGGTCCTGCGCGTCGCCGAGACCCGGCTGGTGCCGGTGGACACGGACACCCGCGAGGCACCGGGGACGGCGGTTCCGCCCGACCGGGAGCCCGCACCACCGGGCGGGCGCGCCCCCGCCCCCGCCGTGCCCGGCCCGTCGGCTTCGGCCGGGGAGCGGCCGTCCCCCGCGGGGGCACGGCCGGGGCAGTCCACGGCCCCGGCCGACGCATGGGTCCGGGTGGAGGCTGAGGGAGCGCCCGGGGCCGAGCTGCCCGCCGGGCTCCCGGGCGGGGCGGTGCGCGAGGACGGCCCCGCTGCGCACGGGGGCGGGAGCGCGCCCGCCGGTCCGGCGGGCCCGGTCGTACGGCTGACGGTCTGCGCCGCCCACTCCGACGCCCTGCTCCGTACCCTCCTGACCGCTGACCCGCCGTGGCACATCCGCGCGGTGACGACCGTCGGCGATATCCACGAGTCCACCGACGCGCCTCAGGAGCCCGCCGACGCGCCTCAGGAACCCATCGTGGCGCCGAGGGAGTTTCAATGACTGAGTCAAGCCGCCTGCGCGACTGGTGGGGCGGGGGTGAATACCCGGTTGTCGCGCAGGAGAGCCCACAGCACGCTGGCTC
>NZ_JBIADZ010000012.1:288502-300127 GCF_042868035.1 Streptomyces sp. NPDC007875 | reverse complement strand
GGCTCCCAGTAGACGACTGGGTTGATAGGCCAGATATGGAAGCCGGGTAACTGGTGGAGTTGACTGGTACTAATAGGCCGAGGGCTTGTCCTCAGGTGCTCGCGTCCACTGTGTTGGTTCTGAAGCAATGAACCGTATGAACCCCCTTTTTTGTTTGGGGTGTGGTTCCGGTTCAGTTTCATAGTGTTTCGGTGGTCATAGCGTTAGGGAAACGCCCGGTTACATTTCGAACCCGGAAGCTAAGCCTTTCAGCGCCGATGGTACTGCAGGGGGGACCCTGTGGGAGAGTAGGACACCGCCGAACAATTCTTCAAAAAGACCCCGATGGGAATCCAGTTCCCTCGGGGTCTTTTTTATGTCCATGCCCGGTACGCCCCGGTGCGGGACCCATGCGGGCCTACCGGTAGAGTCATGGGGCATCATCGGCCTGTTTCTCACGGGAGGCTCCCGGGTGGAGGTACAGGAGACACGAGTTCAGACGGACCGTGTGCTCACCATCCCGAACATCCTCAGCGCTGCGCGCCTCGTCGGCGTGCCGCTTTTCCTGTGGCTGATCCTCCGGCCCGAGTTCGGCGGGCCCAACAGCGACGGCTGGGCACTGTTGGTGCTGGCGTTCAGCGGTGTCAGTGACTATCTCGACGGGAAGCTGGCCCGGCGCTGGAACCAGATCAGCAGCCTCGGCCGGCTTCTCGACCCGGCAGCCGACCGGCTCTACATACTGTCCACGCTTGTCGGTCTCACCTGGCGCGAGATCCTGCCCCTCTGGCTGACCGCGGTCCTTCTCGCTCGAGAGCTGGTCCTGCTGGTGATGGTGGGCATCCTCAGGCGCCACGGCTATCCGCCGCCCCAGGTGAACTTCCTCGGCAAGGCGGCGACCTTCAACCTGATGTATGCCTTCCCCTTGCTCCTTCTGAGTGAGGGAAGTGGCTGGCTTCACACGACCGCCGCAATTTTCGGATGGGCGTTCGCTGGATGGGGTACAACACTCTATTGGTGGGCAGGAGTCCTCTACGTGGTTCAGGTCCGCCGACTTGTCAGGGCGGACACCGCGGCCGACTGAGCTCCCCGTAGCGGCGTCCATAGAGGCCGGGGCCCGTAGCGCGGTAAGTGTAAGGGCCATCGGGCGTGCGCGGTCGGCATGACCGTCGTCTCTTCAAGGAGGACGCTTCCGATATGAAGGCCGTCGTGATGGCAGGGGGCGAGGGAACTCGTCTGCGCCCGATGACCTCGACCATGCCCAAACCGCTGCTGCCCGTGGCCAACCGGCCGATCATGGAGCATGTGCTGCGGCTGCTCAAGCGGCATGGGCTCAGCGAGACCGTGGTGACAGTCCAGTTCCTCGCGTCCCTGGTGAAGAACTACTTCGGTGACGGCGAGGAGCTCGGCATGGAGCTCACGTACGCGAATGAGGAGAAGCCACTCGGCACCGCCGGTAGCGTAAAAAACGCGGAGGAAGCGCTCAAGGATGACACCTTCCTTGTGATCTCGGGTGATGCCCTGACGGATTTCGACCTTACGGATCTGATCAATTTCCATAAGGAAAACGGAGCCCTTGTCACCGTCTGTCTGACGCGCGTCCCCAATCCCCTCGAGTTCGGTATCACCATCGTGGACGAGGGGGGGAAGGTGGAGCGTTTCCTGGAGAAGCCCACCTGGGGTCAGGTCTTCTCCGATACGGTCAACACCGGCATCTATGTCATGGAGCCGGAGGTCTTCGACTATGTCGAGCCCGATGTTCCGGTCGACTGGTCCGGCGATGTCTTCCCCCAGCTGATGAAGGAAGGCAAGCCCATCTTCGGGTATGTCGCCGAGGGCTACTGGGAGGACGTGGGCACCCATGAGAGCTATGTGAAGGCCCAGGCCGACGTTCTCGAGGGCAAGGTCGACGTCGAACTCGACGGATTCGAGATCTCGCCCGGCGTATGGGTCGCCGAAGGGGCGGATGTGGATCCGGAGGCCGTGCTCCGCGGTCCGCTCTACATCGGCGACTACGCCAAGGTGGAGGCCGGTACCGAGATCCGTGAGCACACCGTCGTCGGCTCCAATGTCGTGGTGAAGAGCGGCGCCTTTCTTCACAAGGCGGTGGTGCACGACAACGTGTACGTCGGCCAGCAGAGCAATCTGCGCGGCTGTGTCATCGGCAAGAACACCGACATCATGCGGGCCGCCCGGATCGAGGACGGGGCCGTCATCGGTGATGAGTGCCTGATCGGCGAGGAATCGATCGTCCAGGGCAATGTCCGGGTGTATCCGTTCAAGACCATCGAGGCGGGCGCGTTCGTCAACACCTCGGTGATCTGGGAGTCGCGGGGGCAGGCCCATCTGTTCGGCGCCCGCGGCGTCTCCGGCATCCTCAATGTGGAGATCACCCCGGAGCTCGCGGTGCGGCTCGCCGGAGCGTATGCGACGACCCTCAAGAAGGGCTCCACGGTCACCACCGCGCGTGACCACTCCAGGGGCGCGCGGGCGCTCAAACGGGCGATGATCTCCGCCCTGCAGACCAGCGCCATCGACGTACGGGACCTGGAGAACGTACCGCTGCCGGTGGCCCGGCAGCAGACCGCGCGCGGCAGTGCCGGCGGCTTCATGATCCGGACCTCGCCCGGGGTGCCGGACTCGGTGGACATCATGTTCTTCGACGAGCGGGGCGCCGATCTGTCCGCGGCCGGTCAGCGGAAGCTGGACCGGGTGTACGCCCGCCAGGAGTACCGCCGGGCCTTCCCGGGCGAGATCGGTGACCTCAGCTTCCCGTCGAGTGTCTTCGACTCGTACACGGGCTCGCTGCTGCGCGCCGTGGACATCAGCGGGATCGCCGAATCCGGTCTCAAGGTCGTCGTGGACGCCGCCAACGGAAGCGCCGGGCTGGTGCTCCCCAGCCTGCTGGGACGGCTCGGGGTGGACGCGCTGACCATCAACCCCGGCCTGAACGAGGCGCGTCCGACGGAGACCGCCGATGCCCGCCGGTCGGGGCTGGCCCGGCTCGGCGAGATCGTCGCCTCGGCGCGTGCGGCGTTCGGAGTGCGGTTCGACCCGGTCGGTGAGCGGTTCTCGCTCGTCGACGAGCGGGGCCGCATCGTGGAGGACGATCGGACGCTGCTGGTGATGCTGGACCTGGTGGCCGCGGAGCGGCGCAGCGGGCGGGTCGCGCTTCCGGTGACCACGACCCGTATCGCCGAGCAGGTGGCGGCGTATCACGGCACTCAGGTGGAGTGGACGACCACCGCGGCGGACGATCTGACCCGGGTCGCCCGGTCGGAGACCACCATCTTCGGCGGTGACGGGCGCGGCGGATTCATCATCCCCGAGTTCAGCAGCGTCTTCGACGGTACGGCCGCCTTCGTCCGGCTGATCGGGCTGGTGGCGCGCACTCAGCTGACGCTGAGCCAGATCGATGCGCGGATTCCGCGGGCGCATGTCCAGCGGCGCGATCTGGCCACCCCCTGGGCGGTCAAGGGCCTGGTCATGCGGCATGTGGTGGAGGCCGCGGGCGACCGTTCCGTGGACACCACCGACGGGGTGCGGGTCGTCGAGGCCGACGGGCGGTGGGTCATGGTGCTGCCCGACCCGGCCGAGGCGGTCACCCATCTGTGGGCGGAGGGCCCGGACGACGCGTCCGCGCAGGCCCTGCTGGACGAGTGGTCGAGCGTCGTGGACAGCGCGGGGCGCTGAATCCCGAGGCCGTCTCCGCACGTCTGAGCGCGTGGGGGCGCCGCCCCGAGGTCCCCGATCCGGCACGCCGGAGGGGCCATTCGGTGGCGGCGGCCCCCACGTGCGACGATGTGCGGCATGTCGCAGCAGCCCCCCGTTCGGAGCACAGCATCGCCGCGCCCTCGCCCGCGCCTCGACGCGTCCATGTCGCTGCTGACCAATGTGATGGACCACAGCCTCGACGACGGTTACGCCGAGGCCGCCGCGCGGCGCGGTGAGACCGGCCGCTCGGGTCTGCCGCGCACCATGCGGGCCAAACTGGGGCTGGCTCTCGGCCTTGTCCTGGTCGCGGTGGTCATCACCGTCGGCGCCGCCGAGGCGCGGATATCGGCGCCCACGCTGGCCAAGGAGCGGGGAGAACTGATCGACCGTATCGAGACGGGGAACTCGAACGCGGACGCACTCGCCAGGAGCGTGGACAAGCTCCGTGGCGAGGTCGGGGAGAAGCAGCGGCAGGCACTGGAGAAGCACGGCGGAGCCAAGGCCGACCTGGTGGCGCTGCTCTCGGGGGCCAACGAAGTGACGGGCCCCGGGGTGAAGCTGGTGGTCGACGACGCCAAGGGTGCGGCCGGCGGCGGCGGGGGACCACGGGAGAGCGCCGACTTCTCCGATACCGGCCGGGTGCGCGACCACGACATGCAGCGCGTCGTCAACGGCCTGTGGGAGTCGGGCGCGGAGGCCATCTCGATCAACGGACAGCGGCTGACGGCGCTCTCGGCGATCAGGGCCGCGGGAGACGCCATACTGGTCGACAACAAGCCGCTGGCGCCGCCGTATACGGTGCTCGCGGTGGGGGACGGGCAGCGGCTGAGCACCGCTTTCCAGAACAGCGCGGACGGCCAGTATCTGCATGTGCTGCAGCAGAACTATGACATCCGCACGAGCATTTCCGCCCAGGACTCGCTCCGGCTTCCGGCCGCGCCGAGCCTGATCGTACGCACCGCGGAACCGATAGCCGGTGGCTCCGGCAAGGGTGACGCCGACACAGGGAAGGGCACATCGTGATCGCCGTATTGGGGCTCATCGTGGGAGTCGTGGTCGGACTTGTGGTCCGACCCGTGGTGCCGACGATGGTCGAGCCCTATCTGCCGATCGCCGTCGTGGCGGCACTCGACGCGGTCTTCGGGGGCTTCCGGGCGATGCTGGACGGGATCTTCGACGACAAGGTCTTCGTCGTATCGTTCCTGTCCAATGTGGTGGTGGCCGCACTGATCGTCTTCCTCGGTGACAAGCTGGGCGTCGGTGCCCAGCTGTCGACGGGAGTCGTGGTGGTGCTCGGTATCCGGATCTTCTCCAACGCGGCCGCGATCCGCCGCCATGTCTTCCGGGCGTGAGGCCGATGACGACCGACGGCACCCCTGAGAAGCCCGAGCGGCCGGAGTCGGCCGAAAACCGACGGCCGGCCGAAACACCGCGACAGTCGGCTGAAACGCCGCGACTGGCCGAGAGGGACGAGAAGCCCGAGAAGCCCGAGCCGCCAGCGAAGGCCGGAAAGACCGAACCGGCCGCTGAGCAGCCGCCGCGGTCGCCCGAGCCGCCGCGACGGCCGGAGACGGCCGAGAAGCCCGCGCCCTCTGGGGAGCCGCGCGAGCGGGCGCGGCCGGAGCGGCCGTCGGCGGCCGAAACGCCGCGGCCGGGCGCCCCGTCGCCCGCCCGGAAGCCCGAGCACCGTGACGTACGGGAGCAGCCGGGCAGGCCCGCCACGCCTCCGCCGGGTGAGTCGGGCAGGCCCGCCACGCCCCCGCGGGGTGAGTCGGGCAGGCCCGCCACGCCCCCGCGGGGTGAGTCGGGCAGGCCCGCCACGCCCCCGCGACGTGAGCCGGGCAGGCCCGCCGGGCCGCCGCCGGGCGGTCTCAAGGACGTCGCTCTCCGGACGCCCCTGCCCAAGGCCGTGCTGCCCGAGGCCCTGCCGCCGCAGGCCCAGGGCCGGCCCGTCAAGGCAGGCGGTACGCCCACACCGCCCGCCGAGGGCACCAGGCCCCCCAGCGGGCCCAGGAGCGGCCCCGGAGAGCGTGTGGGGCCCGCCCCCGGCCCCGGAGCCGGGCAGGGCGGCCGTGGAGCCGAGAAGGGGGCGAAAGAGGCCCTGTCCGGCCGCCAGCGGCTGCTGAAGGGCGTATGGCCGCCACGGCTGACCCGTGCGCAGCTGATCGTCGCCCTGCTGCTCTTCGGCCTCGGCCTGGGCCTCGCCATCCAGGTGCGCTCGACCAACGAGAACAGCGTGCTGCGCGGCGCCCGGCAGGAGGACCTGGTCCGGATCCTCGACGAGCTGGACTCCCGCACCCAGCGGCTCCAGGACGAGAAGCGCCGACTGGAGAACCAGCGCACCGAGCTGGAGAACAGCTCGGACCAGGCCGAGGAGGCCCGCAAGCAGACGCTCCAGAAGGAGCAGCAGCTGGGCGTGCTCGCGGGTACGGTGGCAGCACAGGGTCCCGGCATCACGATCACCATCGACGACTCCCGGGGCTCCGTGGAGTCGGACATGCTGCTCGACACGGTGCAGGAGCTGCGCGCGGCGGGCGCCGAGGCGATCCAGATCGGCAAGGTGCGGGTGGTCGCCGGCACCTACTTCGCGGACAGCGGTGGCGCGATCCAGATCGATGGACAGAAAGTGACGCAACCGTATGTTGTGAAGGTGATCGGCAAGCCGGAGGATCTGGAGCCGGCGCTGAACATCCCCGGCGGGGTGGTGCAGAGCCTGGAGAAGGAGCAGGCCACTGTGTCCGTGCGGCGGGAGAAGAAGATCGTTGTGGATGCCTTGCGATCGGCGAAGCGGCCTGACTACGCTCGGTCGTCATCACGGTGAGGCGGTTCGAAATGAGGGTCTCTCGGGGAGACCATGTGGACGCGGGGGGTCAACGCACCAGAAGATCCGCGCGTGGTGGAAACTGTCTGGTGGTCACGGACGTTGTGAGGATGTCCGGACCGTCTGGTGTGTGCATCGAGGGTTTGTCCTGCCCCACGGGCGGGTCTGTTTCAGTCAAGGGGAATCGCCCGTGAAGTTGTTCGGGAAGTTGTTCGGCAAGAGTGCCCGCCAGGATGGCGGCAGCAGCACCGCTCGCCACCGCGCCTCGCGTGCCGCGGAGGAGAGTGGAGGGGGGACCGAGGAGCGCCCGCTGTTCCGGGACCAGGTCGGCTCCCAGGGCGAGTCTGTTGACCCCTCCGCGACCGGCCCCATAGGTTTCCAGGAGCCATCGGCCGCTCACAGTGGTGGAGGGTTCGGCTTGCCTGTCTGTCAGCGGTGCGGCCACCGGAACGCGGAGGCCAGCCGGTTCTGTTCCAATTGCGGCGCCCCGCTGAGGGGCGGCGCGCCCTCCGAGCGTGCCTCGGAGACCACCTCCACCATTTCGATCTCGGGTCTCGAGGCGTACGACTCCGAGGTGACCGGGCAGACGCCGCTGCCGTCGCTCAGCCCGGAGGCGCAGGCCGCCGTCGAGGCGCTGCCGATGGGATCGGCGCTGCTGGTGGTCCGTCGCGGGCCGAACTCGGGCAGCCGCTTCCTGCTGGACAGTGATGTCACCACGGCGGGCCGTCACCCGCAGAGCGACATCTTCCTGGACGATGTGACGGTCTCCCGCCGCCATGTGGAGTTCCGGCGCGGCCAGGACGGCAGCTTCACCGTCGCGGACGTCGGCAGCCTCAACGGGACGTACCTCAATCGGGAGCAGATCGACGCGCCGGTGGTGCTGGCCAGCGGCGATGAGGTGCAGATCGGTAAGTACCGGCTGGTCTTCTACCCGAGCCAGCGGGGCGTCGGCATCTGACCCGTCAGGGGAGGTCCATGCTTCAGACACCGTCGGGCGGTGCCGGTACCGGCACCGCCCCCACGGGCAGCCGGTCGATGAGCATCGGCACCGTGCTGAATCTGTTGCGGGACGAGTTCCCCGAGGTCACCATCTCCAAGATCCGCTTCTTGGAGTCGGAAGGTCTGGTCGAGCCGCGGCGGACGCCCTCCGGCTATCGCCAATTCAGCCGGCGGGATGTGGAGCGACTCGGCCATATCCTCCGGATGCAGCGTGACCACTACCTGCCGCTCAAGGTCATCCGGGAGCATCTGGACGCCCTGGAGCGGGGCGAGCCGTTGCAGCTTCCTGCCGTTTCGCAGGGAGCGCGGCAGTCCGGTGTGCTCGACGGCGGTACCGGGGCGGCCGCGGACGGCCCCACGGCCGCCCGGCTGGGCCGTGCTGAGCTGCTGGCAACGGCCGAGGTCAGCGAGGTGCAGCTGGCCGAATGGGAGTCGTACGGGCTGCTGGCGCCGACCGCGGACGGCGGGTACGACATCGAGGCGGTGACCGTCGCCCGGCTCATCGCCGAACTCGGTCGTTTCGGCCTGGAACCACGTCATCTGCGAATCATGAAAGCCTCCGCCGAGCGCGAGGCCGGAATGGTCGAGCAGGTGGTCGCTCCGCTGCGGTTGCATAGAAACCCGCAGACCAGAGCGCATGCGGAGGCCAGTGTGCGGGAGCTTGCCACGCTCTCCGTACAGCTGCACGCGGCCCTGGTGCGGTCGGCTCTGAGGGTCCAGGAGCGGTGATCGACCGGGCCCCGACTATCCAAACCGGCCGGGCACGTCCTAGGGTTGCTGTGTGAACGAGCTCGACGTCGTGGGTGTCCGGGTGGAAATGCCCTCCAACCAACCGATCGTGCTCCTGCGTGAAGTGGGAGGCGACCGGTACCTCCCCATCTGGATCGGACCAGGTGAGGCGACCGCGATCGCCTTCGCTCAGCAGGGCATGGCTCCGGCGCGCCCGCTGACCCATGACCTTTTCAAAGACGTACTCGAGGCGGTCGGCCAGCAGCTCACGGAGGTCCGGATCACGGATCTGCGCGAGGGGGTCTTCTACGCGGAGCTGGTCTTCGCCAGCGGCGTGGAGGTCAGCGCTCGGCCGTCCGACGCCATAGCGCTCGCGCTGCGCACCGGAACGCCGATCTACGGCAGCGACGGCGTGCTGGACGACGCGGGTATCGCGATCCCGGACGAGCAGGAGGACGAGGTGGAGAAGTTCCGCGAGTTCCTCGACCAGATCTCGCCCGAGGACTTCGGAACCAGCAGCCAGTGAACGGTATGCCGGTCCTCGCTCGCGCATTCGAGTAGCCTTTCCCGGACGAGGGACACGGGAAACCACCCTTAGGGTGATTATCACTCGGCGTGCCGAGTGTGGCGATCGTTGACGCACCCCGGGTGACTGCCTACCTTCAAGATGGCAGGTCGAGGACGGAGGTCGGCGTGAGAAGCACCGGCGACGGCACGGCAGCCGGCGGTCCGTATACGCTCCAAGGGAGCGCACCGGCCGATCCGGCGTTGAAGGCTCGGGTCGCGGCACAGGCAGCACCGCCGCGTGAGCCCGCCGCGGGGGAGATGGAGCGGGTCGGATACCGCGGACCCACCGCGTGCGCGGCCGCGGGCATCACCTACCGCCAGCTCGACTACTGGGCCCGCACCGGGCTGGTGGAGCCGAGCGTCCGGCCCGCGTACGGCTCGGGCAGCCAGCGGCTCTACAGCTTCCGGGACGTGGTCGTCCTCAAGATCGTGAAGCGGCTGCTGGATACCGGCGTATCGCTGCAGAACATCCGGGCGGCGGTGACCCATCTGCGCGCCCGGGAGCTCGACGACCTGGCCCAGATGACGCTGATGAGCGACGGCGCGACCGTCTACGAGTGCACCTCGCCCGATGAGGTCGTGGACCTTCTCCAGGGCGGTCAGGGCGTCTTCGGGATCGCCGTGGGCGTCGTCTGGCGGGATGTCGAGAGCGCGCTGTCCCAGCTGCACGGCGAGCGAGTGGACACCGGTGAGACGCTGATCCGGCCCAACCCCACCGATGAGCTCGCGGCGCGTCGCAACAGGGCCGGTTGAGCGCTCGCCCTTGCGTCAAGCACCTTTCGTCAGGCGCCGCCCGGGACGCGAGCGGAGCGGCGTCCCGGGCCCGCCTCCGGGCCGTCGTGGCGCCCATTGTCAGTGGTGTGCGGCAGCATCGTAGGTGTGAGGGGTGCGCCGACGATTCTCCATCTGGACATGGATGCCTTCTACGCCTCGGCGGAGCAGGCATCCAAGCCCAGCCTGCGCGGTAAGCCGGTGATCGTGGGGGGCCTGGGGCCGCGTGGCGTGGTTGCCACGGCCTCCTACGAGGCGCGGGTGTTCGGGGTGCACTCGGCCATGGCGATGGCCCAGGCCCGCCGCCTGTGTCCGAACGCGGCGTTCCTCATCCCCCGCTTCACCCTCTATCGCACGGTGAGCGACGTGGTCATGGCGCTCCTGCACACGCTCTCGCCCTTGGTGGAGCCGCTCAGCCTGGACGAGGCGTTCGTCGATCTGGAGGCGGGCGGCACCGAGCCCACCGTCGGGGCGGCGCGCGCCGTGGGGGAGCGGCTGCGGACCGACATCAAGGCGGTCACCGGGCTGACCGGCTCGGTGGGTCTCGCCGGATCCAAGATGCTCGCCAAGATCGCTTCGGAGCAGGCCAAGCCCGACGGGCTGGTGGTCATCGACCCGGGGACGGAGCGCGAGCTGCTCGGCCCCATGTCGGTGCGGACGCTCCCGGGCGTCGGCCCCGCCACGGCGGAGACGCTGCGCCGGGCCGGGATCCACACCGTGGCCGAGACGCGGGAGGCGGGCGAGGCCGAGCTGGTGCGGCTCCTGGGCCGGGCTCACGGCGCGTCGCTGTTCCTGATGGCCGAGGGCCGGGACGAGCGGCCCGTCGTCGCCGAGCGGGACGCCAAGTCCATCTCGGTGGAGGACACCTTCGACGTCGACCTCACCGACCGCACCCGGGTGCAGTTGGAGATCGCGCGGCTCGCCGACCGCTGTGTGCGGCGGCTGCGCGAGGCGGGCCGCTCGGGGCGCACGGTCGTGATCAAGGTGCGGCGGTACGACTTCTCCACGTTGACCCGCTCGGAGACCCTGCGCGGGCCGACCGACGACCCGGGGGTGGTGCGGGAGGCCGCGGCGCGGCTGATCGACGGCGTGGACACCACGGCGGGTGTGCGGCTGCTGGGGGTCGGGGTCAGTGGTCTGGCGGACTACACCCAGGAGGATCTCTTCGCGCAGGCGGCGCAGGCGGCGCAGGCGGCGCAGGCCGCGCAGGCCGCGCAGGCGGCCCACGAGGCCCTGGGGGATGCGCGGCGCGCCCCGGGCTCCGAGGGGCCGGAGCCTGTGGGAGAGGGCGCGGGAGAGGCTTCTGAGGGCGCTGGGAAGCCGCGGCGCTGGCTGCCGGGCTCCGATGTGCGGCACGCCGAGTACGGGGCGGGCTGGGTGCAGGGGAGCGGGGTGGGCCGGGTGACCGTGCGCTTCGAGGAGCCATGGTCACTGCCGGGGCGGGTGCGGACGTTCGCTGTGGACGACCCGGCGCTGGAGCCGACCGAACCGCTACCGCTGCTGCGACCGGACGAGGACGGGACCCCGGGCTTCGACGCGGTCCCGGAGGAGGCCGCGAACCCGCACGCGGACGGGACTCCGGACGTGGCCCCGGGCCCGCACGCAGATCTGGCTCCGTACCCGGACGCGAGCCTGACCGCGGAGGAGGACGCAGGCCCGGTCCCGGAGGAGGCCGCGAGTCCGGGCCCGGACGTGGCCTGGGAGGCGGTTACGAACCCGGACCTGGGCCCGCAGAAGGTCCCGGAGGACGCAGCGTGCCCGGGCCCCGATGTGGCCCGGGAGGCGGTCACGGACCCGGACTCGGTCTCGGAGGAGGTTGCGGGCCCGGGCTCGGTGGAGGCCGCGGGTCCGCCCCTCGACGTGGCCCCGGAGGCGGCTTCGGGCCTCGCCCCGGACGGGGCCACGGGCCGGGAGGGGACCACGGGCCTGAACCCGGCGGAGCGCATAGCCCCGGGCCCAGAGCAGACCGAGGTCCCGGATGACCTGGCTCCGGGACCGGACGGCCCGGCAGCGGGCGCGGATGGCCTGGCCCCGGGACCGGGTAGCGG
>NZ_JBIADZ010000012.1:222325-288403 GCF_042868035.1 Streptomyces sp. NPDC007875 | reverse complement strand
GTCCGGAGCGGGGGCGGGCGCCGGGACACGAGCAGGGTCAGGCCCCAGGCCAGTTGCGGGGCCACGGCCCGGGCCGCGAGCAGGCCCCGGGGCCGGGCGGCCTGGCCGCGGGCGCGGAGGGGCTGGCCCCAGGCTCAGACGGCCTGGCCCCGGGACCGGGTAGCGGTCCGGAGCGGGGGCGGGCGCCGGGACACGAGCAGGGTCAGGCCCCAGGCCAGTTGCGGGGCCACGGCCCGGGCCGCGAGCAGGCCCCGGGGCCGGACCATCAGCAGGCTCAGCTCCAGCCCCAAGGTCAGCCCGTGACGTCCAGCCCGTAGTGGTGGTAGAGCTGCAACTCCTGCTCGGGGGAGAGGTGGCGGCCGACTCCGAAGTCCGGGGCGTCCTTGATCAGCGTCCGGTCGTAGGGCACCCGCAGGGTGTCGCCGACGACCTCGCTCGGTTCGAGCGGCACGAAGACGTCCCGGCTGAACAGCCCGGTGCGTACCGCCGCCCATTCGGGCTCGCCGGTCGCGTCGTCGAGATAGACCTCGTCGACGGTGCCGATCTTGGAGCCCTCGCGGTCGAATGCCTTGCGGCCGATCAGGGTCCGCGGGTCGATATCGGTCTGCACGCTCTCTCCCACAGGTGGCAAGTGGCCATTGATACCTACAAAAAGCCACATCGTGGCGCTCGGCCACTCGAACGTCGGCGACCGTCCCCCACGGTAGAACCGCTGGTACGCTGACTGTGGCTGTAAACCCCGTGCGGGAGAGTCCTCCGCCGACGCTGTCGGAGGCGCCGAAGGAGCAAACCCTCCCCGGAATCTCTCAGGCACACGTACCGTGCGGGTGAGGTCACTCTGGAAAGCAGGGCGGGCCACGGGCGAGCAGAGCTCCGGGACCCCTCCTCACCGACGGTGAAAACCGGTCAGGCGGTATGTGGACCGGTGAAGCTCTCAGGTTGAGATGACAGAGGGGGAGGCCGTCCGGGCACCCGCGCCGCGGTGCCCCTCGCCGGTCGTTACAGACCAGGAGGCCCCCGCAGATGACCGCCAATCGCATCGCACTCTCCGACTTGGAACGCGGTACTCCGTTCGAGCAGCGCCATATCGGCCCCGACAGCGAGGCGCAGGCCAAGATGCTCGCCCACGTCGGCTTCGGCTCGCTGGACGAGCTCACCGAGGCCGCCGTACCGGATGTCATAAAGAGCGCCGAGGCGCTGGATGCCCTGCCCCCGGCCCGCAGTGAGCCGGAGGTCATCGCCGAGCTGCGCGGACTCGCCGACCGCAACCAGGTGCTGCCGTCGATGATCGGTCTCGGCTACTACGGCACCCACACCCCGCCGGTGATCCTGCGCAATGTGCTGGAGAACCCCGCCTGGTACACCGCGTACACGCCCTACCAGCCGGAGATCTCCCAGGGTCGGCTCGAGGCCCTGCTCAACTTCCAGACCGTGGTCGCCGATCTGACCGGGCTGCCCACGGCCGGTTCCTCGCTGCTGGACGAGGCCACCGCGGCCGCCGAGGCGATGGCGCTGTCGCGACGCGTCGGCAAGGTCAAGGAGGGCGTCTTCCTGGTCGACGCCGACTGTCTGCCGCAGACCGTCGCGGTCCTGCGGACCCGCGCCGAGCCGACCGGTGTCGAGGTCGTCGTCGCCGACCTGGCCGAGGGCATTCCGGACGAGATCGCCGAGCGCGGGGTCTTCGGCGTACTGCTGCAGTACCCGGGCGCCTCCGGCGTGGTGCGCGATCCGCGGCCGGTCATCGAGCGCGCCCATGAGCTGGGCGCCGTCGTCACCGTCGCCGCCGATCTGCTCGCACTCACCCTGCTCACCTCGCCCGGTGAGCTGGGCGCGGACATCGCGGTGGGCAGCAGCCAGCGATTCGGCGTCCCGATGGGCTTCGGCGGACCGCACGCCGGGTTCATGTCGGTGCGCGACGCCTACGCCCGCAACCTCCCCGGCCGGCTGGTCGGAGTCTCCGTGGACGCCGACGGCGACAAGGCGTACCGGCTGGCGCTGCAGACCCGTGAGCAGCACATCCGCCGGGAGAAGGCCACCAGCAACATCTGCACCGCCCAGGTGCTGCTGGCCGTGATGGCCGGGATGTACGCCGTCTACCACGGCCCGGACGGGCTCGCCGCGATCGCCCGCCGCACCCACCGCTACGCCTCCGTGCTCGCCGAGGGGCTGCGGGCCGGCGGTGTCGAGGTGGTGCACGGCACGTTCTTCGACACCCTCACCGCGCGGGTGCCGGGCCGGGCCGCCGAGGTCGTCGCCGCGGGCCGGGAGGCCGGGGTCAACCTTCGGCTGACCGACGCCGACCACGTCGGCATCGCCTGCGACGAGACCACCGCCCGTGCGCAGCTTGCCGCCGTATGGTCCGCCTTCGGGGTGGACGGCGGCAGCGGCGACGCCCCCGGGATTCCCGGCATCGACGAGCTGGACGCCGCGGCGCCGGACGCGCTGCCCGCGGCCCTGCTGCGCCACGACGGCTATCTGGCCCACCCGGTCTTCCACCAGCACCGCTCCGAGACCGCGATGCTGCGCTATCTGCGGCGGCTGGCCGACCGGGACTACGCGCTGGACCGGGGCATGATCCCGCTCGGCTCCTGCACCATGAAGCTCAACGCGACCACCGAGATGGAGCCGGTCACCTGGCCCGAGTTCGGCGCGCTGCACCCCTTCGCACCGGCCGAGCAGGCCCAGGGCTATCTGACCCTGATCCGTGAGCTGGAGGAGCGGCTGGCCGAGGTCACCGGCTATGACAAGGTCTCCCTGCAGCCGAACGCCGGATCCCAGGGCGAGCTCGCCGGACTGCTCGCGGTGCGCGCCTACCACCGGGCCAACGGGGACACGCAGCGCACCGTCTGCCTGATCCCGTCCTCCGCGCACGGCACCAACGCCGCCAGCGCCGTGATGGCCGGCATGAAGGTCGTCGTGGTCAAGACCGGTGAGGACGGTGAGATCGACACCGGCGACCTGCGCGCCAAGATCGAGAGGCACGGTGCCGAACTGGCCGTGCTGATGGTCACCTACCCCTCCACCCACGGCGTGTTCGAGGGACACATCACCGAGATCTGCGCGGCCGTGCACGACGCGGGCGGACAGGTCTACGTGGACGGCGCCAACCTCAACGCGCTGGTCGGGCTCGCCGAGCCGGGCCGGTTCGGCGGCGATGTCTCGCATCTGAACCTGCACAAGACCTTCTGCATCCCGCACGGCGGTGGCGGCCCCGGCGTCGGCCCGGTCGCGGTGCGCGAGCACCTGGCGCCCTACCTCCCCAACCATCCGCTGCAGCCCGCCGCCGGCCCGGCCACCGGCGTCGGCCCGGTCTCGGCCGCGCCGTGGGGCTCAGCGGGGATCCTGCCGATCTCCTGGGCGTACATCCGGCTGATGGGTGCCGAGGGGCTGCGCCGCGCGACCCAGGTCGCGGTACTCGGCGCCAACTATGTCGCCAAGCGTCTGGAGCCGCACTACCCGGTGCTCTACACCGGTCCCGGCGGCCTGGTGGCCCATGAGTGCATCGTGGATCTGCGGCCGCTGACGAAGGCCACCGGCGTGACGGTCGACGATGTGGCCAAGCGTCTGATCGACTACGGCTTCCACGCGCCGACGATGTCGTTCCCGGTCGCGGGGACGCTGATGATCGAGCCGACCGAGAGCGAGGACCTGGCGGAGCTGGACCGGTTCTGCCAGGCGATGATTGCCATCCGGGCCGAGATCGAGAAGGTCGGCTCCGGCGAGTGGGCCAAGGAGGACAACCCGCTCCGGAACGCCCCGCACACGGCGGCGTCGCTGACCGGGGAGTGGGACCACCCATACTCCCGGGAGGAAGCGGTCTTCCCGGCCGGGGTCTCGGCGGCCGACAAGTACTGGCCGCCGGTGCGGCGGATCGACGGGGCCTACGGTGACCGTAACCTCGTCTGCTCCTGCCCGCCGCTGGAGTCCTACGAGGGCTGAGCGCTTCCCCTCGGAGACTCGGAGACGCGTCAATGGGGCCGGTGCGGCGGATGCGCCGGGCCGGCCCCTGCGGGTACGTGCCGTCGACGGCGGGTCAGACCGTGGTGACGGCGTGGGCGGCCGTCAGGCCGCGGTGACGATGTGCTCGGAACCCCGCGGTCGGCAGGGTGCGATGACGCGCCCGTCCGGCAGCAGCTCACCGGTGTCCTCGAAGAGCAGGACGCCGTTGCACAGCAGGCTCCATCCCTGCTCCGGGTGGTGCGCCACCAGATGGGCGGCCTCCCGGTCGGCGGAGTCGGCTGACGGGCAGGGTGGTTGATGCTGGCACATGACAGGGTTCTTTCGCTGCGGAGTGGTGAATGTCCTGCGGCTCGCTGCGGCGTCCATGGCCGCCCCCCGTGGTTTGAGTCGGTCGATTGCTCCAGTGTTGCCCTACGGCCTGGAATCCGCAGGGATTTCGCGGTACCGGTCTCGCTAGATAATGACGCATCACCCGTCCGGACGGTTCATCGCCGCCGGACTGTTACGAGGATGCTGCGGAGCGCCCCGTGACCCGGCGGTCACGGGGCGCTCCCAACCTGATGGAGGCCCAGGTCAGGCGGGTGAGCCAAGCAAGGGAGCCCGGGTGAGCCGGTGGGTGAGAACCGGCAGCAGATCGGTTGCGCGATGCGCCCGGTGGGGCGCGATCCCCGGCGGGGCCGGGGCGAGCGGCACCAACAGATCCCCCGCGCCGAGGCCGCCTTCGGCGCCGTCCGCCGTCAGGTCGCCGTGCAGCCAGAGCGTGACCATGTAGAGCTCGGGGATGGACAGCAGCCGCGGTTGGTATGCCGAGGGCAGCGACTCGGCCTGGCTCAGGGCGAGTTCGGCCGAGCTGACATAGGGACCCTCGGAGAAGTGTGAGAAGGCCCAGCCGTCGGCGGTGAGCATCGCCTCGGCGGCGGCCACCGTGCGGTTGCCGTCGCGGATCAGGAAGCGCCAGCCGGTGAGCCGGGTCCGTGGCGGGCCGTCGGCGGTGGTGATGTCGTCCAGGACATGGACGGGGAGCGGGAGTTCGGGTTCGAAGGGGCCGGTGAGCGTGGAGAGTACCGGGGTGCGGGCCTCGCGGACGGCGGTGGGGGAGTCAAGGGCCGTGAGGACGCTGCGCAGGGCGGGCGCGGGGGCCTGGGGCACATGCAGCGGCATGGTGGGTCGCCTCTCGCTTGGAGACACGGTGAAGCGATAGCGGGCCGGGTTTGGGCGGCGCTGTCGGTGGAACACGGGTCAGAGGGGAACCGGAACAGACCGTTCGGGCCTTATCTCTCTGCCTCGTTAGCCGAGTTTATACGACAAGTGTTCCCGTTGTGTTTCATCTAGCCGCTGCCCGCATTGCCGACAAGACGTTATCCAGACCCCGAGAATGCGGGGATTTTCCCCGATTCCGTGCCAGATGAACGGATATGACCTGGCATTTTGAGGCCGGCGCGGTAGGCTGGAACTCGCCGGTCCATTTTTTCGGCGCAATGAACAGTTCCAGAGAGCGTACCGGCTGGGTGGGGATCGCGGGGCGTTATCGATCACATTGGTGGGCATCATCGAGCGTGGTGTGCAGACGGCTGGCACCGATGATCCACTCGAGGAGGGACGCTTCGATGGGGGACAAGCTCATAGCCGGTGAGTTCGACCCGTCCGGCCGGCGACGGCAGCGCGTCCGGTTGCGGCAGTGCCTCGACGGGCTGGGCCGGCTCTTGGCCGACAAGCGATTCGACCGCCCGAAGAATCTGATGGGGCTGGAGATCGAGCTGAATCTCGCCGGGGCCGACGGACTGCCGAGGATGATGAACGCGGAGGTTCTGGAGCGCATCGGGAGTCATGATTTCCAGACCGAACTCGGGCAGTGCAACCTTGAAGTAAACATCGTGCCCCACCGTTTGCGCGGACGCGTTCTCGATCAGCTCTCGGAAGAGCTCCGAACCGGTTTGTCATATGCCGATCGCAAGGCGCGGGAAGTGTCCTCCGAGATCGTGATGATCGGAATTCTGCCGACCCTCGCCGCGGACGATCTGGGATCCACGAGCCTCTCCTATGACGACCGTTACAAACTCCTCAACGAGCAGATGCTGGCCGCCCGCGGCGAGGATTTCCTCATCGACATCGAGGGCCGCGAGCGGTTCACCTACGCCAGCGCCTCCATCGCCCCCGAGGCGGCCTGCACCTCCGTCCAGCTCCATCTCCAGGTCACCCCGGAGCGCTTCGCGGACGCGTGGAACGCGGCGCAGGCGGTGGCCGCCGTGCAGATCGCGATGGGCGCCAACTCCCCCTTCGTCTTCGGCCATGAGGCATGGCGCGAATCCCGGCCGCCGCTGTTCCTGCAGGCCACCGATGTGCGTCCGCCGGAGATCGCCGCCCAGGGGGCGCGCCCGCGCACCTGGTTCGGCGAGCGTTGGATCGGTTCCGCCTACGAGTTGTTCGAAGAGAACCTGCGCTATTTTCCGCCCCTGCTCTCCACCGGCGAGGACGAGGACCCGCTGCGGTTGCTGGACGAGGGCGGGGTGCCCGAGCTCCAGGAACTGGCGCTGCACAACGGCACCATCTACCGCTGGAACCGGCCCGTCTACGACGTCGTGGACGGTGTTCCGCATCTGCGCGTGGAGAACCGCGTGCTCCCGGCGGGGCCCACCGTCACCGATGTCATCGCCAACGCCGCCTTCTACTACGGACTGGTCAGGGCGCTCGCCGAGGAGTCCCGCCCGGTGTGGACGCGGCTGCCCTTCGCGGCCGCCGCGGCCAACTTCGACGCGGCCTGCCGGCACGGCATCGACGCGGTCCTGCAGTGGCCCAAATCCGGCCGGTCGGCCTCTTTGGCCCGCACCTCCGCCGTACGGCTGGTCCGCGAGGAGCTGCTGCCGCTCGCCGCGTCCGGCCTCGACTCCTGGGGTGTGGAGCCCGCCGACCGCGACCGCTACCTCGGCGTGATCGAGGAGCGCTGCAAGCTGCGGGTCAACGGCGCGTCCTGGCAGACCGCCACCTACCACCGCGCGCTGGCCGGCGGGCTGGACCGGGACGCCGCGCTCGCGGCCATGACCCGCCGCTACTGCGCCCTGATGCGGACCGACGCCCCGGTGCACACCTGGCCGACCGACCTCTCCGGGTGACGCCCACACCGGCGACCATGACACCGTATTGTCCCGTGAGCGGGGCGGATGCGCCCGATGAGGCGGACAAGCGGAAGTGGGGACAGGAGTGCGGTCACAGGCACGGGGCGCGGATGCCCCGGTCGAGGACGGGCTCTCGCGGCGGATGCTGCGCAATGAGACGCTGCTCGTGCTGGCGCTGTCCCTCGGCGCGAGCGGGCTGTCCGCACTGATCAGCTTTGTCGGCTCGGTGACCAAACCGGGCGGGCTCAAGGATCAGGCGGCCAATCTCAACTCCTCCGCCGCGCCGGGGAGGCCCTGGCTGGATCTCGCCTGGCAGCTGTTCGGCATCTCGACCGCGCTGGTGCCGGTCGCGCTCGTGGCCCATCTGCTGTCGCGTGAGGGCGCCGGGCTGCGGGCGATCGGCTTCGACCGCGACCGGCCGCGGTTCGACCTGGCGTGGGGCGCCGCGGTCGCGGCCGCGATCGGCGGCACCGGGCTGCTGCTGTATCTGGGAGCGCGGGCGGCCGGGGGCAATCTGACGGTGGTGCCCGAGTCGCTGCCCGATGTGTGGTGGAAGATCCCCGTGCTGATCGCCTCCGCCGTGCAGAACGCGGTGCTGGAGGAGGTGATCGTGGTCGGCTATCTGCTGCGCAGGCTCGGGCAGTTGGGCTGGACCCCGATGGCCGCCCTGCTGGCCAGCTCGGTGCTGCGCGGTTCGTACCACCTCTACCAGGGGATCGGCGGCTTCTTCGGCAACCTGGCGATGGGTGTGATCTTCGTGCTGCTCTACCGCCGCTGGGGGCGGGTCGGGCCGCTGGTCGCCGCGCATGCGTTGATCGACATCGTGGCCTTCGTCGGATACGCCCTGCTGGCGGGCCGGGTGGACTGGCTGCCCACGGCCTGACCCGCCATCCGTCGTGACCGATGGGTCTCAGGCCAGCAATTCGCCGTCGATGACGGTGACGGCGCCGCCCGTCAGCAGCGTACGGTCGCCGCGCAGCGCGGTGCGGACCAGGCCGGTGCGCGCGGACGCCTGCATCCCGGTCAGCTCGTCGCGGCCGAACCGGGCCGACCAGTAGGGCGCGAGCGCGGTGTGGGCGCTGCCGGTGACGGGGTCCTCGTCGATGCCGACGGCCGGGGCGAACATCCGCGAGACGAAGTCGTAGCCGCGTGTGGGGTCCTCGGCGGCCGCGGTCACGATGACGCCCCGGTGGCTGATCCGCTTGAGTGAGGCGAGGTCGGGGGCCAGGGCGCGCACGGTCTTCTCGTCGGCCAGCTCGATCAGCAGATCGTCGATATGCGGGCCGGCGTGATGGGCGGACACGATCTCGGCGCCGAGGGCTCCGGCGACCTCGGCCGTCTTCTGGGAGACCGGCAGCGCGGTCAGTGAGGCCGTGGGGAAGTCCAGCGTGATGGAGCCGCCGTCATCGGCTGTCGCCGACAGGACCCCGCTGAGGGTGGCGAAGCGGACCGTGCCGGTCGCGGCCCCCGTGGTCTTCAGGACATGGGCGGTGGCGAGCGTGGCATGGCCGCACATGGGCGCCTCGGTGACCGGGGTGAACCAGCGCAGCGCCCAGTCCGCCTCCGCGGTCTGCGGGAGCGGGTGGGCGAAGGCGGTCTCGGCGAGATTGACCTCGGCGGCGACCTGTTGCAGCCAGCCGTCGTCCGGGAAGGTGTCGGTGTCGAGGAGGACGACCCCGGCCGGGTTGCCGGCGAAGGGGTGCTCGGTGAAGGCGTCGACGATACGTATCCGCATACCGCCGACCGTAGGCGGCGGTATGCGGGGCAGCCATGGCCAATCCACCAGCCGTGGCACCCCCTGGGGGCGGTGGTGTCGGCCCTGGCCGGTGGTGCGGGGAGCGAGGGCCGACTACCCCTCGTCGGCGGCGAACAGCTCGAGGTGCCCGCACTCAGGGCAGCGGAACGCCACTATCTTCCGCCGGGGACGGCCGATCCGCTTGGCGCCCCCGAAGAGTCCCCGCTCCATCGCCCCCTCGATCCAGCGCGCGTACCCGCGCGAATGCTCACCGGCGTCCTCGATGAATCCTTCCGCCAGGCCGACGGTGCCGCAGTGGGTGCATGTGTTGTTCTTCATGCCGTGAGTCTAGGAAACGGCGCGGCCAGGAAGAACCCGTAGCCGAGCCCTCGGACGACAACCGGCTTCACACAAGCCGGCGAGCCAAAGGGTTGGCATCCGATCGGTTCCGATATATCGTTGACGTGTCGTGATGGATCGACGATAGGAAGGAGCGTCACGATGCGTTCCCATGGACATGGACATGGACGTGAACACTGCGGACCCGGCCACCGCGGCCGGGGCGAGGGTGAGGGGCGGCGCGCGGCATTCGGCCCGTTCGGCCCCGGTTTCGACGGCCCGCCCTTCGGCGGGCCCCCGTTCGGCGGCCGAGGCCGCGGCGGCCCCGGTGGCCGCGGGCCGCGTGGGCGGGCGCGGCGCGGCGATGTGCGCGCCTCGATCCTGGCCCTGCTGAAGGACCGCCCGATGCACGGCTACGAGATGATTCAGGAGATCGCCGAGCGCAGTGGGGGGGCCTGGCGGCCCAGCCCCGGCTCGGTGTATCCCACGCTTCAGCTGCTCGAGGACGAGGGGCTGATCGGCAGCGAGAGCGAGGGCGGCAAGAAGCTGTTCGCGCTCACCGACACCGGCCGCACCGAGGCCGAGGCGGGCCCCGCGGCCCCGTGGGAGGAGGCCGGGCGCGGTATCGACTGGGAGGCCATGCAGGAGGTCCGGCAGGCGGGCTTCGGGCTGATGGAGGCGTTCTCCCAGGTCTGGCGCACCGGCAGCGCGGAGCAGCGGCAGAAGGCCGTCGCCGTCATCAATGAGTCGCGCAAGCGGTTGTATCTCATCCTCGCCGAGCAGGACGAGGAGAAGGGCGGTACCGAGCGGGGCGGCGAGAGCTGAGCCCGATCGGACGGGGGTACGGCCGCGGGGGCGACGGGGCGGGACGGGGGACCCGGTGCCTGCCCGGCGTTAAGGTCCTTCTGGCGGACCTCCGCGGCGTCGCGGCGCTCCGTCAGAAGGGCCCTAGACGACCAGCGCGTTCAGCTTGCGCAACGACTCATTGAGCGCGCTGGTCGCCGAGTCCTTCAGCTTCCCGGCCATCAAAGAGACCGCCGCCCCCGTGAACTCCCCGTCCACGCGCACCGTCGTGGCATCGCCGTCCGGTGCGAGCGAGTAGCGCATAGCGAGGTTCACGCCCATCGGGCCCTTGCCCCGGGTGACCAGTAGCCGGGCG
The DNA here is from genome assembly GCF_042868035.1 of Streptomyces sp. NPDC007875. Lineage (NCBI taxonomy): Bacteria > Bacillati > Actinomycetota > Actinomycetes > Kitasatosporales > Streptomycetaceae > Streptomyces > Streptomyces sp. NPDC007875. Next base: position 278,097 of record NZ_JBIADZ010000012.1, on the reverse strand, counting down.
GGTTCGCACTCCTCGACGATCCAGGTCACCTCGGCCGGAAAGCCCATCAGTTTCATGTTCTCCTCATAGGTCGCCGCCACCTCCAGCGTGGTCGGGCCGCCCCGCGGAAAGCTGGTGTGGGTGGCGTTCCAGTCGCCGTATGTGGAGAAGTCCGTCAGCCGGGCCCAGACCTTCTCGGCCGGTGCCTCGATGCGTGTCTGCGCGCTGACCTCGGCCATGGGGGAGTCCCTTCGGCGGGTTCCTGCGGTGTGTGGTGCGACGGTGCCGGGCAACGTAGCCCCGGGGTCCGGAACATTCAATACTGACGAGTCGTCAGTTCTGGTGTTTCCCCTTCCTCTCCTCCCCGAGGATGAGAACCGGTCATCCGCGCACAACCACGGTGGGATGCGTACATGCTTCCCGGCGGGGATGCTCCGGCCTCAAGGGACTGATGGGGTGAGAGCGTGCGAAGTCCTACCCTTTCCGCCGGCCCGGACGACGCCGGATGCGAGGACCGGGTCAGCGAAGTGGTGGCCACCGTGATCGCGGGGGCTCGCCGGCGCGCCGTACGCGATGGTGACGCGCAGATCGACACCGCCCATCTGCTGCACGGCCTCCTGGAGTCCGACCAGGACGTACGGGAGGTGTTTCCCGGCGGCCCGCCCCAGGTGATACGGCTGCTGGGGTATCTGGTGCAGCGCGTCATCGGCTACGGGCTCCGGTGGAGCGGCACCGTCGAGGTCTCGGGGGCGGCGCCGTCGGTGGGGAACGGGATGGCCGGATGGTCGCCCGCCGCGGCGGCCGCCCTCGATGCGGCGGTCCGCCGCGCCGCCTCCCGTGGCGGGTCCCGCGCCGGGGGCCTCGATCTCCTCGCCGCGTTCGTCCGTGACCGGGAGTGTCGTGCCATGGAGGTGCTGCGGCGCGCGGGCGTCGCCGTCGAACCGCTGGTCACCGCCCTGACTGTGGAGACCTGCCAGCAGTCAACGGGATGACGGTACTGACGTGAGCTGACATGATGGCCCGGTGCAGGTATCCGGAGGCCACTCACGGCAAAGGAAGGTCGGCCTGGGGCTCGCCCTGGTGTCGGCGCTCACGTTCGGCGGATCGGGTGTCGCCGCCAAACCGCTGATCGAGGCGGGGCTCGCGCCGCTCGAGGTCACCTGGCTGCGGGTGACCGGCGCGGCCCTGGTCCTGCTGCCCCTGGCCTGGCGCCATCGCCGACTGCTGACCCGGCGCCCCGCCCTGCTGGTGGGGTTCGGTCTGCTGGCCGTCGCGGGAGTGCAGGCCTGCTACTTCGCGGCGCTCTCCCGGATCCCCGTCGGCGTCGCGCTGCTCGTCGAATATCTGGCGCCCGCCCTGGTGCTGGGGTGGGTGCGGTTCGTCCAGCGCCGGCCGGTGAGCCGGGCCGCGGCGATCGGCGTCGTCCTGGCCGTCGGCGGGCTCGCGTGCGTGGTGGAGGTCTGGTCCGGGCTGGGCTTCAACCCCCTCGGACTGCTGCTCGCCTTCGGCGCGGCCTTCTGTCAGGTGGGCTACTTCGTCCTCTCCGACCACGGCAGCGACGGCCAGGACCCGGCGGATCCGCTCGGCGTCATCGCCTACGGACTGCTGATCGGAGCCGTGGCGCTGACCGTGGTCGGCCGCCCCTGGGGCATGGACTGGACGGTCCTCACCGGTGGCGCCGACCTTGCGGGCGCCCGCGTTCCCGCCATGGTGCTGCTCGCCTGGATCGTGCTGGTGGCGACGGTGATCGCGTATCTCACCGGGGTGCTGTCGGTGCGCCGGCTCTCACCGCAGGTGGCCGGGGTGCTCGCCTGTCTGGAGGCGGTCATCGCGACCGTTCTGGCGTGGGTGCTGCTGGATGAACACCTGGGCGTGGCGCAGGTCGTCGGCGGTGTGGTGGTGCTGGCCGGCGCCCTGATCGCCCAGACCTCCACCCCGAAGGCCGCCGCCGCCGAGCCGGTGGCGGCCTCGGCGCCGGTCGAGGGGGAGCGGGAGTACACGGCGGGAGGGTGACCGCCCCCCGTCCCCGGTGTGTGACGACCCGGAGGGCGGCGGGGCGTCCCCGGTCAGAGTCGGGTGAGGTAGCCGGGCACCGGCGTGTCGGGCGCGAGGTCGTCGGCGGGGTCCGGCGCGCCGTACGTGCGGGCGACGGGCACCACGCCGCTCCAGTGGGGGAGTCCCAGATCCTCGGCGTCGTCGTTGGGCCCGCCGGTGCGGATCTTCGCGGAGACCTCTTCGAGGTCGAGGCCGAGCACGGCGGTGGCGGCCAGCTCCTTGGCGTTGGCGGGCCGGGAGTCGGCGGCTCGGCCCGGCACCACATGGTCCACCAGGGCGTCCAGGGCCGCGGTGCGCTCGGCCGGATCGGTCACCGGGCGGGCGATGCCGTGCACCACCACCGAGCGGTAGTTGATGGAGTGGTGGAACGCCGCGCGGGCCAGGACCAGTCCGTCGACATGGGTGACGGTGAGACACACCGGCAGCCCCGGCTCCTCGCCGCCCGGCGCGCCCGCCATGCGCAGCGGACGCGCCCCCGTCGAGCCGTGGAGATACAGCCGCTCCCCGACCCGGCCGTAGAGGGTCGGCAGGACGACGGGTGCGCCATCGCGTATGAAGCCCAGATGGCAGACGTAGCCCTCGTCGAGGATCGCGTGCACCACCTCCCGGTCGTACGACGCGCGCTCGCGGGAGCGGGTGGGCACGGTGCGGCCGGTCGGTGTGTAGGCGTTGTCGGGCGCGTTGGTCGCGGCGGTGGCGTCCGGGGCGGGCATTTGCGTCCTCCATTGCATTAGTGCAAAATAGCATTTGTGCTAGGAGAATATCCGATCGTCGGGCGTCGCGCAGCCGAGATCGCGGCCAGTGTGGAGCGCGCGGTCGGCGCCGGTGAGCTGCCGCCGGGCCAACTGCTGCCGCCCTTGCGGGAGTTGGCGCAGCGACTGGGCGTGAATCCCAATACGGTCGCGGCCGCCTATCGCGTGCTGCGCGAACGGGGCGTGATCGAAACGGCGGGGCGCCGGGGGAGCCGGGTGCGCTCCCGCCCCTCCAGTACGCCCCGCGAGTGGATCGGCGTCGACGCCACCGGCGCGCGCGACCTGTCTAGCGGCAACCCCGACCCCGCCCTGCTGCCCCCGCTCGGCGCGCCGCTCGCGGCGGCCGCGGCCCGCGCGGCGGAGCGCCCCACGCTGTACGGCGCGCCGGACGTCGTCCCCGAGGTCGCCGAGCTCGCCCGGGCCGCCCTCGATGCGGACGGGGTGCCGGCCGGGCCGGTCGCCGTCACGTCGGGCGCGCTCGACGCGATCGAACGGGTGCTGGCCGCGCATCTGCGTCCCGGTGACGCGGTCGCGGTCGAGGACCCCGGCTGGGGTAGTCTGCTCGACCTGATCCCGGCGCTCGGACTGCGCGCCGTCCCGGTCGGGGTCGACGACGACGGGCCGCTGCCCGAGCGGGTGGAGCAGGCGCTGGCCCAGGGGGCGCGGGCGCTGGTGGTCACCGACCGGGCGCAGAACCCGACCGGCGCGGTGGTGAGCGCGACACGCGCCCGCGAGCTGCGAACCGTGCTCGCCGCCCACCCTTCCGTACTGCTGATCGAGGACGACCACGGGCACGGCATCGTGGACCTCCCGCTGCGCCCCCTGGCCGGGGGCACGGACCACTGGGCGCTGGTCCGCTCCACCGCCAAGGCGTACGGCCCCGATCTGCGGCTCGCCGTGCTCACCGGCGACCCCGTCACCCTGGACCGGGTGCGCGGCCGCCAGCGGCTGGGGCCGGGCTGGGTCAGCCATCTGCTGCAGGACGCGGTCGGCGGGCTGTGGCGGACGGGCGCGGTCGACGCGGCGGCGGTGGCGGCGTCCTACGACACGCGGCGCGCCGCGCTGGTGCGGGCGCTGCGGGCGCGGGGGATCGCCGCGCACGGGCGGAGCGGGATGAATGTGTGGGTGCCGGTCCCGGACGAGACCGGCGCCGTCGCCCGGCTGCTGGCCTCGGGCTGGGCCGTCGCCCCCGGGGCGCGGTTCCGCGTGGCTTCGCCACCGGGGGTCCGGCTGACGATCTCGCCGCTGGCCGCCGGCGAGATCGAGACGGTCGCCGCCGCGGTGGCCGCGGCGGCGGGGGCGACGGTCACGGGACGGCTGGACTAGCGCCCCGGGTTCCGCACACCGACCACGGAGGGCAGGGGCTCAACGCCAACCGGCAGGCGTGTCCGTGCCCTGCCGCTGGCGTTGGACGCGCTGATGTGACGACCGGTGCCCTCGACCGGCCGACGGGCGGCCGACCGAGGGCACCGGGCGGCGGGGCGGCTATCGGGTGGTGGAGCGCCGCTGGGTCAGGGCCGCGCCGATGAGGACGACGGCGGCGCCCACCGGTGTGTTCCAGGTGAGGTGTTCCCCGAGGATCGCCACGCCCGCGGTGGTGGCGATCACCGGGACGAAGTAGGTGACCATCATCGCCGTCGTCGGGCCGACCTCGTCGACGAGCCCGTACTGGACCAGGAAGGCCACCCCGGTGCCCAGCGCGCCCAGGGCGAGCACGGACAGCACGGGCAGGACCGGGAAGGAGGTGGGCGTCGTCGCGAACACCGGTGCGACGAGGGCGAGTTGCACCGTGCCGAGCAGCAGCTGACCGCCGGACATCGACAGATGGGAGTGGCCCGTATCGCTCAGCGTGCGCCGGACGTACTGCCAGCCGACCGCATAGCTGGCCGAGGCGATCAGGGCCAGCACCGTGCCCAGCGGGTCCTGGCCGGAGAAGCCCTGCCAGGCGCCCAGCACGATCAACACGCCGATGAAGCCGAGCCCGAGACCCGCGACACGCTGACGGCTCGGCCGGTCGTCGGAGACCACGACCACCGCGAGCAGCATCCCCCACAGCGGCGAGGCGGCGTTGCAGATACCGGCCAGGGTGGAGGGGATGGTCAGCTCGGCGTAGGCGAACAGCGAGAACGGCAGCGCGTTGAGGAAGAACGCGGCCACCGCCAGATGACCCCAGACCCGCGCCCCGCGCGGCAGCCGCTCCCGCTGCACCACCAGCGTCACGAGCAGTACGGCGGTGCCGAACAGCATCCGCCCGAGCGTGACGTACAAGGGGGCGAACGCCTCATTGCCCACCTTGATGAAGAGAAAGCTGAAACCCCAGATCAGGGAGAGCGTGCCGAAGCGGATCCGCCAGTCGAGGAGCGGTCGTCGGGCGGGGGAGCAGGAGGTCTCCGCCGTGGAAGCGGCGGCAGGGGGCGCCGAGGCGGTCGCTGAGGTCATGCCTTTACGATGTGGGCTGCAACCTCTTAGGACAAGCGAGATTTCGTTGGCGGTATCGCGTAGGATTCCTTACATGTTGTTGAACCTGGATCGCCTACGGACCTTGCACGCCGTGGCCCGCCACGGCTCCGTGAGCGGCGCCGCCGAGGGGCTGCACGTCACCACCTCCGCCGTTTCCCAGCAACTCGCCAAGCTGGAGCGGGAGACCGGTCAGCAGCTGCTCGCCAAGAACGGGCGCGGGATCCGCCTCACCGACGCCGGGCGGCTGCTCTCCGACCACGCGGCGCGCATCCTCTCCCAGGTGGAGCTGGCCCAGGCGGATCTGGAGGCGCAGCGTGGCCATGCCGTCGGCGAGCTGCTGCTCGGCGCGTTCCCGACCGCCGTCCGCGGTCTCTTCCCCGACGCGCTGGGCCGGCTGCGCACCGAGCATCCGCAGTTGAACGTGCGGCTGCAGGAGATGGAGCCCGATGAGTCGGTGCCCTCGGTGGTGCGCGGCGACATCGATCTGGCCGTGGTCCTGGACTGGTACAACAAACCCCTGCCGATGCCCGGCGGGCTGGTGAAGGCCGCCCTGCTGGACGACCCGGTGGATGTGGCGATGCCCGCCGACCACCCCCTCGCCGACCGTCACGCGGTCGAGCCGGAGGACTTCGTGGACGACGAGTGGGTCTCCTGGCCCAAGGGCGGATTCTGCTACGACTGGCTGATGGTGACCCTGCGCGGCAAGGGCATCGAGCCGAGGATCCGGCACACCGCGCATGAGCACCACACCCAGCTCTCGCTGATCGCCGCCGGGCTGGGCATCGCGGTGGTGCCCCGGCTGGGCCGTGGCCCGGTGCCCGAGGGGGTGCGGATGGTGCCCGTCAGCCAGCCCACGATGCGGCGGCACATCTACGCGATCTGGCGCGCGGACGCCGACCGCAGGCCCTCGATCCGCGCGGCGGTCGAGGTGCTGCGGTCCGTCGGCGAGAAGATCATCGACTGATCATCGACTGATCGCCGACGGGCCGCCGACCGGCCCGGAGCCCGGCCCGGGCCCCGCTCCCGGGCAAGCCTCAGCCCTGCGGCATCTTGCGGAAGTCCCAGGAGCGGATCGCCTCGGGGGCCAGGCGCAGCCATGCGTGGCGCCCGTCGTGCGGCATGGCGTCCAGGCCGAAGTACTTCGCCGCGAACATCCGCTCCGGCGTGTCGAGTTCGGGGCACGACACGCCGGTGCGCGGCGCCTCGCCGACCAGGACCGCCTCGCCGGAGAGTTCCACCCCGCGCAGTTCGCCGTAGTCGTGCCCGTCGTCGACCACCACCGAGATCCGCGGATCGCGGCGCACCTCGGCCCAGCGGCGGCTGCGGGTCAGGGAGTACAGCCACAGGGCGGCGCCGTCCCAGCAGAACCACAGCGGGCTGACATGCGGCCGCCCGTCCGCGGCCACGGTCGCCACCCGACAGGTGCGCTGTTCGGCGAGGAAGGTGTCCAGCTCGTCCTGGGCCATCATGATGCGGCGTCCCCGCCGCTGGGTGACGGTCATCCGACCCTGTACCTCCCGGTGACTGGATGTGCGGCACAGGATGATGGCTCTTCCTTGATGACGCAAGGGACGCTACTCTCCCGCGCCGTGACCCCGCGCCCCCGCGAAGACCTAGTGGAACTGCTCCGGCCGGAAGGCTGCGCCCTGCTCACCGTCGAATGCCAGCGCGGTGTGGTGGGCCCGGACAGCGCGCTGCCCGAACTGGCCGCCGTGGCACAGGACATCGGTGCGCTCGGGCGTGTCGCCCAGCTGGTGGCGGCCGCCCACGACACGGGCGTCCAGGTGCTGCACGCGGTGGCCGAGCGGCGCGCCGACGGACGCGGCGCGAGCCGCAACGCCCCGCTGTTCCGGGCCGTCGAGCGGCTGCCGGTCCGGCAGCTCACCGGAAGCGCGGCGGTGGAGATCGCCGAACCGGTTCCGGTGGCCGCCGAGGACCTGGTCGTACGGCGGCTGCACGGCCTCTCGCCGATCGCCGGGACCGAGGTGGACGCGCTGCTGCGCAATCTGGGCTGCCGCACGCTGGTCATCACCGGCGTGTCGGCCAATGTGGCCATCCCGGCCGCCGTCTTCGACGCCGTCAACCTCGGCTATACGGCCGTGGTGCCCGAGGACGCGATCGCCGGGGTGCCCGCCTCGTACACCCCGGCGATGGTCCGCCACACCCTCGCCCTCGTGGCCGCCGTCACCACGGCCGACGAGGTGGTCGCCTGCTGGCGGAGGACGGCCGTCACGCCATCCAGATCGAACTTCCCTGCACCTTGATCTGCGCGCCCGGCAGCGGCTTCTGCGCCGGTCCGCCCTTCACACTGCCGTCGGTGATGTCGAACTTGCTCTGATGGCACGGGCAGTTGATGGTGCCGCCGGTCACATCGCCGACCGAGCAGCCCTGGTGCGTACAGATCGACGAGAACGCCTTGAACTCACCCGCCTTGGGCTGGGTCACCACGACCTTGTGGTCCTTGAAGACCATGCCACCGCCCTCGGGGATCTGGGAGGTCTTGGCCAGTTCCATACCGTCCCCGCCGGCCGACTGGCCGCCCTCCGCGCTCTGCGACGGCTGCGAACCCCCGGCGTCCTGGGCGCTGCCCGCGCTGCCGGTGTCCGAATCGCCGCTGTCGTCCTTGCCGCATGCGGCAAGCGTGGCGGCCAGCCCGGCCACTCCCGCCGCGGTGACGACGGCGCGGCGGGTGGTGCCCTGCCCGTTGATTGCCGACTGCGTCATGGTAGTGCCTCCTGATCAGGGGACGTTTCTCTCCCATACGGACGGCGGGGCCCCCGTGTTCAGCCACATGCGGGCATCCTCGGGCCCGGTTCGGGAAATCGCTTTGCCGATGGGGCGACCGGGCCGTGAGAATGCCGGACCATGGGACATCTGGAGGCCGCGCACCTCGCCTTTTTCCTGCCCGACGGACGGCTGCTGCTCGGCGATGTGTCGTTCCGCGTCGCGGAGGGCACGGTGGCCGCCCTGGTCGGGCCCAACGGGGCGGGCAAGACCACGCTGCTGCGGCTGGTCTCCGGCGAGGTGGAGCCGCACGGCGGCACGGTCACGGTCAGCGGTTCGCTCGGGGTGATGCCGCAGTTCATCGGCTCCGTGCGCGATGAGCGGACGGTCCGCGACCTGCTGGTGTCGGTGGCCCAGCCCCGGGTCCGCGAGGCCGCCCGCGCGGTCGACGAGGCCGAGCTGGCGATCATGGAGCGGGACGACGAGGCCGCCCAGATGGCCTACGCCCAGAGCCTGAGCGACTGGGCCGAGGCGCGTGGCTACGAGGCCGAGACGGTATGGGACATGTGCACCATGGCGGCGCTCGGACTGCCGTACGAACGGGCCCAGTGGCGTCAGGTGCGCACCCTCAGCGGGGGCGAGCAGAAGCGGCTGGTCCTGGAGGCGCTGCTGCGCGGGCCCGACGACGTGCTGCTGCTGGACGAGCCGGACAACTACCTCGATGTGCCGGGCAAGCAGTGGCTGGAGGAGCGGCTGCGCGAGACCCGTAAGACCGTCCTGTTCATCAGCCACGACCGGGAACTGCTGGCCCGCGCGGCCGACCGGATCGTCAGCGTCGAGCCGAGCCCGGCGGGCAGCGATGTGTGGGTGCACGGCGGCGGTTTCGCCACCTACCACGACGCCCGCGAGGAGCGGTTCGAGCGCTTCGAGGAGCTCCGGCGGCGCTGGGACGAGAAGCATGCCCAGCTCAAACGGCTGGTGCTGGACATGCAGCGGTACGCGGCCCGAAGTGACGAGATGGCCTCCCGCTACCAGGCCGCCAAGACCCGGCTGCGGAAGTTCGAGGAGGCCGGGCCGCCACCGGAGCCGCCGCGCAAACAGGACATCACCATGCGGCTCGCGGGCGGACGCACCGGGGTGCGGGCGCTGACGTGCCGGGCGCTGGAGTTGGAGGGGCTGATGCGCCCCTTCGACCTGGAGGTCTTCTACGGTGAGCGGGTGGCCGTCCTGGGCTCCAACGGCTCGGGCAAGTCCCACTTCCTGCGGCTCCTGGCGGGCCAGAGCGTCGACCACCGGGGGGAGTGGAAGCTGGGCGCGCGGGTCGTGCCCGGCCACTTCGCCCAGACCCACGCCCATCCGGAGCTCTTCGGGCGCACGCTGGTCGACATCCTGTGGACCGAGCACGCCCGGGACCGGGGGCGCTCGATGAGCGCCCTACGGCGCTATGAGCTCGATCGCCAGGGCGACCAGACCTTCGACCGGCTCTCGGGCGGCCAGCAGGCTCGGTTCCAGATCCTGCTGCTCGAACTGGCCGGGACGACCGCGCTGCTGCTGGACGAGCCCACGGACAACCTGGACCTGGAGTCGGCCGAAGCGCTGCAGGACGGGCTCGGCGCCTATGACGGCACGGTGCTGGCGGTCACCCATGACCGCTGGTTCGCGCGGTCCTTCGACCGCTTCCTGGTCTTCGGTGCGGACGGTGTCGTCCGCGAGACGGCGGAGCCGGTCTGGGACGAGCGCCGCGTCGACCGGGTCCGCTGAGCGCTCCGCTGGATGTGCCGCGCTGTGCCGTCGGTCGTCTGTGGCGCCATCGTGGCTGGTCCCGCCCACGCGGCGGAGCCGCACATCCAACACAGCCCCGCGCCCCTTCAGGGCACCTGCCGAACGGCAGTGGGCTTCGTCCGACCTGCTCAGCCGGGCGGCGTTCCGCCGGGTCTGCCGGATCTGCCGGAACGCCACGGATCAACGGTCGACGGCGTTGACCGGCACCATCTTCTTCAGCTGCTGGACCGGGTGGAGGGCGGGCGAGCGCCGGATGACCACCATGGCGGCGTCGTCGTCCAGCCGCCCGCCGGCATGGTCCAGCAGATCGCGGCGGAGGTGGTGCAGCAGCCCTTCGGGACCGGAGCACCTCCACTGCCCGACCCGTTGGGCCAGCGGATAGAAGGACCCGTCGGGGCACGGGCCTCGATCACCCCGTCCGTGTAGAGCAGCGGCGGCTCGCCGTCCTCGAAGGCGAAGGTGTCGGGCGTGCCGGAGGCGCTCGAGCCGTTCGGGAGTCCGCACATGCCCATCGGAGAGGCGGGCTGGGCCGCGGACAGGGTGGTCACCTCGCCCCGCTCGTGCAGCAGCAGGCGCGGCGGATGCCCGCAGTTGGTCATGTGCGCCACGGTGTCCTCGTCCGGGATGTCGACCAGCAGGGCGGCGATGAAGTGCTCACTGAGCTCCGCGTCCGCAACGGGCCGCTCGGCGGGCACCGCCGAGCTCGCCGTGCGCGATGGTGGTGTGCTCGGCCAGATGCCGGCAGACGCTGCGCTCCAGGACCTCGGCGAGCTCCAGCAGGCCGGGGCTGAAATGGGCGGCCTCCCGGAAGGCGCCCATCAGCACCGACGCGTCGCTGATGGAGGTCAGCCCCTTGCCCCGGACATCCCCGATGATCATCCGGGTGGAGTCCTTGACCCGGGTCGCCGCGTACAGGTCCCCGCCGATCTGCGCGCTCGTCCTCGGCCGCCATGTACAGCGAGGCGACCCGCAGCGGGACCAGCCGGTGCGGCAACGACCGCAGGACGCACCCGCTGCGTGGCCTCGGACACCGACCGCACCCGGGCCAGCTCACGGTGGCGCCGCCGCTGCTCCTGGGCGTAGGCCACGATGTACGCAGCTTCCGCCCCGCCAGCAGGCGCAGCCACGCCGCCGCCGCGTAGGCCGACTGCGACACGACATGCCGCTCCGGGTCCTGGTCTTCGGAATAGCACAGACCCACTTCGGTCAGCTGCTCATGGACCGCGTCGACGTCGGTCGGTTCGCCCGCGGCGGCCTTGCGGATTCCCCGTACCGCATCCGGGGTCGAGAGCACGGGCTCATCGCTCAGCTCCTCGTCCTCCTGCTCAACCCGGTAGCACGAGGTACGGACATCGAGATGGCCTGGCCCACCGGGCCGGTAAGGCCCAAATCCGGATGAGGGGCGTGCCGCCCACGACAGCGGGCCTCGCGTGGAGGTCAGTCGGCCTGGGCCCTCGCGGTGTCGACGGTCGTGGGCTGCCCGCCCGGTGCGGGTTCCGAGCGCGCGACCGGGTGGCCGGGCGTGGGCATGTGATGGGGGAAACCGATCCGGAGCAGGGCTGCCGCGACGGCGGACGCCAGGACGACGACGGCCGCGAGGATCAGGGCCTGGTGGTACCCATGGTGCAGCAGAGGGGTGGCGACCAGCGGGCCGAGGATCTGGCCCACCGAGTATCCGGCCGTCAGCAGGGCGACCGCGCGCGGGAAGCGCAGATGCGCGCCGGTCGCGAGCGCGAGGGTGCTGACGCCGATGAACGTGGCGCCGAAGAGCACCGCGGAGAGCAGCGCGGCGGCGACGCCACCGATCAGCGCGGGCAGGGCGATGCCGACGGCCTGGACGGCCAGCGCGGCCAGCAGGAGCCCCGGGCGGGACCAGCGCCGGCCCAGCCCCGCCCACAGCGCGGAGGACGGGATGGCCGCCAGGCCGACCAGCACCCAGGCACCACTGCCGATCCAGCCGGGAGAACTCTGCTCGATCGCGGCCACCAGGAAGGTCCCCGCGATGATGTAGCCGATGCCCTCCAGCGTGTAGGACGCGAGGAGCGCGGTGAACCACCGATGGGTGCGCGGGCCGGTCGCCCGCCGCTCCGCTCCGGGCGTGGCGGACGCCGACGGGGGAGCGGGTTCCGGCCGCAGGAACCATGCGGGAAGGGCGAGCAGCGCGGTCAGCCCGGCGGAGGCCCACCACGCGGCCTGCCAGTCGGCGATGGTGCGCAGGGCGAGGACGAGCAGCCCGGACAGGGCGATACCGGCCCCCACTCCTCCGAAGGCCCACCCGGGCAAGTGGGCGGGGTGGTCGCGCAGATGGCTGAGCAGGGAGCTGGCGGCGATGACGAAGATCAGCGCACTGGCCACGCCCGCACACAGCCGGAGCACCAGCCATACACCCGGGGCGTGGGTCAATGGCATCGCGGCCAGGGACACCGCCAGCACCACCAGGCAACCCCGCAGCACGGCCGGGGAACGCACCAGCCGAGGCAGGAAGGTTCCGGCGAGGGCACCGAGCAGATAGCCGACGTAGTTGGCGGTGGCGAGATTCGCCCCCGTCGCGGCGGACAGCCCGATCTGAGCGTGCATCAGGGGAAGAATCGGGGTGTAGACGAAACGGCCCACACCCATGCCGGCTCCCAGCGCGGCGGCGGCCTGTACGACATGGCCCCAGGGTGAGTGACGTACGCCTCGGGTGTCGGTGACGTGCTGCTGCATGGCCCCACACTGCGCCCGCCGCCAGGGCGAATGCCAGGATCGGCTTCCTCCCTGCTGGTAGGTCCAGCCTCTTACGGGCACCGCCGTCTCAGTGATCAGTGACGATCCGGGAGACGTGGTACTGACGGATCCGCCAACCGCCGCCCTCGCGCTGAAGGACCAACGACAGATGCACCGGGGCCTCCCACCCCGTCGGATCCCGGAAGGTGACGTCGGCGAAGCCACCGGCCACGTGTTCGCCGATCCGGTAGCCGTGGACGTTCCCCAGATGGGCCCTGCGGTAGTCCGGAACGGCCGCGTAGTAGCCGCGCACGGCGTCCCGGCCGGAGATCGTCTCGGGCCCGAACCCCTGGAAGAGGGCGTCGGGTGTGAACAGGTCGGCCATCGCGTCCGTCTGGTGACCGTCGAAGGCGGCCTGCCAGCGGCTCAGCACCTCGTGCAGGGGGTCGTTCAGCGCGTCAGTACTCATGGTGTCAGCTCCAACACAGGGGGTGAGGCGTCGCTCGCCTGCCGGAGAGCCGACGCCTGAGGAACACGGTCCGAGAAGGGTGTGCCCGGGCGGCGGGTGTGGCGCCCGGGCGGTGTGAGGGTCAGTGGCCGGCGCTCTGGCCGCCGTCGACGTGGAGGATTTCGCCGGTGACGAAGGGGGCGTTCTCCAGGTAGGTGACGGCGTCGGCGATGTCGCTGACCTCGCCCATCCGGCCGACCGGGTGGAGGGCGGCGAGGGTGTCGTGGTGTTCCGCCGGGTGCATGGGTGTCTTGATGATGCCGAGGGACACGGCGTTGCTGCGCACGCCGCGGGTGGCGTATTCGATGGCCAGGGCCTTGGTCGCCGACTGGAGCCCGCCCTTGGTCAGGGAGGCCAGTACGGAGGCGACCGCGGAGTTGGCGTGGTCGACCAGGCTGGTGGTGATCTGGACGACGTGCCCGCCGCCTTGACGGAGCATCTGCTCGACGGCGAGCTGGGTGATGCGGAAGAAGCCGCTCAGGTTGACGCCGGTGACCGCATCGTAGTCCTGCTGTGTGTACTCCGTGAACGGCTTGGCGACGAAGATGCCGGCGTTGTTGACCAGCGTGTCGATGCGGCCGAAGTGCTCTATCGCGGCGCCGGCGACCCGCTCGGCGGTGGCGGGGGCGGCGATGTCGCCCTGGACGGTGAGGACCTGCGGGTCGGGTGAGGGAGCGATCCCGCGCGAGGTCGCGACGACGGCGTAGCCGAGCTTCCGGTAGGCCTCGACCAGGCCCGCGCCGATGCCCTGGGACGCGCCGGTGATGATGGCGACCTTCTGGTCAGGAGTGCTCATGGTGACTGTCTCCAGTGGGGGTTGTCCGGACCGGTGTTCATGACCGGCTCCCCATGAATGTAGACGACCGGTCGACAAAACACCAAGGGGGGCGAGAGCCTCCGGCCCGCTTCGGCACCGCTGTGACCTGCGGTGGGAGGCAGCGCCTACCAGATGGGAGGAAGCCGGTCACAGGGACGCCCCGACGCGAGACCGCCCCGCCCCGCGGCCACTGAGCGGGCGTGGACGCAGGGGGGCGAGTCCGCCGAGGGCGCGACCGGCCGGGGCTCCGGCCGCGGGTAGCATTGCGGGCGTGGAGCTACGCCAGTTGCGGTATTTCGTCGCTGTAGCCGAGGAGCTGAACTTCGGCCGGGCCGCGGAACGGCTCCTGATCGCCGGCCCCTCCCTGTCCCAGCAGATCAAGTCGCTGGAACGGGATCTCGGCGTCCGGCTCTTCGACCGCGACCGCCGTTCGGTGGCCCTCACTCCGGCCGGAGCGGCCCTGCTCCCTCACACCCGGGCCCTGCTCGAGCGCGCTGACGACCTCCGCAACCGCGCCGCCAGGATCGCGGGCTCGGAGCCGGTCCGGCTCGGCTACGTCAACTGGCTGCCCGCGGACCTGACCGCCCGCGCCTCGTCCGTGGCGCGCCTGCACATCGACGCATGGGTCGCGCCCTCCCACGCCCAGGCGGCGCGCGTCGCGGACGGTGGCCTCGACCTCGCGGTGTGCTGGATCCGTACGGACGACCTGGAGAAGCTCGGACTCGGCGCCAGGCTGATCGGCGCGGAGCGGCTCTACGCCGTCTCGGCCGGGCAGGACACCGGCGAGGTCCGCGCCCAGGACACCGTCGCGCTGCTGGACGACGACACCACCACATGGCTGTCCTGGAACGACTACGCGGGCCGATTGGCCGAAGAGACCGGCGTCCCCGTGGCGCGCATCAGGGACGGGGGCATCACCGGTCCCGTGTTCTTCGACCATGTGCGTCGAAGCGGGCGGCCCATCCTCAACTCGCCCAAGGGCCAGACCACTCCACTGCCGCCCGATCTGGCCGCACGCCCTGTGGCCGAGCCGAAGCTCTACTGGACCTGGTCTCTCGTCTGGCGCCGGGACGAACTCCGCCCGGCCGTACTGAGCACCGTCGACGCCCTGACCGAAGGCGTTGGCGACTTCGGCATCCATGCGCCGGACGCATGGCTCCCTGACGGGGATCCGTACAAGCGGTAGACCCGGTCGGCCGTGGTCGGGGTCGCCGTGGTCGGGGTCGCCGTGGTCGGCGCTTCGTGACCGGCGGACACGATATGTGCCCCCGGACTCCTGGTGGGATGGGCAAGCCTGGACGGCCCGTCTCCCACCAGGGGCCGCCGACCGATAGAGCGCGCAGACCCCTCACGCCCTGCCGACGCCGTCGGCGGAGGCGCGTCAGTGGTGGTGGCCGTGTCGGCCGAGGGTCTCCACGGGGGTCGCGCCGGGGCGGGTCCACTGCGGCACGGGGCGGCTGGTCGGGCCCCAGGTGGCGTTCCCGTCCGCGTCCGTGCGCCAGGACCAGCACGGGCCGCGCCCTTCGGGCCAGCCCTCGGGGTCGTCCTCCCACGCCTCGCGGCGGCCGTAGGGCGTCATGTCGAGCAGGCCGAGGGACCCGTTGACCCGCTCATTGCCACGGCCGGTCGTGGAGTAGGTGAGGAACACGCGATCGCCGTCGCGCAGGAAGCAGGTGAGGTACCCCATGTCCCCGCCGACCGGCGCGTCCACGTCGCGCACCGAGTACCAGGGCTGGGTGTAGCCCATGAACTCGACGTAGGAGGCCACCTCGTCCCACCGGCCCGTGGTCACGATGGCGAACGAGACACCGCCGGCGTTGAGGTAGGCGGCGTCCTTCAGATGCCAGGCCGTGGTGGTGCAGCCCTCGCACTGCCCCTGGTGCGGCGCGCCGTCGTGCCACATGTGCTGGTAGACCACGAGCTCGTCGCGGCCTTGGAACAGGTCCAGGAACGGGACCGGGCCGTCCGGTCCGACGACCTCGACCGTCCCGTCGAACTCCACCATCGGCAGCCGGCGGCGGGCCGCGGCGATGGCGTCGCCCTCGCGGGTGTGGGCCTTCTCGCGCACCAGAAGCTCGTCACGGGCGGCCTGCCAGGTGGCCAGGTCGACGATGGGCGGGCGGCCGGGCAGCGTGGTGGTCGGGTCGTCCGGTGCGGTCGTCATGGTGTCCTCCGTGGTGTCTCGTGCCGGGCAGCGTCGTACGGCGTCCTACGACGGTCACCAGAACAGACTCGCGTCCCGGCCGGAACTCATCGCGGCACCGTGCGCACTCGGCCGAGCCCGCACGGAACCGAGGGCCGGCCGCGAGCGATCACCTCCGCCGTGTACCGGTCCATGGACGCCCCGTGCTCTTCCCACATGTCCTCACGCGATGTGACGGAGCCGGACCGCCGGGCGCGACTCGTCAGCCACGCCGACGGGCGTTGAGGCGGGCGGCCTGGCGGGTCAGGTAGTCGCGCTCGGCGAGGTTGGGTGCCTGGTGGGCCGCCTCGGCATACAGCCGTGCCGCCGTCGTCAGGTCGCCGTCGCGTTCGTGGAGGTACGCCGCCACCGCGGTGTGGCGGGGCATGGGGGATCCCCTGCTCGAAGAGGCCGGCGAAGAGTCGTTCAGCTCCGCGAGCGCCGCCAGGCCGGCGCGCGGGCCGTCGGCCTCGCCGACGGCCACCGCGCGGTTGAGCCGGACGACCGGGCTGTCGGTCAGGCGCACGAGCTCGTCGTACCACTCCAGGATCTGTACCCAGTCGGTCTCCTCGACGGTGGGCGCGTCGGCGTGGAGTGCCGCGATGGCGGCCTGGGCCTGGAACTCGCCCAGTCGGTCGCGGGCGAGGGCCGCCTGCAGGATCTCGATGCCCTCGGCGATCGAGGCGGTGTCCCACCGGCCGCGGTCCTGCTCGGCGAGCGGCACCAGGCTGCCGTCCGGCGCGGTCCGGGTGGCGCGCCGGGCGTGGTGGAGCAGCATGAGGGCGAGCAGCCCGGCCACTTCGGGGTGGCCGATGCGGGCCGCGAGCTGCCGGGTGAGCCGGATGGCCTCGGCGGAGAGGTCGACGTCGCCGGAGTAGCCCTCGTTGAAGACCAGGTAGAGGACGCGCAGCACGGTGGCGACGTCGCCGGGCTGGTCGAATCGCACGTCGGAGACGGTGCGCTTGGCACGGCTGATGCGCTGCGCCATGGTCGCCTCGGGCACGAGGTATGCCTGGGCGATCTGGCGGGTGGTCAGCCCGCCCACGGCGCGCAGGGTGAGCGCCACCGCGGACGACGGCGTCAGCGACGGGTGGGCGCACAGGAAGTAGAGCTGGAGGGTGTCGTCCACGGCGGGCGCGGGCCCGGGTGCCGGCTCCTCGTCGACGCGGTCCTCCCGCCGGCGGCGGGCGGCATCCGAGCGGGTGGCGTCGAGGAACTTGCGCCAGGCCACGGTGACCAGCCAGCCCTTCGCATCCCGCGGAGGGTCGGCCGGCCAGCCGCGGACCGCCTCGACCAGTGCGTCCTGTACGGCGTCCTCGGCCGCCGCGAAGTCGGCTCCGCGGCGGACGAGGACGGCGAGCACGCTCGGCGTGAGGCTCCGGATCAGGGCCTCGTTCATTGATGAGGGCACTCCGTGATGGTGGGGTGCGGGCCCAGGAACGGGCGCAGCTCGAGCCACTCGTGGATCGGCTTGCCGCCCGCCCCTGGGGCGGCCGACAGCTCCCCGGCCAGCTCGACGGCGCGCTCGTAGCTGTCGACGTCGATCACCATCCAGCCCGCGATGAGGTCCTTGGTCTCGGCGAACGGGCCGTCGGTGACCGGCGGGCGCCCCTCACCGTCGTACCGCACCCATGTCCCCTCGGGGGCGAGTGCCTGGCCGCCGACGAACTCGCCGGTCCCCTCCAGCCGCGCCGCGAAGTCGTTCATGTACTGCACGTGCGCCGCGACCTCCTCCGGTGCCCACTGGTCCATGGGCACGTCGTTGACCGCGGCCGGAGCGCCACGATAGTGCTTGAGCAGCAAGTACTTGGCCATTGTGTTTCTCCTCGGTGCCGATGCGACCCATTGTGGTCGCGTTCACCTCGGGGACGGAGCCGGCCGCGGGTTCTCGACATCGCCGTCCGAACTTTTTTGGCGCCCGTGCGCGAGCAGGGGTGAGCCGACCGCTCTGCCTTCAGCGGCACGTGTCACAGACGGGCGGACTCCCCGGTCCGGCCTCAAGCCCGGTGACCTCATCCCCGGGGCCGATGCTCATATCGCGACCACTCGCTACGGCGACTGGCTTGACGGGCACGCCGGCGCTCAAAGGTGATCAAGACCGGTCATCACCCCGCTGTGCCGGGCCCTGGTGTGAACCGGGGCCATCGGGGGCGGGGGGCCGGTTCCAGGAGCGCAGTTTCTCGGGGTTGAGGACGACCCAGACCTGTGCGACGCGATGGTCGGTCATGCCGAGACTGATGACGGCGGCGACCTGGCGGTCGTAGCGGGCGACCAGGCCGGTGCGCCCGTTGACGGAGTGGGTGGTCAGGGTGGTGCGCGGGCGGTGGGCCAGGAGTGTCAGCAGGCTGTGGGCGACCCGTCGGCTGCCGTGTGCGGGCCTGATCAGCGTCCGGACCTTGCCGCCGCCGTCGAAGAACGCCGTGACATCCGGACACAGCAGCGACGCGAGCAGTTCGGCGTCCTCGCTCACACAGGCCCGGCGGACGGCGTGGGCCAGGGCATCGTGCTCTTCCGGCGTCGCGGGATGTGAGCGCCGCATCCGGAGGGAGTGGCGGGCCCGGTCGGCGAGTTCGGCGCACTCCGGCTCGATGCGCCCCACGATGTCCGCGACCGTATCGGGGGCCATGCCGAAGGCGTCATGGAGCACGAACACCGCCCGCTCGGGCGGCGGCAGAGAGTCCAGCGCGTTCAGCAGGACCTGGCTGACCTCCTCCACCAGCTTCGTCCGGGCTCCCTCGGTGTCTCCGGTTTCTGTGCGGTGATCCTCGGGGTGGGTGAGCCGGCTCAGGCAGATCCCGCCCGCGGTCTTCGCGAGCCAGGACCGGGCCGCGGTGATCTGCCGGCGCTCCGCATCCGACAGCGCGTACCAGCGGCGGTAGGTCTCGTCGACGACGTTCTCCGCCTCACGGGGGCCGCCCAGCATCCAGTAGGCGACATCCAGCAGATACCGGCGCTCATCGAGCAGCTCCGCGATCGGCACCGCGTCAGCGTGCTCCATACGGCAACCTCCCGAACAGAGAAAACAGATCAGAGACAACGGGGCAGAGTGAACGGGTCAGGCTGAAAGAGCCGAGAGCGTCCCGAAGGATCTGCTGGACCTGGATCTGATCGGCTTCGGCCTGGACCCCGCTCCGGGCCACCCGGTCCGGGTCACGGTCGGCACACCGGAGGGCCCTGCACACCGCGTGAGTCGAATCGCAGGCCCCGTCCACCACGTAGTACAGCCAAAACCGCTGGAAGTCGGCGGTGTGGAACGGCAGGCCCACCAGCCATTTGCCATGAAGTTCGAGGCCGGAGTCGCGGGAAAAGCGCTCGGCCTCCGCAGCAACACGCCCGCCGCAATCAGAGTCCGTATGGTGCCGCATGCTGTGTCATCTCCATTCCGACTCGGGCGATCGCGCCGATGGCGCGGCCTGCCGTCGAGGTACGGGTACGGGTGAGACGCTTCGCTTTTCTACCTGCGTGACCAGACGGCACTCCGACTTGTGACACCTGCGACCGGTATTGCGGCACCTTTTTGACACGCTTCCGCCGGGCAGGCGAAGGCGCCCGTGGCGAGGGACGGCCGGTCCCCTTCCGCCGACGGGCGCCCTGCGGCCGCCCGCGGTCTAGTGCTGCTGCACCAGCCAATCGTTGACCTTGGTCTCGGTGATCTCCGCGTCAGGACCCGGCAGCAGCGAGGTCTCCTGCAGCTCGACATCGACGTACTTCGCACCCGGGTCGGCGACGCCCTTGCGGGGGTCCTTGTTGGCGGCGAGCATCTCGCGGATGAGCTGGTCGAGTTCGAACTCATCGGGCCCCGCGACCTCCACCACGTCGTTGGTCGGGGTACCGAGCGCGGCGCGGTCCACGGCCGCGGCCAAGTCGTCGGAGTACATGGGCCGGATCTTGACGTGGGCCAGATGAACGGTGTCGCCCTCGGTCGCCGAGTCCGTCAGCCTCTTCATGAACTCGAAGAACTGGGTGGCGTGGACGATGGAGTACGGGATCCCGGACGCTTGAGCAGGTCCTCCTGGACCTGCTTGGCACGGAAGTATCCACTGTCCTGGAGCCGATCGGTGCCGATCAC
The DNA here is from genome assembly GCF_042868035.1 of Streptomyces sp. NPDC007875. NCBI lineage: Bacteria > Bacillati > Actinomycetota > Actinomycetes > Kitasatosporales > Streptomycetaceae > Streptomyces > Streptomyces sp. NPDC007875. Next base: position 258,063 of record NZ_JBIADZ010000012.1, on the reverse strand, counting down.
GGACAGCACCACGTGGTGCGCCACACCGGCCTGGGCCTCCGCCTCCAGGAGGTTGTGCGGGGCGCTCCTGCGATGAGCTCCTCGCGGGCGCCGAAACGGCGCCCCCGGTCTGTGTTCCCAGGCGTTGTTCGCAGTGTACGAGGTCATTCGGCGAGCTTTCCCTCGGTCGAGACCTCCTCCATCAGCGAGGAAATCTCGTCCGGTGCGGCCGGGATGCTCTCGCGGGTGATACCGGTGGCGGGTGACCACACGAGGTTGACCCGCAGCGCGGGATCGAGGTCGGGGTAGTCGCTGCGGTTGTGGCAGCCGCGGGTCTCGCGCCGCTCCAGTGCCGCTTCGAGGGTGGCCCGGGCCGACAGGGCGGCGGACTTGAGATCGAAGGCGTGCGCGAGGTCCTGGAAGCCGGCGATGTCCGGGTGCACGCCGACGTCCTGCATCCTCTTCTCGATCAGTGCGAGCTCCGCCAGCCCGGCGCGCAGCCCTTCTTCGTCGCGTACGACTCCCGCATGCTCGGTCATGGTGTTGCGGATGGCACGCTGCAGGGCGCGGACATTCTCCCGTCCGTCGGCCGCGAGAAGATCGTCGATCTCGGCGCGAGCCGCCGCGATGGCCGGGGCCGACCGTGGCTGCGCGGTCAGGGACGCGGAGTAGGCGGCGGCCGCCTGGCCCGTGATACGGCCGAAGACCAGCAGTTCGATGAGGCTGTTCCCGCCGAGGCGGTTGGCGCCGTGCAGCCCGCTCGACGCCTCACCGATGGCGTACAGACCGCGGACGTCGGTGCTGTGGTCCTCGGGACGCACCCACACCCCGCCCATCGAGTAGTGCGCCGTGGGCGCGATCTCGATCGGATCGCGGGTGATGTCCAGCATCTGGAGGTCCAGCAGGGTCTGATAGACGCGGGGGAGCCTCGTCATGATCGTGTGCCGTGGCAGATGGGAGACGTCGAGCCACACTCCGCCGTGAGGAGTCCCGCGTCCTTCCTTGATCTCCGTGTAGGAGGCCAGGGCCACGCGATCACGGGTGGACAGCTCCATGCGCGCCGGGTCGTAGCGGGTCATGAACCGTTCCCCGAGCGCGTTGCGCAGCGTGCCGCCCTCACCCCGTGCGGCCTCGCTGACGAGGGTGCCGGCCGCGTTCTCCGGCTCGATGATCCCGGAGGGATGGAACTGCACCAGCTCCGGGTCGCGCAGCCGGGCCCCGGCCTCGACGGCCAGGCGGAAGGAGTCGCCCGTGTTCTCGTCGCGTCGTGAGGAGGTGCGCCGCCAGATACGGGTATGGCCACCCGCCGCGAGAATGACGGCGTCGGCATGGATCAGATAGCGCGTTCCGTGCGTGAGGTCGAAGCCGTACGCGCCGAAAACGGCCCCGTCGTGGACCAGGAGCCGGGTGATGTAGACGCCGTCGAGCACGGGGATGTCGAGCTGCTCCGCCCGCCTGATGAGTGTGCGCTGGATCTCCAGGCCGGTGTAGTCACCGGCGAAGGCGGTGCGCCGGAATTTGTGCGCGCCGAAGAAGCGCTGGGAGATCCGCCCGTCCTCTTCCCTGGCGAAGGCCACGCCATAGCGTTCCAGGTCGTCGATTCCCCGGGCGGCGCCCTCGGTGACGATCTGGACCGTGCGGGGATCGGCCAGCAGATAGCTCTCTTTGAGCGTGTCGGCCGCGTGCTGCTGCCAGCTGTCCTCGGGATCCATGGTGCCGAGGGCCGCGTTGATTCCTCCGGCGGCGAGTGCGGTATGGGCGTCCGCCTTGGGGCGCTTGCCGACCGCGAGGACGTCGACGCCGGCCTCGGCCAGTTCGATCGACGCCCGCAGCCCGGCCCCTCCGGTGCCGATCACCAGCACCATGGTGGAAAGACGTCGTTCGGTGATAGCCACGGTCTGCTCCGATCGTCGAGAGGTTGCCACTCACTACGACCAGACCGTCCCAGGATATGTGACACCTTTCGCTCCCGCCGGTCCCGTGATGGGTGGCGCTTGACCAGGGACTGTCACAACACGCGTGTCTCGCCGGTCAACCAGGTGTCCGCGCCCGGCCGTATGCCGCAACGTCGACGGAGTGACGCAATGACCGAGCAGATCCGGTTGCCCCATCTGTCCACCGACCATGACTTCGACGGAGAGTCCTTCGCCCCCATCTACACCACGACCGTGACGGTGAGCGGTGGGATGGCGCGTCATGGGCGGGCCTCAGGGAGAGCCTGCTCGGCCGACGGACTCCTGGATCTCCATCTGCGCATGCCGACGGAGCTGGGAGGAGACGGTCAGGGGACGAATCCCGAGCAGTTGTTCGCCGCCGGGCTCGCCGCCTGCTTCCACGGGGCGCTGAGCCTGGTGGCACGACAGGCCGCGCTCGACCCCGCCGCGATCTCCGTGGCGGGAACCGTGGCCTTTGGGCGGGACCCGGAAGACGGTGGCTATGTATTGCGCGTCGACCTCGTGGTCAGGTGGCCGGGCGTCGATCCCGCTGTCGCCGCCCCGCTCCTGGAGAAGGCCGGTGCATTGAGCCCCTACGCGAAGATGGCTCGGCGGGGAACGGCGACAGCCATCACGCTGGCTTCGTAGCGGGCCACATCGGCCGGCTGTACGGGGCGGGCGGTACGGAAAGCGACGGCCTGCCGCGCTGTGTGATGGCGTGGTCTCCCATGCACACCGCCAAGGCCCCGGGCCGTACCTGAGAGGCAACCGGCTCGAATCACTCGTTTATGCGATGCGATTCAGGGCCGCCCCGATCCAGTGTGGCCAGGTAGGAACGCAGACGGCTTACTACTCAGAGGTATGACCGCAGGATCATGGATCTCGAACCGCGTCCCCCGGCAGGGGACCTTGAAGAGGCCGTCTCTGTCTTCGTGCGGCACCGGGGGCGCCTGTTCGGCATCGCCTACCGCGTGCTCGGCAGCGTGGTCGAGGCCGAGGACGTGGTCCAGGAGGTGTGGCTGCGCTGGCAGAAGACGGACCGCTCCGCGGTGGTGAGCCCGGTGGCCTTCCTCTCGAGCACCACGACCCGTTTGGCCATCAACGTGGCGCAATCGGCGCGTGTGCGCCGGGAGACCTATATCGGGCCGTGGCTGCCCGAACCCATCGACACCAGCGCGGATCCGGAGGTGGGGGCGCAGCGCGCGGAGGCACTGGAGCTGGCTCTGCTGCTGGTGCTGGAGAAGCTGAGCCCCGTCGAGCGCGCCGCGTATGTGATGCGTGAGGCGTTCGACTACGGCTACCCCGAGATCGCCGACATGCTGCACATCAGCCCCGTCTACGTGCGGAAGATCGTCAGCCGCGCCCGCAAGCATCTGTCGGACGAGCAGCGGGAGAGCGTGGACACGGCGGAGCACCGGCGCCTTCTGAACGCCTTCGTCTCCGCGGCTCGAACCGGGGACGTGGCGTCGCTGGAGGCCCTTCTCACCCCCGATGCCACCAGTCTGTCCGACGGCAACGGTCTGCGGGCCTGCGCGCGTATCCCGGTGCTGGGCCCTGCGCGTATCGCCAAACTGGCGACCTATCCGCGGCTCTGGCGGGACGCGGAGCCCAGGCTGGTCGACGCCAACGGCCGTACGGGCGTGATGTGTTACCGGGATGGGGAGCCCGCGACGTTCCTGACGGTAGCCGCCTCGAAGGAAGGCATCCACAAGGTGATGTGGGTGTTCACCCCGAGCAAGATCGCTGCCTTTCTTGCTTCGCGCTCCCGCTGCGCGACCGCTTCCGGTCGCCCGGACGGTACGGCGATGACACGGCCGCGGAGACCCACCTCACACGGCCTTGGGTGTCACACCTCGCCGGGCTGTCCGGTCATGAGTGCGTAACGGCAATTCTGCTAGGAGGACCCATGGATCCCCGTGTCAACTACTACGGCAATGGCCTCGCGGCCAAGGCGATGAGGCACTTCGGCTCGGTCAGCAAGGTGCTGGCGGACTCGACGCTGCCGCACACCATTCAGAGCCTGGTGGAGATCCGCGCCAGCCAGATCAACGGCTGTGGCTTCTGCACCGACATGCACACCAAGGAAGCGGCCAACGCCGGCGAGACCTCGATACGGCTCAACCTGGTCGCCGCCTGGCGGGAGGCGACCCTCTTCACCGAGGCCGAGCGTGCCGCACTGGAGCTGGCCGAGCAGGGCACCCGGGTCGCGGACGCGGCCGGCGGGGTCACGGACGAGGCCTGGGCGAACGCCGCCAAGCACTTCGATGAGGACCAGCTCGCCGCGCTGATCACTCTCATCGCCATCATCAACTGCTACAACCGCATCAACATCATCAACCAGCAGCCGGCCGGCGACTACAAGGTGGGCCAGTTCGGCTGAGCCGGAGCGTCCGCGTTATCTCCTCCGGCCGCCGTCACAGGCGGGTGCATCATTCCCGAGGGCGCTTCGGGGATGACCGTCCTCGTCGAATGGCCTCCCGGCCACCGGCCATCCGCACGTCGCGGGTGGCGCAGCGGAGTGGATCCTCTCCCGCACACCGCCATGGCCCCTGGCCATGGCGGTGCTGCGGTGTCCCCCGAGGCCCGTGCGCCGCGACAGCGCGCACGTCCCAGGCTCCTAGGGGGTGATGGTCGCGGCGCGGTAGAACTCGGCCGCCGTGACGGTGGCCGGGACGCCGAGTTCGGCGGCGACCGCGCTGATCGCGGTGGCGCCGATGGCCAGGTCGGCTTGGCCGTCGGTGGTGAAATACGGTGCGATGAACGTCTCGTAGTGGGCTCGGGCTTCCTCCGCGGTCTGTCCGCCGAGGAACGTCTGCATGTGCCGCACCGTGGTGTCGGGGTCGTCGCGGATCACCTTCAGGGCGCGCCGGTGGGCTCGTACGACGGCCTGGACCGCGGGGTCGTCCGGTGGGATGTGGGTGGGGTCGACGGCCACGCCGACGGTGGGGATCTGGAAGTGGTCGCCGACCCAGGCCAGCACCTGCCAGCCGTGCTCGGCGGCTACCGCCTCCGGTGCCACGGTGCTGCCGACGTAGGCGGCGTCGATGCTGCCGTCGTGCAGCGCCCGCAGGTCCAGACCGTAGTCCCCGGGCGGGCGGACGACGGTGTGGAGGTCGCGGTCGGGGTCCAGGCCCGCCTGGCGCAGCACGATCCGGGCGAAGCACCCGGGTGCGGTGTGGGGGGCGTGTACCGCCAGCCGCCGGCCTGCCAGGTCGGCCAGGGAGGTCAGGCCGGGGCGGGCCAGGAACCAGAACAGCGGGCGGTGGGTGTTGACGTTGAGCGCGACCCAGGGGGTGCCGTCGGCCAGGCGGGAGAGCAGCGCCCGGCCCAGCCCGATGGTGGCGCCGCGGCGCAGCCGCTCTTCGTCCCAGGTGCAGCCGTCGCGCAGCGCGACGTGGACGCCCTCATCGGCGTAGTAGTCCTGCTGGTCGGCGATGTAGGCGGCCAGTTCTTCGTGCAGGCCCCGCCCGACGTAGGCGAGATCGATGGTGTGCATGAACACCTTTCCTCGTTCGTGTCACCGCCATGCGGCCGCGCGTGCCGCGGGCGCGGTCAGTACATAAACATTCCGCCGTTGACCGCGGCCGTGGTGCCGGTCATGAAGGCGTTGTCCTCGCCGGTGTAGAAGGCGACCGCTTGGGCGACGTCGGCCGGGTGTGCCAGGCGGCCCAGTGGGGTGGCGGCCACCTGCCGCTGCTTGTGCGTATCGTCGAAAACATCGGCCATGCGGGTGTCCTCCACCGGACCGGGCGCGACGATGTTGACCGTGATGCCCTGCGGGCCCAACTCCTGGGCGAGGTACCGGGCGAACTGCTCCAGGGCGGCCTTGGACGTGCCCAGCGCGATCATGCCCTCCCGGGGCCTGCGGCTGAGGCCGGTGCTGAGATAGACAATGCGTCCCCAGCCCTGTTCGGTCATGGCGGGCAGCACGGCTTTGGTGACCGCGAACGCCGCATGCATCTCGGCGTCGAGCTTGCCGCCCAGTTCTTCCCACGTCATGTCGTGGAACGACGTGACCGCATACGGGATGAGCGCGTTGTGCACGAGCACGTCAATGCCGCCCCATGCCGCCTGGACCTGCTCGACCATGCTCGCGATGGCGGCCACCTCGCGCACATCGGCCCGCACGGCCATGGCCTGGCCGCCCGATGCCTCGATGTCGGCCACGACCTCCTCGGCCGCCGTTTCGCTGCGGAGGTAGTTGACCACCACGCGCATCCCTCGCGCGGCCAGAAGGCGCGCGGTGGCCGCTCCGATTCCGCTGCTGGCTCCGGTCACCAATGCCACCCTGCCGGTCGCCTCGGTCATGGGCCCTCCTTTTCATCGCGGTCTGCCGGGGTCGCCACCCGGGGCTGTTCTTCGCCGGCGCCGGGGGGTGCTGAGCGGATCGCCCCATAGAGCACGGTGTCGACGGTGGCCCGCAGCAGATCGGCCGCGGTCCAGTCGAGTTCGTGCGGCAACTGCGAGGTGAGCAGCCGTTCCAGCGCGCCGCGGGTGATCTCACTCAGCAGCTCGGGCGGCGTCGCCAGCAGTTCCCGCCGGTGCCCGTCGCGGAACAGCTCGTCGAGCCGCCGGTAGACCACCGCGTCCACTCGCTGCTCCACGTACTGGCGCAGCATCGCGTCGCCCCGGCCGGTCGCGAGCTGGGCCGCTCCGATCCGGCCGAGCTCCGTGCCCGCCGCGATCAGGAACCGCTGTACCCGTACATCAAACGGCTGCCCCGGTGAGTCCTCGGCCGCCGTCAGCGTGCGCTCCACCGCCGCGAACTGCCGATCCAGCACCGCGGCCACCAGGCTGCGCTTGTCCGGGAAGTGACGGTAGATCGTCTTCTTGCTCATCCCGAGCTCACGAGCGAGATCGTCCATGCTCACCCGCGCGAAGCCCGGCGCGAAGAACAGCCGGCCGGCCGCCTCCACGATCACATCGGCACGCTGCCCGTCGGGCGTGGAAACTGCAGAAACTTCATTTGTTTCCATGGTTTCCACAATGATCGCACACCCCTGTGCTGTCAAGACAGCGACGTGCGCGGCATGGACGCGCAGCCGGGGCGACGAAGAGGCGGGCGAATCCGGGTCAGCGTTCGAGGACCAGGGCGAGGCCCTGGCCCACGCCGATGCACAGGGTCGCGATGCCGGTGCCGGAGCCGCGGCGGGCCAGTTGGTGGGCGACGGTTCCGGCGAGGCGTGCGCCCGAGGCGCCGAGTGGGTGCCCGAGGGCGATGGCGCCGCCCTGTGGGTTGAGGATCGCCGGGTCGAACTCGGGCCATTCGGCCACGCACCCGAGGACCTGTGCGGCGAAGGCCTCGTTCAGCTCCAGCACGTCGAGATCGGCGAAGGTCCGGCCGGCCTTGGCCAGGGCCCGGTGGACGGCTTCGACGGGGGCGAGGCCGAAGTAGCCCGGGTCGATCGCGGACACTCCGGTGGCCGAGACGCGGGCCAGCGGCTCGCGGCCGGTGGCCTTCAGGCCCTCCTCGTCGGCCAGGAGCAGGGCGGCCGCGCCGTCGTTGAGCGGGGAGGCGTTGCCCGCGGTCACGGTGCCTCCCCCAGTCTCCGGCCGGGGGGACCCCCCTCTCGCTCCGCTCCCGCTGCGGAAGGATGGCTTGAGCTTGGCCATCGCCTCCAGGGAGGCGTCCGGGCGGACGCATTCGTCGGCCGCGAACAGGCGCGGGTCGCCCTTGCGCTGCCGGACCGGCACGGGGGCGAGTTCGGCGTCGAACAGCCCCTGGGCCTGGGCGCGGGCGGCCTTGCGGTGGCTGCCCAGGGCGAACTCGTCCTGCCGCGCGCGGCTGATCGTGTGCTTGTCGGCGATGAGTTCGGCCGACTCCCCGAGCGGGATGGTCCACTGCGGGGGCATCTCCGGATTGACCATGCGCCAGCCCAGGGTGGTCGAGTGCAGCTCGGCGTGGCCGGCCGGGAACGGCCTGTCGCTCTTGGGCAGCACATACGGAGCCCGGGTCATCGACTCCACGCCACCGGCGACCGCGATGGACGCGTCGCCGACGGCGATGGCACGGGCGGCCTGAATGACCGCCTCCAGACCGGAAGCGCACAGCCGGTTGACCGTCACACCCGGTACGGAGGTGGGCAGACCGGCCAGCAGCGCGGCCATGCGGCCGACGTTGCGGTTCTCCTCACCGGCGCCGTTGGCGTTGCCGAGGTACACGTCCGCGATGTGCGCGGGGTCCAACTGGGGGGTGCGGATGAGGAGTTCGCGAATGGCGTGGGCCGCCAGATCGTCGGGGCGTACCGAGGCCAGGCCGCCGTTGTAACGCCCGGTCGGTGTGCGCACGGCGTCGACGATGTACACGTTCTTCACTTCAGGCCCTCCGCGACGGTCAGTTCGGCACCGGTCTTGGCGATGATCTCCTCGATGTCGACGCCCGGTGCGCACTCGGCCAGCACCAGGCTCTCGTCGGTGATGTCGAGGACGCCGAGGTCGGTGATGATCCGGTTCACACAGCGCTTCCCGGTCAGCGGCAGCGCACACTCGGTGAGGATCTTCGGCGAGCCGTCCTTGGCCGTGTGTGTCATCACGACGATGACCCTGCGGGCGCCGTGCACCAGGTCCATCGCCCCGCCGATCCCCGTGATCATCTTCCCGGGGATCGCCCAGTTCGCCAGGTCCCCCCGCGCGGAGACCTGCATCGCGCCCAGCACCGCCACATCGATATGGCCGCCGCGGATCATCGAGAACGACAGCGCCGAGTCGAAGAAGCAGGCGCCGGGCAGCACCGTCACGGTCTCCTTGCCCGCGTTGATCAGGTCGGGGTCGACCTGCTCCTCGCCGGGATAGGGGCCGGTGCCCAGGATCCCGTTCTCCGACTCCAGGATCACTTCCACGCCCTCGGGCAGGTGGTTGGGGATCAGCGTCGGCAGCCCGATGCCGAGATTGACGTACTGGCCGTCCTTCAGCTCACCCGCGGCCCGGGCGGCCATCTCCTCACGGTTCCAGGCCATCAGCCGCTCACCGACCCTCGTGTCACGGGCACGGACACCGTGCGCCGCTCGATCTTCTTGTCCGCCGCCTGCTCCGCGGTGAGGGCCACCACCCGCTGCACGAATATCCCCGGCAGATGCACCGCGTCGGGATCGATCGCGCCCGGCTCCACCAGCTCCTCCACCTCCGCGATGGTCACCTTGCCCGCCATCGCGGCCAGCGGGTTGAAGTTGCGGGCGGACTTGCTGAAGACCAGGTTGCCGTGCCGGTCTCCCTTCGCCGCCCGTACCAGCGCGAAGTCGGTACGGATTCCGCGCTCCAGCACATAGGCGACCCCGTCGAAGGTCCGCACCTCCTTGGCCGGTGAGGCCAGCGCCACCCCGCCCGAGCCGTCATACCGCCAGGGCAGCCCACCCTCCGCGACCTGCGTGCCGACCCCGGCCGGGGTGTAGAAGGCGGGGATCCCCGCACCGCCGGCCCGCAGCCGCTCGGCCAGGGTGCCCTGCGGAATCATCTCCACCTCCAGCTCCCCGGCCAGATACTGCCGCGCGAACTCCTTGTTCGCCCCGATGTACGAGCCCGTCACCCGCCCGATCCGGCCCGCCGCCAGCAGCACCGCCAGACCCGACTCCATCGCCCCGCAGTTGTTCGAGACGACCGACAGGCCGCCGACGCGCCGCTCGAACAGCGCCTGGATCAACACGTTCGGCACACCGCTCAAACCGAATCCGCCCACCGCCAACGACGCACCATCCGGCACATCCGCCACCGCCTCCAGGGCCGTGGCGACCACTTTATCCATCTTTTCTACTCCACCCTTGGCCAATAGGGATCCATCGGACGCTGCTTCCGAAAGGCAATCTCAAGTATTCGGCCGGGTCGGCGGGCCCCCGACATCCCGCAGATGAGTGATATCGGTCAGGATCCCGCGGCCACGGTGTCGGAACCGGTCGCGTGAACACGGTATTTCGACATCGCCTCCCGTCATCGCCCACCGAATCCATTGACGTGCGAGATCCCAGTGCCGAGGCTTTATCCATAAACCGAGGAGCGGCGGGACCGAGGAAATTCTGATGAAGACATTCGTGCATCGGGGACAGATCACCAAGGTGGTTTTCGGCAGCGGTACGCGCAGCCGTATCCCTGAGGAGGCCGATGCCCTCGGGTGCGGTCGGGTGCTCATTTTGTGCACCCCTGGCCAAGTGGACCAGGCATCGGAGATCCGCGAGCTGCTGGGTGCCGCGGCGGTGGGCACGTTCACCGAAGCGGCACCGCACACCCCTGTCGAGGTCACGGAGAAGGCGGTGGCGTACGCCGAAACCGTGGAAGCGGACTCCGTACTCGCCATCGGCGGCGGATCGACCATCGGTCTCGGCAAGGCGATCGCCGTACGGACCGGTCTTCCGCAGCTGGCGCTGCCCACCACCTATGCCGGCTCCGAGATGACGCCGATTCTCGGAGAGACCGAAGGCCGCAAGAAGACCACTCGCCGACTGCCGCAAGTGCTGGTCAAGACGGTGGTGTACGACGTCGACCTGACGCTCACGTTTCCGGCGGCGATATCGGTGGTCAGCGGCATCAACGCGATGGCGCACGCCGTGGAGGCCCTCTACGCACAGGACCGCGATCCGGTCGCCTTCCTGATGGCCGGCGAGGCGCTCGATTCCCTCACGCGATCCCTTCCGGTCATCGCGTGGCGTCCGGACGACGCCGAAGCGCGGGCGGACGCGTTGTACGGGGCGTGGCTGGCCGGCACCTGCCTCGGCACGGTGGGCATGGCCCTGCACCACAAGGTGTGCCACGTGCTGGGCGGCACCTTCGGGCTTCCGCACGCCGAAACCCACACGGTCGTCCTGCCGCATGTGGTCGCCTACAACCGGTCGGCGGCCCCCGAGGCCATGGCACGCATCGCGTGGGCGCTGGCGTGGGACGACGCCGCGAGCGGCCTCTTCGACTTCGCCGGAAGGCTCGGCGCCCCCAGGGCGCTGCGGGACCTCGGCATGCCGGAATCCGGGATCGAGCAGGCGGCCGACCTCATCGTGCGGGACGGCTACTGGAATCCGCGACCGGTGGAACGGGACGCGGTACGCGCTCTCCTGACCCGCGCCTGGGCCGGCGAGGCGCCATGAACGTCACCCGGCGACGAACATCCCTCCGAGCCACTCCGTCAGCGAACACTCAACCACCACGGGAGCGCGCATGCGTGATCTGACGAGCGACACCATCACCGAGGCCATGATCTCGACCATGCGGGACACCAAGGACCCCCGCGTCGCCGAGATCCTGGAATCACTGGTACGCCACCTCCATGCCTTCGTGCGTGATGTCGACCTGACGGAGGAGGAGTGGGCCCGGGGAGTGGACTTCCTGACGCGCACCGGCCAGAAGTGCACCTCCACGCGCCAGGAGTTCATCCTGCTGTCCGACGTGCTGGGCGTCACCATGCTGGTCGACGCCCTGAGCAATCAGCGCCCCACGGAAGCCACGCAGAACAGCGTCCTGGGCCCCTTCTTCAGGGAGGACCGGCCGCAGCACGCCGACGCCGCCGACATCTCCGGCGGTCTGCCCGGCACCCCGCTGTTCTTCGAGGGACGGGTCGTGGACCGTACGGGAGCGCCGGTGGAGGGCGCCGCGGTGGACGTCTGGCACAGTGACGCGGACGGCCACTACGACGTGGATGTGCCCGGCCAGGTCGACCCGGCCATGCGCGCGCTGTTCCGGACCGACGAGACCGGACGCTTCGGCTTCCGTTCCATTCGCCCGTCCAGCTACCCGATCCCCGGTGACGGCCCGGTCGGCGAACTCATGAGCGCGACCAGCAGGTCGCTCATGCGTCCCGCCCATGTGCACCTGCTGATCGAGGCTCCGGGATTCCAGCGCGTGACCACCATGCTCTTCCCGTCGGACGACCCGTACCTGGACACGGACCCGGTGTTCGGGGTCAAGGAGTCGCTGATCGAGTCCTATGACACCTATGCGGCCGACGCCGGGCCGTGCAGCGAGCTGACCGACGAGCCGTACACCTTGCTGCGGCACACCTTCGTTCTCGAACCCCGCCCCGCGGACTGATTTCGACGAGCGGGCACACCGTCGAGAGGCGGTCATCCATGAGGAGCAGCGATCCGGGCGAGGCGGGTGGTGGCCTGCCTCGGTTGCCCGGTCATGTCATAGCCCGACCGAGGCTGGTCCGGAGAATCCATCGGTTGCTGGACCAGTACCCGGTACTCGTCATGGCCGCCTCGGCGGGGTCGGGCAAGACGACCGCCGCGGTCCAGGCCGCTGAGGCGCTGTCCGGGCCGGTCGCCTGGGTATCGCTCGCCGGGATGCCCGGCAACGTCGATCCCGGTGCCGAGGCGCTGACGCGCCGTCTCCGGGCGGCCGTCGAGCTCCATGTGCCGACCGCGGCGGCCGCACTCACCGACGCACCGGCGCGAGGACTCTCAGCCTCGGAGACCGGCGTCCTGCTCGCCCGGGCGCTCGCCGGCACGGAACTGGTGCTGGTGCTCGACCGCGTGGAGACGATCGGCGGGTGCCCTGGTGCGCAGGGGCTGCTCGACGCCCTGGCCGGGAACCTGCCGGACGGGCCGCGGCTGGTCCTGATCTCGCGCGTGGATCTGCCCCCTGACCTCGGAGGTCTCGGCGATGTCCACCGCGTCGCCTTCCTCGAGGACCCGGACCTGGCCTTCGAGGTGGCCGAGGCCGCCGAAGCCCTGCGGGCCGTCGACCGGGGCGACGACCCGTCCCGGCTGGTCGGGGCGACGGGCGGTTGGGTCGGCGGAGTCCTGTACGACTGGTGGGGTGCCGACGCCTCGGCCTCCGCCGTACAGCACGGGCGCCTCGCGGCCGACCTGCTGACCCAGCTCACGCCCGCGGAGAGAGCACTGCTCGTGCGCACCAGCCTGCTCGACGACGGTGTGACGGCCGAGCAGGCGAACGCCCTCGGACTGGCCTCGCCGGACCGGACGTTGGCCGCCCTCCGCGGGCGGCGGCTGCCGCTCAGCTGGTCCTCCGACGGGAGCCGGATGCTCGCCCTGCCGCGGTTCCGCCACCATCTCCAGCGTGAGATCGAGGGCCTGGACGCGGACACCCTGCGGGTGTTGCGCCGGGGGTACGCCACTTTGCTCCAGGGCAGGGGGCGGCACGAGGACGCGGTGTCCGAGCTGCTCATGAGCGGGGACACCGCCGCCGCCCGGGACGTGGCGGAACTCGCCCTGCCCGGCGTACTGGGGCGACTCGACCTGGCGACCGCCGAGAGCTGGCTCGACCGCATGCGCCCGGCCCCCACCCCGAGCCTGGCCTCGGCGGCGCTCCGTGTCGCCCTCGGGCTCGAACAGTGCTGGCGAGGTGTGCAGCTGGCCGACCACCACGGTCGTGCGTGGTGGGGCGCGCTCGCCGAACAGCCGGGCGGCGAGGAGGACTTGGCCCTGCTGGTGTGGTGTCTGTGGCACGTCGGGAGGATCGACGGAGCGCGCGAGATCCTTGGCGTCATGCCGCCCGGGCACCCCCGCGACATCGCGGCGGCCGTGCTGGCTCTGGCCGACAACAGCACACCCCAGCTCGCCCCGGACCTCCTCGACCGGGTCGCGGGCCCCCTCGAAGCCATGGTGATGCGCATCGCCTACCGCTCCGGGCATCTGCGCGAACTGCGGGACAGCATGTCCGGCGCCTGGCGGACCGTGGCGGGGACGCCATGGACGGTCGCGGCGCTGCGCGCCGAAGGACGTATCTCCCAGGCGGAGGAGGCGTACGCGGCGGTAGGAGACGCACCGGGGCCCGTCTGGCTGGCCGCCTTCGAGGCCGCCGAGCTGATGGCGGACCTCGGACGCCGGGACGAGGCGTGGCCCGCGCTGCTGGCCGGGCGACAGCGGATCGCCTCGACCGGATCCCGGGTGTACGAGATCCTCAGCCTGCTCCTGGAGGCGAAGCTGGCCCTGCGCCTGGACCGCGATCTGCCACGAGCCGCCCGGGCCCTCGCCGAGGCGGAGCGCCGAGGGTGCGCGCGCTACGCGTTCACCGCGGAACTGGCGGGCACCTGGCGAGGTCTGGAGCTGCTGCTGGCCGGCCGCGACCACGACGCCGTGCCCCACCTCACCACCGCGGTCTCCACCATGCGCGCGGGCGGCAGACGGGTGGAACTCCCCACCGCGGCCGTCTACTTGAGCGAGGCGCTGTGGCGCACCGGCGACGAGGACGGTGCGGACGCCGCCGCCGATCTGGCGCTGGAGGTGGCCACCACCCAGGGACCCCGCAATCTGCTGGTGCAGGCGCTGGAGGACATGCCCTCCGTCGCCGTGCGGCGGGCCGACGCGGAACCCACCCACTCCTCACGCTGGCACGAGCTCGTGTCCGCTCTCGCCACCGCGAGACCGGTGACCGGGTGCGCCGCACCCCGGCTGACACTCGAGGACTTCGGCCCGGTGCGGCTGGCCGTCGACGGGCGGGAGGTCCACCCGCGGCTGGCCAAGAGCGTCGAGTTGCTCGCCTATCTGCTGCACCAGCCCGCGGCGAGCGCAAGGCGCCGCCCTTTGGTGGAGGCGCTGTTCCCCGGACGGAGCGACACCACGGGGCGCAGCTACCTCCGGCAGGCCGTCTACCGGCTGCGCGAGGTGCTGCCCGACGGCCTGTCGCTCCGCCAGGACGGTGATGTGTACCGGCTGACACCGGCGTCCGCCGTCGTCAGCGACTCGGGAACCCTCCAGCGGCTGCTGGCGGAAGCCGCACGGCAGGACGGCGAGCACCGGTGGGACACCCTGCGGCGCGCCCTGGACATCGCCGAACGCGGCTCCTACTTCGACTCCCTCTCGACGCAATGGCTCGACACCAGGCGCGCCGAACTCGACTCCGCCCTGCTGCAGGCCCGCGTGGACGCGGCGACCGTGGCGCTGCACCTGGGCCGCGTCCGCGAGGCCCGTCGCCTCGCACGCCATGTGCTGGACAGCGATCCCTACCGGGAACAGGCCTGGCGGGTCGCCCTGTGCGCCGCCGAGGCGGCCGGCTCGGACGATGAACTGCTCGACCTGTACCGAGGCTATCTGCGCGTCATGGAGGAGCTGGGCGTGGCGCCGTCCGCCGATCTCAGACGCCTGGTCGACCGGCTGCGCCGATGAGCGGGCAGCCCGCGTGGACGCCCGGTGGCCCCCGGCCCACGAACCGATTTCGCCGGCGTTAACAGCCCGCGACACACACTGCATCGCAGGCACCAGGGTCCAGCCCCACTCTCACGGAGGTCCCCCGATGACTGAAACCCTCGACATCACCGTCGGTTTCCGAGCCACGATGAGCCGGCTCGCCACGGGCGTCAGCGTGATCACCACACGCTCAGGAGACACGCCCATCGGCATGACGGCCAGCGCCGTATCCGCCCTCTCCCTGGACCCGCTCCAGCTGCTCGTGTGCATCGCCAACCACCTGTACACCCGGACCGCGATCGCCGAGCACGGCCGCTTCGCCGTCAATGTCCTCGGCGAGGACAGCGAGGCCCTCGCGCGCAACTTCGCGGCTTCCAAGCCGGACAAGTTCGCGAGCGTCGAGACCTTCGACGACCACGGTGTGCCCGTGCTCAAAGACGCCATCGCGGTGATCGTGTGCGATGTCGCCGAGGCACTCCCCGGCGGCGATCACACCATCTTCGTGGGTGACGTCCGCTACTGCGACCACCGGACGGAGTGCCGGCCGCTGCTCCACTTCGCGGGCGGCTTCGGCACGCTCAGGGCTCCTCACTAGCGCGCATGGCAGCGGCCCGAAAGAAGGTCGCCGCGGGGCCCATGACCGGCCCCGCCGCCCCCGATGTCCGGCTCTCACGAGGCCAGCCAGGGACGTCAGGGCTCAGCCCGTCCCGACGACCCCACGTAAAGGTGCCATGACCAACTCCGTGCCCGCCTTCAAGCTGCATCCCCCGGTGCAGCCCCCGCATCTGCTGACCCGCCCGCGTCTGCTGCGCCGGCTCGACGCGATGACCGAGCCCGTGGTGGTGGTCTCCGCGCCGGCCGGGGCCGGAAAGACGGTGCTCCTGACCGAGTGGTCGCGCGGCCCCGCCGCCCGGGGAGAGTGCGCCTGGCTCGGCCTGGACGGGTACGACAACGCCCCGGGCCGGCTCTGGGCCGGCATCCTGCGCGCGCTGCGGGACGTACGACCGGAGTTGCCCGTCCGCCTCGACAGCGACGAGTGGACGCTCGACGCATGGCTCGAGGAGATCCTGCCGAGCCTGGTGGCCGGACTGGGCGGCGAGGGGCCGCTCACGCTGATCCTCGACGGACTGGAAGCGATCACGGACGCCGACGCGGTACGCAGCCTGTCGGACTTCCTGACCAGGCTGCCCGAGGGCTTCCGCGTCGTACTGTCGACCCGGCACGTTCCCGGACGGCCCGTTCCCACCCTGCGCGCCCGGGGCCTGATCGCCGAACTCGACCAGCACGACCTGGCCTTCACCCCAGGCGAAGCACAGGCGGTGCTCACCGGCCTGCTCGGGTCCGCTCCGGCCGTGGACATCTCCAGCGCGCTGTACGAGGCCACCGAGGGATGGGCGGCGGGACTGTGCATCATGGGGCGCGCCCTCGCCCGCTCGGCCAACCCGGCCGACACGGAGGGGAACGTGGCGCACGGCAGGCAAGCGGTGGCCGAGTATCTGGCCACCGAGGTGCTCTTCCGGCTCACCACGGAACAGCGCCAGTTCCTGCTGCGCACCAGTGTGCTCGACGAGCTGAGCACCGGGCCGTGCCAGGCCCTCGCCGGGGACCGGGCGGGCGTACTGCTGCGCGAGCTCGCCCGGACCGTGCAACTGCTCGTGCCCGTGGCCGCCGACCCGTCGGCGTACCGGCATCACCGGGCACTGGCTCCGCTGCTGTCCGACGTCCTCACCTCCGAAGGGCCGGACATCGTGGTGTCCCTGCACCGGTCCGCGGCCCAGTGGTACGCGCGGCAGGGGGAGACGACCGAGGCCGTACGGCACTGGGTGCTGGGCGGCGATGAGCCGGCGGCCGTCACCTCGATCCTCGGCGCCTGGGAGAAGACGATCTCGGCGGGCCGTGGTGCGCGGGTCTCGCAGTGGCTGGGCCTCCTGCCGCCCCGCACCGTCGCCACCGACGCACGCTTGTGCGTCGTGGCGGCGATGGCCGCCCTGTCAGGAGGCGCCCCGGAGACGGCCCGGCGCTGGCTGGACGTGGCCCGGCTCCGAGCGGCGGGACCCGAGACGGTCGGTGAAGGCAGCACGGTGTCCGACGCGGCCGCCGTCGCTCAGGCCGTGGCCTGCTGTCTGAAGGGAGAGGTCCTGACCGCCGACCGCCTCGGCGAATCCGCCGTCGCCGACGCCATGCCGCTCACTTCCTGGCGCGCCCTGGGCTGTACGGCCCGCGGCGCCGCTCTGCTGTGGACCGCCCGGTACGAGGAAGCGGAGACGCTGCTCGGCGAGGCGACTCGTGACGCGCACGCCGCAGGTCACGGCCTGGCGCTCGTTCGCGCGCTGGGACTGCGGGCGCTGTGCGCGCTGATGGCCGGACGGCAGGAGGCGGCGCGCATTCTGAGCGACGAGGCCCTGGAGGCGGCCGCGACGGCCGGCTTGGGCCGGCACTTCGTTGCCGTGCCCGCTCATATCGGCCGGGCCGGCCTCCTCCTCGAAGAAGGACGGATCGAGGAGGCCGAACGGGTTCTGGCCGACGCGGAGACGGCGCTGGCGGGCTCGCCCCGGACCGGGAGCGAACCCCACGTACGCGCGCTGTACCACGTCACGCGGGCGCGACTGGAGAATGCGCGGCACGACGCGGACGCCTCGCGGGAGGCCCGCCGGGCGGCCGAGCGGGCGGCGGACCGGTGTGAGTCACCCGGCGTCCTGACGGATCTGCTGAGGCGAGTCGGCGGGGAGGCGGTCGTGCCGCCCGCCGTGCCCCGCCCCCAGGACCTGTCGCTGGGGGAGCGCCGAGTGCTCCGCGCCCTGTGCGGCCCGCTGACCCTGCGGGAGATCGCCTCCGAGCTCTATGTGTCCCACAACACCGTCAAGACACAGGTACGGGCGATCTTCCGCAAGCTCGACGCGCACGACAGGAGCGGAGCGATCGCCAGGGCCCGGGAGTGCGGTGTGCTCTGATCCGGGCCCTGGCATTCCGCTACGAGGCGTCCTTGCCGGAAGCGTCCTGGCGCCGGGCGTAGTCCGCCTGAGCCGTGTACGCGGTCTCCTTCTCCTCGGCGTCGCTCACCAGCTCGATGCCGCAGACCTTGCGCGCGAGGTCCGCCATGCTGCCGCCCGGGGACATCTCGGCGCGCTTCATGGTGAGGGTGCGAATCGCCAGCAGGGGCGTGCCGTTGAAGTTCTCGAAGGTGCTGATGCGGTCGCCCCAGTCGGACAGGAACAGGTCTCGGATCACGCGGCTGATCTTCAGCCGGTCGTGCGGCCTGCCGACCGGTCCCGTCTGCAACGCCTCCAGCCACGGCCGCAGTTCGGGCCGCTGCCACTGCCCCTCGGTCGGGAAGATGAGCGAGGCACGACCGGCCAGGTCGACGACCTCGTGGACCATGCCCGCGATGTTCTCGAGGTAGAACGCCCGCCCGAAGTCGAACATCAGGACGTTCGGCTTGTAGAGGCCGCCCGGCGTGGTGAAGCCCTCGTCCTCCGAGGCGATCACATGCGCCTTGATCGTCTGGTGGAAGCCGGCGAACCGGGCGATACGGGTCTGCACCGGCGGCAGTTGGTAGGTGCCGATGTGCTCGGTCATCAGCAGCACCAGACCGAGCATCAGCTCGGCGCGCACCATCTGGCGCACCAGGGCCTGGTAGTGCAGCCAGTCGAAGACGCGCTGCGGGTACAGCGAGGCGTGCTTGGGGTTACCGATGTGGAACACTCGGCTCCAGGGGATGAGCACGTCCTCGAACACGATGACGCTGTCCAGCTCGTCCCCCTGGGAGGCGAGCGGGTGCTCGACGTCCTCGCCGTCCCGGACGTTGCTCTCCCGGCAGACGATGGTGACCCCGGGGGTGTTGGGCTTCACCGCCCCGAAGATGATCTGTTCCGGCAGAATGCCCGGCCGGTAGAAGACGCCGATGTGGATCCAGTCGCCGAAGGCCGCGCCGGTGCTGATCGCCTTCACACCCCGCACGGTGATGCCCTTGTCCGAGGTGCCGACCACCTGCAGGGCGGGGGAATCGGCCTGCGCGGCATCGCGCGAGCGGTCCGTCTGCGGGTCGACGAACGCCGGGGTCGTGTTGAGGTCGCCCTCCCGCACCTCGTTCCAGAAGTCGAGGATCCCCTCGGTCAGGTCCCTGCCGTCGGTGCCGACGGACTGGCTGCTCCAGGGCTCCGGGTCGTCCACGTAGGTCAGCAGGACGTAGTTGTTGACGTCCGGGGTGCGCGGGGTCGCCCCGCCGCCGAGCTCCCGCAGCACCGTCTCCATGTAGCGCCGCTTGCGCTGCAGGTCCTCCTTGGAGCGGTGCTGGAACCACGTCATGGACCGCCTGACGCCCTCTTCGTCCACGAACGTCATGGCGTCCTGGAGCTCCGGGCGGTGGTGCAGGTCGTAGAACTCCGCGAGCCTGCGGGCATACGCCCGGGTCTTGGGGTGCGTGGCCACGTTCTCGACGAGTTCGTCACCCACCCATACCGTGCGGCCGTCGTTCAGCGCCGCCAGGTATTCCTTGCCTGTACGCACGTCGTGCTCCTCTCCAGGGGCAAGAGATCTGGACGGTTCGGAGCATGCGTCGCGGTGGGGTGACAGGACGGCGCGGCAGCGGGAATCACCCGGGTGAAAGAGTCGATCACAAAGGCACCGGCGTTGAGGGCGATGTGGCCGTGCGGCATGCTTGCCCCATGCGCAGCACAGACCCCGCGGGCGACCGGGCGCGTGGGCGCGGCAAGGGGGCCTCGGCCGGGCTGCCCCTCAGAGGACGCGACCACGAGATGGCCGCTGTCCGTGAGGACCTGGAAGCGGTGCGTGGCGGACGAGGTGCCTACGTCGTCGTGGAGGGCGCGCCCGGCGTCGGCAAGAGCCGACTGCTCGCGGAGCTGGACGAGATGGCGCGGCGATTCGGGTTCGACGTGGTGTCCGTACGGGCCGACGAACTCGACCAGTACGCGGCGGGAGCCGCCCTGCAGTCCGCCCTGCAGCCCTCCGACGACTCCCACCGAGCCGCCGCGGCCACCGACGACCACCGGCTCTGGCTGCTGGACGGCATCGCGGACGCTCTGGAGGCCCGGGCCCAGCGCGCCCCGGTGGCCGTGGTCGTGGACGACGCGCAGTGGGCGGATCCGGCCACGCTCTTCGTCCTCCGTACCCTGCCCGGACGACTGGCCGCCTCGCGGATCCTGTGGGTGCTGGCGGTACGGTCGGAAACCGAGCGGCTGACCGTGGCCCGGGTGCGGGATGACCTCGAACACCTCGGGGCCCACTGGCTGACCCTCGGTCCCCTGCCACAGCAGGAGCTGCTGCATATCGCGGCCGATGTCCTCGGGGCGAGGCCGTCATCCGGTCTGGCCCGGCTCCTGCGAGGCGTCGCGGGCAATCCGTTCCTGGCGCTCGAATTGGTGCGTGCCTTCGCCGACACGGACGCCGGCCCGGTGGAGGCTGGCGTGGCGAGCCTCCCGCACCCCGGTATCCCCGCCGGTTTCCGGCGCAGTGTCGCCGCGCGTCTGGACCGGCTTCCGGAGGACGCCGTGCGCCTGCTGCAGATCGGCTCCGTCCTCGGCCGCGAATTCGATCTCGGCACGGCCGCCCGCATGCTCGGCAGGCGGGTCGGCAGCCTGCTGTCGGGCGTCGAGGCCGCCCTGAGCGCCGGTCTGCTCTCGGCCGACGGCCCGCGACTCGCCTTTCGCCACGACCTCATCCGGCAGGCTCTCCAGGAGAACCTGCCGCGGGCGGTGCGGACCGCTCTGCACGGCGAGGCGGCCGACAGTCTGCGGGGCATCGGGGCCCGATCGGCCGAGGTGGCCTGGCACGTCGTCATGGCGGGCGGCCCGGTCGACGACGACGCCGTGACCACGCTGACCACCGCCGTTCAGGAACTGTCGCCGTCGGCCCCCGACGCGGCCGCGGACCTGGCCCAGCGGATCGCCTCACTGCTGCACCCGCACGACCGGCGTCGTATCGCCCTGCTGACCGACGCCGCCGAATACCTCGGCCGGACTCGCCGGATCCACGAGGCGCTCGGCCTGGTCGACGCCACCCTGTCGGACGGTCCCGAGCCGCTGCAGGAGGCATGCCTGCGCCTGGTGGCCGCCGAGATCCACCAGGCCGCGGGCGACGACGCCGCCGCGATGACCCACCTCCAGCGGGCTTTGGACCTGCCCGAGCTGCCGTCCGACGTACGTGTCCGGCTGCTGAAGACCAAGGCCACGGGCCATGTGTACCTCGGGGACATCACCGCCGCCGAGCAGACCGACACCGGGCTGGTCCAGGACGCCTACCGCAGCGACGATCCGGCCGTCGTCGTCAGCGCCATGGTGTTCCAGTCGCAGACCTTCTTCTACCGCGGGCGCCTTGCCCGCGCCCTCGAACTCGCGGAGGCGGCCGACGGACACGCCGGCACCGAATCCGCCGGGTTCTACCTGCGGCCCCCGCGGATTCCGGCGCTGTGGCTGGCCATGGTGCTGACCGCCACCGACCGGCTCGCGGACACCGAGCGGGTTCTGCGGGAGGGACAGCGCGAAGCGGAGGCGCGGGGCCTGGGCTGGTCGCTTCCCCACTGGCATGCAGCCCGTGCCTGCGCGCTCCTCGAACAGGGAGCGCTGGACGACGCGGCCGTGGAGGCCGAGGCCAGTCTGATGGTGGCGGACGAGCTCGAGATCACCCGCCCGAATCCGCGAGCCCACTCCGTACTGGCATTGGTGGAGATCAGACGCGGTGACCTCGTCAAGGCCAGGGACCATCTCCGCGCCGCCGAAGCCGATTCCGGCACCCACACGCAGCGGTACGGCCTGTGGGTGGTGCTCGCTCGCGCCTGCCTGGCGGACGCGGAGGGCCAGGACGGCGCCGCGGCGGCGGCACTCACGGGCAGCTTCGGGGACGGTGAGCCGACGCGGCTGCTCACGGTGGGTCCGTCCCACTGGCCCGGGATCGTGCGCATCGCGCTGCGTGGTGAGGATCCGTCGGCCGCGCAGTCCGTGTCCGACGCTCTGCGCACCCTGATCGCGCGGGACGACAGCCAGCAGATCATCGGGGCGGTCCGCGCCCATGTGGACGGCCTGCTCCACCGCGACCCCCGCGCACTGGCGTCCGCGATCACGGCCTACCGGAGCGGTGGCAGGCCGCTGGCCCTGGCCGCGGCCTGCGAGGACCTCGGCGAGCTCCTGGCCACCTCGGCCGATACGACGGCGGCGATCCCGCACTTGGAAGAGGCGGGTGAGCTGGCGTCGGGCTCAGGAGCCCTGCGCGATCACGAACGGATCCGGCGGCGCCTTCGCCGGCTCGGGGTGCGCACCGGCGCCCCGCGACACCACACGACCGGCCCCCCGGGGTGGGGGACCCTGACCGAATCCGAGCGGAAACTGATCCCGCTGGTCGTGGACGGTCTCACCAACCGCGCCATCGCCGACCGGCTCTATGTCTCTGTGCACACCGTCAACACGCATATGAAGCACATCTTCACCAAGCTCGATATCAACACGCGAGTCGAACTGACCCGGCTGGCGATCGAACGGGGTGCTGTCGCGGGCGGGGCGGACTGAGCGGTGCACGCTCCCGGGGTGGGGTTCACCATGGGACGGTCTGGCCGAAGCGATCCAGATACGCGAGACCAGGCTTCCCCAGCCTCGACAGGAGAACGTCCACCACCCGCGGGATGCTCTCGCCGATGGTGAGTGGCGCGTCTGGTCCCCCCAGGGTGGTGCTGACCCAGCCAGGCGCCATGAGGACGAATGCGCGCTCGGTTTCGTGCTGCTGGACCTGCCGGACCGAGAAGCCGCGCATGAACATGTTCAGGGCTGCCTTGCTGCCCCGATAGACCTCGCGCGATGCGGTCGTGTTGTTCGTGATGCTGCCTTGCCCGGAGGACATCGCCCCGATGAGTCCGGTCGGAGAAACGAGGTCTTCGAGTGATTCGATGACGCGCATCGGGCTGAGCGCGTTGGTGACCATCACTTCTATGAAGTCGGCTGTCGGAACGGCACCGATCGGCGTCGGCTCGTTGTTCGTGGTCCCTGCGTTGACGAAGAGCACGTCGAGTGTGCGATGGGCGAGACGCTCGTGGAGGGGCGCCAACTGTGTGGGCTCGTTGATGTCGAGATGCTCGACGCGGACGCGCCCGTCGGAGCGGTCCGCGAGATCGTGCAGGAGGGTGCGAGCGGTTGCGTCTCGGACCGTGCCGATGACGTTCCATCCCCTGTCGAAGAGTTCGGCCGCCATCGCGTGTCCGAGACCGCGCGACGCCCCGACGATGAGAGCGGTTGGCGGGTGCCGGTCCGCGTCCGTTGACGACATTCCGCGTCATCCCCTTATTTCCTTGTTTCGAGTTTCGGAGTGCCGACCGCCATGAGCGGCACCCCTGATGCGCTGCAATCCTTGCCGCTCCATCGCATTCGGGGCACGTCCGGGGCGCGGATTTGTACGATTGCCCTCATGAAGGGAGTGCTGATGGCCGAATCCGCCACTGTGCAGCCCGATGATGTGCGTGTCATTCGCGCACTCCAGGTGGCTCCGCGGGCCTCGTTCGCCTCGATCGCGGCGGTGCTCGGCCTCTCGGAGGGGGCCGTCGGCCGCCGCTATCGCCGGTTGCTCGCCGATGGCGTCATCCGCGTAGCCGGTGTCCTCGATCCGGGGGCGCTGGGACAGAGCAGATGGCTGGTGCGACTGCGGTGCCGTCCCGGCAGCGTTACGGCGATCGCCGACGCGCTCGCGAAGCGCGACGATGTCAGCTGGGTGGCCCTCGGAGCCGCGGGCTCCGAGATCACCTGCGCGGTCCGGTCGCGGACGCGGGAACAGCGCGAGGACCTCCTCGGTCGGCGACTTCCGCGCACCGCGGCTGTCATCGACATCAACGCGTCCGCGATACTGCGTCAGTTTGTCGGAGGCCGCGGCCACTATTGGGCCGCGCTACGCGGCACGCTGACTCCACAGCAGGAGTCGATGCTCGGGAGCGATGGCGCCCCCTTTACGGAATCCCCGGTTGTCCCTCGCGTTCCCGTGCAGCTCGGCCCCGAGGACGAGAAGATGCTCGACCTCCTCGCCGCGGACGGTCGCGTCGGCCTCGTCGATCTCGGCGCAGCGGCGAACCTCACACCCGGGCGCGCATCACGCCGTCTTCAAGCCTTGCTCCGGCGCCGGGTCGTCCACATCGATGTCGAGATCGCCCCGGCCGCACTGGGCTATCACGCCCGGGCGAACCTTTGGCTCCGCGCGCACCCGACGGCGGTCAAGGACATCGGACGCACACTCGCGCAGGAACCCCACATAGCCTTCGCCGCGGCCGTCTCCGGGCCCTACAATCTCCAGGCCGTCGCGCACTGCCGTGACCTCGACGAACTGTTCGAGTACACCTCGGACCGCATCGGGTCGCTGTCCGGCCTCCAGAGCATGGAGGTCTCACCTTTGCTGCAGCAGATCAAGCAGGCCGGCACGCTCGTGTCCGGCGACCGTCTCGTCCCACCGCACCGCACTCGAGCGCGACCCTGAAGGCGCGCCCGAAGCCTCGACCGCCGTGCGGCCGAGCGCAGGCCCATCGGACAAAGGCAGGCGGTGTCGTGCTCGGCGAGCCCGCCACGTCCAAGGCGCAACAGCCTTCCGAGAGGCGGTCGGCGAAGTCCACCGCGGCCTGTGCCTGGACCGGCGCGGCGGCCCAGGCTCGCGGCGGGGCCGCCACGTGCGGCTCTTCGGGTGCTATCGGGTGCCTGTCCGCGGCGGCATGCCGCAGGAACGCCCCCACCCGGTCGCAGGTGGAGCCGATCACGGCGCGCTCATGCGCGCTCAGCTGCGGCCGGTGCGGACCGGGCCACATCAGCACCAGTCCGCCCCAAGCCGTGGTGCCGGATGTGACCGGTGCGGCGGCCAGCGCTACCGGATAGGGCCATACCAGCGCTGCCCTCGGGTAGCGGCGCACCAGCTCTGCCTGGCTGGCGAGCCACACCAGGCGCCGCTCACGTACCGCGTCCGCCACCGGGCCCGAAGGTGGAAGCGGCAACCGTTCCCAGAGCTCGGCGATCTTCGGTGGCATCCCGGTCACCATGGCCAGCCGCAGCACCTGCCCGTCCGGCGGCAGCAGGTACACCAGGCCGGCGGACGCGCCTGCTTCCCGCACCGCCGTGCACAGAAACGCATCCAGCAGCTCCATACCGGAGCCGGCGGCAGGCGTGGCATCGTCCCGCGTCCCCTGCCCCTCCTCCGCGACCTGCCGCACACGCCCGAAGCGGCGCCTGGCCGCCTCGGCGCTGATCCCGAAGGTGGCGCCGATCCGCGCCCAGCCGACGCCGGCCTGCCGATCGGCCAGCACCGCATACCGCACCAACTGCTCGGTCAGCCCGGGAACCTCCGCCACCGCGGCACAGTGACAGCCCACCGCGGCTTCCCGCGCCGGGGACAGCTCACCCGCCTGCTGCGCTGCCGCCTGAACCCGGTCCAGCAGATCCGCGCCCGCGAGCACCATCGCCTGCCGCGTCTCGGCCGCCGCCGGCCATCGGGACCGTGCTCGTCAGGCCGCCTGCCGGTGGGCCGGGCTGCAATACCGCCGGTTGCGGTCGGCCTGATTCGGTAGCGGCGCATCGCACCAGCCGCACCGAACATCACCCATATGCGCAGATTACGTTCGTCAGGGGTGACGGCGGCGTCGGGTGTGAGGAGCTGAGGTGCGGGACATCTCGCTGCTCGGCGAGGGAGTGTTCGAGGCGTTCCGCCAGTCGTCGAGCGGGAGCCGCGGCGATGCGGATGGTGTCGGTCGCGTGTCGGTGGCTGTCGGACCCGTTGTAGGTGGTGTGTCGGCGGGGTCCGGAACCTTTCAAGAGATCCTGCCGGATGCCCATTCGGCAGGTGTCCGACAGCAAGGAACCACCATGACCACTGACGTCACGATCATCGGTGCCGGACTCGGCGGCCTGACGCTCGCCCGCGTCCTGCACGTCCACGGCATCCCGGCCACGGTCTACGAGGCGGAGGTCTCTCCGATGGCGCGTGCGCAGGGCGGGATGCTCGACATCCACGAGGACAGCGGACAGTCCGCTTTGCGGGCGGCCGGGCTGATGAACGAGTTCCGTCGTCTCGTCCTGGGGGGCCGCCAGGCGATACGGGTTCTCGACCTGGCCGGGACCGTCCTGTTCGACAAGACCGACGACGGTACGGGGAGCAACCCCGAGGTGCTGCGCGGCGAGCTGCGGCAGATGCTCCTCGACTCGCTCCCGGCCGGCACCGTCCGGTGGGGCCACAAGGTCAGCGGTACCCGTGCCCTCGGCGAGGGCCGCCACGAGGTGACCTTCGCCGACGGCACCACCGTCACCACCGGCCTGCTGGTCGGCGCCGACGGCGCGTGGTCCCGAGTCCGGCCACTGCTTTCTCCTGCGGCACCCGAGTACATCGGCATGTCGTTCGTCGAAACCTATCTGTTCGACGCCGACACCCGGCATCCGGCCGGCGCGAAAGCGGTCGGCAGCGGGTCGCTGTTCGCGCTCGCGCCGGGCAAGGGATTCCTGGCTCACCGGGAGAGGGCCGGCACCCTGCACGCCTACGTGATGCTCGCCCGGCCGCGGGACTGGTTCGCGAACATCGACTTCACCGATTCCGCCGCGGCCACCGTACGGATCGCGCAGGAATTCGACGGCTGGGCACCGGAACTCACCGCGCTGATCGCAGACGGTGACACCGCACCGGTCCTGCGGCCCCTCTACGCCCTGCCCATCGAGCACCGGTGGGAGCGGGAGCCGGGGGTGACCCTGCTCGGCGACGCCGCCCACCTCTCGCTCCCGAACGGCGAGGGCGCCAACCTGGCCATGTACGACGGCGCCGAACTGGGCAAGGCCCTCGCCGGGCACCCCGAAGACGTCGAGGCCGCGCTCACCGCGTACGAGCAGGCCATGTTCCCCCGCAGCGCCGCGGCCGCCACCGAAGGAACCCAGGTCCACGAGATGTTCTACGGAGCAGGCGCACCCCACAGCCTGATCAACATGATGACCGGCCACGAGCAGGCCCCGTGAGACACCGGCCGAGGGCACTCAGGGTGGCCGCATCCGCCCCTGGTCAGAGGTGCTGGAGCCGGGCGTGCAGGAGGCAGAACACGTTGCCTTCAGGGTCGGCCAGGACGTGCCAGTTCTCGGTGCCGGTCTGGCCGACGTCGGCGGGCGTGGCGCCGAGAGCGAGCAGCCGCTCCAACTCGGCGTCCTGGTCGCGGTCGGTGGCGTTGACGTCGATGTGCAGGGGGAGCTTCCCGGTCCGCGGGTCGCTGTTGGGGCTGAGGACGAGGGTGGGCTGCAGACCGCCGAAACCGGTGTCGGGCGGCCCGATCTCGATGCTTCCGTCGTCTTCCCGGCCGAGCTCCACGTAGCCGAGGACCTCGCTCCAGAATGCGGCGAGCCGCTCGGCGTCGGCGCATTCGAGGACCAGTTCACTGATGCGGCATGCCATGCCCGTCAGTGTACGTAGACAGGCCGAGAGCCGGTTGACAGCGCTTCGCCCCGCCACCATATGGCGACGGGGCGACGTGCCAAGAAGCGGTCAGATGCGGTCGGCCGCGATCAGGAGGTACTGGAAGGAGCCGTCCTTGTAGGAGTTGATGAACGCTTCCTCAATGCCGGTGACCAGCGAGGACGTGGCCCGCAGCTCCCAGTACGGCAGGGTCGCGGCGGTGAGGTCGATGACGGCCTGCGGTACGAGGCGATTGTCGGCCATGGCGCGCAGATACTCCCGGCGGGAGTGGATGTTGCACTCGAAGTGCGCGTTGATCTGGGAGACCCACTTCGAGGGCTGGCCGTAACGGGGGTTCCAGCAGCCGGTGATGGTCACGTAGCGACCGCCGACCTCGAGGATGCGGGAGTGTTCGGCGAAGAGGTCGTGCAGGTCGACGTACATGCTCGACTCGTTGTTCCATGAGGCCGCGATCTGCCCGGTCTCGAAGGGCGTACCGAGCATGTTGCAGACGCGGGCGTGGACGTGGTCCTCGATGCCGAGCTCGCGGGCACGCTGGTTGGCGAAGTCCGCCTGCTTGGCCGACAGCGTGACGCCCTCGACCCTGCACCCGAAGCGCTGGTGGGCCATGACCATCGAGCCGCCGCGGCCACAGCCGGCGTCCACGAGCGTGTCGTCGCGCTCCGTGGGGCCGATGTGGTCCAGGAGCAGTTCGGCCTGTGCCGATTCCAGGCGGTGCAGTTCGGCGATCAGCTTCTTCTCGTACGCATTGTCGTCGGTCTCGCCGAGGGCGGTGCGGTCGACCGCGCCGATTCCGTAGTGGTGGTGGTAAAGGCCGTCGACATCGCCGAGACGCAGGTTCACCGGCCTGGCCTCGCGGTCCCAGTAGCGGGCGATGTCCCCCTGGTAGGGCGTCACCGGGGCGGGGATGAACACCGAGGCGCCGCTGGTGGAGATGGCGGCGTCGGTGGTGAGATCGGTGCTGGTCACAGATAAGTCCATTCTTCTTACCAGAAGTCGGGCAGGCTGTAGCGATAGGTGTTGGTCCGGTGCCAGTAGTGGTTGCCGTCGACCCACGCGGCCACGCCCCGCAGAAAGCGCTGCGCGCTCGGGACGGGGCAGGCGGCGGCCAGGTCCGCGGCTGCGGCTTCGAAGTCGTGCATGAGATCGTTGTGGACCTCGACCGACTTCAGATAGGCCTCGCGGTCGGAGATGCCCTCACGTTCGGCGATCACCACGGGCAGGTTCAGGTGATGCCCGGGGGAGGCGAGTTCCTTGGTGTACGAGTACAGGTCGTTCACGATGGTGGTGGCGTTCCCGGCGAGCGCGATGACGCGCTGCATGGCGGGCGTGGCGTGCAGGTCCGCCGGCAGCTCGTAGCCGCCGACGGTGTCCGTAATGGTGGGGCAGGGGCGGAAGTTGTTGAACTGGCGCATCGCCAGGTATTCCCACACCTCGGGGACGTGGTCCGTCTGGGCCCAGGCTGCCTCGGCGAGGTACCCCATGTGCAGACGGGCCATGTCGTGCCGGTACCGGTCCGCCTGGGAGGCGCTGGCCGCTTGGACGAAGTACTCCATGGCGGAGCGGTACGCGCGCCGGGGCGCGTCCGAATGGAGCGACTCCGCCCACCGCGGCTGGTACTCCCTCGTCGTGTACAAGGGGTCGAGGGCGGTGTGCGCCAGCAGCAGGCGGCCGCCGAGGCCGATGGGCGATCCTCCGTGGTCCTCGCAGTAGCAGTCGTCCACCGCGTTCTCGGCGACCATCAGGCGCGTGGCGAGCATCAGGTGGTCGACGGTGGGAGCGTCCGGATGGCAGGCGACCATATAGCGCCCCACGGAGAAGCCGTCGAACTGGTCCTCCCAGTCCTCCGGGTACAGATCGACCTCGTCCAGCGCCCAGGTCTTGATCCTGCGGCTGACCTCCTCCACCCGCACCGGGTCGGGCTCCGGCACCGGATGGTGGTACAGGCCCGGGACCGGGGTGCCTTCCGCCGGAGCCGTCGGCGGCTCCACCGGCTCCACCGGCGCCGAGGTGCCCTCGCACCGGGCCAGATGCAGGCCCACCGTGCCCAGGCCACTGGGGCCACGCAGGATCCGACCCAGGCCGGCGCCCGCCGTCCGCACCTCGGCGGCAGGAACGTCGACGGGACGGGCGTCGGTGGCAGGAACGTCGGCGGGACGGGCGTCGGTGGCAGGAACGTCGGCGGGAGGCGGCGTGGGCAAGGACGGCGCGGGGTATCTGCCGCCGCCGAAGGCGGTCCTGATGTCGCGGGCGCGGGCGGCGGCCTCGGCGAGGACAAACGCTCCGGAGGGGGAAGCGGCCGCGGGCGGGCTCGGCTGCGGAGGGGAAGGCTCAGGCGCGGGCATCCATAGCTCCTCGATGGGGTGGGTGTTTGTCCCGGATCTCGGGCATGCTCGGCCGGCTCGGAGGGCCGGGCTCTCGTAGCCGTCGGGCAGGGCAGGGCCTAGTCGTGGCTGCGGGCGATCTGCACGTTCTCCAACACACCGAGCGCATCCGGCACCAGGATGGCGGCGGAGTAGTACGTAGTGACGAGGTAGGAGATGATCGCCTTTTCGTCGATGCCCATGAAGCGCACCGACAGCCCCGGTTCGTACTCCTCCGGCAGACCGGTCCGGCGCAGACCGATGACGCCCTGGTTGTCCTCCCCGGTGCGCATGACGAGGACCGAGCTGGTGTTCTCCTTCGTGATGGGGATCTTGTTGCAGGGCAGGATCGGGACGCCGCGCCAGGCCGGGACCTGCTGCCCGCCGAGGTCGACGTGGGTCGGGTAGAGCCCGCGGGAGTTGAACTCCCGCCCGATCGCCGCGATCGTCCTGGGGTGAGCGAGGAAGAACTTGGAGCCGCGGCGGCGGCAGAGCAGCTCGTCGAGGTCATCCGGGGTGGGCGGGCCTGAGTGGGGCTGGATGCGCTGCTTGAAGTCGGCGTTGTGGAGCAGACCGAACTCCCGGTTGTTGACCAGTTCGTGCTCCTGGCGCTCACGCAGCGCCTCGACGGTGAGCCTGAGCTGCTCCTCGGTCTGGTCCATCGGCTCGTTGTAGAGGTCGGCGACCCGCGTGTGGATCCGCAGAATGGTCTGTGCGACGGAGAGTTCGTACTCGCGCGGCTTCAGTTCGTAGTCGACGAACGTGCCGGGCAGCGCGGGTTCGCCGGTGTGGCCGGCCGCCATGGCGATCTCGGCCTCGCCGCGATGGTTCTGCGCGTGGCCGCGGAGTGAACTGAACTCCCGGAGGTGAGCCTGGAGGCTCGGCGCCGTGGACAGCACGGTGGCGAAGTCGGCGCGGGACAGGGTGAGCAGGGTGCCGGAGGTCTCAGCGGTGGCGGTGTAGTCCCACCGGGCATCCTCGTTCAGCAGAGCGCCCTCACCAAAGCGGTCGCCATCGGCCAGTACGGCAACGGCGGTCTCGTCGCCGTACGGACCGACGGAGGTCTGGCTGACGCGGCCGTGGGCGATCAGGTGGAACCGCTCGGCGGGTCCACCGCGCTCCACCAGCGTTTCGCCCGCACGGAAGTGGCGCTGGACGCACCGGTCGGCGATGGCGGTCAGCACCTCCACGTCCTCGAAACCACGCAGCAGGGCCAGTTCGCCGAGTTCGCGGGGGATCACCCGGACGTCGGCACCGTCCTGAACGAAGTCGATGCGCCCGTCGCCGACGGTGTAGCTCAGCCGGCGGTTCACCCGGTAGGTGCCGCCCTTGACCTCCACCCAGGGGAGCGTCCGCAGCAGCCAGCGCGAGGTGATCCCCTGCATCTGCGGGGCGGACTTGGTCGTGGTGGCGAGATTGCGGGCGGCCGCCGTGCTCAGGCTGGACTGCCGAGTCGGCTCCAGAGGTGCTTCCGAGCTGGTACCAACAGTCATCGGGCGAGCTCTCCTTCGTGAGGGCGATGGCTGGCGTGCCTGCGCGTCACCGGCAAAGAGGAAAGGAGGGGGCAAACATCCGGGAATCCGTCCAGACCCGGGGAACAGTAGCGGCGGGTGCACCCACTCGGCCTCGGAGAGCCGTCTGCATTAACTCGATAAGATGATCGTGCCCCGCGCGGCGTTTGCCCGGGTGGCCAACGGCATTCGGACGCGATCACGGCACGTGGGGGTGTCGGGGCGGGCGTGAGCGTCGGCACGGGATGCGGCGCCGTCTCGCGGGATCCTGCCCTCGCTCTCTCCCAGCCCCAGCAATACAGTCCACCCTGTCGTGACTGGCTGTTTTCCACCGGGCGGGCAGCCGCTGGGATGAAGCTTCCATGGACACGCGGGAAGCCCGAAGACCGCTTCCCCCCGCTTCCGCCACTGTGAAAGGCCCTTGATGACTACGCCTCGCGCACGCTCGTTCATGCAGGTCGACGTGTTCTCCACGACCCCCTGTCTCGGCAACCCGGTCGCCGTCGTCCTCGATGGGACGGAGATGACCGACGAGGAGATGGAGCGCCTGGCGCGCTGGACGAATCTGTCCGAGACCACATTCGTCCTGCCCCCGACCACGCCGGAGGCGGACTACCGGCTGCGGATCTTCACCCCTGGAGGCGAGCTGCCGTTCGCCGGGCATCCCACGCTCGGCTCCGCGCGCGCGTGGCTGGACAACGGGGGCGCGCCTCGGCACGTGGACCGCATCGTGCAGGAGTGCGGCGCCGGCCTGGTCACCGTGCGCCGCGGTGAAGGCATCGTGTCGTTCGCCGCCCCGCCGCTTGTCCGCGAGGGCGCGCTCGACGACGCGTACCTGAACCGGATCGTCGCCGCGTTCGGCATCGAGCGGGATCGTGTCATCGGCCACCAGTGGGTCGACAACGGACCCGGCTGGGCCGTGGTCCAGATGCCCACGGCCGAGGAGGTGCTCGCTCTCGAACCCGACCTGTCCCTCATCCCGGACGCGATGGTCGGCGCGATCGGTGCCCACCCCGAGGGATCCGAGCACGACTTCGAACTGCGCACCTTCGCTCCCGGCGTCGGCGTGGCCGAGGATCCCGTGTGCGGCAGCATGAACGCCTCGGTGGGGCAGTGGCTCACCGCCACCGGTGCGGTGCCCCCCGCCTACCGAGTCTCCCAGGGCGCGCGCCTGGGCCGGGCCGGGACCATCGAGATCGTTGCCGACAAGGACGGCACCGTATGGGTCGGCGGCGCCGCCACCAGCTACATCCGCGGCACCATCACCCTGTGACCTGTTCGGTTCGCCGCGGCGACCGCGTATGCGCCTTCGGTCTGTTCGGTCCGGTGCCGAGCCCCCGGTCACAGGTGGCATGCATGCGGGTGGCCTCGCTCAGGAGGACCGCGAGAAGCGGACTTCACCGTCGTCTTCGCCAGCCCCATCGGAACCTGACACCAAGGAAAACCCACTCATGAGCACCACCATCGCCACCACCCCCGCCAGCCGCGCCTTCATCAGCGACAACATGGCCGGAGCATCCCCGGAGATAGTCCAGGCCGTCGCCGACGCGGCTGCCGGGCAGGTCCTGCCGTACGGCAACGACCCCTTCACCGACAGCGCCCGCCGCAGGCTGAGCGAGATCTTCGAGCGGGACGTCGATGTCTTCATGGTCTCCACCGGGTCCGCCGCCAACGGCCTGAGCCTGGCCGCCCTCACTCCGCCGTGGGGCAGTGTGCTGTCCCACCCCGACAGCCACATCAACACCGACGAATGCGGCGCTCCGGAATTCTTCACGGGCGGTGCCAAGCTCGTCGGCGTCCCGGGCCCCGACAGCAAGATCGACCCCGATGCGTTGCAGGCAGCCGTGCGCCGCCGGGCCGGTGACGTGCACAGTGTGCAGCCATCCGCGGTGAGCATCAGCCAGGCCACCGAGCTCGGCAGCGTCTACACCGTGGAGGAGATCCGTCGCCTGTCCGCCGTCGCCAAGGATGCCGGGCTGCGTGTCCACATGGACGGTGCGCGCTTCGCCAACGCCCTGGACCACCTCGGCACCACCCCGGCCGAGATGACCTGGAAGGCCGGTATCGACGTGCTGTCCTTCGGCGCCACCAAGAACGGTGCGATGACCGCCGACGCCATCGTCTCCTTCGCCCCCGAACTCGCCGCCGAGCTCGGCTTCCGCGCCAAGCGCGCCGGCCAGCTCGCCTCCAAGATGCGCTTCCACGCCGCCCAGATCGACGCCTACCTCACCGACGACCTCTGGTTGCACAACGCCCGCCAAGCCAACGCGATGGCCACCCGGCTCGGCGACGGCCTCAAGGCCATCTCCGACATCGCTCTTGTGGCCATCCCCCAGGCCAACATCCTCTTCTGCCGCCTGCCCCAGCACGTCACCGAAGGACTCCTCGCGGAGGGCTACGTCTTCCACCACGACCGCTGGGAGCCGGGGACGGTCCGCTTCGTCACCTCCTTCACCCACCGCGCCGACGACATCGACCAGCTCCTCGACGCGGTCCGCCGCCACACACACTGACGGGCCCGGCCTCCACAGCGAGGGTCAGCCGCCCGGGGAGGACGTGATGGCTCTCCTGTGGGCCAGGAGCGTGACGGGCTCACCGCCTCGATCGCCGATCCGGCCGCGGGTCAGCGCGGTCGCGTTGCCGGCCATGCCCGGGGGTACGGCACCCGGAGCGCTTCCGCCGGGACGGAGGCGTGTTCCGCGGCGGCCTGGAGGCGTCCGTCGCGCAGAACGACGGCGCCGCTGCCGAGCATGGTGGCGATCAGCTCGGCGGTCCACCTCCAACTGGCGGACCGTGCCACCAGCGCGATCGCGGACAGCGCCAGTGGCTAGGCGGTGCGTACGGGCGGGGCGGGTTCATCAGCCGACCAGGCGTTCCCCCAGCAGAAGACCGCCGATGGCGATCATCATGACACCGGAGACACGGGTCACCGTCCGGGCCGCCGAGGGCCGGGTCCTCAGCACGGTGCGGGCCAGGACGCCGACGGCGAGATAGACGGGCGCGCAGGCCGTCATGTGGACCGTGCCGAGCAGCCCGGTCTGCGCGGCGACGGGCCAGCCGCCCGAGGGGTGGATGAACTGCGGGAAGTAGGGCTGAGCGTTTCGCCCTGCCACCGCCGCTTGCGGGACCTCGAACGCGAGGGTGCCATCCGCGGCTACCGCGCCGTCGTCGACCCGGCCGCCGTCGGCCTCGACTTCGAGGCACTGGTCCTCGCCCCCCTGCGCTGGGAGGACGCCGACACCGTCACCGCCTTCGAAGAGGCCGTGGCCGCCATCCCGCACGTCATCCAGGCCCAGCGGCTCTTCGGCGACCCCGACTACCTGCTGCGTGTCGCCACCACCGACCTGGCCGCCTACCAGTAGCTCTACGACCAGCGGCTGGCCAGACTCCCGGGCGTCCAGCGTCTGAACTCCACCCTCGTCATGAAGAACGTCGTCCACGACCGTCCCCTGCCCCGGTAGACGCTTATCCGCGAAGCCCGTTGCCAGGTCAGGTCAGGACAGGACAGGGTCACAGTGCGGCAACTGGTCCTAATATGTATTGGCTTGGGGCCGACGGGGGAGGGTGACGAGCATGGAGTTGGCACCGTGGCTAGTTGTGATCGCCTTGCTCTGCTGGTTGATCTACGCACTGTTCACATGGATCCGCGGAGTCGTGCATCGGCGGGGGCTGCCGGAGCCGTCGGTCGCCCCGGGCCAGTTGGAGATGTATCGGGCGCAGGCATTCCGCGAGATCTGCCAACGGGCGGCGAACCAGGGTCGGCGCGTGACGATGACCGACTACTTTGCCGAGCGGGGATGGAATCGGGCGGACGCCATGCGCATCCTGGCCGAGCCGCTCAAGCACAAACTGATCGATGTGGAGGGTTGGCGGTTCGGCAGGTACAGCGTGACGCAGAAGGGCTGGACCGAGTACGAGAGCAAGCTCCTCTGGACAGGAGGCGAAGGGGTGCACATCACCACTGGGCCGGGCGGCTTCGTCGTGGCGAACGTCAACAGCCATCATTCGGTGGTCCACGGCGGCTACGGCAACCGGGCGAACGCGCCTGACATTCTTCCCCACCAGCAACTGATCGACGCCCTGCGCACCGACGCGGACACCGCGACGTCCGATGAGGCGGTAAGGGCGCGGGAGTACGCCGACGACCTGGCCGCGGCCGTCGACGCGCAGGATCCCGACAGGACGGCTCGCATCCTCGCAAGGATCAACGGACTCCTGTCCACCGCTACGGCCGCCTTCACTCTGGCCCGCGGACTCCTGCCACCCGGCTCGTAGCGGAACGGTTCCGGATCAGCGTCTGGGTGTTCCCGCCGTCGGCCGCGCCGCCGGCCAGCAGCAGTTCGGCCAGGGCCGTCCGCTCGTGGCGGGGGGGGGGGGCGGGGCGCCCAAATAAAGTGAGGCGCCGCGCGCCCCCCCCCCGGGGGGGGTGGGGCCACCCCCCGCCGGGGCGGGGGGGGCCGCCCCGCCACAGCCCGG
>NZ_JBIADZ010000012.1:0-222315 GCF_042868035.1 Streptomyces sp. NPDC007875 | reverse complement strand
GGGGGCGGGGCCGGCCCCCGCCCCCGCGCCCCCCCACCCCGCCCGGGGGGGGGCCCGCGCCGCCGGTGTGCCCCCCCCCCCCCCCCACCAACACCCCCCCCCCCCCCCCCCCCCGCCACCACGTTCGGAGTCTTGGACACCCTCGACGACGAGCAGGGGCGTCAGCGCCATCTGCAAGGCGAGATCGCCGCCTCGCTCATGGGAGCCGCGGAGACCATGCTCAGCTCGGCTCCGGTCATCAAAAGAAGCAAGACCATGAGCCCTACGACGGTCGTGAACCTCAAAGGCCATCGAGACGACCCATACGCGGAAGTCGTCTACGTGGGCCGCGCGATGACCAGAGAGGACGGTCATCGACTGGGGCGAGGTGATCTCGGTACGCAGGTTCCCCGGCTCCATGCCGAGCGCAGAAGGACTCCCGGGGCGTGTCCTCCACTGAGCCGAGGTCGGCCCCACCGGCGTTGTTCACGAGGACATCCAGTCGCCCGAAGCGCTCCATCGCGGCCTCGATGGCATCAGGGACCTGGTCCGGCCTGGTGAGGTCCAGTCCCAGGGGACCAGCCGGTCACCGTGGGCACTCGACAGGCTTCCACATCTGTAAATCAGATCGCCTACAGCGGAAACATCTGTTGGACAGCACTACGGCCATGCCCAAGGATCCCTCGTGCGGTAGCACCCACAGCACGGTCAACGCGACACCGGGATGCACTACCGCCTGAGTGGAGGCTGAAAGTTGAGTGAAGAGACTGAGGTAGTCGTCGTCGGCGCGGGCCAGGCAGGCGTGGCGATGAGCGAGCACCTGGGAGCCCACGGTGTGCCGCATATCGTCCTGGAGCGGCACCGTATCGCCGAGCGGTGGCGCTCGGAGCGGTGGGATTCCCTGGTGGCGAACGGGCCCGCGTGGCACGACCGGTTCCCGGGGCTGGAGTTCTCCGACGTCGACCCCGACGTCCACCCCGACGCCTTCGCCTCGAAGGAGCAGATCGCCGACTACTTCGTCACCTACGCCGAGAAGATAGGCGCCCCGATCCGGTGCGGTGTCGAGGTGACCTCGGTACGGAAGCGGACGTCACGGCCCGGCTTCCGGGTCGAGACCTCGCAGGGCCCCGTCGACGCGCGCTTCGTCGTCGCCGCGACCGGGCCGTTCCAGCGGCCCGTGATCCCACCCATCGTCCCGGACGGCGCCGTCCCCGTGCAGCTCCACTCCAGCGGGTACCGCAACCCGGAGCAGCTCCCCGAGGGCGCGGTCCTCGTGGTCGGGGCCGGCTCCTCGGGGGTCCAGATCGCCGATGAGCTGCGCCGCTCCGGCCGCCGGGTCTTCCTCTCCGTGGGTCCGCACGACCGTCCCGCCCGCCAGTACCGCGGACGCGACTTCTGCTGGTGGCTCGGTGTGCTCGGGCGCTGGGACGCACAGACGCCTCCCCAGGGTGCCGAACACGTCACCATCGCGGTGAGCGGCGCACGCGGCGGCCACACCGTGGACTTCCGTGCCCTGGCCGCCGACGGCGTCGAGCTCGTCGGTCTGACCGCGTCCTACGACGACGGCGTACTGCGCTTCGCGCCGGATCTCGCCACGAACGTCGCGCTCGGCGACGCGAAGTACCTCGAACTCCTCCGGGCGGCCGACGCGTATGTCGAGCGCAATGGGCTCGACCTCGCCGAGGAGCCGGAGGCGCACGTCCTCGGGCCTGATCCGGAAGGCGTGGCCGACCCCCGGCTGGAGCTCGACCTGGCCGCGGCCGGCGTCACCTCGATCGTCTGGGCGACGGGCTTTGCCACCGACTACAGCTGGCTCGAGGTCGACGCGTTCGACGAGAATGGCCGGCCGAACCAGCGACGCGGTGTGTCCTGCGAGCCCGGCGTCTATTTCCTGGGCCTGCCCTGGCTCTCCCGCCGCGGATCGAGCTTCATCTGGGGCGTCTGGCACGACGCCGGATACGTCGCCGATCACATCACGACCCAGCGCGGCTATCTCGCGTACGGCACCACCGACCGGCCCGGCGCCGCGCCGGCGGCCTGGAAGAACTGAGGAGCAGATGATGACCTCCACGAGGGAGGACCGCCGGGCGAACGCCGTCAAGGCCCCGGTCGTTGCCGGCGGGCACACCCGGATCCGCCCGTTCAACACCCGCGACACCTATCCCGAGCAGAACCTCGACAACGACCTCTGCCAGGCCGTCGTCGCCGGCGACACCGTGTACGTCCGGGGCCAGATCGGCCAGGACCTCGACACCAGCGAGTCCGTGGGCATCGGCGATGCCGAGGCGCAGGCCGAACAGGCCATGGCGAACATCAAGATGCTGCTCGAAGAGGCGGGCAGCCGGATGGAGCACCTGGTCAAGCTGACCATCTATCTGATCGACCCGCGTTACCGCGAGGCGGTGTACCGCACCGTGGGCCGCTGGACCAAGGGCGTCCACCCGATCTCCACCGGCCTGGTGGTGTCGGCGCTGGCCCGTCCGGAGTGGCTGTGCGAGATCGACGCCGTCGCCGTGATCCCCGGGGAGGAGCGGGCATGACATTCTCCCTGGTGGTCCGCGACGGCGAGCGGTTCGGCATCGCGGTCAGCTCGTCCAGTCCGGCGGTCGCCGCCCGGGTCGCCCATCTGCGGCCCGGGGTCGGCGCGGCGGCTTCGCAGAACGTCACCGACCCCACGCTCGGCACGAGCCTGCTGGCGGAACTGGCGGACCACGGCGACGCGGAGCGCGCCCTGGCCGGTGTCACCGGCGCGGCGCGGAACGCGAAGTCCATCGCCCACCGTCAGCTGACCGTGCTGGGCCGCTCCGGGCCCGGGTTCGTCTACAGCGGTGCGCACACCCTGGGCAAGCACGCCTCGGCCACCGCCGAGGGCGCGGTGGCGGCGGGCAACATGCTGTGCGGCGAGCACATCCCCGGCGTCCTCCTCGACGCGTATTCCGCCGCCCCGGGGGAGCTGGAGGAGCGGCTGGTCACCGCCCTGAAGGCCGCGGTCGAGGCCGGTGGCGAGGAGGGGCCGGTGCACTCCGCGGGTCTCGCGATCGTCGCGGACGTGGACTGGCGGGTGACCGACCTGCGCGTGGACTGGGCCGACGACCCCGTCGACCGGCTCGCCGAACTCCTCGCCGTCTGGCTGCCGCAGCGGGACGACTACGTGCACCGTGGACTCGATCCCGCCTCCGCCCCCTCCTACGGCGTCCCGGGCGACCGGTGATGGGGACGATGGGGACCACGGTGACGACGGGGACGACGGGCACACTCAAAGAGGCCGCCCGGCGCGAGGTCGACCGGCACGCCGAGGAGCTGATCCGGCTGTCCGAGCGGCTGCACGCCGACCCGGAGACGGCCTGGGAGGAACACCGGGCGGCGGCCGCCGTACCCGAGCCGCTGGACCGCGCCGGATTCGACATCACCACGTCCTACCTGGGCCTGGAGACCGCCTTCCACGCCCGGTTCGGCAGCGGGCCCGTGCGGATCGCGCTGTGCGCCGAGTACGACGCGCTGCCCGGCCTCGGCCACGCGTGCGGGCACAACCTCATCGCGGCGAGCTCGGTCGGCGCCGCGCTCGGCCTCGCCGCCGTCGCCGACGACGCCGGTCTCACCGTCGAGGTCTACGGCACCCCGGCGGAGGAGGGCGGCGGCGGCAAGATCGAGATGCTCGACCGGGGAGCCTTCGCCGGGATGGACCTCGCGATGATGGTGCACCCGGCGCCGGTCGACGTCGTCGAGGCCCGTCCGTTCGCGGTCAGCCACTCCAAGATCTCCTACACCGGTAGGTCCGCACACGCCGCGGCCTACCCCGAGGCCGGGATCAACGCGGCCGACGCCTTCACCGTGGCCCAGGTCGCGATCGGACTGCTCCGCCAGCAACTGCCCACCTCCGCCCGGGTGCACGGCGTGGTGACCCACGCCGGGGACGCCCCGAACGCCATCCCGGAGCGGGCCACCGGCCGCTGGTACGTCAGGGCGGAGACCCTCGCCGAACTGGCCGAGCTGGAACCACGGGTCATGCGTGCCTTCGAGGCGGGTGCCCTCGCGACCGGGTGCGAGCTGGAGATCGAGCCGGAGAGCAAGCCGTATGCGGAGTTCCGCACCGACCAGACCGCTCTTGCCCACTACCGCGCGAACGCCCTCGCCCTGGGACGGGAGTTCGCGCCGCCGGGACAGGCCGCCCGGATGAACCGCGCCTCCACCGACATGGGCAACGTCTCGCAGACGGTGCCCGCCATCCACCCCTACATCGGCATCGGCTCGCTGCCCGCCACCAACCACCAGCACGAGTTCGCCGCGTTCTGTGTGGGCGCAAACGCCCAGCGGGCCCTGCTCGACGGGGCGGTGGCGCTGGCCTGGACCGGTGTGGACCGGAGTTCGAGCCGCTACGCGAGCGCGAGCTCCTGACCGAGGCGGCATCCCCGCACGGCCTCCCGGCCGAGGCGGCACCCAGCACAGCCTCCCGATCGAGGCGGCACCCGCACAGCTCCGGCTTGTTCCACCCCATCCCCAAGGAGGCGCCCATGCCCACCACTCACACCGACGTCACCACGGCCGAGGTCGAGGTGGCCACCGACGTCGTCGCACTGCGCAGAAGCGTTGCCGCGGGAGCCGTCGGCGTGTTCGTGCACTGGTTCGACTGGGCCGCCTATGCCTATCTCGCCGGCACCGTCGCCACCGTGTTCTTCCCGGACGAGAACAGCACCACCGGACTGCTCGCCGTGTTCGGCGTGTTCGCCGTGTCCTTCGGCATCCGGCCCATCGGCGCACTGGTGTTCGGACCGCTCGGCGACCGGATCGGCCGCAAGCGCACGCTGTCGCTGGTCATCTTCATGATGTCCGGCGCGACCCTGAGCATCGGCCTGCTGCCCGGTTACGCGGCGATCGGGGTCGCCGCCCCGGTGCTCCTGGTGATCCTGCGCCTGATACAGGGATTCGCGGCGGGCGGCGAGTTCGGCAGCGCGGCGAGCTTCCTCGCCGAGAGCGCCCCCCGGCGCCGTCGCGGATTCGGGGTGAGCTGGCTGGAGGTCGGCTCCCTGCTGGGCTTCCTCGCCGGTTCGTTCGTCTATCTGCTGCTGTCGACGGGGCTGGACGAGGACCAGCTGACCGCCTGGGGCTGGCGCATCCCCTTCCTCGTCTCCGCGCCGCTCGGCGTCATCGGCTTCATCATCCGCAACAAGATCGAGGACACCCCCGAGTACCGGACGCTCGAAGCCAACGACACCGTGCCGCGCACCCCCGTACGGGAGTTGCTCCGCCGGCACAAGCGGCATCTGCTCCAGGCCGCGGGCCTGATGGCCGCCATGCATGTGCCCTTCTACATGGTGCTGACGTACCTGGTCACCTACGAGACCGACCACCTGGGGCACTCGGCCGGCAGCGCCGCCCTGCTGTCCACGGTGATCTCACTGCTGGGGCTGGTGCTGGTCCCCGTGTTCGGGCTGCTGTCCGACCGCGTGGGACGCAAGCCGGTCTTCGTCGGGGCCACCGCGGGCCTCCTGGTCCTCTCCACCCCCGCGTTCCTCCTCATGCGGACCGGGCTCGCCGGAACCTGGATCGCCGGTCTGCTGCTCGGCGTGATCCTCGCCGCGATCCTCGGCACCTACGCGGTGTGGTCGGCGGAGATCTTCCCCACCCGCACCCGCCAGAGCGGCCTGTCCATCGCCTACAACCTCACCGCCGCCCTGTTCGCCGGCACGGTGCCGTACCTGATGACCGTGTTGATCTCCGCGACCGGCAGCACCCTGCTGCCCGGCCCCTACCTGATGGTGTTCGCCGTCGGCGGCCTCATCGCCGCCCTGTCCCTCAAGGAGACCGCCGGTTCCGCCCTGCTGCGCCCCGAGGACGTCTCCGACGCGCCCGCGGAGCGCCACCAGGCACCGCCCGCATAGGGTCCGGCCGCCGCATAGGGTCGGCATCGGCACGGACACCGATCACCAGGCGCGAGGGTCACGCATGACGTCACCGGTGGGTTTCACCCTCCTCCAGCTCCGCTACTTCCTCGTGGCCGCCGAGCGCGGTTCGATGACGGAGGCGTCGGGGGAGCTCCACATCGCACAGTCCGCCGTGTCCGCGGCCATCCACAACCTGGAGCGCGACCTGCGGGTACAGCTGTTCATCCGCCGCAGGGGCCGGGGACTGACCCTGACGCCCGCGGGGGAGAGGCTTCAGCAGCACGCGCGGGAGCTGCTGGGCCGTGCGCGCGAGATCGAGCGGGAGGCCCGGGGAGACGGCGAGACGATCTCCGGGCCGGTGGCCGTCGGCTGCTTCGTGACCCTGGCCCCGTACTATCTGCCGCCCCTGTTCAGCGAATGCACCGACCGCTACCCGGGCATCGAGATCGACGTGGTGGAGGGAGAGACGGACCAGCTCGTCCAGGCCCTGGGCGCGGGACGCATCGACTTCGCCCTCACCTACGACCTGGGTCTGACGGCCGAGATGGACCTGCGCAGCGAGACGATCGCGCGGGCCCCGGCCTATGTCATCGTCGCGGCCGATCACCCGCTGGCCCGGCAGGGCTCCGTGGAGCTGGCCGAACTGTCCGCGGAACCCCTCGTCCTGCTCGACCTGCCCCACAGCCGCGACTACTTCCGCTCACTGATCGCCGCCACCGGCACCGCGCCCGATGTCCGCTACCGCACCCGGAGCTATGAAACCGTACGTTCCCTGGTGGCCCGGGGGCTCGGATATTCCGTGCTGAACCAGCGGCCGGCGACCGGCCAGACCTACGGCGGCGGCGAGATCGCGGAACTGGAGCTGCGGGACGGAAGCCCCCCGCTCGAAGTCAAGATCGCCTCGGTGAGGGGCATGACCCAGACCGCCCGCGCCCGTGCGGTGATGGAGCTGCTGCGGGAGATCGCCCCCCGCCCCGCCCGGGCCTGAAGAACACGGAACCGGACCGGGCCTTTGAGGCCGCGGCCGTGGTCAGGCGCTCGGAACGGTGATGACCGGACAGCGTGCGTGCTGCGTCACCCCCTGGCTGACGGAGCCCAGCAGCAGGCCGGTGAACCCGCCGTGTCCGCGTGTGCCCACGACCAGGCCGAGGGCGTGCTCGGCCGCCTCGGTCAGGACCTGCACCGGGTGGCCCGGTACGACCTCTTGGCGCAGTTCCACCTCCGGATGGCCGGCGGTACGCCCGGCGACGGTCTCCGACAACAGCCGTCGGCACTCCTGGACCGCGGCCTCCTCGTCCGGCGTTCCGAGCCGAGGAGGCTGCCACACGTAGAGGGCGCGCAGGGCCGAGCCGTGCAAGGCGGCCTCGTCGAAGGCGAAGTCGACGGCGGCCGCGGAATGACGGCTGCCGTCGACCCCGACCACGAAATGCGGCTGCCGCTCGGGGACGTGTTCCGCCTCGGCGACACGCTCCGCCTCGGGCACCTGATCCGGCTCCGGCACGACCACCACGGGGCAGGGCGCGTGAGCGATGAGCGGCAGGGCGACGGCGGCGGAGGTGAAGAGCTCCTGAAGAGCGCTCAGACGCCAGGACCCGACCACCACTACCGTGGCGTTCCGGGCCTGCTCACGCAGGACCCACGCCGGGTGCCCCTCGGCCAGCAGCCCCGATACCCGCACCTGCGGATGCCGGGACTCGACGAAGGCCACCGCCTCCTTCAGCATGCGATCCCCCGACGTGTGCAGCGACTCGTTCCACTCCTCCCAGGACGGCCGCCCACCCGTCGGCCGGTACCCGGGGGTCGGCACGTTCTGCGCGAGGACCAGCTGCAGCGGCAGGCGGCGCCGGTCCGCCTCGTCGGCGGCCCAGCCGAGTGCCGCGCGTCTGCCCGGATCGGGGTCGAGGCCGATCACGATCGGTTCATCTCCGTGTGCGTGCGCCATCGCCGACCTCCTATGGCTCCTCCGACCGGCACACCGGGCCGGGAGCGTCCCCCGGCGGGCGGTCCTCCACGCCCCTCCACGCCCCTCGGCGACCGTCCGGACGGCCTCGGCCCGGGGCGCGACCCGTGCTTCCAGCGGGCTCAACCAGTCATGGCCTGTCACCTCGCGAAATGATGGCAGCCGGCCACTTCCATGCTGCGCGCCCCCAGGCCACCCTGCGAATCGGACACCGAACCCCCGCAGCGGGGCCGGCCGGGCCGGGCTCCACCTGTCGCCGTCGTCGACGAATGGCTGTGGCCGCGCGGCAGCTCAGGCGGAGCGCCGCGCCAGACTCTCCAGGACGGCCACCGCCCGATCAGCGTGCTCGTACGCGACGAACAGGTGGTCGTGATGGAACGCGGCGACGACGTTGCAGCTCAGCCCGGCGTCGGCGAGCTCCCGCGAGACCGCGGCGGTCAGCCCGACGGCCTCGAGCGCGGAATGGACACGCAAAGTGATCCAGCCGGCCACATAGTCGTATGCCAGCCCGGCCGCATCCGCCTCTTCACGAGGGACCACCAGGGTCAAGCCCTCATCCTCGGCGACTGTGACCACAGGGGTGACGCCGGAGGGGATACCACCCTCGACAGTGGTGAACACATAGCGGCCCGGATTCAGCTCCGGACGCATGCCGCTCAGCAGTTTCCGCAGGTCACTCTCGCCGGTCATGACCGCCACCTTACGCACTACGGTCGGCCTTCGCGGTTCTGCGCTTGCCCCTCAGGCCGTCGGGTCCCAGAGTCCGCCGGCCTCGCCGCGGGCGAGGTGTTCGGCGTAGACGCCGACCTTCCAGGCGATGACGGAACGGCACTCCTCCAGTGCCTGGATCTGTTCGTCGACGCGCTGCCGGTGGGCGTCGAGGAGCCGCAGACGTTCCGCCTCGTTGCCCGGACCGTGCCGCACCAGTTCGGCGAACCGCTTGAGGTCGGCGAGCGGCATGCCGGATGCACGCAGCTTGACGCAGATCAGCAACCAGTCGACGTCGAATGCGGTGTACCGCCGCCGACCGCCGGAGGTGCGCCGGACCGGTCCGACCAGCAAGCCCTCGCGCTCGTAAAAGCGCAAGGCATGCACGCTGAGTCCGGTCCGCTCGGCCACCTCACCGATGCTCAGTGGCTCCGCGGAGGTCTCGCCAGTCGCCATGCGCCCCCTCCAGGACTTGATCTAGACCTCGCTCCAGATCGTAGCGTCGTCGGCATGACCAGCACTGATCAGCAGCCGCTCGGCTCGCCCTTCTCCACCGTCAGCACCGCCGAGGACGTCATGGCCGGCCTCGACCTCTCCGGCACGAGCGCCGTCGTGACCGGGGGCTACTCCGGGCTCGGCCTGGAAACCACCCGGGCCCTATCGGCGGCCGGGGCCCGGGT
The DNA here is from genome assembly GCF_042868035.1 of Streptomyces sp. NPDC007875. Taxonomy (NCBI): domain Bacteria; kingdom Bacillati; phylum Actinomycetota; class Actinomycetes; order Kitasatosporales; family Streptomycetaceae; genus Streptomyces; species Streptomyces sp. NPDC007875. Next base: position 213,106 of record NZ_JBIADZ010000012.1, on the reverse strand, counting down.
CATCGTTCCGGCACGCAGGCCCGAAGTCGCCCGCGCCGCGCTCGCGGACGTGGAGGGCTGCGAGGTCATCTCCATGGATTTGGCGGACCTCGACGGTGTGCGCGCCGCCGCCGCGCGGATCAGCGGCTCCCTCGCCCGGCTCGACCTGTTCATGGCTGTCGCCGGCGTCATGGCCACCCCGGAGCGGCGCGTCGGCCCCGGCTGGGAGAGCCAGTTCACCGCCAACCACTTCGGACACTTCACTCTCGTCTGCGAGCTCTATCCGCTCCTGGCCGCCGCCGCGGGCGGTGCGCGCGTCGTCGTCAACAGCTCCGCCGGACATGCCCTGACCGACATCCGCTGGCACGACCCGCACTTTCGCACCGGCTACGACAAGTGGCTGGCCTACGGCCAGGCCAAGACCGCCAATGCCCTGTTCGCCGTGCAGCTCGACGCCCTCGGGCGCGACGACGGCGTCCGGGCGCTGGCTCTCCACCCGGGCAAGATCGTCACCGGCCTTCAGCGGGAGATGACGCTCCGGGAGCAGATCGATCGCGGTTGGGTGGACGAGCACGGCAACGTGATCGGCGCCGACTTCAAGACGCCCTCCCAGGGCGCCGCCACCGGCCTGTGGGCAGCCACGTCCCGACTCCTTGACGACCGCGGTGGCCTCTACCTGGAAGACTGCGACGTCGCACGTGTCTCCGCCCCTGACGCGCCCATGGACGACGGCGGCGTCCGCGCGTACGCCATCGACCCCGACGCGGCCGCACGGCTGTGGGACCTGTCCATCACCGCAACCGGTGCCACCCCGATCACCCGATGACCCCATGCCCGGCACGCGCCGACGCGGCACTCGACACGGCGCGAGAAGCCTTCGCCCTCAAGCCGGCCGAGCCGGGCCGGCTGCCCCGGCACCCGGCTCCCACGCATCCATCGGCTCGCCCATCACCAGCAGGTACTCCGACGGCTGCGCATACCCCTCCACCTGCGCGGAGAGGACACGGCCGGCGAAGGCGCGACCGCCGTCCTGGAGCGGAGCGGTCAGCTACCACACACGGTGATCTGCGAGCCTTCTTGGCGAGCACCGGCGGAACCAGCGTCGGATTCACCCTTCCAAGCGCTTGTGCCAAGGGTGAGGTCCGTACGTCCCGGTGATCGCGTCGGCGAGCCATCGCCGTTGCTGTTCCGTCAGCAACGGCAGTACCGCGTCGAAGTCCTCTTCGTCCTTGGGCCGTGGCGCCTTGGCCTTGTAGTAGAGCTGCACGTCCGGGGCCAGGAAGGGAATGCCGGCGGCCGAAGTCATCCCCAGTGTGCTGATCGGCCTGCGCACTCGGGTGTCACGCCGGGACACCCATTCGTGACCGCAGGACTCGTCGAGCAGGACCTGGATGCGCCAAGGATCATCTGGTCCAGGCCGGCACCAGATGTCGTCAACGCCGAGCGGCAGGACCTCACCCGGCATCCACGGACGCAGGCTCCCCGGCGGATCAGCGCACGACCATTGCCAGCCCGCCAGAGCCTGCTGTGCCATGAGCTGGTCCCGGCGAAGCAGGAGAACATCGATGTCGCCATGGCTTCGGATCGGACGGCCCACCGCGAGCTCGATCGCCAGTCCTCCGGCTACCCACCAACCGCCTTCCAGACCGGAGAAACGCGCGACAACTTCCGCCAAAGGAGAGGGGTCCCACCGGCCGAAGGGAGCCTGAGCATGTGTCATGCCGCTCATCGTCCCCTGACTGAGCATCGTCCGGCTGGCCCCTGCCACCCGACGACGGCTAGGGACAGTTCACCTCCGCTCACCGAGGAGGAACCGCCCGGCGGCCGACGCTGGTGCAGCGTTGCGGGCGGCCGGCGGCAGGCGGCGAGACGGTCAGGTCAGCCGAAGACGTGCAGCCGCGGCTGCCCGATCACGGAGCCTCGTGCGGTGACTCGGCCCAGGGGATCCCGCGAGCCGCGATGAGTTCTGCGGCGTCCGGCGGTCGTACTGTCGAACCCGTTATTGAGGAGGACTTCCGATGCGCAGGGTGACCTATTCGATGGGCGTCTCACTTGACGGCTACATCGTCGGGCCGGACGGCGGCTTCGACTGGACGGCGCCCGACGAGGAAGTGTTTCGCTTCGTCACCGACGAGATTCGAGAGGTCGGCGCCCACCTGTTGGGACGACGGCTGTACGAGACGATGCTGTACTGGGAGACCGCCGACCAGAATCCATCGCTTGATGACTCCATGCTCGAGTGGGCCGCGCTCTGGAAGTCGCTCCCCAAGGTGGTGTTCTCCACCACGCTGTCGGCGGTGCAGGGCAATGCCCGCCTGGCCTCCGGCGGCCTGGCGGAGGAGATCGAGCGGTTGCGGGCCGAGCCGGGGGAGGGCGACATCGCGATCGGCGGCGCGGCTCTCGCCGCCGATGCGGCCGCGTTGGATCTGATCGACGAGTACCGGGCCAGGGTCTACCCGGTGCTGGTTGGCGGTGGCATTCCGTTCTTTCCCCGGCGCGAGCGCCGGGTGGATCTCGAACTCGTGGAGACCCGCACCTTCAGCTCGAGCGTCGTCTACCTCCGCTACCGGGTGGCGCGCTAGGCGGCTCGTCCGCCGGATCCGGAAATGGTCGTCGCTGAGGAGACGTCAGTAGGCCCTCTTCATGCATGCCTGTTGTCGAAGCCCTGGCAGGTCTAGGCTCGGCTGATGACCTTGGAATGGCGTCATGTAATTGTTCACTCTGCAGATCCGGCGGCCCTGGGGCAGTGGTGGGCCGAGGCTCTTGGTTGGGTTGTGGTCCACTCCTCTGATGTGGAGTTCGCGATCCGCCCGGAGCCGGATCGCTTGCCGGGGTTGGAGTTCGTCCAGCTTGATGAGCCCAAGAAGGCCAAGAGCCGACTACATCTCGACTTCGTGCCTGATGATCAGGACGCCGAGGTGGCTCGCCTTGAGGCTCATGGCGCACAGCGTGTTGATATTGGTCAGGGTGACCAGCCGTGGGTGGTCATGGCAGACCCCGAAGGCAACGAGTTCTGTGTCCTCGGCCGACGGCGTCAGTAGCGGAGCGCCGGCTCCGTCAGCGGCGCTGGCGGAGCCGGCGCTCAGGTGGCCCGTGCGGCGATCGTTTCAGTCGGTGATGTACCCATCGTTCTTGAGGTACTCCAGGGTGTAGCTGTCGGGTCGTTGTCGGAGAGGGCGGCAGAGGCCCTGACCGCTTCGGCCGGCGTCTCGGTCTTGTCGGGTGTGCGCACGGCGATGCGCACGTTCGCCACCGGGCGTGCTCTGCGGGGCCGGCGAGCCGACATGGCTGGACTGGTTGACGATCCGCGGGTGCGCCGAGTGGCGCAACAGCGGAAGCATCGCGTTGGTGACCCGGATGACGCCGAAGACGTTGGCCGGGGCGGGGTCAGTCCGTGCCGCGGCGCTGGTCGCCGCTTGCTTGCCGCAGCTGGTCGGCGTGGCGGGCTACGGTGTCGACGCGGTCCGCGAGGTCGATATGACGTGCTGTCAGGTGCTGATGGGCTTCGGCGAGCGGGGCGACGAGCTGGGCGGCGTCGTCGTGGGCGAGGGCGTCCGCAAGCCGGGCGATGTGGTCACGGGCCTCGGCGGGCAGATCGGTGAGGGCGGTGACTTGCCCGGCGAGCCGACGCAGGTCGGCTGCGTTGCCCCGGGCCCATGAGGTGACGGTGCGGTCGGCGGCGCGGCGGTCGCGGGTGGCCTGCACTCGCTGCTCGCCGGTGGCGCCGGGGGTTCCGGGTCGTACACGCAGGTAACGACGCTCGGCGGCCTGGCGGCTCGCCACGCCCAGGGGGTGCGCGAGCTCGGCCCAGCTGGCGCCCGCCTCGCGAGCCGTCTCGATCAGCCACGGTTCCCACCCGGCGAGCTGGTCCCTGACCTCCCGCAGCAGCAACAGCGCGGCCAAGGCCTGCTCCGAGCTGGTCCGGTGTGGCTCCGGCCCTCGGTCTGGTGGGGCGGTGGCGGTGCGCACGACCTCGTCGATGGCCTCCAGTGCCGCCGAGGTGGCCGGGAACGACGTGGGGGCGGGGTGGGGACCGGGTTTGTGAGACTCCTCCGGGCTGACCATGGCGTATCCCTCCTTTGTCATCGGATCGACGACACATTCATTTGTCATCGTTCCGATGACATGCTACAACGGAAGCAGGTTACAGCGCATTGGCGGTACCGCCCAAAGGACACAAGCACAGTGGAGGTGTTTCACGATGTTGATGCGCACCGACCCGTTCCGCGAGCTTGACCGGCTCACTCAGCAGCTCATGGGCTCGTCCGGCACTTGGTCCAGGCCGTCCACCATGCCGATGGACGCCTACCGTGAGGGCGACGACTATGTGATCGCCCTCGACCTCCCCGGCGTCTCGACCGATGCGATCGATATCGATGTCGAGCGGAACATGCTCACCGTCAAGGCGGAGCGGCGTCCGATCGCCAAGGCCGACGATGTGCAGATGGAGCTGTCCGAACGGCCTCTCGGAGTCTTCTCCCGCCAGCTGATGCTGGCCGACACCCTCGACACCGAACGCATCGAGGCAGACTACGAAGCCGGTGTCCTGACGCTGCGCATCCCCATCGCCGAGCGGGCCAAGCCCCGCAAGATCGCCATCGGCGAGGGCACCAGGAGCAAGCAGATCAGCGGCTGACCCCAGGGGTATTCACCATCGCGGGCGGAGGACGCCAGGAAGGCCGGGCGCTCCCTTCCCGTCCTCCGCCCCGTCCTCCGTGACCTCCGCCCGACCTCCGCGATCACTCGCGTACACCATCATGACAAGCAAGCATGACGAGAAAGGCAATCGACCCAGCCATGCCGGCCCAGTCCGAATACGCCCCGACCGCAGCGGAGATGACGTTCGACCAGATGCTGGAGAAGGTCCGTTACGAAGGGGCCTACCCCACCCGTGAACGGGCCGAGATGGTCGTCCGTGCCGTGCTCGCCGGCCTGGGCCGGCAGCTCACCGGCGATGAGCGGGTCGATCTCGCCGCCCGTCTGCCCGTGGAGGCGGCCCGGGTGCTCGCCGACCAGATCCCCGCCCCCGAGCCCCTCACCGGCTGGGGCTTCGTCAAGGACCTCGCCACCCGGGTGGGCGGCACTCCCGCCACCGCTCGCTGGGACACCGGCTCCGTCCTCAAGGTCGTCACGCAACTCGCGGGAGACGGCCTGGTGGACCGTATCCTCGCCCAGCTTCCCTCCGGCTATGCCCTCCTGTTCGGCCGGATCGAGCTGACGCGCGCGGCCTGACCGCCCCTTCCGCGGGCACCGTATTGAGGCAGCCCGCTTCGGGCGCTCGGCCGAGCAGCCAGTGGTGCGGAGTGCCGCCGATCCCGGCGCCTTCAGCAGCGCCATCCGGACCTCCCTGCGGTGCGGATGGCGCCCGGGCTTCACGACGGCCTCCGGGCCCCCGGCTCGCCGGCCCGGCACGTCCGCGGCTGCCGTCACAGGCTCAGCAGCAGGTCCCGGACCGTTTCGGGCTGGGACAGGAACGGGTGGTGGCCGGCGTCGAGTTCGACGACGCTGCCGGCCCGGCGGGCGAACTCCCGCTGCAGCCGCGGCGAGGTGCCCCGGTCCCGGGCGCAGACGAGGTACGTCGAGGGCAACTGCTGCCATGCGGCCGCCCCGACCGGCTGCCCGGTCACCCGCACGTTCTGCCGGGCGAGGTGGTCCGCCGCCTGCGCCTGGACATCGGGGTCGCAGTCCTGCAGGAAGGTGTCCACGAGCAGTTCGGGGCGGACCCCGAACGTGCCGGCGTCGGGGTCGATGTCGAGGAACGGGGCGGGGCTGCCGTCCCCGAAATCCGACAGGCTCTGCCCCACCTCGGGCAGATAGCTGGAGACCAGCAGCAGGTGGCGCACCGACCCGACTTCCGCGGCGGCTTCCGCGGTGACGATGCCGCCGTAGCTGTGGGCGACCACGACGGTCGGCTCGTCGCCGGTCCGCAGCACCTGCCGCACCGCGGCGACATCCTCGGGCAGCCCCGGACCGCCGACGCCGCCGGGCAGCCCCGCCTCGCCGCAGCTCGGTAGCGCCGGTGCCATGCTCGGCACCCCCCGCTCCTGCAGCAGCTCGGCGGTGCGGTGCCACCACCACGACCCGTCCCGCACGCACGCCCCGTGCACGAACACCACTCTCATCGCCACCTCCACGTCGGCCTCGACTGTCCCTGCCGAATTTAGACGTAGTAGCTGTTACGTGAAAAAGTGGAACCGTGGGTAGACGACCGCAACCGCAGATCAAGGAGAGGCTGCTCGACGCCTGCGCTGATCACGCCCTCGCGCACGGCCTCCCCGGCCGGCTCGAGCCGCTGGCCACCGCCACCGGCACCTCGGCCCGCATGCTGATCTATCACTTCGGTACCCGCGACGCCCTCCTGCGGGCCGTCCTCGGGCACGCGCGGCAACGTCAGCTCGACACATTCGGCGACCTCCTGCGGGCGCGACCCGGCGAGCCGTACACGGCCATCCTGAACCGCGCCTGGATCTCCATCACCGGCCCGGACGGGCAGCCGTATCTGCGGATGTTCGGTCAGCTGCGCGAGAGCGCGGAGCAGCAGTTGTGGCCCAACTTCCGGCGCACCGCGACGACCGACTGGCTCGGGCCGCTCGAGGACGGCCTGCGCAGCATCGGTCGGCCGGATCTCGCGACGCTCGTTCTCGCCGTCATCCGTGGTCTCCTCATGGACCTCGACGCCACCGGCGACACCACCCGCACCGACCGGGCCTTCCACGACTTCCTCGACTCCCTCGACGCGGTCGAGCACCTGTCCAGCGGCCACCGCTCAACCGCTTACCCCTCCCAGGGGCGCGCCGGCGCCAATACGACCGGCACCGACACGGCCTCGGGCACATAGTGCTGGGTCGCCCACTTGTCTCCGAAGGCCAAGACCGATGTGACGCCATGGCAGGTTGGACAGCGGGCCGAGCGCGAACTGCCGTGCCCGGCGCCGTGGTTCGACCCGCGTGAACCGTCCCCGCGATGCGGCCCATAAGGGCCTCGGGCCCGTCCCGCCGCCCGGCAGCGTCTACGCCCTGCCCCGCGACCGCCGCCCGATCTTCAGTCTTCACACCCGGTGATCAGCGGTGTGCCGCGGCCACCGCCGGACCGGTCCACCGTTCTGATCACGGCCTGCTCGTGGAGTGCTGCTCGGCCCAGCCGGTGGCGGCCACCACCTCGCGCGCGATGTCCGCGACAGCCCGCCCGTCCGTCGCCACCCGCACCGCGTCCGCCGGGGCCCGCTGGTCCAGCAACCGCGCCTTACGGGTACTGCTCTCCCATTCCGTCTCCAGCTCCGAGCCGATTTCCCGGTGCTCCAGCCGCTCCCGCGTGGTCGTGTCGGTGGCCGTGAGCAGAACCCGCACGATCCGCACCCCGCTGCCCATGGCCCGCTCGAACATGCCGGTCGCCTCGGGCACCACGCTCAGTGTGTTCGTATAGATCAGACGCCGGTAGCCGCGGCGGGCGTAGTTGGTCCACACCGCAGTCAGATTGCTTTCAGTGATCTCCGCACGGTGCGGATCTCCTTCCGGAGCTGGATGCACCTGCCCCATGAAGTCACCGTCGATGACTGCGTGAGGGACCGCCGCACCTCGCAGCAACGCCGAAACCTCCCACCCCACCGTCGTCTTGCCGACCCCGGCCCGCCCTCCGATGAGGAGCACTTCCGCGTGATCCATGGACGCAGCCTGGCAGCCCGCCTCCGTCTCACGCGATCGAATATCGACGTGTTTTGCAGAAGCGGGCGGTCAGGTCGCGCCGGTCCTCACCCGCGAGCGTCTTTGCCCGGGCCGGGCTGATGTGCGCGGGGCCGACGTGCGCGGCATTCTTCGGCTTCGCGTGACCGGCCGAGGAAAATGAGCAGGTCGGCGAGGTCTTCTGCCGCGTAGGGGTCGCCCAGGTCGATGGCGACGCGATAGAGGGACACGGCTTCGTCCAGGCTGCCCATCTTCCGCGCGAGCGTGGCCAACGCGTGCGCCGCGTGCTTTGAGCCGTTGTTCAGTGCCCGACGGTACAGCGCGGCGGCCTCGGCCAGACGCTCCGCCCTTTCCAGCAGAGCGCCGAGATTCAGCGCGGCGTAAGGATCACCACTCCCGAGCGCACTGCGATACAGGGCCTCGGCCTCGTCGACGCGGCCCTCTTTCTCCAAGAGAATGGCGAGGTTGTTCGCGGCATCGAGATGGCCTTTACCGAGCGCCTGACGGTACAGGGACTCGGCTTCCTGGACACGACCGAGCTCACCCAGCAGGAGCGCGAGGTCGTTCGCGGCGTACGGATTTCCCGCGCCCGCCAGGGGACGCCAGGCCTTTTCGGCGGCATGGGGCGCGACATCCTGGGCGTTCCTGGCGATGACCCATCGATCGGCGTCGGCATCCGTATGGGCGAGCGCGGCTTCCCAGACCGGGTCCGGAATTCTTGAATCCGCGTGGTCGATCAGATAGTCGAAGGCCAGCCATGTGTCTGTGCCCGCTGGAAGGAGAAGGCTGGTCACTCCATGGCGCACCTTCGACGCCCAGTCGAATGCCGTGGCCACCGATTCGAGCCGCGATACGGATCCTTCAGCAGGCAGGTACCACTGATGCACATCCTCCAGTACGGCCCTGGGGTAGGGGCCGCGGAGACCGCAGCGGGTGAGGTCGACGGCCGCCCTCACCAAGGCCGTCCCGCGGGCATGGCCGTTCCCGGGACCGGCCCGGCGCCATTCCTGCAACAGGGAAGGCCCCGCCGCCAGGTATTCGGCGACTCCATACGTGCCGTGGTGGGTGAGCGCGTCGAGAATACGAGGGTCGTCACAGCGCTCGGCGCGGGAAAGCTCCTCGTCGCTCCAGAGCCGGTCCAGATCGATGACCTCGGCCGCCCGCAGCAGTTGGGCCCCGGATCCGTGGTCGCGTGCGGCACTGGCCTTTTCGAACGGCTTGAGCCGCATCGTCGCGACGACCGGCACCTTCAACCGTGTCAACGCGGCCATCACGTTGATTTGCAGTCCGCCGGGCCGCAGATACCGTTCCAAGTCGTCCAGCCACACCACACACCGCGAACCACCGCGCTCGATGGACAGCGGTAGACCGGTCACATCGTTGTCCGACGACGGCGCGCACACGCGGTAGGCCGGCAACACCGCTCGTACCGCTTCGAATGCGGCCCGGGTCTTTCCGGCCGTGGAGTCGCCCACCACGAGGACCATGCCGCCGTGCCGGTCGGCATCGACGATGCGCCGACGGATCCGCTCGTCGGCATCGCGTGCGATGTATGGCGGGACGTCACCGTCCCCGCCACCGGTACCCGGGCGGGACGGGTGCGTGCCCGCCACCAACGCCTGCCAATCGCCGGCGAGTGGCCAGTCCCTCGGATCTTCCGGGCAATGAGGCGGGTTCGCGCAGGACGATGTGATCGTGAGGTTTTCCAGGTTGTGGGCCTGTACCGCTGCGCCGAAGCATCCCCCGGAGATGTCATTGCGCCCCATGCCGGTCACAATAGCCGCGGCCGCGAAGACGGGACCATGGATCCGGTTACTGACCTTGTACAGGTGAATGCCGTCGTGGCAGGTCGGAGATGAGTCCGTGGCCGCAGGCCCGGCGAACGGATCGGCCGAGCCGATCGTTCCTCGCAGCCCTTCGCCACCGAGCGCAAGGCGATCTCCCAGGTCCTCAGCGTACTGCGCGACACTGCAGGCATGACCTACGTCAACGACAAGACCGGCTCTCCGCTCGCCCTCCAGCGCTGGGTCAGCGGCCGCTACATCAAGGAGAACATGAACCCCGACCTGGACTGGACCTACCCCTGCATGGGCGCCGCCGGAAACTGACCCGGAGCAGGATGAGCACCCGCGCCGCCCCCGTACTTTCCTCGACCGAAGCCGCATACCCGACACTCCTGCCACTGAACCCGATCGGCCAGGCCGGTGGGGATGGAGACGAACTCGACATGCAATCACCGAAGAGGCCCTCCGGAGAACCGGGAAACGGCTCGGCGGACACCGCACACGTCATCCCGATGGGCACGCTCGAACCACAGCGGTGGGCCAACGGACGAGGCTGGACCCGCGAGATCCACCGTGAGCCCGCCGCGGCTTCCCCGGAGGCGGTCACGTGGCGGCTGAGCCTCGCGGACATCGAGGACGCCGGCCCCTTCTCACCCTTTCCGGGGATGGAGCGCCACCTGCTGTCGGCCGCCCCCGTGCCCCTCCAGCTGTCCATCGACGGTGCCGTCCATGATCTGCGTTACACCCAGATCGTCACGTTCGGCGGGACCGCCGAAGTGGCCACGACCGCAGTTCACGGCAGGGCGCAGGCGCTCAACCTCATGGTGCGCAGCGGCAACCGAGGCAGCCTCGATCTTCTCCGGGGCGACGCGCAGCTGTCGGTCTCGGCCGCGTTCGCCACCGCTCTGGTGGTCCTCGACGGCGTCGTCGCGCTCGACGGCCGACGGCTGGAGCGTTTCGACAGCGTCCTTCCTGGCGCCGAAGGGACGCGCCTGACTCTCCAGGGCGCGACCGTGGCCCGTGTGCGCGTCGAGACGTCGGCTCCGGATGCCGCGCCCGCCCCCGCCTAGCGCATCAGGCGCTCACCGCGGCTGCGGGACCTGCTGAACGGCTGACAGGACAGCCACCGCCGTGCGGCAAGGGACTGGCCGTTGCCGCACGGCGGCCCGCTGATGAGTCATCCCGAATGGTGACGGTGCGTTCTGGAGGGGTGGAGGAAATGCGCCGCGCCACCGCGACGACCCTGCTCACCGCGCGACGTCAGTTCGTACTACCTGGCACCGAAGGCAGCCTGATCTACCCAGGCCTTCCGCAGTAGCCCCGCTGGAAGGAAGCCCAGAAGTCCTCGTCGATCCCGGTGTCGGCTAAGGAGTTCCAGTTGGTGTGGGCGATGAGTTGGTCGCGCCCGTCGCGGCTGTTGAGGGCGAAGGTCAGGTACCCGAGTGCGGTGCCGCCGTGGCCGTACGCACGGCCGCAGCCGGTGGCGTAGACGTAGACGCCCAGGCCGTAGGCGACGGCGGGCGGGGCGCTTCCGGTTGTGGGGACCGTGTCGGTGAGCATCCGGCGAAGCAGGTCCGGAGGCAGGAGGCGCCCTTGCAGCAGGGCCCGGTAGAAGCGTGCGATGTCGGCCGCGGTCGTGACGAGGGCGCCCGATGCCCCAGCCTCGGACGGGCTGAACGCGGTGACGTCGAAACGGGTTGGGTCCGGCGCGTTCGGCAGCAAGAGGGAAACGTCCGCGTACCCGTGTACGTGGGCTCCGTCGATGGCGTTCTGCGCCAACGGGTAGGAGGTGTCACGCAGCCCGAGGGGGGCGAAGACGCGGCGTTCGAGGTTGGTGCGCAGATCGCGGTCGGTGATCCGTTCGACGATCAGGTCGAGCAGCAGGTAGTTGGTGTTGGAGTACCGGAATCGGGTGCCGGGAGCCGGGAAGTACCGGGGTTGGGCAAGACCGATGCTGATCAGCTGGTCGCGGGGCCAGTACTGGTCAACACTGCGGAAGTGGGGAAGCAGCCCGTCGATGTAGTCGTACAGCCCGCTCGTGTGGTTGAGCAGCTGGCGGACAGTGATGGGCGCACCGGACAGTGCGTTGTCGGTGCGGATCTGGTCGGGCAGCAGGCTCTGCACGGTGTCGTCGAGTCGTAACCGGTGCTCGGCGACGAGTTGCAGGACGACCGTTGCGGTGAAGGTCTTGGTGACGCTCCCGGTGCGGAACTTCAGGTCCGGTGCCATCGGCGTGCCGGCGGATCGGTCGGCGACGCCGGCCGCGCCGAAGCGGTCGTCCGAGCCATGGCGGGCTCGCAGGAAGGCGCCTGGGTTGGGGTTCGGGTCGGCCACCACCTGGTCGGCCAGGGCCTGCAGGGCCGGGTCACGGCGGCTGCCGGCCGTCTGTCCGGCACTGGCCTGGCCCGCAGTGGCCATACCGGGTGGCAGCAGGAGAGCAAGAGCAAGTCCCAGGCCTAACAGGCGGGCTGGGTGTCGTCGGATCATCGCAAGGGCCCTCCCTGGTAGCAATATGTGTGTACGGTTATAGCACGCGGTACCGTCCTCACGTGCCGAGAGTTGCCGACCATGACGCCCGCCACGGGCAGATCACCGACGCCGTCCAACGCCTGATCGTGCGACACGGCCTCACCTCCGTGACCGTCGCGCGGACCGCCGCAGAAGCCGGCATGTCCGTCGGCCTGGTGCAGCACTACTTCACGGCAAAGGACGAGATGCTGCTGGCCACGTTCACCCGCGTCAACGGGCGTTTCACCGCACGAGTGGACGAGCTGGTGAACCGAGGCGAGGCCGAGGGCCGCACCATCGCCGAGATGCTGCGGCAGGCGCTGACCGAGCTCATACCGCTCGATGACGCCCGCCGCGCCGAATTCCTGGTCCGTCTCGCCTTCGCAGACCAGGCCGCGCACAACGTCCGCCTCGCGGGCGTCCAGAGAGAGACCCTCGTGGGCATCCGCTCACGCGTCGCCCAAGCCATCAAAAATGGCACGGTATGCGGCGAGGTCGCTCAGGGGATCGACGCGGCTGACCAGGCCCTGCACATCGTGGCGTTCGCCGAAGGGCTCGCCCTGCACACGCACATCGACCCCGACGGCACACCGAAACCGGCGATCCTCGCCGTGCTGGACGACCAACTCGGCCGCGTATTCACCGGAACCTGCCGACGCGCCCAACTCGGTTAAAAATCCGCAGGGCGGCACTCTGGGACACACTCGACGGCGTTGCCACGGTGGACGGCTGCCACCCTCTGATTCGGCCAAAGGAAGGATTTGGCACACCCAGGTCCGCCTGGCCTCGGGCCGGCTGTGGCCCGGAGTGCCTAGGCTGTCACCCGCTACGCAAGGGCGGTGCCATGGATGCTGACTCCCGGACCAGAGCCGCGATCGAGGAGCATTGGCGGGCCTCGGAACGCGGGAACACCGAAGCCGAGCACGCCATCTACGCCACGGACGCGATCCTGGACTACCCGCAGTCAGGTGAGCGGTTCCGGGGCCGAGCGACGATCTCGGCGCAACGCGGCGGGCACCCGGCCGGCCGGCACTTCACCGTCCAGCGGATCACCGGCCATGCGAATCTGTGGGTGAGCGAATGCCTCATCACCTACGACGGTGTGCCTTCGTACTCGGTGAGCATCATGGAATTCGCCGACCAGCACGTGGTGCACGAGACGCAGTACTTCGCCGAGCCCTTCGGCGTGCCGGCCTGGCGAGCCGCGCTCGCGGAGCCGATGCCGGGCCGGACCATCGACGGAGCCTGATTCTTGGCCTGGCTCGGGTGGACGATGGCGGAGGCCGCCGGCATGGGGAGAGGCTGTCATATGGATGCGTGGGTGAGCTCGTGGGCCCGCTGCCACAGCCGCGCAGCGAGATCCGCGTCCGCGGTGGGGGCACGCAGTGGCTCCGGCTCGAGCCGGTTGTAGAAGTCGTTTCTCAGTTTGCCGCGGTCGGTGGTGGCGATCCTGATGATTGGCTCGGCGCCCTCCTCGGGTGACCGCGTCAGGCGTCGACCGATCAGGCTTGCCTTTGCTGCCGTGATCAGTGCGGAGTTGCGGTCGAGGCCGGAGCGGACGGTGCCGGGGTGGAACGCAACAGCGGTCATTGGGCCTTGACGACCTCGCCGCCTTGGTGACGACCCGGCCCAAGCGGATGCAGTACCTGCCACCCCCCTGCCACGGGCGAGCGGCGCAACGTCCAAAGGGGGCTGGCCGCCTTGCACACCAGCGGGACAGGATTGGACCCGTGATGCGCCATGCCCACGAGGATGCCGAACTGCTGGCCCTGGTCCGACGCTATGTCACCCCCGGACGGCGATATCTGAAGCTCAGCGGCGGCTTGCTGCGCATGCGAGGTCCTGAGTACGACCGATTCGTGCGAGATCTCGGCGAAGACGCGGGACTCATCACCGCTCACGAGATCGCCACCCTCTTGGAGGGCGGTTGGCGGGAGCGGAGGACTGCCGCATGGCTTGTGGCCGTCTCCCGCCGGACCGAGTTCCGTGAGCGCCTCGGTGAACTCCTGCTGGCCAGCGAGGTGTGCTGTGCTGGGCTGGCCTATTGCGTGGCCCTGGCCCGCTTCGGCACGCCGCGCGACGCGGATCTGCTTGCCGCCTACCTTGATCGCTATCTTCGCCGTCCAGACCTCGCATACGACCAGACCGTGGCCATGGGCGCTCTCGTGTTCATCGACCTGCATCTCGGAGGGGACCGAGCCGCGCCTTTCCTGAGCTCGGGTGGCTTGTGGCAACAGTGGCTCCAGGATGCGTCCCACATGCAGGGCACCGTGGACCCCGCCGGCTACCTGAGCCTGATTCGCCGGCTCTGCGCCTTCGTCGCCGAATGCTCCGAAGCAAGGTGAAGGACTTATGGCAGCGGACTCCTCGTTTTGTTCCTGCCCGGAGTCAATGGTGAATTGCAAGGTCAGTAAGTCGGATAGCCTGGGAAAATGTTGACCGAAGTCACCGCGATCCGCTATGTCACGCCCTTGCGTGAGGGCGGATCGCTGCCGGGCATCGTCGAGGCCGATGATCTGGGCACCTATGTCATGAAGTTCACCGGCGCCGGGCAGGGCCGTAAGACCCTCGTCGCCGAGGTCGTCTGCGGTCAGCTGGGCCGCCGTCTGGGGCTGCGGGTCCCGGAGCTGGTGCGGATGCAGCTGGACCCGGTGATCGGTCTGAGCGAGCCCGACCAGGAGGTGCAGGAGCTGCTCAAGGCCAGTGGCGGGCTCAATCTGGGCATGGACTACCTTCCCGGCTCGCTCGGCTTCGACCCGCTCGCCTTCGAGGTGGGTGCGGAGGAGGCCGGCCGGGTGGTGTGGTTCGACGCGCTCATCGGCAATGTGGACCGCTCCTGGCGCAACCCCAACATGCTGGTGTGGCACGGGCAGTTGTGGCTCATCGACCACGGCGCCACGATGATCTGGCACCACGGCTGGCGCGGCCTGGACAAGGCCGCCGGCAAGCCGTACGACGCCTCCGAGCATGTTCTCGCGCCGTTCGCGCCCGACGTCGCCGCGGCGGCCGAGGCGCTGGCGCCGCTGATCACCGAGGAACTGCTCACCGAGGTGGTGGCGGACGTCCCCGACGAGTGGCTGACCGACGAGCCGGGGTTCGACGGGCCGGACGCGGTGCGCCGCGCCTATGTCGAGGTGCTGCTGGAGCGGGCGTCCACGGTCGGGGCGAGGATCACGCTCGGCGAGCGCGCCGGTGAGGAGCCGTCCAAGGCCCCGGAGTGGCTGCGGGTGTGGGTCGAGGGAAAGGCGTCGAAGTGAGCGGGTTCCACAACGGCCGGGATGTCTTCGAATACGCCGTGCTGCGGGTCGTCCCCCGGGTCGAGCGCGGTGAGCAGATCAACGCGGGCGTCGTCGTCTACTGCCGCGCCACGTCCTTCGTGGCGGCTCGAGTCCATCTGGACGAGGACCGGCTGCGCGCCCTCGACCCCTCGGCGGACGTGCGGGCGGTACGGGCCGCGCTGCGCGCGGTGGAGTGCGTCTGCTGCGGGGGAGAGCAGGCCGGTCAGGCGGCGGGGGAGGACCCGGGACGGCGCTTCCGCTGGCTTGTCGCGCCGCGCTCCACGGTCGTCCAGCCGGGGCCGGTGCACACGGGGCTGACGGCGGACGCGGAGGCGGAGGTCGAGCGGTTGCTCGATCTGCTGGTGCGGTGACACACCGGGTGAAAGTGCCCGGAGGTGAGCGAGTACATAAGGGCGGTCGTTGACAGGCGGTGGCGGGCCTCATAGCGTCTCGTGCGCAGGAGAGACTAAGCGGTTGCTCACTCCCGGGGCCGGGACGGTGAGCCGCCATCGATGCGAGGGAGAACCCGCATGTCCACCACCGAGCAGCGCGTTGCCATCGTGACGGGCGCGGCCCGCGGCATCGGCGCGGCGACCGCCGTGCGCCTGGCCGAGGAGGGTCGCGTCGTCGCCGTGCTCGACCTCGACGAGGGGTCCTGCGCGGACACCGTGGAGAAGATCACCGAGGCGGGCGGCAAGGCCATCGCCGTGGGCTGCGATGTGTCGGACGCCGAGCAGGTCGAGGCCGCCGTCGCGCGTGTCGCCGAGGAGCTCGGCGCGCCGACGATCCTGGTCAACAACGCGGGCGTGCTCCGCGACAATCTGCTCTTCAAGATGAGCGAGTCCGACTGGGACACCGTGATGAACGTGCATCTGCGGGGCGCGTTCCTGATGTCGCGCGCCTGCCAGAAGCACATGGTGGACGCGGGCTTCGGCCGGATCGTCAACCTCTCCAGCAGCTCGGCGCTGGGCAACCGCGGCCAGGTCAACTACTCCGCGGCCAAGGCCGGAATGCAGGGCTTCACCAAGACCCTCGCCATCGAGCTCGGCAAGTTCGGCGTCACCGCCAACGCCGTGGCGCCCGGGTTCATCGCCACCGACATGACCGCCGCCACCGCCCAGCGCGTCGGCATGGGCTTCGAGGACTTTCAGAAGGCCGCCGCGAGCCAGATCCCGGTGCAGCGGGTCGGTGAGCCCGGTGACATCGCCAACGCGGTCGCCTTCTTCACCGGCGAGGCGGCCGGTTTCGTCTCCGGCCAGGTCCTGTACGTGGCCGGCGGCCCGCTCAACTGATCAGGAGTCACCCAGCAGATGACCGCGCAGATACAGGACAGCGGCAAGACCGCGCTCATCACCGGGGCGAGCCGGGGAATCGGCTACGCCATCGCCGAGGCGATGGTGGCCCGCGGTGACCGGGTGTGCATCACCGGGCGCAACGAGGACGCGCTCAAGGAGGCCGTGGAGCGGCTCGGGTCCGACCGTGCGATCTACGCCGCCGGGAAGGCCCATGACCAGGCGCACCAGGCGGCCGCCGTCGAGCGGACGATGGAGGCATTCGGGCGGATCGACCACCTGGTCAACAACGCCGGCACCAACCCGGTGTACTCGCCCATCGCGGATCTCGACCTCGATGTGATCCGTAAGGTCTTCGAGACCAATGTCGTCTCGGCACTGGGCTTCGCCCAGCGGACCTGGAAGGCATGGCAGCAGGAGAACGGCGGCACGATCGTCAACATCGCCTCGCTCGCCGGGATGTCGTCCTCGCCCTTCATCGCGGCGTACGGCGTCAGCAAGGCCGCCATGATCAACCTCACGGTGCAGCTCGCCCAGGAGTTCGCCCCGCGGGTCCGCGTCAACGCCATCTCTCCGGCGGTGGTGAAGACCAAGTTCGCCACCGCCCTGTACGAGGGGCGGGAGGAGGAGGCCGCCGCGGCCTATCCGCTGAAGCGGCTCGGCGCGCCGGAGGACATCGGGGGCGCGGCCGCGTTCCTCACCTCCGACCAGGCGGCGTGGGTCACCGGCCAGACGCTCGTCGTGGACGGCGGCATCCTCCTGGGCGCCGGGATCGGCTGACCGGCGCCGGGTCCCACCCCGCGCCATGGGCACCGCGGGCCGGTGCCCGGTCCACATGAGGCTGGGCATCGCAGGTCGGTGCCCGGTCCACATGAGGCGTTGTCAGCGGCCGCCGGTAGGTTCTGTGCCCTAGACGGAACACGACCGGAGGTTGTAGACGTGCCCTATGTGCTGCCCGAGTCCTGGCGCGGGGTCCTCGGCGAGGAGCTGGAGAAGCCCTATTTCAAGGAGCTCACCGAGTTCGTCGAGGAGGAGCGGGACAAGGGGCCGGTGTACCCGCCGCGCGATGAGGTGTTCGCCGCCCTGGAGGCCACGCCGTTCGACCAGGTGAAGGTGCTCGTCCTCGGGCAGGACCCGTACCACGGCGAGGGTCAGGGCCACGGCCTGTGCTTCTCGGTGCGGCCGGGCGTCAAGACCCCGCCGTCGCTGCGGAACATCTTCAAGGAGATGAAGGAGGAGCTCGGCCACCCGGTGCCCGACAACGGCTATCTGATGCCGTGGGCGCGGCAGGGCGTGCTGCTGCTCAACGCGGTGCTGACGGTCCGGGGCGGCGAGGCCAACTCCCACAAGAGCAAGGGGTGGGAGAAGTTCACCGACGCGGTGATCCGCGCGGTGGCCTCGCGCCCCGATCCGGCCGTCTTCGTGCTCTGGGGGAACTACGCCCAGAAGAAGCTGCCGCTGATCGACGAGTCGCGGCATGCGGTGGTGAAGGGGGCGCACCCGTCCCCGCTGTCGGCGAAGAAGTTCTTCGGCTCGCGCCCCTTCACCCAGATCGACGAGGCGGTCAAGGCCCAGGGACACACCCCGATCGACTGGCGGATCCCGGACATCGGCGCCTGAGGCGACCGCACGGCTAGAGCGTGTAGTCGAAGCTGTAGGGGATCTCGGTCTCCCCGCGTACGGCGGCGAAGGTGCCCGATCCGGAGAGCCCGGCCAGCTCGCCGGTGCCGGATCCGGGCACCACCTCGAAGGTGCAGTGGACGGTGGCGTCCTCGCCCCAGCTGCCGTGCTGCAGGACGACGAAGCTGCCCGTCCGCCCGTCGAGGGTGCCGGTCAGCAGCTCGTAGCCGCAGCAGACGCCGGTCTTCTCGGACAGATAGGTGATCGCGTAATTGCAGCTGGTCCGCGGCGCCTCGATACCGCCCGAGAAGGCGTTCGTCACCACGGCCTGGGCCAGCTTCGCGCCGCCGTCCTCGGCCTCTTCGAGGGCCGTCTCCTTCCAGTCGGCGTAGGTGAAGTGGCCGGTGGTGTGCGTGGTCATGGCGGGTCCTTTCAGGGGCAGGTCAGGGGCCGGATCTGCGGTGGATCGGCTGTGGAAGCCACTCTGGCCGCCGTACCTGACATCTTTTGTCAGGTACGGCGCCCACAATGGACCGCATGCGCGCCGACCGCCTTCTCTCGCTGCTTCTGCTGCTGCAGAACCGGGGCCGGATGACCGCGCCCGAGCTCGCCGCCGAGCTGGAGGTCTCGGTGCGCACCGTCTACCGCGATGTGGAGGCGCTGAGCGCGTCCGGTGTGCCGGTGTACGCCGACCGCGGCCCGGCCGGGGGCTACCGGCTGCTCGACGGCTACCGCACCCGGCTGACCGGGCTCACCGGCGACGAGGCCGACTCGCTCTTCCTCGCCGGGATGCCGGGCCCGGCCGCCGAGCTGGGCCTGGGCGCCGACCTCACCACGGCCCAGCTCAAGCTGCGGGCCGCGCTCCCGGCCGAGCTGGGGGAGCGCTCCCGCCGCATCCAGGAGCGCTTCCACCTCGACGCGCCGGGCTGGTTCCGGGACGCCGAGTCGGTGCCCCATCTGGCGGCGGCCGCCGAGGCCGTATGGGAGCTGCGGGTCCTGCGGGTGCACTACCGCCGCTGGCGCGGCGAGGTGCGGCGGGAGCTGTGCCCGCTGGGCCTCGTCCTCAAGGGCGGCATCTGGTACCTGGTGGCGAGGGTCGAGGACACCGTGCGCAGCTACCGGGTCTCCCGGATCCTCGCCGCCGAGGTGCTGGAGGAGGTCTTCGAACGGCCCGCCGGCTTCGACCTCGCCGCCTACTGGGGGGAGTCGTCCCGCCGCCTGGAGTCCTCGCGCTTCCACGGCGAGGCCGAACTCCTGCTCTCCGAGCGCGGGGCGAAGCTGCTCCCGATGCAGTTCGGGGCGGTGGGCGCGGAGGCGGTGGCCGCGGCGGGCCCGCCCGACGACCAGGGGCGCCGGCGTGTCGTCCTCCCCGTGGAGTCGCTGCCGGTCGCGGTCCACGACATGCTGCGGCTGGGCACCGACGCCGAGGTGCTGGGCCCGCCCGAGCTGCGGTCGGCCGTCGCCCGCGCCGTCGCCGAACTGACCCGCCGCTACGGCGCGCCGAAGGACGACACCCCCGGGGCCCCGCCGAACCACGACACGCCGAGCGGGGCATGGCGAACGGTGCATGATCCGCAGGACACCCCCTAGCTTCGCTCGAAGGACGGGAGGCCGCGATGACGGAAGCGCAGCGGGAGGCGCCCAAGGGCGATGCCGTACTGACCCGGATCGGGCAGGCGGTCATGCTGCACCGGGGCGGTGACCGGGAGGAGGCACGCAATCGCCTCGCCGCGCTGTGGCAGGAGATCGAACGGGACGGCGCCCCCTTCCACCGCTGCGCCCTCGCCCACTATCTGGCCGGCACCCAGGACGATCCGCTCGACGAGCTGATCTGGAACCTGCGGGCGCTCGCCGCCGCCGACGGGCTCACCGGGGCCCTGGCGCCGCGTGCGTTCTTCCCCTCCCTCCACCTCAATGTGGCCACCGGCTACCTGAAGCTGGGCCAGGAGGAGGCGGCCCGGGGCCAGTTGGCGCTGGCGCGGGCGGCCGCCGGTGCGCTCGGCGAGGACCCGTACGGCGACGGGGTACGGGCCGCCATCCTGCGGCTGACGCTGGCTCTGGAGGGCACCGTCGAGGACTAGGGACCAGAGGCCGACCAGAGGCCGGAGGCTCCGGCCGCCGGCGCGGCGACGGCTACTCGGCCGCTCCGTCCCGGGTGCGCTGATAGTGGCGCCTGGCCTTCATCCTGTTGCCGCAGACCGCCATCGAGCACCAGCGGGCCTTGTTGGTCTTGCTGCGGTCGAGGAGGAAGCGCCGGCACTCCGGGTTGGCGCACGGCCGCAGCCGTCCGGACATCGTCTCCAGCAGCGCGCTCCAGGCCATCACCGCCTCCACCGCCATCCGGCGCTCCTCCGGGGCGTCGAGCTCCCAGGACACCCCCTCGGAGGAGACCCCCGGCCGGGAGGTGACCCCGTCGAGGAGCGGGGCCAGTGAAGCGGCCGGCCGGCCGCCGCGCACCACGTCCTGCAGCGCGTCCCGCGCGCGCAGGAGCCAGGCGTGCTCCTCCGCGGTGCCGCTGCCGCCGTGCGCCTGCTGCCAAGGCCTTGCCGTTTCCGGATCCGCCAGCTGGTCCTGGACGACCCCGCGGACCACCGGTGTGCTGTTGAGGAGTTCCAGCAGCGTGTCCTGCTGCTCCTGCGTGGTCACCATGACACGTCCTAACCGTTTTGCCTCGTGTGACAGGTTAGCGCAGCGTGCGAGCGGTTGCGCCGGGCGCCGGACGGCGATGCGGTGGCGGCACCTCGGTGCCGACCGCGCTGGCCGGCGGCCGCGGACGGGCGGAGGCTTGAATCAGGGCGCCGGTCCGTTTCCGCCCCCTATCTGCCTCGTTGTGGGCCGAGAGTGCGGGGCGCTTCGTATGGCGACGGCGGCCCGACTTCAACCTAACCCCTTAAATCTTCTTGACTGGTTAGCTGCGGCGTGCTCGACTGGGTTATGTAACCACTGAAGTCGCACAGAAAGGTTAGAGTGATGACTGTCGTCGTCCACCACCGCACCGCCACCGTCGATGGCCTGGAGGTCTTCTACCGAGAGGCCGGCGACCCCCAGGCCCCCGTCGTGGTGCTGCTGCACGGCTTTCCGACCAGCTCGCACATGTTCCGTCACCTGATCCCGGCGCTCGCCGACCGGTATCGCGTCATCGCCCCGGACCACATCGGGTTCGGCCAGTCGGCGATGCCCTCCCTGCAGGACTTCCCCTACACCTTCGACGCCCTCACCCAGGTCACCTCGGGCCTCCTGCGGAAGCTGGGTGTCGACCGGTTCGCGATGTACGTACAGGACTACGGCGCCCCCATCGGCTGGCGGCTCGCACTGCGCGACCCGGACCGCATCACCGCGATCGTCACCCAGAACGGCAACGCCTACGTCGACGGCTTCGTCAAGCCGTTCTGGGACGGTGTGTTCGCCTACGCCGAGGCCCCCGGACCGGAGACCGAGGCCCCCATGCGAGGCGCCCTGACCGCCGAGATCACGCGCTGGCAGTATCTGAACGGAGTCGCCGACCCCACCCTGGTCAGCCCCGACAACTGGGTGCACGACCAGGCGCTCCTGGACCGGCCCGGCAACGACGAGATCCAGCTCAAGCTCTTCCGCGACTACCCCACCAACGTGGACCTCTACCCGCGGGTCCAGCAGTACTTCCGCGACTCCCGGGTCCCGCTGCTGGCGGTCTGGGGCGCCAACGACGAGATCTTCGGCCCGGCGGGCGCGGAGGCGTTCGGCCAGGACCTGCCCGACGCCGAGATCCACCTGCTCGACTCCGGACACTTCGCCCTCGAAAGCCATCTGCAGCCCATCGCCGAGTACATCCGCGACTTCCTCGGCCGCGTCCTCGTCTGACCCTGCCAGGTGCCGGGATCGCAGCGTTCGGGCGCGGTCCCGGGACCTTCGCGGCGCCGTCATCGCGGCCCGGATGACACCTGTCGCATACGATTCAGGAACAAGCCACGTTATGCGGCCATGTGGGGAGGCGTGCCATGGATGGCATCGCTGATATGGGCGGCACCCCGGGATGGGGTCCCGTCCGTCCGCCGAGGCGCGATGAACCGGTCTTCGAGGAGCCCTGGCAGGGCCGGGCCTTCGCGCTGGCCAGTCTCTCCGGCCGTATCGCCTTCGGCGGCGTCAACCTGGATGCCTTCCGGCACGCGCTCGAGCGCCTGGACCGCGCCGCCTACCTGGACGACGGCTACTACGGGCGCTGGCTGAACGGCGCGGAGCTGATGCTCACCGACAGTGCCGTGCTCGCGCCGGGCGCGGTCCACGCCCGCGCCCGCAACCTGCGGGGCGAAGGCGTGGAGGAGCCGCCGATCCCCGAGCCCGCGGTACCCGACTACGCGCCGAGCGCAGAGGGCTCGCTGCGCCCGGTGGACACCGCGCCCGCCTTCGCTGTCGGCGAGCGGGTGCGGACCAAGGCCATGTCGGTGCCCGGGCACACCCGGCTGCCGGGCTATGCACGGGGACACACCGGAATCGTCGAGGTCGTCCAGCCCGCCTTCGTACTGCCGGACACCAACGCCCACTTCCAGGGCGAGAACCCGCAGTACGTCTACTCGGTGCGCTTCGACTCACGCGAGCTGTGGGGCGCCGACGCCGAGCCCTTCGCGGTCACCGCCGAGCTGTTCGAGAACTACCTGGAGACCACCTCATGACCTCCACCGACGGCGGACCGGGCGAGGCCCCTGCCGTGGCCCTGCGCACCGAGGCGCTCGAGCAACTGCTCACCGAGCGGGGCCTGATCGACCCGAAGGCGATGAACGAGATCATCACCACCTACGAGACCAACGTGGGCCCGCTCAACGGCGCCAAGGTCGTCGCCAGGGCGTGGACCGACCCGGAGTACCGGCGGCGGCTGCTCCAGGACGGTACCGCGGCCATCGAGGAGCTCGGCTTCTCGGGGCGGCAGGGCGAGCACATCGTCGTTGTGGAGAACACCGCGACCACCCACCATGTGGTGGTGTGCACGCTGTGCTCCTGCTACCCGTGGCCGGTGCTCGGCCTGCCGCCGAGCTGGTACAAGGACCCCGCTTACCGCGCACGCGTGGTCAAGGAGCCCCGCACGGTGCTGTCCGAGATGGGTCTCGAACTCGAGGACGATGTACGGATCACCGTCCACGACTCCACCAGTGAGGTGCGCTGGCTGGTGCTGCCCGAGCGTCCGGCCGGCACCGAGCACCTCTCCGAGGAACAGCTCGTGCCGCTGGTGACCCGGGAGGCGATGGTCGGCGTGGCCAAGGTGGCGGCACCATGACCGCGCCACTGGACATCGAGGGCCCGGCCGCACCACCGCGCTCCAACGGCGAGTTGGTGTTCGCCGAACCCTGGGAGAGCCGCGCTTTTGGCATGGCCGTCAGCCTGTACGAGGCGGGCGCGTTCACCTGGCCGGAGTTCCAGGCCGCGCTGATCGCCCGGATCGCGGCCTGGGAGGCCGCGGCGGCACCCGACGAGCCGTATCACTACTACCGGCTCTGGCTGGCCGCCCTGGAGGACACGCTCGCCGGCCGGTGCGCCGTTTCAACGGACGAAGTCACCGCCCGCACCCTCGCCCTGGCGCAACGCCCCCCGGGCCACGACCACCGCGACGGCCACGACCACGAGCACCACCACGCCCGCTGACCCCGGCGGGGTGCCCTCGCAACGTGCCCTAGTCGCCGGTGGCGCCGTCGATCCGTTCGCGTATGAGGTCGGCGTGGCCGTTGTGGCGGGCGTACTCCTCGATCATGTGCAGATAGATCCAGCGCAGGTTGTAGTCCCCACGGCCGGGACGGGTGACGACATCGTCCAGGGAACGGCCCGCGGCGGCTTCCTTGGCCTTGGCGATCTCGTCCCGCCAGATGGCGAAGGCACTCTCCGCGGTGTCCCCGTCGGTGACGTGGAACTCCCCGTCCGGGTCCTCCTCGCTGTACCAGATCGGCGGCGTGTCCTCGTGGGCGAACACCCGCCGGAACCAGCTCCGCTCGACCTCGGCCATATGCCGTACGAGGCCGAGCAGGGTCAGTTCGGACGGCGGCGCCGACGCCTCGCGCAGCTGCTTGTCGTCCAGCCCCTCGCATTTGAGGGCGAGGGTCGCGCGGTGGAAGTCCAGCCACCCCTCCAGGCTGGTGCGTTCATCGGCGGTCCGGGGCGGTTCGGGGCGTTCTGTGGTCGTCATGGTGGTCATGATGGCGGTCCACTCGCCCGGCCCGCCACGCGTTATTCGTTCAGCATCCCGCGCATCAGCTCCGCGAAGCCGGTGCGCAGCGTCGCGCGGTCGGGTACGGCGTCGTGGTCGGCGCCCGCGGCGCAGCTGAACATCAGCCCCTCGCACCAGGCGACCAGCGACCGCGCGTGCCGCCGGGGCTCGGTGGAGCCCAGCGCCGTCATCATCGCTTCGAGGGGCTCCCGGAAGCCGCGCCCCGTCGCGTCGTAGAACTCCCGCAGCTCGGGTCGGCGGGTCGCCTCCAATGCGAGTTCGTAGCGGGCGATCAGCAGATCGCGCTGGGCGGTGAGCGAGCGGTGCAGGGCGAGCGAGAGCGCGTCGGCCAGCTCCGCGACCGGATCGCCCCCGTCCGGTGCCGCCTCGGCGGAGCGCGGCATCTCGTCCGGCGTCAGCACCTCCGCCTCCCGCTGGGCCAGCCGCCGGACCGCCGTCTTGAGCAGGGCGGCGCGGGTCCGGGCGTGGTTCGAGGTCGAGCCGAGCGGCAGCCCGGCCGCCTCGTCCACCGCACGGTGCGTCAGCCCCCGCATCCCGCGCTCGGCCAGCAGTCCCAGGGCGGTGTCGGCGATCAGCTCGGCACGGGAGGCGGCGGACGCGGACGTGGACGCGGCCGATGCGGAGGCGGCGGTTCGATCAGCGGTCATGGGGCCCAACCTAAGCCCATCCGCCGCCCGCACTACAAATGTAGTAACGTGATGAGTACTACACCTGTAGTTGCCTTGGAGGAGTCATGCAGCAGCCCCGTGCCGTCGTCATCGGTGCCGGAGTCGGCGGGCTCACCGCCGCCGCGGCCCTGCACCGCCGCGGCTGGTCCCTCACCGTCCTGGAGCGGGCCGCCCGCCTCGAGCCCGTCGGCGCCGGCATCTCGCTCGCCCCCAACTCCCAGCGCGCCCTGGACGCCATCGACCTCGGGGACGACGTCCGCGCGCTCGCCGCCTGGCAGGGCGGCGGCGGACTGCGCACCCCCGGCGGCCGCTGGCTCTCCCGGATGGACAGCGCGGCGACGGCCGAGCGCTTCGGCGGCCCGCTGGTCCTCCTCCACCGGGCCACCCTCATCGACCTGCTCGTCTCCCGGCTCCCCGAGGGCGTGGTCCGCACCGGGGCCGCCGCCCGGCTGGCCGACCCCGGCGGCGCCGGCCGCCCGGCCCGGGTCACCACCGAGGACGGCGCGTACGAGGCGGACCTCGTCATCGGCGCCGACGGCATCGACTCGGCCGTCCGCCAGACGCTCTTCCCCGACCACCCCGGGCCCCGCTACGCCGGATTCACCACCTGGCGGGTCGTCATCCCCGACCCCGGCCGGCCGTTCGAGCCCCATGAGACCTGGGGGAGGGGCCGGATCTGGGGCACCCAGCCGCTGGGGGACGGCCGGGTCTACGCCTACGCGGCGGCCGTCACCCCGCCCGGCGGCCACGCCCTCGACGACGAGAGGTCCGAACTGCTGCGGCTCTACGGCGACTGGCACCAACCCGTCCCCGACGTCCTCGCCGCCGCCGCGCCCCAGGACGTGCTGCGCCATGACATCCGGCACATGGCCGAGCCCCTGCCCGCCTACCACCGGGGCCGGGTCGCCCTCCTCGGTGACGCCGCCCACGCGATGGCCCCCACGATGGGGCAGGGCGGCAACCAGGCCATCGAGGACGCCGTCGTCCTCGCCCACCATCTGGCCCCCGACACAGCCCACCCCTCCGCCGCCCTGGCCGCCTACACCCGCGACCGGCTGCCCCGCACGATGGACGTGGTACGCCGCTCGGCACGCACCGCCCGCATGATCACCCTCACCAGCGCCCCGGCCGTCGCCCTCCGTGACACCGCGATCGCCGCCGTCGGCCGCCTCGTCCCCGGTCTGGCCCTCCGATCCTTCGACGGCATCGCCGACTGGCGTCCGCCCACCCGCACGTATCCTTCGGGGGGCACAGCTCCTTCGGGGGCACAGCGCACGGCATGACCGAGGATTGCGGGGAGCACATATGAGGGTCGGCTGCGTCGGGCTCGGCGACATCGCGCAGAAGGCGTATCTGCCCGTGCTCATGGCCCGCCCCGGCCTGGAGCCGCATCTGCAGACCCGTACCCCCGCCACCCTGCAGCGGGTCGCCGACACCTATCGCGTCCCGGACGCCCAGCGCCACGCCGACCTGGACTCGCTGCTCGCGGCCGGGCTCGACGCGGCCTTCGTGCACGCCCCGACCGACGCCCACGCCGACCTCGTCACCCGGCTGATCGAGGCCGGGGTGCCCACCTACGTCGACAAGCCGCTCGCGTACCACCTCGCCGACAGCGAGCGGATCGTGCGGCTCGCCGAGGAGCGCGGGGTGAGCCTGATGGTCGGCTTCAACCGGCGTTACGCGCCCGGCTACGCGCAGTGCCTGGACCATCCGCGCGATCTGATCCTGCTGCAGAAGAACCGCGTCGGCCTCGCCGAGGACCCGCGCACCCTGGTGCTGGACGACTTCATCCACGTCGTCGACACGCTGCGCTTCCTCGCGCCCGGGCCGGTGGACCACATCGATGTGCGCGCCAGGATCCGCGACGGGCTGATACACCATGTGCTGCTGCAGCTGTCCGGGGACGGATTCACCGCGCTCGGCGTGATGAACCGGATGAGCGGCTCCACCGAGGAGGTTCTGGAGGTCTCCGGCCAGGACACCAAGCGGCAGGTCCTCAACCTCGCCGAGGTCATCGACCACAAGGGCCAGCCGAGCGTGCGCCGCCGGGGCGACTGGGTGCCGGTGGCGCGGCAGCGCGGGATCGAGCAGATCACCGACGCCTTCCTGGACGCGGTGCGCTCCGGGCGGCGGATCGGCGCCGAGGACGCGCTGCGCACCCATGAGCTGTGCGAACGGGTCGTCAGGGACGGCCTGGAGTCGGCTGGTCTGTCCGCTGGTCCGTCGGCCGGTCCGTCCCCTGATCCGTCGGCCGGTCCGGCCGCCGTCTGAGGGCCCGGCCCCCCTCGGCGGCGCAGAAGATGGCGAGCGCCGCCATCGCCCCGTACACCGGCCAGGGCCCGATCCGCACATACGGGCTCGTGCCCTGCCCCAGCGGCACCGTGTAGACGGTGGCCGCGCTGGCGTCGGTGGACATCCGCGGCCCCACCGGCTCGCCGCGCGGCCCGAACACCGCGCTCTCCCCGGTCAGCGTGGCATGCACCATCGGCCGCCAGGTCTCGGCGGCGCGCAGCGCGGCCAGCGAGGCATGCTGCTCGGGCGCCCAGCTCCCCTGGAAGGTCGAGGTCGAGGACTGGACGACGAGCATCCGCGCCCCCTCCCGCGCCAGGGTCCGGCTCATGTCCGGGAACGCGGACTCGAAGCACACCAGCGGCCCGATCCGCAGGGAGCCCGGGAGGTTCATCACCACCGGCTCGGTGCCCCGGTGGCGGTCCTCACCGGCCGCCTTGCCCACCGAGGTGGCCCAGCCCAGCAGCGGCCGGGCCGGGACGTACTCCCCGAAGGGGACCAGCCGCATCTTGTCGTAGCGCTGGCCCGTCGGGCCGTCCGGCCCGATCAGCACCGAGCTCTTGTAGATCCCGGGCAGGTCGCTGCGGCGCGCGTCCACGTTGACCAGCAGATCCGCGCCGACCGTCCGGGACAGCTCGGCCAGCCGCCGGCGCACCTCCGGGTGGGTGGTCAGATCCTGGGCCACGCTGCTCTCGCCCCACACCACCAGGTCGACATGGCGGTCGGCCAGCTGCCGGGTCAGCTCCGCGCTGCGCTCGAAGCGCGGCCCCGGACCCTGGATGACCCCCGGCTGCACCACCGCGATCCGCGCCGTCCCCGGCTCCTTGGCCTGCGGCACCCAGGCCCACGCCGCGGCCGCCGCCGCGCCGCACGCGGTGAGCCCGGCCAGCGCCACCGTACGGGCCCGGGCCACCGCGATCAGCACGGCCACCGCGACGTTCACCGTGACCAGCAGAAAGCCGAGCAGCCATACCCCGCCCACCGAGGCCAGCCGCAGCGCGGGCGCCACCTGCCACTGGCTCGCGCCCAGCAGCCCCCATGGCCCGCCGAGATACTCCCAGGACCGCACCAGCTCGGCCATCAGCCAGGCGGACGGCAGCACCACCAGCGCCGCCGCCACCCGCCCGGAACCCGGGCGGCCGCGCAGCAGCCGGTGCGTCAGCCACCCCCAGGGCGCCCACAACAGCCCCAGCAGCAGCGCCAGTACCACGATGAACACATGCAGGCTCGGCATCAGCCAGTGGTGCGCCGCGAGCAGGAACCCGGCGCCGCCCAGCCAGCCGTCCAGTACCGCCCGGCGGCCGGTGGGTGCCGAGCGCACCAGCAGCAGCCAGGGCACCAGGGCGGCATACGCCCACCACCACAGCGAGGGCTCGGGAAAGGCCAGCGCGGGCAGCGCGCCCGCCAGCAGCGCCATCGCGCCGCGCCACCACGGGGAGGCGAGCCGCCGTCCCCACCGATCCCCGCCGCCGACCGGCCTGCGCACCTTCGACGCCCCCCTCCTGTTGGCCCAGGGCCAGTGTGCGGGAGTCAGCCGATCATGAATAGGGCGGGGGTGCGCCGGAGCGTGCTTCATGCCGCTTCCGGGAGGTCTTGTTCGGCCCAGATGAGCTTGCCGCCCTCGGTGTAGCGGGTCCCCCAGCGGCGGGTCAGCTGGGCGACGAGGAACAGCCCGCGGCCGCCCTCGTCGGTGGTGCGGGCGTGGCGCAGCCGCGGTGAGGTGCTGCTGGTGTCGGCGACCTCGCAGATCAGCACGTCGTGCCGGATCAGCCGCAGCCGGATGGGGCCGGTGCCATGGCGGATGGCGTTGGTGACCAGCTCGCTGACGATCAGTTCCGTGGTCGTCATCACCTCCTCCAGACCCCACTCGGCGAGCTGGCGCATCGCCAGGGAGCGGGCGCTGGCGACGACGGCCGGATCGCAGGGCAGGTCCCAGGAGACGACATGTCCGGTGCCCAGAGCGCGCGTACGGGCCAGCAGCAGGGCCACATCGTCGGTCTGCGGGGAGGTCAGCAGGGTGTCGACCACCATGGAGCAGAGCTCCTCCAGCGGCAGCGCGGCCTGGCCGACGGCATTGCTCAGCCGGCCGAGACCCACGTCGATGTCCTGGTCGCAGGTCTCGATGAGCCCGTCGGTGTAGAGGGCGATGAGGCTTCCGGCGGGCAGCGCCAGCTCCGCCGACTCGAACGGCAGCGACCCGAGGCCCAGCGGGGGACCGGCGGGCAGCGCGGGGAAGGAGACCTCCCCGGAGGGGTCCACGATCGCGGGGGTCGGGTGTCCCGCCCGCGCCATCGTGCACCGCTGGGTGACCGGGTCGTAGATCGCGTACAGACATGTGGCGCCGAGCACCGCGGCCGCCACGCCCTCCTGCCCGGTCTCCTCCTCGGTGAGCCGGATGACCAGGTCGTCGAGGTGGGCCAGCAACTCCTCCGGTGGCAGGTCCATATCGGCGAGCGTGTGCACGGCGGTGCGCAAACGCCCCATGGTGGCCGCGGCGTTGATGCCGTGCCCGACCACATCGCCGACCACCAGCGCCACCCGGGCACCGGACAGCGGGATCACATCGAACCAGTCGCCGCCGACTCCGTTGCGCGCGTCCGTGGGGAGATAGCGCGAGGCCACCTCGACGGCCTGGCCGCCGCTCAGGGCGTGCGGCAGCAGACTGCGCTGCAGGGCCAGCGCGGCGGCGTGCTCACGGCTGTAGCGGCGGGCGTTGTCGATGTTCAGCGCGGCCCGCGCGACCAGCTCCTCGGCGAGCAGCAGATCGTCCTCCTCGAACGGGTCCGGATGGCGGGAGCGGACGAACGAGGCCACGCCCAGGAGGGCGCCGCGCGCCCCGATCGGTGCCACCATCAGCGACCGCATCCCGAACTCGCGCACCTTCGCCGTCCGCGCCAGATCGTCCCCGGACCAGGCGCTGATGGAGCTGTCCATCACCGGGTCGAGCAGGGCCTCCCCGGAGAAGAAGCAGCAGGCGAAGGGTGACGTGGCGGAGATGGCGACCGCGTCCCCCGGCCTCGCGATGGACTCCGGACAGCCCTCCCGGATCGATGCCTGACCGGCGCGGCGGAAGGCGGGCAGGGTGTCGCCGGCGATCTCCATGGGCTCCTCGCCGCGCAGTACGGAGTCCAGCAGATCGACGGTCACGAAGTCGGCGAGCCGCGGCACCGCGAAGTCGGCCAGCTCCTGGGCGGTGCGCAGGACGTCCAGGGTGCTGCCGATGTGCGCGCTGGCCTCGTTGAGCAGCGCCAGCCGCTCCCGGGCCCGCCAGCGGTCGGTGACGTCGATGCCCATGTAGCACACGCCCACCGGACGGCCCTCGGCGTTGTCCAGGCGGAAGAAGGAGGTCGAGTACGCGTGCTCGCGGTGCGGATGGGCCATCGTCCAGCCCCGGTACTCGTAGTCGATCACCGGCCTGCCGGTCTTCAGCACCTGCCGCATCTGTGCTTCGAGCGCCTCGGTGTCCAGCCCGGGCAGGCACTCCGCCATCCGGCGCCCCATCCGCTGCTCGCGCGGCAGCCCGCCGTAGCGCTCCAGCGTGTCGTTCATCCACACATACCGCAGATCCGGGCTGAGCACGGCCATCCCGATCGGCGACCGGGTGAGGAACGCCTGGAGCAGCGAGCCACTGAGCGCCCAGGTCGGGACGGAGCCCACATCGATCCCGGAGACCAGCCAGCAGAGGTCGCCGCCCGGATTGCGCATCGCGCACACCCGCAGCCCCACCTCGATCCGGCGGCCGTCCCGGTGCCGGAGCCGCCCCAGGCCGCCCCAGCCGTCGTGCGCCTGGCACCACGAGCCGATGGCCTCGGCCTGCGCCGCGTCCTCGGGTGCCACCAGCAGCATCCTGGCCGGCTGCTTCATCGCGTCGGCCGCCGGATAGCCGAGAAGTCTCTCCGCCGCCGGGGTCCAGCCGATGATGATCCCCGTGGCGTCGATCAGCGCCGAGGCCGCATCCGCCATGTCGAACGGGACATGCGTCTCGGTCGGCGCGATTCCCTGGGGGATGGCCATCGCACCCGTCCCATCTGCGGATACATTTCTCTTAATACTATGACTTCTAGGCCTCCCCGGTGGTGAGCCGTGCGTCGACGAGTGCGCTGATCCCGCGCGCCTCGGCCGGCGGGAGCGGCTCTTCGGTCATACCTGGTTGCCCCACAGGGAGCGGTTGTCGACATTGGCCCGGGTCACCAGCGGGGCGGGCAGCTGATCCTCCAGATTGCCGCCGGGCAGCCGGACGATGGTGCTGTCGTGGCGGGTCGGCCCCACCTTGAAGGGTTTCTTGGCCATGGCCTGCTTGATATAGCGCATGGCGTAGGCGGCGTAGAGGTTCGCCGGCTGGGAGACGGTGGCGTCGATGAGGCCCTTGCGGATCGCGGTCAGCTCCTGCGGGACCCCGTCGTTGGAGACGATGGTGATGTGGCCGCGGCGGCCCACCGGGATCAGGGCATGGTGGCTCTGGAGGGTGCGCAGGGTGGGGGCCAGATAGACGCCGCCGGCCTGGAGGTAGATGCCCTTGATGCCGGGGTGGGCGCTGTAGAGGGCCTCCAGACCGGCCGCCGCCCTTTCCGCCTGCCAGGCCGCGGGGATGTCCAGGACCTTGATGTCCGGGTAGTGCCGCGCCATGCAGCGGTCGAAGGCGACCGTGCGGTCCTGGCCGTTGACCGAGGCCAGATCGCCCTGGATCTGCACCACCGTGCCCCGCCGCACGGCGCCGCCGAGGCTCCGGCACGCCTTGACGCCGTACGCGCGGTTGTCGGCCCGTACCACGATGGCGACCCTGCCCCGGTCGGGGGCCACATCGACGGCGACGACCGGGACGTGGGCGCGCTGGGCGGCGTTCAGACCGGGGCCGATGGCGGCGGAGTCGACCGGGGAGACGACCAGACCCTTGACCTCCTGGGCCAGCAGATTGTCGATGTCGGTGATCTGTTTGCTCGGTTGGTCATTGGAGTTGACCGTCGGCAGGATCCGCACGCCCGCCTTGGCGGCCTGCTTCGGGATGTCGTCGTTGTACGCCTCCCAGAAGAGCGAGGTCAGCAGCGGCAGCACCACGCCGACCCGGTCCGGGTCCGCTTCGCCGCCGCAGCCCGCGGCGGCCGGGCCGCACAGCAGGAGAAGGGCCGCGGTGGCGGTGGTGAGGCGGTGGCGCATGGTGCTCTCGGCTCCCTGAATCCGGCTCGGTGGAACGGTCTCGGACGCCGCGCCTTGGTCGTCGGCCGCGGGCTCAACGGTCTTCGGCGTTCGGGATGAATACCCCATATCAACACAGAACGGTCGGCAGGGAGGGGAAAGCCGACCCTTGACAACCCTCTGGTGTACGCCTGAGGATCACCGCGTGAACTTGTCAGACAGCCAGACAGGTGGTTCAGGGTTCGACCTCCCTCGCCGCATCAGCGCGATGGAAGCGGTCCTCACCCACCTCCGCGAGGCGATCGAGCGCGGCGACTACGCGGTGGGGGACAAACTCCCCTCCGAGGCGGAGCTGTGCCGTCGCCTGGAGGTCAGCCGGCCGGTGCTCCGCGAGGCCCTGCGGGCCCTGCAGACCATGGGGCTGACCGCCTCACGCACCGGCAAGGGCACCTTCGTCATCTCCAGCGGGCCGGTGGAGGACCCCACCTTCGGCGACTACGCCGCAAGTGACCTCCTGGAGGTGCGCCGGCACGTCGAGATCCCGGTGGCGGGCTACGCGGCGCTGCGCCGCTCCGCCGAGGACCTCGACCACCTGTCCCATCTGCTGGAGCGGATGGAGCGGGAGACCGACACCACCGCATGGGTGGCGATGGACACGCTGTTCCATCTCGCCGTCGCCCAGGCGGCCCGGAATCCGGTCTTCCGTCGGGTCATCGAGGAGATCCGCGATGCCCTGGCCCGGCAGTCGGCATTTCTCAACGAGCTCGGCGGCCGCCGTGAGCAGTCGAACCGAGAACACCGGGCGATCGTCGAGGCGCTCGCCGACGGGTCCGAGCACGACGCGGTGGAAGCGATGACCCACCACCTCGAACGCGTGGAGACCACCCTGACCTCAATCGTGCGGCCCGCCACGGCGGACGACCGGACGACAGTACCGACGGAAGGCGGACAGCAGGCGTGAGCGAGCAGTCCCTCCGGCAAGAAGACCGCCAACAGCAGCAGGCCGGGCACCCCGCGCATGTGGACGCGGGCGACGCCGGTTACAGCAAGTCCCTCAAGGCCCGGCATGTCAACATGATCGCCATCGGCGGCGCCATCGGCACCGGCCTCTTCCTCGGCGCCGGCGGGCGGCTCAAGGACGCCGGGCCGTCGCTGGCCGTGGCGTACGCGGTCTGCGGCATCTTCGCCTTCCTGGTGGTGCGCGCCCTGGGCGAGCTGGTGCTGCACCGGCCGTCCTCCGGCGCGTTCGTCTCCTACGCCCGTGAGTTCCTCGGCGAGAAGGGCGCCTTCGTTGCGGGCTGGATGTACTTCCTGAACTGGGCCACCACCGGGGTCGCCGACATCACGGCCGTGGCGACCTACACCCACTACTGGGGGATGTTCACCGACATCCCCCAGTGGGTGATCGCCCTGATCGCGCTCGCCGTGGTGCTGACGGTCAACCTGATCTCGGTGAAGATCTTCGGTGAGCTGGAGTTCTGGTTCGCGATCATCAAGGTCGGCGCGCTCGTCGTCTTCATGGCGATCGGCATCTTCCTGCTGGTCACCCGCGAGCAGGTGGCCGGTACCAGCACCGGGCCCAGCCTGATCACCGACCACGGTGGCGTCTTCCCGCACGGTGTGCTGCCGATGCTGCTGGTCATCCAGGGCGTCGTCTTCGCCTACGCCTCCGTGGAACTGGTCGGCGTGGCCGCCGGTGAGACCGAGAACCCCGAGAAGATCATGCCCAAGGCGATCAACTCCATCATGTGGCGCGTGGGCCTGTTCTACGTCGGCTCCGTGGTGCTGCTCTCGATGCTGCTGCCCTCCGACTCCTACTCGGGCGACCAGAGCCCCTTCGTCACCGTGCTGTCCAAGATCGGCGTCCCGGCGGCCGGCGGCGTGATGAACCTCGTCGTGCTCACCGCCGCGATGTCCAGCCTCAACTCCGGTCTCTACTCCACCGGCCGCATCCTGCGCTCGATGGCGATGTCCGGCTCCGCGCCCAAGTTCACCGGCGCCATGAGCCGTACCCAGGTGCCCTACGGAGGCATCCTCCTCACCGCCTTCTTCTGTGTGCTGGGCGTGGGGCTGAACTATGTGGTGCCGGACAAGGCGTTCGAGATCGTGCTCAACTTCGCCGCGATCGGCATCCTGTCGACCTGGGCCGTGATCATGCTCTGTCATCTGCTGTTCTGGCGGCGCGCCCAGGCCGGCCGGCTCACCCGCCCCGGTTACCGGCTTCCCGGCTCCCCGTACACCGAGATCGTCACCCTGGGCTTCCTGGCCTCCGTCCTCGTCCTGATGTGGGCGGACGGCGGACCCAGCCGACTCACCGTGATGGCGCTTCCGGCGATCCTGGCGGCGCTGGTCATCGGCTGGTTCGCGTCCCGCGGCCGGATGAAGGACCCCCGGTGAGGCCGTGCCGGTGAACCCACGCCGGTGAACCCCCACTGAGGAATCGTTTCTCCGCGCGGCCGAGGCCACCCCTCGGCCGCCCTGCCCCTCCACCACCTCCTGGAGGAATCCCACCCCGTGAACACCCCCGAGCACGAGAGCACCACCATGAACACCCCCCTCGGACGGACCCTCGACGCGACCCGCCGCACCCCGGCCGAGCCCCCCGCCCTCCGTGAACCCCGCCATGTGCCGCTCGCCCATGTCGTACGCGGCGGGGTCATCGAGGGCGTCCACCACGGCTCGGCCGTCGTCCTGGCCGCCGACGGCCGGGTCGCGTTCCAGGCCGGCGACATCGACGTGGCCTTCTACCCGCGCTCCGCGCTCAAGCCCGTCCAGGCCGTCGCCCTGCTGCGGGCCGGGCTGCCGCTGGACGGGGAGCTGCTGTCGCTCACCGCCGCCAGCCACTCCGGCCGACGGCGCCATCTGGACGGCGCGCGCCGCATCCTCGACCAGGCCGGGCTCACCGAGGCCGATCTGCGCAACGTCCCCGACCTGCCGTACGGCGCCGCCGAGCGCGACGCCTGGCTGCGGGACGGCGGCGAGCCCACCCGGCTCGCCCAGAACTGCTCCGGCAAGCACGCCGCGATGCTGCTCACCGCCCAGCTGCGCGGCTGGCCGCTGGCGGACTACCTGGACCCGGCCCATCCGCTGCAGCGGCTGATCGCCGGGACCGTGGAGGACCTCACCGGTCAGCGCGTCGCCCAGGTCTCCGTCGACGGCTGCGGCGCGCCGCTGTTCTCCGTCTCCCTGCGCGGCCTCGCGACGGCCGCCGCCCGGATCGCCTCGGGCGCCATGGACACCCCCGAGGGCCGGGTCGCGGCCGCCCTGCGCGCCCACCCGGACATGGCATCCGGCCCCGACCGCGACGTGGCCCGGCTGATGCGCGCCGTACCGGGCCTGATCGCCAAGGACGGCTTCGAGGGCGTACAGATCGCGGCGCTGCCCGACGGCCGGGCCGTCGCCGTGAAGATCGCCGACGGCGCGGACCGCGCCCGGATGCCGGTGACCGCCGCGGCCCTCGCCCACTGCGGGATCGACCCCGGTGTGCTCACCGAATTCGCCACCACGCCGGTGTACGGCGGCGGAGTGACCGTCGGCGGTGTGCACCCCACCGACGCCCTCGCCCCGCCCACCGCCTGACCCTCCCGCCCTCCCCGAGGAACCAAGGAAGACCGCACGCCATGACTGCCACCGGCCATCGCCGCGAACACGATCTGCTCGGCGACCGCGACGTCCCCGCCGACGCCTACTGGGGCATCCACACCCTGCGCGCCGGCGAGAACTTCCCCATCACCGGCACCTCCATCTCCGCCTATCCGCACCTGATCAGGGCACTGGCCGCGGTCAAGGAGGCCGCCGCCCGCGCCAATGAGGACCTCGGGCTGCTCACCACGCGGAAGGCGGACGCCATCGCGGCCGCCTGCCAGGAGATACGCCGGGGCGCCCTGCACGACCAGTTCATCGTCGACGTGATCCAGGGCGGCGCCGGGACCTCGACCAACATGAACGCCAACGAGGTGATCGCCAACCGGGCGCTGGAGCTCCTCGGCCAGGAGAAGGGCGACTACGCCCACCTCCACCCCAACGAGGACGTCAACCTCAGCCAGTCCACCAACGACGTCTACCCGACCGCCGTCAACGTCTCCACGATCATCGCCGTCCGTGAGCTCCACACGGCCATGGAGACGCTGCGCCAGGCGTTCGCCGCCAAGGCCGAGGAGTTCCGCGACGTCCTCAAGATGGGGCGCACCCAGCTGCAGGACGCGGTGCCCATGACGCTGGGCCAGGAGTTCTCGGCGTACGCCGTGATGCTGGAGGAGGACCAGAGCCGGCTGCTGGAGGCCGCCACTTTGGTGCATGAGATCAACCTCGGGGCGACCGCCATCGGCACTGGCCTCAACGCCCCCAAGGGCTACGCCGAGGCCGCCCGCCACCACCTCGAGAACATCACCGGACTGCCGCTGGTCACCGCCGCCAACCTGGTCGAGGCCACGCAGGACTGCGGAGCCTTCGTCCATCTGTCAGGTGTCCTCAAGCGCATCGCCGTCAAGCTCTCCAAGAGCTGCAACGACCTGCGGCTGCTCTCCTCGGGCCCGCGGGCCGGGCTCAACGAGATCAACCTGCCCCCGGTGCAGGCCGGTTCCAGCATCATGCCGGGGAAGGTCAACCCGGTGATCCCCGAGGTGGTCAACCAGGTCGCCTTCGAGGTGATCGGCAACGACGTCGCCATCACGATGGCCGCCGAGGCCGGACAGCTCCAGCTCAACGCCTTCGAGCCGATCATCCTGCACTCCCTCTCCGAGAGCGTCACCCATCTGCGCGCCGCCTGCCTGGTGCTGGCCGAGCGCTGCGTCGCGGGCATCACCGCCAACACCGAGCGGCTGCGCACCTCCGTGGAGAACTCCATCGGCCTGGTCACCGCGCTCAACCCGTACATCGGTTACAGCGCGGCCACCAGTATCGCCAAGGAGGCGCTCGCCACGGGGCGCGGCGTGGCCGAACTCGTCCTGGAGAAGGGCCTGCTGCCGGCCGACCGGCTGGCCCAGGTGCTGCGCCCCGAGGAGATCGCGGGGAGTCGCTCTCTTTGATGCTCGGTTCGCCTCCGGGCGCTCGGGTCTTCCGGTCGGGGCACCGCCCAGCGGTAGCTGGGGTAGCCGAAGGGCGCCGTATGGCTCCCGGGCGCTCGGGTCTTCCGGTCGGGGGCACCTCCCAGCGGTACTGGGGGCGAGCCGAAGGGGCGCATCGCTGTCGAAAGGGAGTCGCGCGCAGGGAGCGAGGGCCGCAATCGATATGCGGCTCCGCCACGTGGGCGACCGAGCACGTCGACCGTCGACAGCGACTTTTGCGCCCCGGCGGCCAACCGAGCCTCAAAAAGAATGGCGGCGTAGCCGCGCGATGGCGGGGGCCGAGCTGAAGGGGAGCAGATCGGTGGGGTGGTCCGGGCTCGCCACGTCGATGCGGACGCTGTCGGCGATCCGGTAGGGGCGGTGCGCCAGCACCGCCCCGAGGCGCCCGCGCAGCCGGGACATCGCGGCCCGTACGGTCACCGTCCGCGTCGGGTCCCCGAACAGGTCCTCGGCCAGCTGCGCGGCCGTACGCCCCTCGGGGTGCGCGGCGAGCAGCAGCAGCACCTCGGCCTGGCGGGCGCTGAGTTCATGCGTCCAGGCGCCCGACGGGCCCGAGAAGGTCAGGGTCCAGCGGTGCGGATGGCGTACGTCCAGCAGCAGATCGCCCCAGCCGGCCGGACTGCCTCCCTCGGCGGGCTCGCCGTCCAGTACCCGCAGCAGATGGCCGCCGGGCAGCGGCTCCACCGCGCACGCGCCGAGCGCCGGCAGCCAGACCGGTCCGTCGTACGGCGCCTTCGGCAGCAACAGCCGGCGCTCGCGCGGGGTCACCCCGGTGACCCCGGCGATCCAGCCGTGGTGATCGACCACGACGGCCTTTCCGCGGATCCGCGCCAGGAGCGGGGCGGCGACGGCGCGCAGGCCCTCCAGATCCCGGCTGTGGGCGAGGCGCAGTTCGCCCTCGGCCCACCGGGCGGTCGCGGTGACCAGGGAGAGCACCGTCGGATGGGCGGTCCCGGCGGGGCCGCTGACGTCGATGACGCCCAGCAGCCGTCCGTCCCGCGGGTCATGGACGGGGGCGGCGGCACAGCTCCAGGTGTGGAAGGCGCTCACGAAATGCTCCGCGGAATGCACCCGTACGGGGGACTTCACGGCCAGGGCGGTGCCGATTCCGCTGGTCCCGGCGACGTCCTCGGCCCAGTGCGAACCCTCCACGAGCGCGATGCCGTCAGCCTGCCGGCGGACGCCCCGATGGCCGTCGAGCCACAGGATCCGGCCCTCCGCATCGGCGATGATCATGATGTGGCCGGCCGCCTCCGCCGCCTCCAACAGCCCGTTGTGCAGGGTGGGCAGCACCTCGGCCAGCCGGGTCTGCCGCCTCCGCAGCTCCAGCTCGTCCAGACCCAGCGGCCGCGGGGCGCGGCCGCGATCCGGGTCGAGGCCCAGGCGCAGCATCCGGTCCCAGGAGGCGCCGATCACGGGGCGGGCGGGCAGCGGAAGCCGTCCCCGGCTCAGCGCCGCCTCGCGGATCACCGCCATGAGACGGGCCGATTCGGCGGGGCTCAGCGCGGCCAGGGGACCGGCGTCGCGTGGGTGTTGGGAACGCATGGATGGCAGCCTTCAGCCTCTGCTGAGCGGGGCTTCGTTGCTCCGCGATTGTAGTGAAGCCGTGCGGCGGGGGCTGCTGTGCGAAGCCGTCCGGTGGCGGCCGCTGTCGTGAAGCCCGGGCTATCGGCCCCACGGGACGCTCCTACAGCGTGGGCACGGCCAGCTCGGCCCAGATGGTCTTGCCGGTGGTGGTCTGCCGGGTGCCCCAGCTCTCGGTCAGCTGGGCCACCAGCAGCAGTCCGCGGCCGTCCTCGTCGAAGGCGCGGGCCCGGCGCAGATGCGGTGAGGTACCGCTGCTGTCGGAGACCTCGCAGATCAGCGCCCGGTCATGGATCAGGCGCAGCCTGATGGGCGGCGTGGCATGCCGGATGGCGTTGGTGACCAGCTCGCTGACCACCAACTCCATGGTGGAGGCGGCCTCCTCGAAACCCCATGCGGCCAGCCGTTCGGCGGCGTCCCGGCGGGCCCGGGCCACCACGGCCGGGTCGTTCGGCAGCTCCCAGGTGGCCACGTGGTCCGCGCCCAGCCCCCGGGTGCGGGCCAGGAGCAGGGCGACGTCATCGGTGGGATGGCCCGGAAGCAGCTTGGCCAGCACCGTCCGGCACAGGCCGTCCAGCGACCCGGCGGGCCGGGCGAGCGTGCGGCGCAGTGTGTCGATCGCCTTGTCGACGTCCTGGCCGCGGGCCTCGATCAGACCGTCGGTGTAGAGGGCCAGCAGGCTGCCCTCCGGCAGTTCGAGGTCGACCGCCTCGAACGGCAGGCTCCCCAGCCCCAGCGGCGGCCCGCTGGGCAGGTCGAGGAGGGTGGCGGTGCCGTCGGGCGTGACCAGCACGGGGGGCGGATGACCGGCTCGAGCCAGGGAGCAGCGGCGGGAGACCGGGTCGTAGACCGCGTACAGACAGGTGGCGCCGAGCTGTGCGTAGGCCGCCTCCGCCGCGTCCGGATCGCCGGCGCCGCTCTCCGACTCGGCGGTGAGATGGTTGATCAGATCGTCCAGATGGGTGAGCAGCTCATCGGGGGCGAGATCGACGTCGGCGAGGGTGCGCACCGCCGTCCGCAGCCGCCCCATGGCCGCCGACGCCCGGACGCCATGGCCCACCACATCGCCGACGACCAGGGCGACCCGCGCGCCCGCCAGCCGGATGACGTCGAACCAGTCGCCGCCCACCCCGGACCGGGAGTCGGCCGGCCGATAGCTGGACGCGAGCTCCACCGCGGCGCTCGGGGGCAGGGTGCGCGGCAGCAGACTGCGCTGCAGGGCCAGCGCGGTGTGCCGCTCATGGGTGTACCGCCGGGCGTTGTCGACGCAGACGGCGGCCCTGGCCGTCATCTCCTCGGCGAGCAGCAGATCGTCGTGCTCGAACGGCTCGGGGCGGCGGTGCCGGGAGAAGTTGGCCACGCCGAGGGTGATGCCGCGCGCCCGCAGGGGAACGGCCATCGTCGAATGGAACCCGAACCGGCGGACCATGGCGGCCCGGTCCGGGTCCTCGTCGGCCCACCGGGCGACGGGGTCGGTCTCCCGGTGCAGCATCGGCCGCTCGGCCTTCAGGCACTCGGCCGCGGGGGAGAAATCGGGGTAGGCGGCCACCTGCCCCGGCCGCAGCACGGCCTCCGGGCAGCCCGCGAAGACCGACTGGGCGGCGACCCGGCGCAGCAGCACATGGTCGCCCGGCGAGCCGGGGCGCGGTTCGCCCCCGTCGTGCACGGTGGGCAGCAGATCGACCGTCACGAAGTCGGCGAGCGCCGGGACGGCCACCTCGGCCAGCTCCTGCGCGGTGCGGTCGATGTCCAGCGTGCTGCCGATCCGGACGCTGGCCTCGTTGAGCAGCGTCAGCCGCTGCCGGGCGGTCCGCGAACCGGTCGTGTCATGAGAGGACAGGATCACGCCCGCCACCCGGCCCTCGTCGTCGAGCAGCGGGGCGATGACGACGGACCAGGCGAGGGGGCGGGGGTGGCCGGGTATGGGCGTGGTCAGATCCAGGCCCCGCTGCTCGCCCGTCTCCAGCACCCGCCGCATCGTCCGCTCGGCCGCCTCGGTTTCGGGGCCGGGCAGGAGCTCCGGCAACCGCAGCCCGCGCATCTCCTCCTGGTCCAGGCCCATCACCCGCTGCAGGTCGTGATTGGCCCAGCGCAGCCGTAGCCCGGGGTCGTAGACCGCCATCGTGCAGAGCCCCTGGAGGAAGGCGCGCCGCACCAGCTCCTCGTCGTCGACGGCGTGCACGCGGCGCGGTACGGCGGAGACGACCAGCCACTCGGGGGGCCCGGCGGCCGAGGTGCGGTGGTGCGCCAGCAGCCCCAGCTCCACGGTGGAGCCATCGCGGCGCAGCAGGGTGGCCCGCCCGCTCAGCCGGGCGGGCGGGGCGGGGGAGCGCAGCGCGGCCAGCACCTCGGCGCGGGCGGGCGAGGCGTCGTGGAGCAGATCGGCCGCGGGCCTGCCCACGATCTCGGCGGGGCGGTAACCGAG
This sequence comes from Streptomyces sp. NPDC007875, assembly GCF_042868035.1. Lineage (NCBI taxonomy): Bacteria > Bacillati > Actinomycetota > Actinomycetes > Kitasatosporales > Streptomycetaceae > Streptomyces > Streptomyces sp. NPDC007875. The sequence goes on along the minus strand of NZ_JBIADZ010000012.1, from coordinate 171,611 downwards.
CAGCCCGCGGGCCGCCTCGTTCCACTGGGTGACGATGCCGTGCCCGTCGACCGTGGCCTTGGCGGTGGCCCCCTTGCCGGGGAGATCGTCCGACCGGACGGACCGCTCGTCCCGCGGGGTGTCCGGTCGCGTCATGGTGTCATCACCCTTGCCCGGGTCGTCCGCCATGAGTGCGTGTGCGAGGTGGCGGCTCCACCGTGGCGCCCCTGGCGGAGAGTGAACCAATGGTCGCGCCTTCAAGTATGCCCACGGTGAGAGGAGTCGGCACACGCTGCGCGGCGTGCGGATCACGGTCGGGAGTCGCCGGTCAGGAGTCGACCGGAAACTCGTACACCAGCTGATACCGCCCGGCCGGGACGACGATGTCCGCCGTTTCCACGGCCCGATCGCCGCTGTAGTACGTGCGCTCCAGCGCCTCGACCACCGACCCCGCCGCGATCTCCAGGAGCGACGCCTCCTCTGCCGACGCCGTGCGCGCCACGACCGCCTCCACCGCCCGGTCCACCGGCAGCCCGATGTGCGCCATCCGCGCCACCACTCCACGCCCCGCCAGCGGGCCCGCCTCCGGAAGCGCGACCGGCGTGCCGCCCGTCAGCTCCAGCGGCTCCCAGCTCGTCGAGATCATGGTGCGCTCGTCCGTGGTCCCCTCAGAGCTCCCGCCGCCGCTCCAGAACACATACGCACTGCGTACCACCTGCGCTCCGGGCGCCAGCCCCAGCCGCTCGGCGATCCCCGGCGGCGCGGCCACCGTGGTCGAACCCCCCTCTCGCCGGCCGTCGCCGCCGTGACCCGGCAGATCCAGCACATACGGAGTGCCGCTGAGGCGCCCGTCGTGCCATGAACGCAGCATCCGGCGCAGCGCCCGGGGCTCGCGTACGTACACCCCGCTGCCCGCCCGGCCGTGCACCAGCCCCTCGGCCATCAGCACCCGCACCGCGGAGTTCGCCACATTCGGGCCGACGCCGTAGGTCCGGGCCAGCTGGGCACGGGAGGGCAACTGGGCGCCCGCCGGGAGCCGGCCGTCCTCGATCCGGCGGCGGAGGTCCCGGGCCAGACGCAGATAGGCGGGTGGCTCGGGTGGTTCGGATGCGGTCATGGTCCTGTCGTCTGCTTCTTCTCTTGTGCTTCCGGCGGTCGCGCAGGGCTCCGGAGGGCTCCCGGGCGGGTGACTGTGACGGATACCACAGCCCCTGGCCTGATGCACCAGGTACGCACCGGGCCGGGTCGCGGCGGGGCCGACCGGCAGGGGCAACACCCTATTACCCGGCGACCGGGAAATCTGATGCAACAGATCCGCCCGTGCCCGCTCGCTTTTCCTGCCCGGACCCAAAGTCAGTATTTGAGATCCCCCAAAGAGTCGTTTGACGTGCGAGGACGCCGTCCGCAAGATTTCTTTCCGCCGCTTTCCCGTGCCGCCCGAGAAATGTGACATCTTTATGAACGATTCCGCCGTGCCCGTGCCGGGGCCCGACCGCAGACCGGTCGACGCCGTGGTCGTGGGGGCCGGTCCGCGCGGGGTGTCGGTGCTGGAACGGCTGGTGGCGAGGTCGGCCCCGGGCGACCGTCCGCTCCGTACGGTGCTGGCCGACCCGTATCCGCCGGGCGCCGGGCGGGTGTGGCGGCGTGATCAGCCGCCGCAGCTGCTGATGAACACGATGGTGTCCGACAACACCGTCTTCCCCGACGGATCGGTGCGTCTGGACGCGCCCGTGGAGACCGGTCCCACGTTCGTGGAATGGCTGCGGGGTATCGCCGGGAAGGGCCATCCCGATTCCGCCGCCGCGGAATTCGCCGCCCGCGCCGATGACCTCGACTACGCCCCGCGCCGCGTCTACGGGGCGTATCTCACCGACGCGCTGAACCGGATACGGGCGGCCGCGGGGGACCGGATACGGATAGCGGTCCGCACGGCGGCCGTGGTGCGGGTGACGCCCCTGACGGCCCCGGCGGGCTCCTCCGGCATATCCGCCGGATACGAGGTCGTACTGGACGACGGAGATCGGCTGGAGGCCCGGGCCGTCGTCCTGGCCACCGGCCATCTCGACGCGCCCGCCGCTCCGCCGCGGCGCGAGCCGCTCCACCTCCCGGGCGGCCACCCCACCGACTACGCCCTCGACGCCATCGCTCCCCGCGCCCGGGTGCTGCTGCGGGGCGGCGGGCTCAACGCCTTCGACGTGCTCGCCCTGCTCACCCTCGGCCGGGGCGGCCGCTTCGGCGAGCACGGCTACACGCCCAGTGGCCGGGAGCCGCGCATCTGGATCACCAGCCGGCGCGGTGTCCCGTTCCACGCCCGGGTGGACGCCCCCGGGGTCAAGGCGCCCGTCGCCTTCCTCACCCCCGCGCGGGTCGCCGCGCTCGCGGCCCGCGAACGGCTCGACTTCCGCGCCGATGTCCTTCCCTGGCTGGTCGCCGACCTCGAACTCGCCTGGTACGACCGGGTGCTGAAGCTCCACGCGGGTCAACTGCCCGACCCCGGCGCGCTGCGCCGCGCCCTCGCCGAGCCGCCCGGCCCCGACCGCGACACCGCACTGCGCGCCGCCGCCCCCGCAGCCCTCCGGCTGGACCTGGACGCGATCGCCGAACCGCTGCGCGGGCGGAGCTTCGCCCAGCGCGCGGAGCTGGACGCCTGGTGGGCCGGCCACCTCGACGCCGATGTGGCCGCGGCCACCGATCCCCGGGTGCCCCCGCCCGCCGCGCTCGCCGTCGCCATACGCCAGGCCCGCCCCGCGCTGCGCACGCTCATCACGGCGGGCAACCTCAGCGGCGGGTCGTACCGGCGGGACATCCTCGGCTGGTTCAACGGCTTCGCCAACTTCGTCTCCGGCGGCCCGCCCGCGCTGCGGGTCCGCCAGCTGCGGGCGCTGCTGGACGCGGGCGTGGTGCACCTGCTGGGGCCGGTCCGCCCGGGGACGCGGGGGGAGTCCGCGGTCGTGGCGGGGCTGTCGGTACGGCCCGACGCGGTGATCGACGCCTGGCTGCCGGGAACGGACGTCACCACCGACGGCCCTGGCGTCATCCGCCGGCTCCTCGCCGACGGCGTGGCCCGCCCCCACCGGCTGGCCGCGGGCGAGACGGACGCCGAACCGCCGCCCACCGGCGCGCTCGACGTCCGCCCCGCCGACGGCCGGGTCCGCCGCCCCGACGGCACGGTGCATCAGGCGCTCTTCGCCGTGGGCGTCCCCCTGGAAGGCGTCCGCTGGACCACCGCCATCGGGGCCCGGCCCGGTACGAACGCGGACTTCTTCCACGAGACCGACCGCGTCGCCGCCGAACTGCTCCGCGCCCTCGGCCCACCGGAGTGCCGACCCACCGTCCCCGTCCCTCGCCATCCCTTGACCGAGGAGAGTCAGCAGTGACCGTCGCAGAACCCGTCCGGGCCGCCCATCCCAGCCGCTGGCAGGAGTGGGGGCTGGCCCCGGGGTCGGCCGGGGAGTCGGCCGACCCTGCCTATCTCGACCTCTGCGGTGACCCCGCCGAACAGGGCCGGCAGCACGGCCGCGCCGCCCGTGCGCCGATCGCCGCCAATATCGCCGCCGTACGCCGCGACATCGGCGAACTGTGCACCGACGAGGCGTCGGTGAGCCGCTACCGCCAGTGCCTCGCCGCCAACGCCGACTTCGTGCGCCGCCACGACCCCGAACAGTGGGCCGAGCTGTGTGGTATCGCCGAGGGCGCGGACGCGCCCCTGGACGACATCCTTGCCCTCAACCTGCCCGCCCATATGGTGCTGCGGTGGGTTCCGCAGGAGTGCAGCCAGCTCCTGGCCTCAGGGGACCGCTCCGCCGCCGGGCACACCCTGCTCGCCAAGACCCGTGATATGGCCGGGCACTTCGTCGAGCATGTCGTGCTGCGCCGCCGCTACCCCGACGGGCGGCGGATGACCGAGGTCACCGTCGCGGGCAGCGTGCTGTGGCCGGGCAGCGGTATCAACGACTCGGGGCTCGCGATGTCCACCTCCGGCGTCTGGAGCGAGCGCACCGGTGTGGACTGGCGGGCCTCCGCCACCGGATGGATCCTCATCAACTCGCACGATCTGCTGCGCCGTGCCCGCACCGCGCAGGAGTTCGCCGACCTGTTGCGCCGACAGCCCCGGCTGAGCGGGCTGAACATCGCGCTCGCCGACCCGGGCGACCGGCTCGCCGTGGAGGCCACCGCCTTCGAGGTGACCGTCCGCGACAGGGCCGACCACCATGTGCTCACCAACCACTACGAGTGCCCGGCCACCGCCCCGCTCGCGCCCGGCCCGGACGAGAACGCCTCCTCGTACCACCGCGCCGCCACCGCGGCCCGCGCCCTGGGCACCGCACACGGGCTCACCCCGGGGGCGCTCGCCGGACTGCTCGCCGACCACAGCGGCTATCCGCAGGACTCGCTCTGCCGCCACCAGGTCGAGGGGGCCGGCTCCGAGACGACCTACGCCTCCATCGCCGTGCTCCCCGAGGGCGCCTTCTATGTGACCCTCGGCAACCCCTGCGCCTCCGACCGGACGGTCTTCACCGCGGCACGGGCCGAGGCGGAAAGAGGAGGAGCGGCCGGATGAACGGCACACCAGGGCTGACCCGGCGCGGCCTCCTCGGCCTCGGCGCCGGGCTCGCCCTCACCCCGGCACTGGCCGGCTGCCTGCCCGGAGACACCCCGCAGGACAGGGCGGACGCCTCGCGCGTGGTGATCGGGCTGTCCGCGGCCATCACCACCCTCGACCCGATGAACACCACCTCGGTCGGGACCGATCTGTCCGTGCTGTCCTCGGCCTACTCCTCTCTGGTCACCCGCAGGCCCGATCTGAGCATCGGCCCGGACGCCGCCACCTCCTGGCGGCGGGTGGAGCCCACCCGCTGGCGGTTCCACCTCCATCCCGAGGCGGCGTTCGCCGACGGCACCCCGCTGGACGCCGATGTCGTCGTCTGGAACGTCCGGCGGCTGCTCAACGCGGACAACGCGCTGCGCATGACCCCCAACTTCCCCGATCTCACCCGCGTGGAGAAGGTGGACCGGCGCACCGTCGACCTCATCACCTCCCGCCCCGACGCCGATCTGCTCGGCGCGCTGTCCTTCCTGTATCTGCTGGAGCCCCGCTGGGCCGCGCGCCACAAGCCCGCCACCGAGGCGATGGGATCCGGCCCGTACACGATCACGAGCTACAGCCCCGGCGGCAATGTCGAGCTGCGCGCCCGCGACGACTACTGGGGCCCCGCGCCCGCCATCCGGCGGGTCACGTTCCGGATCACCCCCTCCGAGGCCGCGCGCGTCTCCGGGCTGCTGTCCGGTGAACTCGACGCCGTCGCCGGGCTCGACCCGCAGGACCTGAACCGGCTGCGCGCCGACCGGGCGCTGCGGATCCAGCGGCTGGACACCACCCGGATGGCGTTCATCAAGCTCAACACCCTCAACGGCCCGATGCGCGACGTACGGGTGCGGCGCGCGGTCAACTACGCCATCGACAAGCGGGCCATCACCTCCAGCCTGCTGAAGAACACCGTCGACCCCAGCCCCGGCCAGCTGATGACCGCTTCCTACTCCGGCTACACCAAGGGCCTCACCGGCTATCCCCACGACCCGGACCGGGCCAGGGCGCTGCTGCGCGAGGCCGGTTACGGCAAGGGCCGCCCGCTGAGGCTGGAGCTGACCGTGCCCAGCGGTCAGTACGTGGCGGGCGAGCTCGTCGTGCAGGCCGTGGCCCAGCAGCTCCGCGAGATCGGCGTGAGCGTGAAGATCAGCAGCGTGCCGTTCGCCGTCTACATGCAGAAGTACCTGCAGGAGAAGGCGATGCCCGATATGCAGTACATCACCCAGGCGTGGCCCACCCTCGCCGCCGGCGGGCTCTACGGGCTCTTCGTCTCAGACAGCCCCTACGCCTACTGGCACGACGAGGAGTTCACCGGCGCCGTCACCCGGGCGCGCGGCACCGACGACCGGGCGGAGCGCGACACGCTGTACGGACGGGCGGCGCGGCGCGCCCGCGACCAGGCCCCGGTGCTCTTCCTCTTCCCGCAGCCTGGCCTCCAGGCCACTGCCCAGGGCCTGAACTGGCGGGCCAGGCCCGACGACTGGATCCGCCCCGCCGAGATGTCCTGGAAGGGGGCCACGGGATGATCCGCTTCCTGATCCGCCGCCTCGCGCTGACCGTGCTGGCCGTCTGGGGCGCCCTCTCGGCCGTCTTCTGCGTGCTGCACTCCTCCGGCAACCCCGCCGTGATGATGGCCCCGATCGGCTCCCCGCCCGAGAAGGTCGCCCAGCTCAGCCACGCCCTCGGCTACGACCGTCCGCTGGCCGAGCAATACGCGTCGTTCTTCGGCGACGCCCTGCGCGGCCACTTCCCCGACTCGCTCACCTTCCAGCAGCCCGCCCTGGACGTGGTGCTGCAACGACTCGGCGCCACCGTGCTGCTGGCCGCCGTCGCCCTCGCCGGGGCCGCCGCCGTGGCGCTCGCGGCCGGGCTGTGGACCGGGTCGCGCGAGGGCGGCGGGGCGCGCCGCGAATGGCCCATGTGGCTGGTGTTCCTCACCCAGTCGGTGCCCGGCTTCTACATCGGTGTCCTGCTGGTGTGGGTCTTCGGTGTCGAGCTGGCCTGGCTGCCCACCTCCGGCGCCACCACCGCCACCTCCATCCTGCTGCCCGCGGTCACCCTCGCCTGCGGGGTGCTGCCGCCGCTGGCCAGGGTGTTCCGTAACAACCTCCGCGGTGAGCTGGCCCGCCCGTACTCCCGCACCGGGACGGCACTCGGCATGAGCCGCGCCCGGGTGGTGCGGCACGCCGCGTACGGATCGATGCTGCCCACCGTCACCGTCCTCGGGCTGGAGGCGGGCGCGCTGCTCGGCGGCACCGTGATCGTGGAGTCGGTGTTCTCCTGGCCCGGCGTCGGCCAACTCGCCATCACCGCCCTGCAGAACCAGGACTATCCGCTGGTCCTCGCCGACCTGACCTTCCTGATCATCGCCTTCGTCGTGGTCAACCTGGTCGTGGACCTGCTCTACGGCGTGCTCGACCCGCGCGTCCGGCACCAGGGAGGAGAGAGCCGATGAGCCACCCCATGAGGCATGGCCGGCGCTTTTGGCCGGGCGCGGCCGGCGCCACCGGTGCCGTGCTGCTCGCGCTCGTGGTGCTGATGGCGCTGCTCGCGCCCGTGCTCGCCCCGCACGATCCGCTCGCCCAGGACCTCGCCCACACCAACGCGGCGCCCGGTGTGCACGGCCATCCGCTCGGCACCGACCAGCTCGGCCGCGATCTGCTCAGCCGGCTGCTGTCCGGGGCCCGCACCCCGCTGCTGGTGGGAGTGCTCGCCGTGGTCTGCGGCGGCCTCACGGGGACGTTGCTCGGGCTGCTGTCCGGGTTTGCCCGCGGCTGGCTCGACCAGGTGCTCTCCCGGCTCGCCGATGTGCAACTGGCCCTGCCGTCCGTCCTGCTGGCGCTGCTGGTGCTGACCTTCGGTGGGCAGTCCACCGCCGTCCTGGTACTGGTGATCGCGCTGACCGGCTGGCCCGCGTACTTCCGCCTGGTCCGCTCACGGGTGCTCGCCCTGCGCACCATGGCGTATGTCGAGGCGTCGCTCACCCAGGGCGTCGCCACCTGGCGGGTGCTGCTGTACGACCTGCTGCCCGGGGTACGCGGTCTCGTCGCCGTCACCGCCACCCTCGATCTGTCCCGCGCCGTGCTGATGGAGGCCGGGCTCACCTACCTGGGCCTCGGCGCCCAGGCGCCCGCCCCCGACTGGGGGCTGATGGTGGCCGAGGGGCAGGGACAGCTGCTCGGCGCCTGGTGGATCGCCGTACTGCCGGGTCTCGGCCTGGTGGCGCTGGTGATCGGCGCCAATCTGCTGGGGGAGCGGCTCGCCGAGCGCGGCGAGGGACGCCGCGTTGCCCGCAGCACCGTGAAGAAGACCGTGACCGCGAGGAGCACCACCGCATGATCCCCGACACCGAGACCGTCCGCGCCCGCTGGGCCCGCGTCCAGAACAACCTGCGGGCCGACGGCGTGGACGCCATGGTCGTCGTCAAGCCGCAGAACACCTTCTACCTCTCCGGCTACACGCCGATGATCTACTCCCATCCGGTGCTGGTGGTGCTGCCCGCCGAGGGCGAGCCGGTGTTCATCCTGCACGCGCTGCGCGCCCACAGCTCCCGCACGGTCTCCCGGATCTCCGACATCCGCCCCTACGGGCGCTGGGCCAAGGAGATCGGCCCCGACCACTGGTGGCAGGTGCTCGCCGAGGTGATGGCCGAACGTGGGCTGAGCGAGGCCAGGATCGGCATCGAGGGCGAGTTCCTGCCCGTCAACTACCAGCGCAGACTGGAACTCACCCTGCCCGAGGCGGTCTTCACCGACACCGGCCGGGCCCTGATGCGCGCCCGCTACGTCAAGGACGCGGCCGAGCTCGAATCGCTCCGCGTCGCCTGCGAGATCGCGGACGCGGGCATGGACGCGGCGCTGGAGGCGGTCGCCGGGCGGCGCAGCGAGGTCGAGGTCTCCTCGGTCGCCATGCGCACCATGCAGGAGGTGTGGTCCAGCCTCCACCCCGACCGGCTCGCCATGGACTTCGGCAACCTCGAAGGCGGCGTCTTCAACGCCCTGTGGGCCTACTCCCTGGTCGGCGACCGGGTGCCGATGAACTCCGCGCCGCCCACCTCCCGCCGCCCGGTCGACGGCGAGATCCAGTGGACCGTCATCTGGACCGCCATCGACGGAATGCACGCCGAGAACGAACGCAGCGTCGCCGTCGGCCCGCTGCCCGCCGAGCGGCAGCGCGCCTTCGAGGCGCTGCTGGCCATCCGCGAGGAGGTCCAGCCGTATCTGAGGCCCGGACTGACCTGCGCCGAGGTCTACGAGGCGGCCCGGGAGAGCTACCTGAGGCACGGCTACGGCGACTATCTGCCCGGCCGTATCGGCCACGGCCTGGGCCTCGGCCCGCATGAGCAGCCGAGTCTGGGCCCGCACGACGACCTGGTGCTGGAGCCCGGGATGACGCTCACCTTCGAGCCGAACCTGCGCATCCCCAGCTTCGGCGGCCTCCAGCACTCCGACAGCCTGGTGATCACCGAAGCCGGTCATGAGCTGCTGACCCACACCCGACGCGACCTGATCCAGGTCTGAGCGGTCTGAGAGGACGGAACTGGTGACGGAACTGGTGAGGGGCCCGCTGCTGGACGTGTCCGGCTTGAGCGTCGCCTTCCCCGACGCCGGCGTCGAGGCCGTACGCGAGGTGTCCTGGCAGGTCCGGCCGGGCGAGACCGTCGGCCTGGTGGGGGAGTCGGGCTCGGGCAAGAGCGCCACCGGACTGGCGGTCCTCGGACTCCACGGGCCGCGGGCGCGGATCACCGGATCCATCCGGCTCGACGGCCAGGAGCTCGTCGGCGCCGCGGAACGCACCTTGCGCGGGCTGCGCGGCCGCCGCGTCTCGATGGTCTTCCAGGACGCCCTCGACGCGCTCAACCCGTACCGCACGGTCGGCGCGCAGATAGCCGAGGCGTACCGGCTGCATCACGACGTGAAGCGGTGCGAGGCCCGCACCCGCGCCGTGGAGCTGCTGGAACGCGTCGGCATCGATCGGCCGGAGCGGCGCGCCAAGGAATATCCGCACCAGTTCTCCGGCGGAATGCGGCAGCGTGTGATGATCGCCACCGCACTGGTCAACGAACCGGAGCTGGTGATCGCCGACGAGCCCACCACGGCGCTGGACGCCACTGTCCAGGCCCAGGTCCTGGAGCTCCTCGCGGAGCTGCAGCGCGAGATGGGCATGGCGGTGGTGCTGGTCACCCATGACTTCGGGGTGGTCGGGAAGATGTGCTCGCGCGTGGTGGTCATGTACCGCGGCCGGGTCGTCGAACAGGGCCCGACCGAGCGCATCCTGACCGCCGCCGAACACCCTTACACCCGTGCCCTGGTGGCATCCGTCCCCCGCATGGACGACGTCCCGGGCACCCGCCTCGCCACGGTCCCCGAAACCGTCGCCGCCCTTGTGGGCCCGGTGGACGAGGAGTCCCTCGCGGACCCGTCCCTGCGCATCCCCTCCGGCGGACCGGCGCCGGACACCCCGCGCTCGCCCGAGGGCCCCCTCCCACGAGTCCAGGGGAGCCGGAGGCCCGCCTCGGAGCCGGACCCGACCTCGCCCAACGGGCCGACCCCGGCGTCGGCGTCGGCCTCGTCGGCCGCCGGAACAACGGACGGCCCGCCCGCGGGGCCACCCTCGGGCGCCTCGCCCCACGCGGGCCCGGGCAGCCGCCAGGAGCCGGTGCCCGCCACCGTGCCGGATCCGGCGGCCGCCACTACGGCCGACTCCGGCGACCCGGAGGCCGACGGGCCGCCGTCCGGCGTAGCGGCGGTCGATGGAGCCCGTCCGGCGATGGAGGACCGGGGTTCGGGGCGGAGCCCCGGCGGGGGTGTGGGGGTGGAGCCCCGGTTCGGGAAGGGGCGCGGTGGGGAAGCCCCCCTGCTCCAGGTCCGAGCGCTCACCGTCACCTATCCCGGCACCCTCACCCGCCCCCCGCTCCAAGCCGTCGACGGCGTCGACTTCGACATCGCACCGGGGGAATCCTTCGGCCTCGTCGGCGAGTCCGGCTCCGGCAAGAGCACCATCTCCCGCGTGCTGCTCGGCCTCCAGCGGGCGGGCTCGGGAAGCGTGCGCTTCGACGGCGAGGACATCACCCGCGCCACCCGGCGCCGCCGCCGTGAGCTGGCCGCCGGGATCCAGATGGTGTTCCAGGACCCGTACGGCTCGCTCAACCCCGACCGTCGCGTCGGCGACACCATCGGCGCCGCGCTCCCCCGGGGAGCGGCCCGCCGCGAACGTGTCGCCGCGCTGCTCACCGAGGTCGGCCTGGACCCGGAGCTGGCCGGCGCCTACCCGGACCGGCTCTCCGGTGGGATGCGCCAGCGCGTCGGTATCGCCCGCGCCCTCGCGCCGGAGCCCCGGCTGCTGGTGGCCGACGAACCGGTCTCCGCGCTCGACGTCTCCGTCCAGGCACAGGTGCTCAACCTCCTCACCCAGCTGCGCCGGGACCGGGGTCTGGCGATGCTCTTCATCTCCCATGACCTCACCGTCGTACGGCACATGTGCTCGCGGATCGCCGTACTGCGCCACGGCCGGATCGTCGAGACCGGGGACCGCGAGCAGATCATGGAGTGCCCGGACAGCGACTACACCCGTGCGCTGATCGAGGCCACCCCCTCCCTGCGCCGTCCGGCATGAAAGGCCCCGCCGTGCGAGAAGCCGCGAAAGAAGCCGTGCAGACAACCGGCCACCCCATCGACGTCCTGGACCACTTCGCGGGCGCCACACCGGAGGCAGCCCGGCTGCGCGCGCTGCGCCCGGAGCTGATCGAGCTGGAGCAGCGCGCGTACGACGTGCTGTTCCAGGTCCGCACCAGCCCCGGCACCGCCCCCGAAGCGGCCACCGACACCGGCGTCAGCACCGCCGAACGCGCCGCGGCCGCCCTCGCCGTGGCCGTAGAGCACCGCCGCGCCCCGGCCGTCGGCCACTACCGCACGCTGCTCGACACCGCCGCGGGGGAAACCACCACCGCGGACCGGATCATCGCCCGCGCCCCGCTCGACGGCGATACGGCGACGGCGAGGCCGCGCCGTATCGCCGCCGCCGTAGCCCACGCCCGGCTGTTGACCCACACCCCGGCCGAGGGCGGAGTGGACGCGCTGCGCTCTGCCGGATTCACCGAGTCGCAGATCGTGACGCTCTCCCAGACCGTCGCCTTCGTCAACCACCAGATGCAACTGGCCGCCGGGCTGGCGCTGCTGGGCACCGGTGACTCCGGTACCGGCACCGACCCCGGCGCGCCCTCGACCACCGTGGCCGGGGGGCCGCAGTACACCACCGACGTTCTCGTCTGGCGCCCCGCCATCCGCCCGCTCGCTCCCGAGGAGCTGAGCGAGGAGCACCGCACGGCGCTCGCCGGCAAGTCACGCGTCGACACGCCGTACTTCCGCACCCTCGGCCATGACCTCGGCATTCTCGCCGTACGGACCGCCATCGACCTGGCCGCCTTCACGGCCGAGGGCGGACTGCCGCGCGCCGAACGGGAGTTGGCCGCCACCGCCGTATCCCTGTACAACGGGTGTGTCTACTGCGCCTCGGTGCACGCCCGGCTCACCGCCCGGCTGCACGGCGACCCCGCACCGGTGCACCGCTTCCTGGCGTACGGCTCCACCGCGGTCCTCGGCCGCCGCTGGAAGCTGATCGCCCGGTTCGCCGCGGGGCTCGCCCCCGTCCCGGCCACCGCCGCCGAGGCCGATGTGGAGGCGCTGCGCGCGCTGGGCCTGACCGAGCTCGCGCTGGTCGACCTCGTACACTGCGCGGCGTTCTTCGGCTGGGCCAACCGCCTGATGCTGAGCCTCGGTTCGGTCGAGGGGGAGGCTCACCAGAACGCCGAGAGGAAGGCCACCGGATGAACCCGGGGACGCCGCCCGCCACCCCCCGCCCCCACAGCTCGCACTGGGGCACCTTCACCGCCGCACCCCTCCCCGGTGGCGGCCTCGATGTGATCCCCGACCCCGGCGACCCCGACCCGTCGCCGCTGCTGCGCAACATCCCCGCCGCGCTCGGCCCGCGCGGCCGGGTCCTCGCCCCGCATGTCCGCCGCGGCTGGCTGGAGCGCGGCCCCGGGCCCGACCCGAAGCGCGGTGAGGACACCTATGTACGGGTGTCCTGGGACGAGGCGATCTCCCTCCTGGTCCGGGAGTTCGACCGGGTCCGCACCGACCACGGGAACCGCGCAGTCTTCGGCGGTTCGTACGGCTGGGGCAGCGCGGGCCGCTTCCACCACGCGCAGAGTCAGATCCACCGCTTCCTCAACTGCTTCGGCGGATACACCCGTTCGGTCAACACCTACAGCCTGGGCGCCTCCCGCACCCTGCTGCGCCATGTAGTCGGCGACGACTCACCGATCAGCGCCCCCACCACCCTGTCGGTCCTGGCCGAGCACACCGGCCTCTTTCTCTGCTTCGGCGGTATGCCTGCCAAGAACTTCCAGGTCAACGCGGGCGGCCTCAGCCGTCATCGCACCGCGGCGCAGCTGGCCGCGGCCCGCGCTCGCGGTGCCCGCTTCATCCTCGTCAGCCCGGTGCGCGACGACCTCGCGGCCGAACTCGACGCCGAGTGGCTGGCCACCGTCCCCGGCACCGACACCGCCCTGATGCTTGCGCTCAGTCATGTCCTCATCGAGGAGGGGCGCTATGACGCGGACTTCTGCCGCAGCCACTGCGCGGGCTTCGACACCTTCGCCCGCCATGTCCTCGGCCAGGACGGCTCCGCTCCCAAGACCCCGCGGTGGGCGGAGGAGATCTGCGGCATCCCCGCCGCCCGGATCGCCGAACTCGCCCGTGAGCTGACCCGGCACCGGACCATGATCTCCCTGAGCTGGTCCCTGCAACGCGCCCACCGCGGTGAGCAGCCCCTGTGGGCCGGGATCGCCCTGGCCTGTCTGCTCGGCCAGATCGGACTGCCCGGCGGCGGCTTCGGCCACGGGTACGGGGCCACCGCCGGTATCGGCGCCGGCACCCTCCCGTACCGGCTGCCCACCCTCGACCAGGGCATCAACCCCGTCCCCGACTTCATCCCCTGTGCCAGGATCGCCGATCTGCTGCTGCACCCGGGAGAGACCTTCGACTACGACGGTGGCCGGTACACCTACCCCGACATCCGCCTCGTCCACTGGGCCGGTGGCAACCCCTTCCACCACCACCAGGACCTGGGCCGGCTGCGCCGCGCCTTCGGCCGCCCGGACACGGTCGTCGTCCATGAGCCCCACTGGACGGCCACCGCCCGTCATGCCGATGTGGTCCTGCCCGCCACCACCACCCTGGAACGCAACGACATCGGCGGCGCGAGCCAGGACGCGGCGCTCATCGCCATGCACCGCGTCGCCGACCCGGTCGGCGAGGCCCGCGACGACTTCCGCGCCCTCTCCGATCTCGCCGACGGGCTCGGCATCGGCCATGATTTCTCGCGGGGCCGCGACGAACGCGGCTGGCTGGAACACCTTTACGAGAGCTGGCGCGCGGGGCTCGACCCTCGGTACACCCCGGAGGAGGACTTCGACACCTTCTGGCGGGCGGGCCGCATCCCCCTGCGCGGCCTGCGCGAACACCACACGCTCTACGCCGGTTTCCGCGCCGACCCCGAGGCCCGTCCGCTGGCAACCCCGAGCGGCCGCATCGAGCTGTCCTCGGCCACCATCGCCTCGTACCGTTACGACGACTGCCCGGGCCATCCGGCCTGGCTGCCCCCGGACCCGGGGCAGTACGCCGAGCACTCCTACCCCTTCCATCTCGTCGCCAACAACCCCGCCACCCGGCTGCACAGCCAGCTCGACCACGGCGAGCTGAGCGCGTCGTCGAAGGTCGCGGGCCGCGAGCCGGTCCGGCTGCACCCACGGGACGCCGTGACGCTGGGGCTGCGGGGCGGCGATGTGGTGCGGATCCGCAGTGCCGTCGGCAGCTGCCTGGCCGGAGTGGTGACCAGCGACGCGGTACGGCCCGGAGTGGCCCAGCTCGCCACCGGCGCCTGGTGGGACCCCGCTGCCCCCGAGGTGGCCACCTGCGTCCACGGCAACCCCAACGCCGTCACCCACGACATCGGCACCTCGCGGCTCACCCAGGGCTGCACCGGCCAGCTCACCCGCGTCGCCCTCGAACGCCTCGACGGGCCCCTGCCCCCGGTCCGCGTCCACGGGTAGCTGTCGCCGACTGCTGGTACTGTCCCGGATCACAGAGAAACGAACAGAAGTTCTGCAAGGGGTGGGGAATATGGCCATGGTCGTATATGGGGGACATGGCAGGGGTGTCCGTGCGGCCGGTGCCGTGCTCGCCGCCGTGCTGCTCTGCGGCGGTGCGGTCGGCTGCGGTTCGTCCGGGGCGGACGGGAAGCCGGAGGGCAAGGCGGGGGAGAAGTCCTCGGAGCAGGTGCGGATGGCCCCGGCGGCGGCCGTGCGGGCGGCCGCGAAGAAGAGCGAGAAGCTCACCTCGTTCCGCTACCGGATGACCGGGCGCACCCCCGAGGACGGGCGGATCGAGGGCGAGGCGGCGATGAGCACCAAGCCCGTCGCGGTCCGGATGACGATGCGCGCGGTCGGCCAGGGCACCGACGCGGCGGTGGAGATCCGGATGGTGGACGGGGCGATGTACCTCGACGGGGGCAAGGAGGCCGCCGGCGAGCTGAACGGCAAGAGCTGGCTCAAGCTGGACCTCTCGGTCCTGGGCGAGAAGGCGACCGGCGCGCTGGGCGGCGGTTCGCTCTCCCGCCAGGCCGACAAGAACCCGGCCGACGACTCGGCCTTCCTCTCCGGCGCCCACGATGTGAAGCGGGTCGGCGAGGAGACCATCGAGGGGGTGCGGACGACGCACTACCGGGGCTCCGTCACCGTCCCCCAGATGCGCGAGAGCCTCAAGGACGAGGACGCGGCGACCCGCAAGCGCCGCGAGAAGAACCTCAAGGAGTACGAGAAGATGGGGGTCGAGCGGCTGTCCATGGACATGTGGATCGACCCGGACGGCCACACCAAGCGGTTCCGCATGCGTGGCGAGGGGGACAAGGGCCCGCTCGACATGACCATCACCTTCTCCGGCCTCAACGAGCCGGTCACGGTGAAGGCGCCGCCCGCGAATCAGACCATGGACCTCGCCGAGCTGGCTCGGGGGGCCGAGGGCTGATCCGGCGCGGCGCCTCCACGGTGGGTCGCGCGGCGGGCTCAGCCGCCCGATGTGCCCGCCCCGGCCGTGAGGGCCGAGTCGTCCTCCACGCGGGCGCCGGGCAGCTGGTGCCGGGCGGCGATGAGGGCGGCGTCCACATCCCGCGTCCCGGTGGAGACGCACAGGGTGTAGGCGAGGTCGTCCATCCGCTGTCGTACCTCGGTGCCGCCCGATTCGGCGTGCAGCATCCGCAGGGTCTCGTACTGCTCGATGAGGTTCTGTAGTACGACCGGGTGGGCCATCAGCACGGCAGCGGTCCTTTCTCAGCCGACGGGGGTGACGACAGCGCGTATACCCTCACGGCCCGAGGCCATGTGCGTCTTTTCCTCGGACGTCGCCGGAGGGATGTCGTGCGGGCAGGCGCCGTGGAGTTCAGGTGTCGCGGGGCAGGCGGGGCTCAGATGTCGCGCTGCTCCAGGGGCCGGTTGGCCGGGCCCTGGAGCACCCGGCCGTCGGTTCCGAAGCGAGAGCCGTGGCAGGGGCACTCCCAGGTCCGCTCGGCGGCGTTGAACGCGACGAGGCAGCCCAGATGGGTGCAGCGGGCCGAGACCGCGTGAGCCGTGCCGTCCTCGTCCCGGTAGACGGCGCAGTGGCGCCCGTTTACGCGGACCAGGGCCCCGGTGCCCGGGGCGATCCGGTCGACCGAGCCGGCCTGCGGGGCGCTCAGCCGGTCGCCGATGAAATGCCGTCCGACCTGGAGCTGGTGGCCGAGCAGCGCCGGGGCCTCGCGCAGCGCCGTCCGCAGCCGCCGGGGGTCGTACAGCCCGGCCCACGGCGGCCGCTCACCGCCGATGAGCGCCGTGAGCAGCCGGCCCGCCATGATGCCGCCGCTCAGTCCCCAGCCGGCGAAGCCCGTCGCGACGTAGGTGTGACGCGCGCCGGGGTGGAAGGGGCCGACCATCGGCACGCTGTCGGTGGGGTCGTTGTCCTGGGCGGCCCAGCGGTGGGTGATCTCCACACCGGGGAAGCGCTCCCGGGTCCAGCCCGCCAGCCGCCTGAAGCGCTCCGGGGTGTCCCCGGTGCCGGGCGTGAAGGACTCCCCGGTCACGATCAGCAGCCGCGTCCCGTCGCCGTACGGCGCGGTACGCACCGACCGAGTGTGCTGCTCCGGGGTGATGTACGCGCCCCGGGGGTCCCGCTCGGCGGGGAGGGGCGCGGCCACGACGAGTTCGCGGCGCGGCGAGAGCCGGGTGAACAGCAGCGCCCGGTCGAACACCGGGTAGTGGGTGGCGATCACCACATCCCCGGCGGTCACCACCGCCCCGCTCTGGGTGGTGACCCGGCAGGGGGAGCCCTCCACCAGGCCGGTGGCGCGGGTGTGCTCGTGGATCCGCCCGCCGTGGGCGCGCAGATCCTCGGCGAGCGCGAGGAGGTAGCTGCGCGGATGGAACTGCGCCCCTCCCTCGACCCGGATCGCGCCCACGATTGGATAGGGCAGCCCGGTCTCCGTCACATACGAGGCGGGCAGCCCCGCCTCGTGGGCGGCGTCCACCTCGGCGCGGATGGTGTCGGCGCGCGCCGGGTCCTCGGTGTAGGTGAAGGCCGGGACGTGCTCCAGATCGCAGTCGATGCCGAGCTCGGCCGTGATCGCCACCGCCCGCTCGACGGCGTCGGACTGCGACCGCGCGTACATCCGCGCGCCCTCCGGGCCGCGGGTGTGGCGCAGCCGGTCGTAGATGAGCCCATGCAGCGCCGTGAGCTTGGCGGTGGTGTGGCCGGTCACCCCCGCGGCGATCCGATCCGCCTCCAGCACCGCCACCCGGTGCCCGGCGCGGGCCAGCTCCCATGCGGTGCTCAGCCCCGCGATGCCGGCGCCGACGACGGCGACATCGACCTCCAGGTCCGAGGCCAGGGCCGGGTAGGGGGTGCCGGGCGGCGCGGTGTCCAGCCAGTACGACTCGGGCACACCAGGAAGGTCGCTCATCAACTCCGAGTGCCCGCCGCCGACCGACTGAAGCAGGTGGACCGGACGCGGCCTACGCCGGGTCGTCGGCCGAGATCAGCGCCGAGGCGGCCCGGGAGTGCAGCGAGTCCAGGGCCGTGAGCTGCTGCCCGGCCCGCTCCAGCAGCTCGGCGAGGCGGCCCGTCTGCAGCCGGGTGTCATGGATGGCCACGGCGAGCAGTGACCGCCACAGCAGTGCCTTGCTCTCCACGCCCACCCGGAGCGCCTCCAGCCCCATCAGCGTGTTCACCCCAGAGCGCCGCCGCGGCCGGCCGCCCGGCGTCAGCCGTGTGGCGCGCTCGGCCGCCCGCGCCGCGCGGACCTTGCCGCGGCGGACGGGGACGTCGAGCGAGGCCATGCACCACAGCAGTGACCTGCGGTCCTGGACGAACTCCGCCGTGAGCCGCGCCAGCTCGCCACCGTAGGCCGAGCGCCGGTGCCTGCGGGTCATCCGGCGGGCCACCCCGACCGTCGCGGTGGCGGCGGCCAAGTGGTCGTTGAGGTAGATCCCGAGCCACGGCCGCGCGTGGATGCCACCGGAGCGGGTCGCGGCCGGTACAGCCATGGTCGTCCTCCCGACGCCGGGCCCCGAGCAGCGGTGTCACGACCCTGCCGGGTACCCCCTGCGCGGATTCCCAAGAGACGACCGACGGGGAGCCGCTCCGGGGTCCGATCGTCGGGGAGCCGCTTCCGGGTCCGGCCGCCGGGGAGCCGTTTCGGGGTCCGCGCCCTGGGCGCGCTGATGCAGGTCTTCGAGCGCGTCCAGCACGACGGTGCGCTCATGCCACTCCAGCCACAGCCCCGCCCGGGTGGCCAGCTGGTGGAGTATCCCCGCCTCGGCGTTGGTCAGGCTGCGCCCCGCCTGGGAGACGTGGACCGAGAACACCCCGACGACCTGTCGGGAGGCTCCGGTCATGGGGATGCTGTGCGCGGTGCGGGAGCCGGTCGCGAGGATGACCTCGCGGGCGGTGTCGGAGAAGACGCGGTCGGTGGCGATGTCCGACATCACCGGCCGGGCGCGGGCCGCCGCCAACGCACACGTGGTCTCGTCCTCGCCGACATGGGCGAAGAAGTCGAGGAACTCCCTGTCGAACCCGTGGTGCTGTTCCATCCGCAGCCCGCTCGGGTCCGCCAGCTGCAGATCCCCCATGTCGGAGCCCAGCACCTCCAGGGCCTGGCTCAGGACCCTCTTCACCACCGTGCCGCGGTTGACCTCGCCGGGCCGCACACCCGGCAGGAACGGCAGCGCGGGGGCTTCCTCGGGGGCGCGCTCCGGAAACCACAGCGGGCTGTCCGGGTCGGGCCGGTCCATGCGCAGCAGCGCGGCCGCCAGGGTCCGCAGTTTGACGTTGTGCGTCTGTGAAGTGCGCTGGAGCAGGGTGAACGCCGTCTGCGGGTCGGGCAGCCGGTAGCGCTCCCGCAGTACGCCCTGCGCCTGTGCGATCAGCGGGTGCGAGCGCAGTCTGGCGCGTAGATCGACGGTCTCCCGGCGCAGCCGTATCACCTCGGGCACCGCCGTTCGGCCGCCGTCCGGCACGGCGGCGTCCGCCCTCGACGCCGCCGTGCCGCAGGCGGCGACGGCCGCCTCGACGGTGTCGTGGATCCGGATCGTGCCGTCCACCAGCGCCACGCGCAGCAGCCGCGCCACGGGTTCGTCGGCCCCGGCGAGGAGCAGCGCGGCACCGGCTTCGGCCAGGGCCCGCGCGCAGTGCAGCAGCCCCCGCACCCCGTCCGCCGTGATCTCCCGGACCTGTGAGAGATCCACGATCACGGCGGCGGTGGGTCTGTCCCGGCCGACCTGCCATGCGCCGGTGAACAGGGGATGGTCCGGCCGGTCGAGGCCCCCGTCGGGGCGCAGCACCCACACCGCGCCCGTGAATCCCTCTCCCGCCACCGGGTGCGCTCGTACGCCCGGCGCATCCCTTCGTACGCCCTGGCCGTCGGCCCTGCCCGTCGCATCGATCTCGCGCATCGCAGCCTCGTTCCGCAGTCGGCCCCGGCCCGGCCACCCCGGGCCGGGGCCCACCCTTTCAGACCGGCGGAACGCGTCAGCGCGGCCTGGGCGCGCGCATGGCGTGCAGCGGGGCCCGGTGCAGCGGAGCCGTGCGCCACCGTGCGGTGAAGACGCGGTCCGCGAGCGAGCAGGTGACCACCAGATGATGCGGGGTCTCCAGGAACGCCACGTCCACGGTCAGGGTGTCCGGGTCCGTCCAGCCCCCGCTCACCGCCGTGGGGACGGGCGTCTGCGGCCCGTCGTGGACCCGCCACCCCGCGCCGTCGAACCCCACGTCCAGCCGGGACGCCTCCTCGGCCAGCGAGACGGTCCACCCGCCGGAGCCGTCCTCGGCCACGGTGACCCCCATCAGGGTCGGCTGATCCGCGCAGGCGCCGCCTTCGGGGCCGAACTCCGCGCCCGACCAGGCGCCGGGGTCCGTGAGCGGCGCGGGCTTCGCCGCGAGAGGCGGCAGGGCGAGCCGGGACAGCCGCCGTTCCAGCGCGGCGTCCTCGTCCTCGCGGCCGGTGAGCGGCGCCGCGCCGAACGCGGGCAGCAGATGCTCCCACACCGCGTCCAGAACGGCCTGCATCCGCTCCGTGTCCGCCGTCGTGGCGATCACCACGTCGTGTTCGGGCAGCACCAGGCAGAACTGCCCGAACGCCCCGTCGCCCCGGTACCCGTGCCGGGACATCCAGAACTGGAATCCGTACCCCCGCCGCCAGTCCGGGCCCGAGCCATTGACCATGGCCTCCTCGGTCGCGATGTGCTCCCGCGTCGCCTCGGCGACCCAGGACTCCGGAAGCAGCCGCTCGCCGTCGCACTCGCCGCCCCGCAGATACAGCAGCCCCAGCCGGGCGATCGCGTCGGTGGCGGCGAACAGCCCGCTGAAGCCCAGGTCACGCCCGGCCGGCACCTGCAGCCAGGCCGTCTCGCCGATGCCCAGCGGATCGAAGAGGCGCGGCCGCAGATACTCCGTCAGCGACTGTCCGGTCACCCGCTGGACGATCGCGGCGAGCGTGTACGTGGCGGGCTGGTTGTAGGCGAAGGCGGTGCCTGGCGCGTGATCCGGCGGAATCTGCAGAAAACCGCGCACGGGTTCCGCCGGGTCCCCGCCGAACGCCCGCTCCACGGTCTCCTCGGCATGTCCGCTGGCCATGGACGCGACATGGCGGACGAGCATGGCGCGGCTGCCCGGGTCGGTGATCTCCGCCTCGAACTCGGGGAAGTACGAGATCACGGGATCGTCGAGGTGCAGCAGCCCCTCGGCCGCGGCCAGCCCCGCCGCCGTGGAGGTGAAGCTCTTGCTGAGGGAGTAGAGCAGATGCGGCCGCTCGGCGGTGTACGGCGCCCACCAGCCGGAGGCGATGAGCCGGCCGTGGCGCAGGATCATCAGACTGTGCGGCTCGATGTCCGGCGCGCCCTCGACGGCGTCGAGGAAGGCGTGGACGCCCCGCGCGTCCACGCCCTCGGCGGCGGGGGTGCTGGTGGGCAGCGGATGAGCAGTCATCAGACAGGTCCTCGGGGGTCAGTGGTGGGCCGCGCCCACCCTCCCCGGCGGGGCGGCGCCTGTCCAGAGCGTTTTGTGCCGCGGCGCTCGCGGCGCGGGAGCGGGTCTCAGCCGCGGCCGGTGTCGATGACGCAGAAGCGGTTTCCGTCCGGGTCGGCCAGGACGATGAAATCGGCGTCCGGCGGATACAGTGCCCAGCGGACCCGCCGGGCGCCGAGGGAGACCAGCCGCTCGACCTCGGCGGCCTGATCGGCCGCGTTCCCCGCGTAGAGATCCAGATGGACCCGTGGGCGACCCTGGACCGGTGTATCGCTGCGACCGAGCGACAGGCCGGTCCCGGTGCGCCCGTCCGGCGGCACCAACACCACCCAGTCGTCCTCGATCTCCCCGCGCGGGACGTATCCCAGGGCTCGCGTCCAGAACGCCGCCGCGCGCCGGACGTCCGAGACCCCTAGTACCACGGAACCGATCGACAGCATGTGCCCAGTCAAGCAGAGGGCGCGGCTGTCCCGGGCCGATGACCCGTTGAGAGGATCGGCGGTGACGGATCGGTGGTGATCCGCGAACGCACCAGACGCCGGAAGGACCGAACACCCCGTGACCGACTCCGTGACCGACCGCGTGACCGACTCCGTGATCGACGACGATGCCGTGCTGACGCGCACCGAGGGCCGCGCCGGACATCTCACCCTCAACCGGCCCCGCGCCCTCAACGCCCTGACCCATCCGATGGTGACCCGGATCGCCGGGGCCCTCACCGCCTGGGAGCGGGATCCGGCCGTCCAGGCCGTGGTGATCGGCGGGGCGGGGGAGCGCGGGCTGTGCGCGGGCGGCGACATCCGCATGATCCATCGGGATGTGACCTCCGGCGGCGGCGCGGCCTCGCGGGCGTTCTGGCGGGACGAGTACAGGCTCAACGCCCAGATCGCCCGCTACCCCAAGCCGTATGTGGCCCTGATGGACGGCATCGTGATGGGCGGGGGCGTCGGGGTCTCCGCCCATGGCAGCGTGCGGATCGTCACCGAGCGCTCCCGGGTGGCCATGCCCGAGACCACGATCGGCTTCGTACCGGACGTCGGCGGCACCTATCTGCTGTCCCGGGCACCGGGCGAACTGGGCACGCATCTGGCGCTCACGGGAGCGTCGGTGGGCGCCGCCGACGCGCTGCGGTGCGGGCTGGCCGACCAGGTCGTCCCCTCCGAGCTGCTGCCCGCGCTGACCCGGGATCTGGCCGCGGAGCCGGTGCCGGACGTCCTTCCCCGGTACGCGGTGGAGGCCCCGGCCGGGATCCTGGACGGCCATCGGGAGTGGATCGACCACTGCTATGCGGCGGACACCGTCGAGGAGATCGTGGACCGGCTGATGGCCGTCGGGGAACCGGCCGCCAAGGAGACCGCCGAGACCCTTCTCGCCAAGTCCCCCACGGCGCTGAAGGTCACGCTGGCCGCCGTGCGCCGGGCCCGGGCGCTCGATTCGCTGGAGCGCGTCATGGAGCAGGAGTACCGCGTCTCGTGCGCGGCCCTGTCCCGCCCGGACTTCGTCGAGGGCGTCCGCGCCCAGGTGATCGACAAGGACCGCCGCCCCCGCTGGACCCCGGCCGCTCTGGCCGAGGTCACCGACGCGGAGGTGGCCGGCTTCTTCGCACCGCCCGCCGACGGTGACCTCCGCCTCGCCGACGCCCCGTAGCCGGACGCCCTGTCGGCGCCGATGAGCGAGTCCGTCGGCGTCGATGGGCGAACCGTTCGGTGTTCGAAAGCATAAATAGTGTGCCAAGCGGCACACCTCGGCGGAGTGGCCCGGAGCGGCGGGGGATCACCAGCTGCTCTTGGTCACCCCCGGGAGTTCACCCGCGTGTGCCATCTCGCGCAGGCGAATGCGGGAGAGGCCGAAGGCGCGCAGATGGCCGCGGGGGCGGCCGTCGATGGAGTCGCGGTTGCGTACGCGAGTGGCGCTGGCGTCGCGGGGCTGGCGGCGCAGTTCCCGCTGGGCGTCGAGGCGTTCCTGCTCCGAGGTCCGGGGGTCGGCGATGAGTGCCTTCAGTTGGGCGCGGCGCTTGGCGTAACGCGCCACGATCACCCGTCGCTGCTCATTCTTGGCGATCTTGCTCTTCTTGGCCATCAGACCTTCCCTCCCCGGGCGCGGATACGGGCCACGGCCGCTTCGATGCCGATCACGTCGACGGTCCGGATGGCCTTGGCGCTGAGGGTGAGCCGGATGTGGCGCCCCTCGCTCGGCAGCCAGTAGCGCTTGCGCTGGATGTTGGGGTCGAACCGGCGCTTGGTGCGGCGGTGGGAGTGGGAGATGTGGTGCCCGAAGCCGGGCTGCCGGCCGGTGAGTTGGCAGTGGGCGGACATGGTTCCTCCGTTCGGTGGTGCGGTGTGGATGTCGCGGCAGCGTAGCAGCTAGATGAAAATGAAAACCACTATCGTGTATGCTGTGGCTCATGGCACGCAACGAACTACGCCCGATCATCAAACTGAGGTCCACCGCGGGCACCGGCTACACGTATGTGACCCGCAAGAACCGGCGGAACGATCCCGACCGGATGACCCTCCGCAAGTACGACCCCGTCGCCGGCCGCCACGTCGACTTCCGTGAGGAGCGCTGACCGCCATGAAGCCCGGCATTCACCCCGCGTACCGGCCCGTCGTCTTCCGTGACCGGTCCGCCGACTTCGCCTTCCTCACCCGCTCCACCGCCACCAGCGACAAGACCGTGGAGTGGCAGGACGGCAACACCTACCCGGTCATCGACGTCGAGATCTCCTCGGCGAGCCACCCCTTCTACACCGGCAACCAGCGCGTCGTGGACACCGCGGGCCGTGTCGAGCGGTTCGAGCGGCGCTACGGACGCGGGCGGAGGGGCCGGTGACCGCGGACGAGAACCGGCTGGCCGTGGCGGTCGTGGGCGGACTGCACGCCGACGCCCGCCGTGCCGCCGTCGAGGAGATCCTGCGCACGGTGCCCGGCTCCGTGGCGCTGCACCACGACCTGTCCGCCGCCACCGACCGCGCCGTGCGCCGCACCGTGCGCGATGCCTCGGGGTCGCTCGGCAGTGGCGAGGCGCCACTGGTGAACGACTGCGCATGCTGTGCGCTGCGCGAGGACATGGTCCCCGAGCTGCTGCGGCTGGCCACGGGCGGCGGGCGCCGGCTCGCCGTCGTCGAACTGTGGGACTCGGTCGAGCCCCGGGCCATGGCCGCCGTCATCGCGGCCGAGGGCGCGCCACTGGAGCTGACCGGGGTGGCCACCGCGGTCGACCCGGCCCTGATGGTGCCGTACCTCGCCAACGGCGACGACCTCGCCGAGGCCGGTCTCGCCGCCGCCCCGACCGATCAGCGCACCATCGCGGACACCTTCGCCCGGCAGCTGGAGTACCCCACGGTGATCGCCGTCGCCGAGGACGAGTCGTCCGAGGAGTCCGCGGACGACGGTGACCTGGCCCTGCTCACTCACCTCACCCCGGGCGCACGGCGGGAGCGGCTCGGCGAGGGGTCCCTGGGGCCCGCGCTTCTCCAGGGCTTCGACATCGCGGCGGCGGCCGCCCGTCAGCATCCGGCGTGTGCGCTGCTGCCGCAGGAGGGCGACGACCACGGGGTGGCCACGCTTGTCTGGCGGCGGGAGCGACCCTTCCATCCGGGGCGGCTCTACGCCGCGCTGGAGGACCTGACCTGCGCCGCCGCCCGCAGTCGGGGCCGCTTCTGGCTGGCGGACCGGGGCGACACCCTGCTGTCGTGGGACGCGGCGGGCGGGGCGCTGTGTGTGGAGTCGGCGGGGCCGTGGTTGGCCGCGCTGCCGGACGCCGCCTGGGAGATGGTCCCGGCCGAACGGCGGGTGGCCGCCGCGCTCGACTGGCATCCCGATCACGGCGACCGCTGTCAGCACCTCACCTTCACCTCGCCCGGCCTCGACCGTGACGGGCTGCTGGCGCTGCTCGACTCGTGTCTGCTGACCGACTCCGAGTACGCGGCCGGGCCGGACGCCTGGCGCCGGCTGCCGCATGCCTTCGACGAACTGCTCGACCAGGTGTCCTGACCGGACCACGGACACCGCACGCACCACATGGACAAGGACCCGATGATGGCCCGACGCCTCGACCCCACCCGCCGGGACGCCCGGCGCAACCGTGTGAACCCGCTGGACAAGGCGGGGATCACCTATATCGACTACAAGGACATCGAGCTGCTGCGGAAGTTCATCTCCGACCGCGGCAAGATACGCAGCCGGCGGGTGACCCGGGTGAGCGCGCAGCAGCAGCGCCAACTGGCCCGCGCCATCAAGAACGCGCGGGAGATGGCGCTGTTGCCTTACGGGGCGCGCTAGTATCCGGCACCCCGACGGGTGCATGGGTGCGCGTGTATGCACATAATGGTGTCATGGAGTCCCGTCATCACGGACGCTGGTCCCATCGGCGGCACCAGCTCGCGCATCTGCTGAAACCGCACTCCCACGAGTCGGCGCAGAAGGTCGACTCCGCGCTGGAGTCCTCGGCCGAGGGCATGCGTGCCCTGTGGCTCTCCCTCGCCGTCCTGGGCGCCACCGCGGTGCTCCAGGCCGGGATCGTCCTGCTGTCCGGCTCGGTGGCGCTGCTGGGCGATACCGTCCACAACGCCGCCGACGCGCTGACCGCGGTGCCGCTCGGCGTGGCGTTCGTCCTGGGCCGCCGCGCGGCGAACCGACGGTTCACCTACGGCTACGGCCGGGCCGAGGACCTGGCCGGGATCGTCATCGTCCTGACCATCGCCGCCTCGGCGGCCCTGGCCGCCTACGAGGCCGTGGACCGGCTGCTGCACCCGCGCGACATCTCCCATCCGGGCGTCGTCGCGGTCGCGGCGGTCCTCGGCTTCCTCGGCAACGAATGGGTGGCCCGCCACCGGATCCGGGTCGGGCGGCGGATCGGCTCGGCGGCCCTGGTCGCCGATGGACTGCACGCCCGCACCGACGGCTTCACCTCGCTGGCCGTGCTGGTGGGCGCGGGTGGTGTGGCGCTCGGCTGGCAGGCGGCCGACCCGCTCGTAGGCCTGGCCATCACCGTCGCGATCCTGCTCGTCCTCAAGGACGCGGCCCGCGAGGTGTTCCGGCGGCTGATGGATTCCGTCGACCCGGCGGTGGTCGACGCGGGCGAGGCCGCCCTGCGCGCGGTCCCCGGAGTGCTGCGCGTGACCGAACTCCGGATGCGCTGGATCGGCCACCGGCTGCGCGCCGAGGTCACGGTCGAGGTGGACGGCGGCCTGGATCTGCGCGCGGCGCACGATGTGGCGGTCGAGGCCGAACACGCCCTCCGCCACACGGTGCCCCGGCTGACCGCCGCCCTGGTGCACACCGATCCTGCCCCTGGGCCGGGCGCGCAGGACCCGCATCACCTGCTGGCGCATCACACCGGGTGAGGAGATCCGGCGACGCCGGGGAGCCGGTGCGATCGGCGTCGACCGCGCCCCGGCGCTCAGTCGTGCGGCGGGGCCCCGGTGACCATGTGGTCCGCGTGGTTGACGGCCTCGGTGACCAGTCGGCGCAGATGGCCGTCGTGAAGGGAGTACACCGAGCGGCGGCCCTCCTTGCGCACCTGGACCAGCCCGGCCAGCCGGAGCTTCGCCAGATGCTGGCTCACCGCCGGGCGGGCCGCCCCGCTGGCCTTGGTGAGGGTGTTGACATCGGCCTCGCCCCGGGCGAGGGACCACACCAGATGCAGCCGGGTCGGGTCGGAGAGCAGCGAGAAGACATTGGCGGCCGTGGAGAACTGCGCCGCGCCGCTGTGATGCGTATGCGACCGGGTCGCAGTTGAGGGGGGTTCGCTGACCGGCATGTCCCCATCGTAGAGCGGCGGGCCGAGGGTGGACCCCGCTCGGCCCGCACCGCCCTCAGCTCCCGGCGGCCCGGCGGCGGGCCCGCGCCGCGCCCGGCCAGGCGGAGGTACGCAGCAGCCGCAGACCGTTGAGGCCCACCAGGACGGTGGAGCCCTCATGGCCCGCCACGCCGAGCGGCAGCGGCAGATGGCCGAACAGATCCCACGCCACCAGCGCGCCGATGCACACACACGCGACGACCAGGTTCTGCGCCACCAGGCGGCGGGCGCGCCGCGACAGGGTCACGACCGCGGGCACGGCGGCCAGTTCGTCGCGGACGACCACGGCATCGGCGGTCTCCAGCGTCAGCGCGGAACCCGCCGGTCCCATGGCCACACCGGTGTGCGCGGCCGCCAGCGCCGGGGCGTCGTTGACCCCGTCGCCGACCATCAGGACCCGCTCCCCGGCGTCCTCCCACCCGCGTACGGTGGCCACCTTGTCCTGCGGCAGCAGCCCGGCTCGTACGTCGGTGATGCCGACCTCCTCGCCCAGCCGGGTGGCGGCACGTTTGTTGTCACCGGTCAGCAACACCGGTGGTGTGCCGGTGAGTCGGCCCAGCGCGGCGACGGCTTCGGCGGCCCCGGCGCGCAGCGGAGCGGCGATGGCGAGGACGGCGCCGGGGCGGCCGTCGACGAGGACGGCGACGGCGGTGGCGCCGCTGTCCTCGACCTCCGCGACGGCCGTACGGACCGGGCAGCCGTCCGTGACGGCCATGCGGACTGAGTCGTCCCCGCCGGTAAGCGGTGCCGGGTCGCCGGGGCGCTCCGGGGGTGCCGCCGCCTCGTCCAGCAGTGTCGCGGGGCTGCCCACCTGGACGGTGTGGCCCGTGACCACCGCCCGTACGCCCCGCCCCGGTGCCGAGGCGAAGTCGGCCGCGGGCTCCAGGCGCAGACCGCGTTCCCGCGCGGCGGTGACCACCGCACGGGCCAGCGGATGCTCGCTGGGCCGCTCGGCCGCGGCGGCCAGGGCCAGGGCCTCGTCCTCGGTGAGGCCACTGCCCGGGAGCACCCGGATCCCGCGGACGCGCGCCGACTCCTCGGTGAGCGTTCCGGTCTTGTCCAGCGCCACCCGGGTGACGGCTCCCAGCCGCTCCATGGCCGCGGCGGACTTGACCAGCACGCCGTGGCGTCCGCAGGTGGCGATGGCGGACAGCAGTGGCGGCATGGTGGCGAGCACCACCGCACACGGGGATGCCACGATCATGAAGGTCATGGCCCGCAGCAGGGTTTCGGTGAGGTCCGCGCCGAAGGCGAGCGGCACCGCGAACAGGGCGAGCGTGGCGGCCACCACGCCGATGGCGTAGCGCTGCTCGATCCTCTCGATGAACAGCTGGCCGGGGGCCTTGCGCTCGCTCGCCTCCTCGACCATGGCCACGATCCGGGCGATGACCGACGCGGAGGCATCCCGGTCCACCGTGACGCGCAGCGCGCCCGTCCCGTTCAGCGTGCCCGCGAACACCTCGTCCCCGGGCCCCTTGTCCACCGGCAGCGGTTCGCCGGTGATCCCGGCCTGCTGGACGTCGCTCGCTCCCTCGCGCACCGTGCCGTCGGCGGGCAGCCGCTCACCTGGCCGGACGAGCACGGTGTCGCCGACGCGCAGCGCGCTGACGGCCACTCGCTGCTCGGTGCCGCCGGGGGTGATCCGCGCGGCGGTGTCGGGTGCCAGATCCAGCAGTCCGCGTACGGAGTCGGCGGTGCGCCGGGTGGCGAACGCCTCCAGCGCGCCCGAGACCGCGAAGATGACGATCAGCAGGGCGCCGTCGAGGAACTGCCCGATCGCCGCCGCCCCGATCGCGGCCACGACCATCAGCAGATCGACGTCGAGGGTCCGTTCTCTGAGGGCGCGCAGCCCCGCCAGGCCCGGCTCCCAGCCCCCGGCGGCGTAGCAGAGCGCGTAGAGCGGGCCCCACAGCCACGCGGGGGCGCCCGCCAGGTCGAGCGGGAAGGCGGGCAGGAACGCGGCGGTGGCCAGTGCGGCCCACCGCACCTCGGGCAGCTCGCGGACGCGGGTCCGGCACGGCCGTACGGGCGGTGGAGCGTCGGCGGGGGGCCGCTCCTCGATGAGCTCGGCGGGCACCAGGGCACACCTCTTCCTCGGGCGGTGGGGCGATGGTCGAACCCCGCCACCATACTGGAACATATGAAGAACTCTTCAAGTGTTGCTGTGGATACGATGACGTCATGGGACACGGAGCCGACAGTCAGACCACCCCGGCAGCGCATCTGGACGCGGACTCCGCCGCCACCATCGCCGCCACCCTCCAGGCCCTGGCCACCCCCTCGCGGCTGATGATCCTCACCCGCCTCCGTCAGGCCCCCTGCGCGGTCACCGAACTGGCCGAGGCGGTCGGCATGGAGCAGTCCGCGGTCTCTCATCAACTCCGGCTGCTGCGCGCCCTCGGGCTGGTCACCGGCTCACGGCAGGGCCGCCGGATCGTCTACAGCCTCTACGACAACCACGTCGCCCAGCTCCTCGACGAGGCCGTCTACCACATCGAGCATCTGCGGCTCGGCGCGCGCGATCTGCCGACGAGGGCCGACGTCGACAAGACCGATCTCGATACGGACCGGGGCTGAGCGGTGGGCGACACGACGAACACCCCGGCCGGGCCGGGGGAGTTGCGGCGTCGCCTGGGGGTCTTCGACGCGGTCGTGGTCGGCCTGGGGTCGATGATCGGCGCGGGCATCTTCGCGGCGCTGGCACCCGCGGCGCGGGAGGCGGGGTCGGGGCTGCTGCTCGGCCTGGTCGCCGCCGGAGTGGTGGCGTACTGCAACGCCACCTCCTCCGCGCGGCTGGCCGCCCGCTATCCGCGCTCGGGCGGCACCTATGTCTACGGCCGTGAGCGGCTGGGCGACTTCTGGGGGTATCTGGCCGGCTGGGGGTTCGTGGTCGGCAAGACCGCCTCCTGCGCGGCGATGGCCCTGACCGTCGGCAGCTATGTCTGGCCCGACCACGCGTCCGCGGTGGCGGTGGCGGCCGTGGTGGCGCTGACGGCCGTCAACTACGTGGGGGTGCACAAGGCCGCCTGGCTGACCCGGGCCGTCGTGGCCGTCGTGCTCGCGGTCCTGGCCGCCGTGGTCGTCGCCCTCCTCACCTCCGGGGAGGCGGACGCGGCACGGCTGGAGATCGGCCGGGACGCCACCCTCGGCGGGGTGCTGCGCGCGGGCGGTCTGCTGTTCTTCGCCTTCGCCGGATACGCCCGTATCGCCACCCTCGGCGAGGAGGTCCGCGACCCGGCACGCACCATTCCCCGCGCCATTCCGCTCGCGCTCGGCATCACCCTGGCCGTCTACGCTGCGGTCGCGATCGCCGCGCTGACCGTCCTGGGCAGCGGCGGGCTGGCCGCGGCGGGCGCCCCGCTGGCCGAGGCCGTGCGCGCCGCCGGGCTCGCGTGGCTGGCGCCGGTGGTGCGGGCGGGCGCGGCGGTGGCCGCGCTCGGGTCGCTGCTCGCGCTGATCCTGGGCGTCTCCCGGACCACCCTGGCCATGGCCCGCGACCGGCACCTCCCGCCCGCGCTGGCCGCCGTGCACCCCCGGTTCGCGGTGCCGCACCGCGCCGAGCTGGCCGTGGGCGCGGTGGTGGCGGTCCTGGCGGCGACGGCGGATCTGCGAGGTGCGATCGGGTTCTCCTCCTTCGGGGTGCTGGCCTACTACGCCGTCGCGAACGCCTCCGCCTGGACCCTCACCCCGGCCGAGGGCCGCCCACCGCGGATCGTGCCGGGGCTCGGCCTGGCCGGCTGTCTGCTGCTGGCCTTCGCCCTGCCCGTCTCCTCGGTGGTCTCCGGGGCGGCGGTGCTGGCCCTGGGCGCCGCGGCCTACGGCGTGCGGCGTGCGGCCGCCAGGTAGGTGGCCTCGCCGCCGGTGTGCCGACGGTCGGCCGCTCGTGCGTCCCCCGGTCCGCTGTCGGTGACGATCACGGGCGGTGGCTCGGGCGTTCGGCCGGCCGGTTCGGGGTGTGCGGCAGCTACGCCTGCCGGTCGCGGGTGCTGAGGGCGACCGTCGTGCGGCCATCGGCGGTCCCGGACCGCGGCCGCGCCGCCGCCTCCAGCGTCGGCCCCACCTCGGGCGCCGCCGGGCCGCATCGCCGGTCGGCCCCGTCATCGGTCATGGGTGACGACCTGCCTCTCGTCCCGCCCGAGCCCCTCGTCCGCGCGCTGCCCGTCCACGCGCCGGGCGGCCTCCTCGATCCACGGCGGCAGCGGGCGGCGCAGCCACAGCGCGGCCGGCAGCCGGGCGAGCAGACCGCGCAGCGCGGCCCGCGCCACCGGGTCCCTCCCGGCCTCGGTGAGGAGTGCGGCGGTGCGGCGGGCAGCGAGGGGCAGCGGGCGGCGCAGCCAGCAGCCGATCAGCTCGTCGCTTCGCATCGCGGCGGTGCGCTCTTCGGACGGCGAGGAGGCCGGTTCGTGGTGGGCGACCACCTCCGGGCAGTACGAGATGCCCCAGCCCATCGCCGCGAGGTCGTAGGCGAGCAGGGTCTCCTCGCCGCCGGAGAGGACCAGCGGATGGAAGCCGCCCGCCTCCAGGAAGGCGCTGCGGCGCACCACGGCCGCACAGGCGAGGAAGTCGTACACCTCCGGCCCGGGGAGGTCCTCGGCGCGGCCGACGGGGGAGGCGGCCAGCGTGGCGTTGAGCGAATCGGGCCGCTCCGCCGGGCCGACCCGCAGCTGGCCGGCCAGCGCCGCCAGCCGCGGATGGCCGTTCAGGAGGGTGGCGGCCCGTGCCAGGGCACCGGGGTGCCACCAGGAGTTTTCGTCGCTGAAGGCCACGTAGGGGGTGCCGATGGCGCGTACGCCGTCGTTGCGCGCGAGCGGCCCGCGGTCGTCCCCCTGGGCAAGGACCCGCACTTGGGGATACCGTTCGGCGATCATGGCCCTGGTGTGGTCCGTCGAGCCGTTGTCCACGACCACGACCGGTGGCCGCTCCGGCAGGGCGGTGAGGTGTTCCAGAGCCGTGGCGAGACTTTCCGCGTGGTCGCGGGTGGCGACGACCACGCCGACGACGGGGCCTGGCGCGTTCATGGGCCCCAGGTACCCGGCCAACCGGTCACTATGCGGTGCGCGGCCGGCTGCGCGGGGCTCGGCGCGCCGAGGTACGGCGTGATCTGTGTCATGCCGGAGGCCGTCAACGTGATCTACATCATGTTAGACACCGCCGTTCCGCG
This sequence comes from Streptomyces sp. NPDC007875, assembly GCF_042868035.1. Taxonomy (NCBI): domain Bacteria; kingdom Bacillati; phylum Actinomycetota; class Actinomycetes; order Kitasatosporales; family Streptomycetaceae; genus Streptomyces; species Streptomyces sp. NPDC007875. Next base: position 139,471 of record NZ_JBIADZ010000012.1, on the reverse strand, counting down.
GGTACGGTGCTGACATCTATCGCGTACAAGGAGCGGCGTCGTTTGTCCCTGGACCTGTCATCCATCATCGCTGCGACCACGCAGTGGCTGATCAGGGCCTACCCGGCGGCCGACGGAGCGATGAACGCGGCGCTCGCCGAGGCCCAGGCGAGACAGGCCGTGACGTTGGCCACTGTGCTGCGCTACGCGACCCCCATCGACTGCCCCCTGGCGCCCCTCGCCGGACCGGACGGCTCCTTCCGGCTGGACTGGCTCGTGGACGCGGAGCCGTACGAGATCAGCGGCCCCGACGGCGTCTGGCGCACCTGGGTGGACGAGGTCGTGGCGAGCTGGGCGGCGGCCCTGCTCACCTGCTCCACGCTGGCGTCCCAGGCGGTTGCGGCGCTCGGTGACTGTGAGCACGGCGCCGGGTCCTCCGGGGAGTGGCGGCGGCTCACGGCCCCCGACGCGCTTGACTGCCGGGCCGCACCGCTGCTGCGCCATCCGGATCTGATGGCGCTCGTCGTGGACCTGCACCGTCCGCAGCTGGTGGAACGTCTGCGGCGGCTGCACAGCGACGACCAGACGCCCACCAGCGCGGTCTGACCGCCACGACGGCACTGGCGGCCTTCACGGCGTCGCAAGCACCCCTTGCGCGTTCACGGTGACGCGCTCCCCGTGGGCACAGCGGACCACCGTGGAGGGGAAGTCCGGGCGCCGGCTCTCCTCCAGGAACGCGGAGAGCGGGGAGCTGAAGGCGGCGTAGTCGTCGTAGTGCACCGGCAGCACCCGCTCCGGCCGTACGGCCTTGACCAGACCGGCCCCCTGGAGTGCGTCCATGGTCACGATGAGCCCGCCCGGAAGCCGGGTGCCGCCCAGGTGGACCACCGCGAGATGCACCTCCGGGTAGCGCCGGGCGATCTCATGGATGCCCGGGAACATCAGCGTGTCGCCGGTGATGTAGACCCGCAGCCGAGGAGGCTGCCCCGGCTCGCCGAAGTCCAGCAGGCTTCCCATCACCGGTGGCAGCAGCTTCTGCCACCGGCCGGGGGCGTGCCTGCCCGGCAGCGCGGTGACCCGGACCTGGCTGTGATCCTTCACCAGGACCTGATCGTGCCAGGTGGGCAGCCCGGTCGCCCGGCTGAACCCATGGACGCCCTGCAGCCGCCGGGAGGCATGCGGGGTGGTGATGATGGGCAGCGAGCGGTCCAGTCTCCGGCGCGCCACCCGGTCCCAGTGGTCGCCGTGCAGATGCGAGAGCACCACGGCGTCCAGGTCGGACGGTATGTCGGAGGCGGCCAGGGCGGGCTCGGTCAGCCGCCGGGACATCAGCCCCTTGCCCAGATAGGCGTACTGGCCCCGGTGCAGGAAGTTTGGGTCGGTGAGCAGTGTCAGCGCACCGTAGCGGATGAGAAGCGTGGCGTTGCCGACGAAGAGGAACTCGGCGGCGCCGTCCGGCGGAGGCGTCATGGCCCGACCACCGCCTCTCGCGACTCCGCCCGATCGGGGATGAACATCGTGGCGGCCACGCCGTCGTGCAGCGACTCCAGCAGCTCGCACTGCCGCCGCGCGCGCGTCAGCAGCTCGGTCAGCCGATCGGTGTCCAGCCGGGTGTCCTCGCCGGTCGCGGCCAGCAGCGAATGCCACAGCATCGCCTTGCCCTCCACACCGATCCGCAGCGACTCCAGCTCGACGACCGAGCTGAGCCCGGCACGCCGCCGCAGGCGGCCGTTGGGCTTCAGCCGCGCCGCCTTCTCGCCCAGCCAGCCCCCGTAGACCTTGTAGCGGCGTACGGGCACCTCGAGGTCGGCCATGACGGTCAGGAGCGCCTCGCGGTCCTCCATGATCTGTACGGCGAGGTCCTCCAGGTCGCCGCCGGCGGGCGACTGCCGGTGCTCGCGGGCCGTCCGGCGGGCCAGCTCCATTCCGGCCGTCGCTCCGGCCAGGTGGTCATTGAGGTAGATGCCGAGCATGCGGGGGGATGTCCTGGGCTCGCTCATGGTCGTCCTTCCGGATGTTCCGGGAGTTCCGGGTGCGGCAAGGCCGTATGGGGCAGCGCGCCCCACGGAGTGCCCAGCCCCGGCCGCCTCAACCAGCTCCCGGGGCCGCGCGGTCCCAGTCCTCCGGGACCACCCGCCGGCGGTAGTGCGGACACCGGGTGAGGTCGTCGTGCTCGCAGCCGAGGGCGCATTCGACAAGCGCCGGCGAGTCCCGCGCGGCGGCGATGCGGGAGCGCGGTGCCTCGGCCTCGTGCCGCAGGATGTCGCGGCGGGCGTCCGGCTCGGTGGCGGCGGTCAGGGCGCGGATGGTGTCCAGGCCGAGCCCGGCTTCCTCGGCGCGCAGGACGACCGCCACCCGGACGAGGTAGGCCTCGCCGTAGCGGCGGCGCCCGGCGCTGTCGCGCGCGGGGTGCAGCAGGCCCACGGTCTCCCAGTGCCGTAGCACATGGGTGGCCAGTCCGAACCGCTCCGCGACTTCGCCGATGGCCATGGCGCCGCTTGACTTCATGTCGACATCGAGTCGCACTCTCGCGGTCATGTCCAAGGAGAAGCACAACGAGCGGGAAACACCGGAACACGCCACCGGTGGCCTCATCGCGCGGCTCGACCGCGCCGAGCGGTGCCCCGGCGCAGAGACATTGCGCATCAGGACCTACGAACTCCGGGCGGCCGAGCCGGCCGCCCGGGCGGTCGACGTGGGCTGCGGCGCCGGGCGGGCCGTCGCCGAACTGACCGAGCGCGGGGCGCGGGTGACGGGTGTGGACGCCGACGTGCGGATGGTCGCCGTGGCCCGCGAGCGGTCGCCCGGCGCCGACTTCCGGGTCGCGGACGCGGGTCGGTTGCCGTTGGGTGACGGCACGGTGCACGGCTATCGGGCCGACAAGGTCCTCCATGAACTCCCCGACCCCGCCGCGGCGCTGGCCGAGGCCCGCCGGGTGCTGGTGCCGGGCGGGCGGGTGGTGCTGGTGGGACAGGACTGGAAGGCGCTGGTGGTCGACGCCGACGGCGCGGCAATGATCCGCACCATCGTGCACGCCCCCGCTCCGCACCATCGTGCACGCCCGCGCGAGCCTCATCCCCTCGCCGCCCGCCGCCAGCGCGGTCTGCTGCTGGACGCCGGGCTGCGCGCGGTCACCGCGGAGGCGCACACGGCCGTGCTCACCGGGCTCGGGACGCTGCCGTTGCTCACCGGCCTCGCCGAGGGGCGTGCGCGGCCGGTGCGATCACCGGGGACCAGGCCGGGGCGTGGTGCGCCGAACAGCGTGAACGCGCCCGCACCGGCCGGCTCTTCCTCGCCGTGCCCATGCTCCTGGTGACCAAAACGACGGGATGAGCCAGGGCCGAAGGACCGCCGTCACCCCCGGCAACCGGCCACCCGGGGCGGGCGGTTCCTCCGGCCTCCGAGCGGGGGGCTCAGGCCCCCACGACCCCGTCCACACCCTCGCGCAGGAAGTCCGCGTGCCCGTTGTGGCGGCCGTACTCCAGCAGCACATGCACCAGCACCATCCGCAGCGACACCTCCTCCTCCCACCGCGGCTGATAGCCCACCAGGTCGAGCGATGCCGCCTCCCGCTCGATCCGGCGCGAGGTCTCGACCTCCGCCTCCCAGGCCGCGAACGCCTCGGCCCTGGACGACCCGCTCACGTCGTACGCCGCCTGGAAGTCGATCGTCGGCGCCCAGACCATCGGCGCATCGTGGTCCTCGAACACCCGCCGGAACCACGCCCGTTCCACCTCGGCCATGTGCCGCACCAGGCCCAGCAGCGTCAGCGCCGAGGGCGGCATCGACCGCTGCCGCAACTCCTCGTCGGTGAGCCCCTCGCACTTCATGGCGAGCGTCGCCCGCTGGTAGTCGAGGAAGGCCCGCAGGGTTGCGCGCTCGTCGCCGAGGTGGGGCGGCTGTGGGCGGCTGTCGGCGGTCATGGTGGTTCGTCCTCCTCGGCGGCAGGTCAGGTCGCCGGCTGGCGATGTGGCCCCATAGGACCACGGCCGTTGGGCCGCGGCCGCACCGGGGGAGGCCCATACGCCGGGTAGGGAGCCGGACTTACCGGCCCGGGGACCGCTCCGGGCCGGGGGAGGCGGTCAGCCCTCGTCCTCCTCGTCCTCGAAGGCGTCGCCGATCTCGTCGACGACCTCCGCGGCGACCATTCCGCCGACGACGCCGACCGCGACACCCGCCGCGACGCCCCCGACGATCGCCGCGGTGCTGGGGCCGGAGCGCCGCCCGCCGTCATGGTGGTGGTCCGCATGGCCGTAGCCGTGGCCGTCGTGGTGGCCGTAGCCGGGTGCGCCGTACTCACCGTGGCCGTAGGAGCCGTGTGCGGCGCGCCGCTCGACGAGGTGGCGGATCCAGGCGTCGACCTCGGTGTTCCAGTCGCGGTGCCCGACGCCCTCATGACCGACGGTGAAGAGCGTGAGGGCGTCCTCTCCCGCGGAGAAGAGCCCGCCGCGCCTGTCGGCCTCCAGGACGACGTCCATCCCGCCCGGGTTCGCCAGGAAGGTCACCTCGAGCTCGTTGATGGCGTGGGCGTACTGGGGGGCCGGGGTGAGCTCGATCTCCTGGTAGAACGGCAGCCGCTGCCCGGTGCCGCCGACATGGCCCAGCTCCAGATCGGCGGATTTGAAGCCGAAGCCGAGCTGTCCCAGCGCCTCCAGAACGGCCTCCTGGACCGGCAGTGGATCCACGGTCAGCTGGTCGAGGTCGCCCTTGTCCTTTGCGCCCGCGATCTCCAGCCCGGTGCGGACGCCGAGGATGATGCCCAGCGGCTGCCCGTACAGCTCGGTGATCGGCGTCTCCCAGGGGAGGTGGGCGGTGAACGGGAGGCTGCGCTGCTCGCCCTCGGCGAGCCGGAAGCCGCCGCCGACGGTGAAGCGGTCGAAGAGGACGGCCCCTTCCCGCTCCTCCTCGCCGTGCTCGTCCTCCACCCGGGCCACCAGCTCCAGCGTGATCTGCTCGATCTCGAAGTCCGCCGTGCCGCCCCGGAGATGGACCTGACCGGTCAGCGGCCCGCCGGGGTGTACCGGGCCGGGATCCAGCACCGTGTCCACGGTGGGCCCGCCGACACCGAGCGAGCCGAGCAGTCGTTTGAACACCATCGTGGCGTTCACTCCTTCGCTTTGCCTACTGCACGCGTGAGCGTGGGGGTTACGGGCGCGTGCGGCGGAGAACGGCGGTCGTGCGACAACAGGTCATGAGCCGCGGAACATTCGCGGCCCATGGCGCGTTCACCGTGCGTCCGCCCTCCGTGCTTCTACACGCATGTAGAAGCATAGGGGGTGTGCCTCCTTGGGATGGCCATCTCCGCACGTTGGCGGGGGAAGTCCGAAAATGATCACTCGGCGGGCCGGGCGGAGTGCCGTTCGGGAGAGGCGTCTTCGCTCAGGGTGCGGGCCACGGTGTCCGCGAAGGCCCGGGCCAGCGGCGGCAGCGCGTCCCAGCGGCGTGCGGCCCAGCCGACCGGCAGTGGCGGCAGCGCGGGGATCGGGACGAGCCGCAGCGGCCCCTCGCCCCCGGGCACCGGCAGCCCCGGCAGGGCGGGTACCACGGCGCGTCCCAGGCCGAGTTCGGCCAGCAGCAGGGCCGTGTCCCAGTCGGCGACGCCGGTATCGGAGCCGGCCCGTATGCCCAGCTCGGCCAGTGCCGCGTGGAGGCGCCCGCCGGAGGTCGAGTTCGGCGGCAGCCGTAAGAGACGGACATCGGCGAGGTCGGACACCTCCACGTGCGGCCGGGCCGCGAGCGGGTCCCCGGCCCGCATGGCGAGCACCCAGGGCAGCTCGGCCACGGGCCGCTGCTCGACACCGCGCACCGGGGCGCCGAGGGTGATCCAGGCCAGATCCAGCCGTCCGGCGATCAGGGCGTCGAGGCAGCCGCGGCTGGAGCTCTCGGTCTGGAACTCCAGGTTCACCTTCGGATAGCGACGGCGGAAGGAGACGATCGCCTCGGCCATGAAGTGCCGCACGGTGGTGCTGCCGGTGGTGATCCGCACGGAACCGCTCTCCCCGTGCACGAGGTCGCTCAGGCGGCGCAGCGCCAGATCGAGCCCGGCGATCCCGTCGGCGGCCGCCTCGCACAGAATGCGCCCGGCCGGGGTGGGCACGACACCGCGTGGCTGGCGCTCCAGCAGGCTGACGCCGGTCTCGCGTTCCAGCCGCTTCACGCGCTGGCTCACCGCCGACTGTGTGCAGGTCAGCTCCCGGGCGACGGCGCTGAGGCTTCCGGCGCGGCACACGGCCACGAACACTCGCAGATCATCCAGAGTCATAACCTCCAAGTTAAAGCTTGGAGTTGGCGAGCAATCCCCAGGATTGACTGGGGTGGCAGGTGGTCGCGACGATCGTTGTAGGGCTCAGGCGGCAACCCGTACGGCGCTCGCACGAGGATCCGGACCGGGTGCCGGTGCGGTACGGGTGCCGACCTGCCCAGCACCGAAAGGACCCGACCTGTGCCTGCTGCTCCCCCTCCTGCCGCCGCCGACCGGGCCGTCACATTTCTGCGCCGCCTGGGCGCCGCCCGCATCGCCCACCCCGGCGGCACCCTGCTCGCCCACCTCCAGCGCGTACGGGCCCGGCTCGCCGCCTGGGGAGCCCGCCCGGAACTCCAGCTCGCCGGGCTGTGCCACGCGTTCTACGGAACCGACGGCTTTCCCGTCACCCTGCTGCCCCTCGGGCGTCGCGGCGAGCTCGTGGCGGTGATCGGCGCGGAAGCCGAAGCCATCGTGTACCTCTACGCGAGCTGCGACCGTAAGGCGACCTGTCAGGCGCTCGAGGATGCCGACGTGGTCTTCCGTGACCGTTTCACCGGCCGTACGCACACTCCGGGACCCCGGCTGCTCCGGGACTTCGCCGAGCTGTCGGCCGCCAATGAACTCGACCTCGCCCGCCGCGACCCCGCCCTCCGGGAGCGGCGTGGTCCCGAACTCCTCGCCCTGCTCACCCACTTCCGCCCGCTGCTCAGCCGGCCGGCCTGGCTGGACGGGCGCGCGGTCCTCGCGCCGTCCCCCTCGCGCGCGACTGAGGACCTCGCACGTGACTGAGGACCTCCCGCACGACTGACGCCCCTGGTCACCAGGCATGTGGCCCGCGGGCGCGGGTGCGATAACGCCCGGAGCGCGGGACCGCAAAACGGCGCGCCGCACCGTTCACCTTTTCGGCTCGTTCTCGTCGTCCGCGTGCTCTGGGCAGAATTTCGTGATCACGAATTGCCGGGAGCGTTCGCGCACGGTAATAGCTTGGTCAACTGTGTGGAGACCGCAAAACGATCTAGTAATTAACCGTGAAAGAGATGACCGGATCAATGTCTTGACCGGAATCGCGCCCGGCGCGGAGACTCAAAGCGCACTCACGCATCAGGAGCCGCAAGCGACGTTCCGAATCCTGCGATACCGGTTTCGCGGGGGCGTGCGACCGGGGGAAGTACAAGGAGATAGTGTGTACACGGCGGGAAATCCGTGCGTGTGATCTTCACTTCCCCTCCTCATCTCTTGATGCGCTGAAGAGAATGGAGGGGGAATGCCGACGCCCGCGGGCTATCCCGGTGTCTACATCGAAGAGCTTCCCAGCAGCGTCCGTACCATCGCCTCGGTCACCACCTCGGTGACCGCGTTCGTGGGCCACACCCGGCGGGGCCCGCTGAACACCCCGGTGCGCATCACCAGTTTCGCCGACTTCGAGCGCCGCTTCGGGGGGCTGACCTCGCAGAGCGCGGTCGGCTACGCGGTGCACCAGTTCTTCGGCAACGGCGGCACCGTGGCGGTCGTCGTCCGCGTGACCAAGTCCGGCACCGGCAAGGCCGCCTGCGTCACCCTCGACTCCACCGAGGGCCACAGCGCATGCCCCGTGCTGGAGGTGCACGCCAAGGAGCCCGGCCACTGGGGCTCGGGCCTGCGGCTGGCCGTCGACTACGACACCCCGTGCCCGGAGGAGACCTTCAACCTCCATGTGCTCGACGCCCGGGGCACCTCCCGGGAGTCCTTCACCAACCTGTCCATGGACCCCGCCCACGGCCGTCATGCCGAGACCGTGATCAACGCCGGGTCGGCGCTGATCCGGGTCAAGGCCGTCGGCGAGGGCCGGCCGGACCCCTCCGGCACGGTCTCCAAGCCGTTCGCGGGCGAACTCCCCGATCTGGCCGTCGAGCTGACGGTCAAGATCGGCGAGGTGGAGCGCGCGTTCACCCTGTACGACCCGGACTGCGACGGCGAGGCTCCGTGCGACGTCACCGAGCTGGCCCTGCTTCTGGAGCGCAAGCTGCGCGCCCTGCCCGACGCGCCCGGCAAGCACGCCTTCGCGGGCACCGAGGTCACCGCGTTCGGCCGCCGCCTCCAGGTCGTCGCCGGCTCCATCGACCCCGACGACGTGGTGCGCTTCCTGGGCGAATGCGCCAATGACCTCGGCCTGGAGGCATCGGTCAACCCGCCCGTCTTCCCGCTGTCCGGCGGCGAGGACGGCGCGCCGCCCGGCCCCCGCGACCTCATCGGCGGCGAGGCGGACAAGACCGGCCTGCAGGCGCTGCGCGACATCGAGGACGTCAACCTGCTGTCGCTGCCCGAGCTCGCCGCGTACGAGTCCGTCGGCGACATGGTCACCGTGCTGTCGGCGGCCGACCGGCTGTGCCGGGAGCGCCGGATCTTCCTGCTCGTCGACGCGCCCTCCGCCTGGGGCAGTGTGGACGCGGCCCGCGCCGGGATCGGCGCCTTCGAGCCGGTCCGCAGCGACCACGCCGCGCTGTACTTCCCGCAGCTGCGGCTCACCGACCCGCTCACCGGGCGACTGCGCGCCTTCCCGCCCTCCGGGGCACTCGCGGGCGTCATCGCCCGTACGGACGGCGAGCGCGGTGTGTGGAAGGCACCCGCCGGGACCGAAGCGCGGCTGGCCGGGGTGTACTCGCTCGGCGTCCAGCTCACCGACCGCGAGAACGGACTGCTCAACCCGCTGGGCATCAACTGCCTGCGCACCTTCCCGGTGGTCGGCCCGCTGGTCTGGGGCGCCCGCACGCTGCGCGGCGCCGACGCGCTCGACAGCGAATGGAAGTACGTCCCGGTACGGCGGCTGGCGCTGCATATCGAGGAGAGCCTGCGCCGCGGACTGCAATGGGTCGTTTTCGAACCCAATACCGAGCAGTTGTGGCAGCAGATCCGGCTGAACGCCTCCGGCTATCTGCACACGCTGTTCGAGAAGGGCGCGTTCAAGGGCGGCACTCCGCGTCAGGCGTACTTCGTCAAGTGCGACAAGGACACGACGACGGACGAGGACATCGCCAACGGCATCGTGAATGTCGTGGTCGGTATTGCGCCGGTCAAGCCCGCGGAGTTCGTGATCGTCAAGATCCAGCAGATGGCCGGACAGTTCGAGATTTAGGAATGTGATGGCTGAGTTCCAGGTCAACGCCCATCGCTTCGACCCGTACAAGAACTTTAAGTTTCTGGTCCTCTGGGACGGTCGTACGGTCGCGGGCATCAGCAAGATCAGTCCGCTCAAGCGCACCACCGAGGTCGTCAAGCACCGCAACGGCGGCGACCCCAGCTCGCCCCGCAAGTCCCCGGGCCGGTCCGAGTTCGAGGGGATCACCCTGGAGCGCGGCGTCACCCACGACCCCGAGTTCGACCGCTGGGCCAACAAGGTCTGGCAGGTCGGCGCGGGGCTCGGCTCCGAGGTCTCGCTCGCCGACTTCCGCAAGGACATCGTCATCCAGGTCCTCAACGAGGCCGGACAGGTCGCCGTCTCGCACAAGCTCTACCGGACCTGGCCGAGCGAGTACCAGGTGCTCGGCGAGCTGGACGCCAACGCCAACGCGGTCGCGATCCAGAGCCTGAAGCTGGAGTGCGAGGGCTGGGAGCGGGACTACGAGGTGCCGGAGCCGGAAGAGCCCTCGTTCACCCACCCTGCGTAGGCGGGAAGCGGACGGCCTGAGAGATGGGGAACACGGGGCCCGCGGAGCTGCTGGCCATCTGGGAGGCGGGGCTGGCGCACCACGGCCCCGGCCGCGCCCTGCTGCTGCACCGGGCGGCCCGCCCGGAGTCCGCCGCGGACGAACTGCTGTCGCTGCCGGTGGGCGAGCGCGAGGCGGACCTGTACGCCCTGCGGCGCGCGCTCTTCGGCGAGCGGATGCAGATCCGGGCCGAATGCGGTGCGTGCGGCGAGGCCATGGAGTTCGACCTCGACGCCCGCGACCTGGGGGTGCGCCCGCGGGAGCGGGACGGGCCGCTCCGGGTGGAGGAGGGCGAGTGGACGGTCGAGTTCCGGCTGCCCACCGTCGCCGACCTCGAGGCGGCCGCGCACGCGGTGGCCGAAGCGGGCCGGCCTGCGGCGGGCGGAGCGGGCGGTCGTGCGACGTCCGGAGCGGCTGGTCGTGCGACGTCCGGAGCGGGCGGGCCCGGGGACGGACTCCTGGGTGCGGACGAGGGCGTGGGCGAGCCCGTGGGCGCGGAGGGTGGCGAGGCCGCCGAAGCGTCCACGGCCGCGGCCCGCGCCCGGCGGGCCCTGCTCGCCCGTTGCCTCGTCTCCGTACACCGTGCGGGGCTGCCCGTCCCGGCCGACCGCCTCCCGGTGGCCGAACTGCCCGAGCCGGTGCAGCGAAAGCTCGCCGAGGCCGCCGAACGCGCCGACCCGGCGGCCGATGTGACGCTCAACGTCGCCTGCCCCGAATGCGGTGAGACCACCCGGGCCGAGCTGGATATCGCCTCCTACCTGTGGGCCGAACTCGACCACTGGGCACGGGACCTGCTCCTCGATGTCCACCTGCTCGCCACCGCATACGGCTGGAGCGAGCCTCAGATCCTGGCGCTCAGCCCGCTGCGGCGCCGCTACTACCTGGAGCTGTGCGCAGATGGCTGACTTCTTCGACCGGCTGCTCGCGCGGCACGCCCCCGTGCCCGCGCCCGGGCCGGCGGCGGGTGGCGGCGCCGGCGACCGCCCGGTCCGGGCACGGCCGCGGCTGCCCGGCCCGTACGAGCGGATCGAGGCGCTGGGGGGAGAACAGCCGTTGCCGGAGGAGTCCGCGTCTGCTCGGATAGCCCCGCCACCGGCGGCCGACCGCCACCAGGAGGTGGTCCGGCACGAGCGCGAGATCAGGACCGACCGGCACACCGTCATACGCGCGGAGCCCACACCGTACGAGGACGTGGAGCGGTACGCCGAACCCCCGTCCCCGGCACCGCTGTTGCTCCCCAGCACACAGATCACCGTCAGGCCGCACCCGGCCCCATCCGACACCTCGGCCACCCGGAGGGGCCACACGGCCACCCCGGCGCCCGACGCCGCACCGGCCGCCGCCGGGCCCCGGCCCAGCCCGCCGTCCGGGAGCCTGTGGCCCGCGGCGGCCGCCGCGCCGCTGCCGCCCCGCGCGGCCGACGCCGCCACGGGCCGGGATGCCGCGCGGCTCCCCGCCGGGCGGCGCCGCGGCCGAACCGCCCAGCGCACGGTGCATGTCCAGATCGGGCGGCTGGAGGTCACCGCCGCCGCCCCGCCCGGCGCCGACCGCGCCGCGGCCGCCCGCCCCGGACCGACGGGACGGCGCGCACCCGCGCTGAGCCTGGACGACTACCTGGCGCGCGGCGAGAGGAGGGACTGACACCATGAGCAACGGACTCGCGTTCGCGACCGTCACCCAGGCCCTCGCGCTGCTGATCGCGAACAATCTGCGGCCCGAGATCGACATCGCGGTCACGGTGGACACCCGTAGGCCCCCGACGGAGCCGCCCACCGAACCGACCATCAACATCTTCCTCTACCAGGTCACCCCCAACGCCTCCCTGCGCGCCACCGACCTGCCCACCCGGGCCTCGGACGGCACGCTGCTCAAGCGACCGGCCGCGGCGATGGATCTGCACTACCTGATCAGCGCGTACGGGGAGGAGGCCGAGCTGGTCGGACAGCGCCTGATCGGCAGCGTGGTGCGCACCCTGCACGAGATACCGATGCTGCCGAAGGACGTGATCGAGGAGGCCGCCCGGCGCCCGTATCTGGCGGGCAGCGACCTGGCCGAGTCGCTGCAGCGGGTGCGCTTCACACCGACGCAGATGGACGTGGACGAGACCTCCAAGCTCTGGGGGATGCTCTACCAGACCCCGTATGTGCTGTCGGTCTGCTACCAGGGCTCGTTGGTCCTGATCGAGGGGCGCGAGCAGCCGGTCCCGGCGAAGCCGGTGGAACGGCCCACGGTGCGGGTGCTGCCTTTCGGGGCGCCGGGAGCGCCGGAGCCCCCCACCCTGCCGGGGGCGGAGCCGGAGCGGCCCGCGGAGCCCGCCCGGGCGGAGGCGGCGGCGGAGGACGAGACAGCGGCCCCCGCCAAGCCCACCAAGAAGCGCTCCGCCGCCGCGAAGACGCCCGCTGCCAAGACCGCCGCCGCCAAGACCGCCAAGACCGCCGCCGCCAAGTCGGCCGCGGCCAAGACCGCCGCCGCCAAGTCGGCCGCGGCCAAGACCGCCAAGACTGCCGCCGCCAAGTCGGCCGCCTCGCCCGCCCGTACGCGCAAGGCCACGCCCCGGCGCCGTGGCGGGCGCTCCGAGGACACGGAGAGCTGAGGCCCGCGATGGGGGAGAAGGGGGTGGACGACAGCATGGGTACGCGGGACGGCCACGCATCGGCGGCCGCCGACGCCATCGCGGGTCGGGACGCCAACGAGGGCGGGGACTCCGTTACGAGCGGGGACTCCATCGCGGGCGGGGACTCCGTCATGGGTGGAGACGCGGTCTCGGACGGGGACGCCATCGCGGCCGAGGACGGACAGGCCCTGGCCGCCGCCGTCCAGGCCGTGCTGGCCCGCGTCGACGCCCACGCGCGCCGCGCCACCTCCAACGGCTCCCGGCCCGGCGCCTCCCGCTCCGGCGGCGCCGCACCCCGCGATGCCGCCACCACCGACGAGCCCACCACCCCCGCCACCCAGCCGCCCTCCACCGGAGCCCGCGAGCGGCACACCGCCACCCGCCCCGCCCCCACCCGGAAGGCGATCTCCGGCCCCGCCACCCTCGACGCGCTCGTGGCCTGCTTCGGCCTCAGCACCTTCGAGCGCCAGCTCGTCCTGCTGGCGGCGGCCGCCGAACTGGACCCCACCGCCGCCGCGCGGTGCGCCGCCGCCAGCGGCGACCCGACGCGTACGTACCCCACCTTCTCGCTCGCCCTCGCCGCGCTCGACGAGCCGCACTGGAGCGCGCTCACCCCCGTGTCCCCGCTCCGCCGCTGGCGGTTGACGGAGCTCGACGACGAGACCCGGCTCACCACCTCCCGGCTGCGGGTCGACGAGCGCATCCTGCACTTCCTGGCCGGATCGCCCTATCTCGACGCCCGGCTGCACGGGCTGCTGCGCCGTGCGCAGGCCCCGCGGACCCTGCCCGCCTCGTACGGCCGGGCGGCGGACCGGGTGGCCGCGGGCTGGAACGAGTCCCGCCCGGAGGCCCCGCTGCGCGTCGAACTTGTCGGCGGCGACCTGACCACCCGTACCGACATCGCCGCCACGGCCGCCCGCCGCACCGGGCTCGCCCTGTACGTCATGGCCTCGGACGACATCCCCACCGACGCGGCTGAACGCGACCGCCTCGCCCGCCTCTGGCAGCGCGAGGCCGTCCTGCTGCCCGCCGCGCTCCTGCTGGAGGTCGGCGAGATGGACCGGGAACAGACGGCCGCCACCGACGCGTTCATCGACGCCGCCGCCGTGCCCCTCGTCGTCTCCAGCCCGGACCCGCGCCCGACCGGCCGCCCGCGCGGTGAGCGCGTCACCGTGCCCGGGCTGGACGACACCGAACAACTCGCCCTCTGGGCGGACGCCTTCGCCGATGTCCCGCGGATCCAGGAGGCTCATCTGCGGTCGCTGGTCGCCCAGTTCCAGCTGCCGCCGCATGTCATCCGCTCGGCGGCCGCCGCCGTACGCCGTGACCTCCCCGACACGGACACGGACACGGACGCGCTCGACCCCACCGAACTCGCCTGGCGCGCCGGGCTCATCGAGGCGCGCATCGGCCTGGACGAGCTGGGCCGGCGGATCGAACCCGAGGCCGCCTGGGACGATCTGGTGCTCGCCGACCACCAGTCGCGGATCCTGCGCGAGGTCGTCGCCCATGTGCGGCAGCGCGCCACCGTCCACCAGGAGTGGGGCTTCGCCGCGACACTCCGCCGGGGCCTCGGCGTCACCGCCCTGTTCGCGGGCGGCTCAGGCACCGGCAAGACCCTCGCCGCCGAGGTGATGGCCAAGGAACTGGGCCTGGACCTCTTCATCATCGACCTCTCCCAGGTGGTCAGCAAATACATCGGCGAGACCGAGAAGAACCTGCGCAAGGTCTTCGACGCCGCCGAGCGCGGTGGGGCATTGCTCCTCTTCGACGAGGCGGACGCGCTGTTCGGCAAGCGCAGCGAGGTCAAGGACAGCCACGACCGGTACGCCAACCTGGAGGTCAGCTATCTGCTGATGCGCATGGAGGCGTACCGGGGCCTGGCGATCCTCACCACCAACATGAAGAAGGCCCTCGACCCGGCCTTCATGCGCCGGATCCGCTTCGTCGTCGACTTCCCCTTCCCCGGCGAGAGCGAGCGCGCCGAGATCTGGCGCCGGGTACTCCCCGCCCAGGCGCCGATGAAGGACATCGACACCCAGCGCCTCGCCCAACTCACCGTGGCGGGCGGCTCGATCCGCAACATCGCGCTCTCGGGCGCCTTCCTCGCCGCCGAGGAGGGCGACCGCCTCCAGATGCGCCACATGCTCGCGGCGGCGCGCACCGAGTACCAGAAGCTGGACCGTTCGCTCACGCCCTCGGAGGTCCACGGATGGGTCTGAACGATCAACCGCGCGCGGTCCGTGTGGACATCGGAGAGCTGGCGCTGTCCGGCTTCGGTGCCGGGATCGACCCGGACCGGGTCTCGGCGGCGTTCCAGACGGAGCTGGCCCGGCTGGTGCGGGAGCGCGGCGTACCGCTGGCGGCGGCCGGGGACGGCACGGCGATCGAGGCCCTGTCCGATCTGCCCCCGCTCCCCGCCACCACCTCCCCGGCCCGGCTGGGCGAGGCCCTGGCCCGGGCCGTGCACGCGGGCCTGTCCGGAAGGGGGCGGGAGGGGACATGAGCAACACACCGTCCGCCACCCAGGACGACCGCGCGTCCCAGTCCGCCAAGCGCCGCAAGCGCAAGGAGCGGACCGGCAAGGCCCGTGCGCCCGAGCCCAAGGACATCGTCAGCGGCGCGGGACAGCCCCTCGACCCGAGCGTCCGGCGCGACCTCGAGGAACAGCTCGGCCACGACCTCAGCCAGGTCCGTCTGCACACCGACCGCGACGCCGGCCATCTCACCGAACTGCTGGGCGCGGACGCGGTGGCGGTCGGCCAGGACATCTTCTTCCGCGAGAACACCTACCGCCCCGGCACGACGGACGGCCAACGGCTCCTCGCCCACGAACTGCTCCACACCGTTCAGAACCCCCACGGCCTCGGCACCCTGCGCGCGGGCCGTGACCTGGGCGCGGTGAGCCTCCCGCAGGACGCGATGGAGCGCGAGGCGGAGGGCACGGCGCGGGAGCTGGTCCGCGGCGGGCAACCGGAAGCGGACGTGGCGCCGGAGGAGTCCGCGAGCCCGGGCTGGCTCCGCTACGCCACGGTCGACGCCGACCGCAACCGCATGGAGAAGCTCGACCCGGCGACGCTGGTCGACCGCCTCGCCAACGGCGTGATCCGCTCCCTGCGCGGCGACCCCGAGGACCGCTCCAAGCGCACCCGTAGGCAACTGGCGCGGATGCCGGACGAGGTGCAGGACGCCGTCCTCGACCGTCTGGAGACCAGGCTCCTCAGCTCGGAGCACGAGCGGGTGCTCGACTTCGTCGACGAGATCGAGGCGGACGACGACCTGGAGGGGGAGTCGTTGGCGGCCCCGGCCGTCGAGCCGGACCCGGTCGAGGAGCTGCTGTTCGAGCGCGATACGGGGCGGCGGAGGGCGGAAGAGCGGCGCGAGGAGGAGCAGCGCCCCGCGCCTGCGCCGGGTCCGGAGAAGGACGAGCACGCGGAGGAGGGCGCGCCGGGCAGTACACCGCAGAACGGTGGGGGCGCGCCCGAGCAGGAGGGCCAGGGCGGGAGCCAGGAGGAGAGGCCGGGCGCCGACGCGGGGCGCGAGGGCGGAAGCCCTTCGTCGGGTGGGAAGTCCGGCGGTTCGGCCTCGACGGCACCGGCTGCCGCGCCCCGGTCCCGGCAACCGTCGTCGTCCTCTTCCTCTTCCTCGTCCTCGGGCGGGAAGTCGGAAGGCGGGCAGCAGGGTGGCGAGAAGAAGGCCGAGGGCTCGGAAAGGGGCAAGGAAGGCAAGGCAGGGGGCGAGGGGAAGGAAGGGCAGGACCAGCGGGGCGTCGCAACGCCGAGCAAGGAGGAGTCGGCGGCCAAGAACCGTCCGGGCGCGGCCGATGCGCTCGTGGCGGGCCAGCAGCTGAAGCAGCAGGACAAGCGGGGGGCGGCAAAGCCCACCGGTTCGCCGACGGTGTCCGGCAAGGACACCCAGTCGCCCGGCGCGTTCTCCACGCTCGAGGGCGTGCGTGCCCAGGACCTCGACGGCCCGGAGGAGCGGGCCGAGGAGGATCCGTTCGGCTCGGGCAGTGAGTCGGAGGTCGAGGTCGGGGGCGAGGAGAAGAGCGCCTGGGACATCAAGCTCCAGCCGGAGGACTTCCTGCCCGAGCAGGACCTCGATGTGTCCGGCGTACCGACCGCGGACACGCTCGACCCCGCCTCGTCCGCCGCCCCTCCCGTCCCGTCGTTCCCCGCCCCACCGGTGACCAAGGCCGACAAGGTGCAGGCCGAACGGGACGCGGAGGACGCCGAGGACGAGGCGGCGGGCGCCGAACCCGATGAGGACACCGCCGACTCGGCCGCCGACGCCGAGCCGTCGGCGGAGGCGGACGACGGCTCGGCGGCAGGCGGCGGGCTTGGCGATCTCGCCGTGGAGCAGGCCGCCGAGAGCCGACCGGGACCGGCCGTGACACGGGACCCGAAGAGCGGCGCTGATCCCAAGGACGGGCCCGTCGTCGCCCAGACGACGGTGCAGGAGGCCGCGGGCAGGTCGGAGGACGGCAGCGAAGCCACGGAACAGGCTGCGAAGGAGGAGAAGGGCACCTCCGCGGAGGGTGACGCGTCCGGCGGTGCGCAGGAGAAGGCGTCCCAGCAGGCGGTGGGCGGTCAGGCGGCGCAGGAGCCCGCGGCCAAGGCGGAACAGAAGAAGGCGGACGCGGAGCCGGCGGCCAAGAGCGAACCCCCGGCGGACGCCAATTCCCCCTCACCCGCGCGGGACACCCAGGTCACGGGCGGATCCAACGCGGATACGCCAGGCGGGGCGAGCAGCGGGGCGCAGAGCGAGCAGGGCGCGCCGGCGGAGCGTACGGAGGCCCCGGCGGCGGAACCGGCGCCGTCCGCACCGGAACCCGAGAAGACCGCCGAGCCCGAGCAGACCGCTCAGCTCACGGCCGCGCCTGCGAAGGAGACACCGGCGCCCAAGGCCGCATCCGGGGCAAAGGCCGCGGTGCCCAAGTCGGCACCGTCCGCCAAGACACCAGGCGGCGGTGGTGGCGGATCCCGAGCCGGTGGCGGTGGAGGCGGTGCACGCGGTGGTGGCGGCAAGGCGTCCGCCCCGGCCAGGGGTAAGAAGAAGGACTCCGGCCCGGCCCCGAACCTCTCCCAGGTGTCCCCCGAAGCGGGCCTGTCCACCGCCTCGAAGCTCAAGCCTCATGTGGCGCTGCAGGCCATGACCGGTGTGAGTGGCTCGGTGGACCGCACCGTCGGCGACGAACACAAGGCGCTCGCCACCGCCCCGCCTTCGATGCAACGCCCGGCGGGCGCCCCGCAGACCCTCCAGGGCAAGCCGGCAACCGACGCCGCGGCCCAGTACTCGCAGGATCCGGCCCAGAAGTCCGAGGCGCCGGAGAAGGAAGATGCCGAGGTCACGGGGGCCAAGGAGCCCGAGGGACAGATCGAGGCGGAAAAGGCCGAGGAGCCCGGCGGCTGGGACACCTTCAAGATGGCCCTGGGCTTCATCGGCGGCAAGATCGTGAACGGGGTCGCGAGCCTCTTCGGCGCCGACGAACCCGTAGTGGACCCGCAGGAGTTGGCCGCGAAGTTCGCCGGGCTGCCGACCAAGGACGAAGCGCTCAAGCAGGCCCAGGCGGGCAACGCGCCGGGCGTGCAGATGCAGGGCGACGCCGACCGGACGGCCGGTGAGCAGGGCTCCGCCGTCGACACCAAGGGCCAGGAGACCGTCGCGACGGGCCGCGACGACGCGGGCCGTGGGATGGGCGAGGACCAGGTCTATCCCAACGTGCCCAAGGAGCAGATGGCGGCCAAGGTCCCCGGGCAGGGGGGCGGCGGGGGCGGCGGTGCGCCCGGCGGCGGCGCGACGACGGGGGCCGTCCCTCCCGAGGCCGCGTCGGAAGTGGCCGAGCACGAACGCGGACCGCAGTTCCAGGCGGCGTTCACCGACGGCCAGAAGGGCATGTCCGAGGGGCGGCAGACCAAGGACCGCGACTTCCGGGACGGTCAGCAGAAGCACAAGCAGCAGGTCGACGCCGAGGTCGCGGGCAATACGAAGAGCCAGGCGAGCGAGCGCGCGAAGGCGATGACGGAGGTCACCGCCAAGCGCGCGGACTGGCGCACGGAGCAGGACAAGGAACTCCAGTCGCTCGGCGACAAGAAGACCGAGCGCCACGAGAAGATCCGCAAGGACGTCAAGGACAAGGAAGAGCAGACCGACAAGGACGTCGACAAGGAGAAGGACGACAGCGACAAGAAGATCCAGGACAAGGGCGACCAGGCCGAACGGGACGCCGAGAAGAAGCGCGACGACAGCGTCCAGGAGTCGGGCAACTGGATCTCGAAAGCCTTCGAATGGATCAAGAACAAGGTCATCGAGATCAAGAACGCGATCGTCCGCGTCATCAGGGAGGCGCGGGACGCGGTCGTCAACTTCATCAAGAACTTCAAGGAGACCGTCGAGCGCTGGATCAACGACGCCCGCAAGGCGATCGTCGACGCGATCAAGAACTTCATCAACGATCTGATCGAGTTCGCCAAGGCGATGGTGCGGGCCGTCATCGACCTGGCCAAGCGCATCCGGGACGTCATCACCGGCCTGATCAACGCCGCGATCGCCCTCGTCAACAAGCTCGCCACCATGCTCAAGCAGGCCATCACCGACCTGCTGAACGCCCTCGGCAAGCTGCTGAGCAGCATCCTGGACGTCCTCAAGAAGATGCTGCAGGACGTCATCAAAGCCGTCGTGGACGCGGTCAAGGCGGTCCTGGACTTCGCCTCCAAGCTGCTGGGCGCGCTCGGCGACTTCATGCTCATCGCGGTCGACTTCCTCTCCGACCCTGGTGGCTGGCTGAGCGGCGCGAAGAACTCGGCGGTGGACGGCGCGAAGAACCACCTGTTCAGGGAGGTCAAGTCGGCGGTCAAGGACTGGTTCCAGTCCAAGATCGAGGAAATCATCGGCGTCCCGAAGGCGATCCTGGACAAGCTGCTCAAGGGCGGCTTCACGATGGAGCAGATCGTCAAGGAGACGTGGGACGCGATCGTCCCCCAACTGCCTCTGATCATCGGCGAGATCGTCATCACCAAGGTCATCGCCAAGCTGATCCCCGGGGCGGGCTGGGTGATGGCCGTCATCGACGCGATCCGCACGGCCATCGGCGCGCTCGGCGAAATCCTGCGCGCGATGGGCGCGGTCCTCGACTGGCTGAAGGCCGTCCGCATGGGCGGCGCGGGCATCCTCTTCGCGAAGGCGGTCGCGGCGGGCATCGTGGCGCTCCTCGAATTGGCCTACGAGGCGCTGCTGTCGGGGATCGGCAAGTACGTGGCGAAGGTGGGCCGGCGCTTCAAGGACATCGCCGCGAAGTTGGGGCAGGGCAAGGGCGGCAAGGGCGGGGCGGGTGGCAAGGGCGGTGCGGACGAGGGAGCCGGCAAGCCCGGCAACCAGAAAACGCAAGAGCCGACCCCGCCCAGGACGACCACCCCCACAACGCGCCCGACGCCAACCACCACGAAGCCGAGGCCCGGCACGAAGCCGGACCCCACGAAACCCACGACACAGCCGCAGTCCAAACCCACAAGGCCCGAAGCCCCCGGCAAACCCAAGCCCGGCCCGTCCGGCACGAAGACCCCGGCCCCCACGACAAAGGACAAGAACGGCAAGCCGAAGGACCCGACAGACGACAAGCCGGACACCCGCCCAACCCCCACCGTCAAACCCAAGCCCAAACCGGAACCCCCGGCCAAGCCGAAGCCCGAACCGGAGACAAGGCCCAACCCCAAGGACGACAAAACCCCGGGCACCCCCAAGGACGACAAGGGACCCGAGGACAGGCCGAAGAACGACGACAAGCCCTCGACCAAGGACCCCAAGGACCAGGACCCGACCAAGCCCGACAAGGACGACCCGAAGAAACCCAAGCCCGACAAGGACGGCGAGAGCACCGGGCCGAAGGAAGGCGACGGCAAGAAGCCCAAGCCGGACAAGGACAGCGACAAGCCAGGTACCCGAAAGCCCAAACCCGACAAGGACGGCCCCGGCAGGCGGCCGAACAAGAAGGGCCCCAACAAGGGCAAGCCCCATCCCGGCAAGAGCGGCCCGGGCCGGCCCAAGTCCAAGCCGGACAAGGACAAGCAGAAGAAGGATGAGAACTCTGGGGGCGCCAAGCAGAAGAGACTGAACAACGCAGTGGAGCGAATCAGGGCGATCCTCAAGAAGTTGCTACGACCTGGTCTTGCACAGCCGCTTCACCGCGTCACTCTCTTGGCTCTCCGGCGATGGTATCGACTCGCCTCTCTTGAGCGGCGCGGTGGTCGCGGAAGTTTTGAGGACCATGCGAGGCTCAATCCTCCGGATAGGGTGATCGACGGGATCCCGGACTCGAAAGGGAGGACGGACTACCTGGAGGAACAAAAGCTCCCGGACCCAGAAATCACCAAACGCGCGGAAGACCCAATTCCCGCCACGGTCGCTGACTATATGAAGGGTTTCCCAAACATCTCTTCGAAGAAGATCGAGGGGGAGTATCTCAGTAAGGTGGTCAAGGGAACGGGCGAGAAGCCGAATTTGGCGGACTTTGGCCAACCGCTCGGTTGGCAGTACGTCCTGCACAAGCAAATGACAAAGGGAACTTCCTGGGTGCGAATGCATCTTCTACCAGAAGCTCTCGGAGGGTTGGCAGGCGGAAACAATCTGGTGCCCGCCAGGAGCCAGCAGACCAACCTCACCTTTTACAGAGAGATCGAAGGAGACGCCTACGAGGACATCCCGGATCCGGAAAAGATGATTTGGTACGAGGCGGAGGCGAAGTTCGGTTATTCCGACTTCCCGGGGTTCCCGAGTTATATCAAGGCGTCCTATGGGACATATACACAGAAGAGGGGAACGGGTCGGTCCCCCCATGACTGGGATAAGGATGAGGGTGCGAAAGACTCGTATTCCCAGCCGAATATACCTAAGCCAGATCCTGCCGAACACGGAAAACTGCCGATCAATAGCGCGGGCGCGGAGACGATCAGGAACTTCCTTGGCCAAGAGACGCTGACGGAAAGAGCGGCCAGGTATCTGGCAGGGCTCACGGGTGATGGGGCGCGGTACACCCTCGACTCCGAGAACAACAAGGTGCCGATTCCGCGCAAAATCTTCCATAATCCGAAAGATGTAGAGAGGTTCATGTTTGATCTGCAAAAAAACAAGAAGCTGAAGGAGTCCTTCAAGCTGGTGAACATTGTGCGCATCATGAAAAAGATTCGTGCGCGGAAACGGGACATCCTATGGGACGCTCCGTTTGAAAATTCTCGAAACTGAGGGGCTCTGGAAATGTCTGAAACTCCTTACGAGGTCCGCGTCGCCTCCTCCGTGCAAGACTTGTCCGACAGCGCTTTCTTCCGCTTGGGGGATCACGGTATCGCACCTCTTTCCGGGGTTCGTCTGGATGCGGGGGGCGCGGTTCGTGAGATGTCGCGCGCGTTGGGGTTCCCTCTGGATGGGTTCGATCAGTTGTTTTTCGGCGCTGACGAGATCCACGCCATTTGGCGTTCGGTGGAAGGCCCGCTCATCGTGGGAGAGTTCTGCCTCGTGCATCTCCACAAGAGCTTCACTGGTGATGAATTTCCTCCCGATGACCCGACTCTTCCCGCGTCCGACTATGCAAAGCTGGGGGCGCTCAAGGTCATCGACAGTGAGCCGCGCAGCGGGTCAGGCAGTGTGACCGGAATGTATGTGAAAGAAAGTGCTCAACATGAGATTTGGTTCTACGACGCAGGGCTTCACCGACTGGAACGGCTGGATCTGGATTACTCCGCATACCTCGACGCCGTACTCGTGACCAAGGGCACCTGCGGCTGGCAGTACCTCTTCGCGGATGTCGACCTCAACACGACGGAACTGCACACCACCGCCGCTGACCTCAACGTCATGCTGGAGAAGTTTCCAGAGCAATTCCCGGAATACGACTACGAGCCCCTGCGGCAGAGGTTGGAGGCCCGCCTGTGACCCGCTACCCCGACATCCCCAAGCCCATCCGCTCCGGAATAGTCCTCGTCGACCCCGACCGCGGCACCCCCCAACGCATCATCATCCTCCAGTTCAACCCCGACACCCTCGAACGCTCCCTCTCACCCCAATCCGCCGGCGACCAAGCCGACAGCGGCGGAGGTGGCAGCGGAAGCGGGGACAGGAACGAGGCCCTGCGCCTCAAGGGGCCCGCGCAGGAGACCTGGAAGTTCACGGCGGAGATCGATGCGACCGATCAGTTCGAGGTGGCCGCGCCCGACGGGATACACCCGCAGCTCGCGACGCTCGAAATGCTCGTGCAGCCGACCACCGCCAAATTGCGGGAGGCCATGCGGCTGTCCAAGAAGGGGACCATCGAGATCAGCCCGATCGAGATGCCGTTGACCCTCTTCACCTGGGGGAGTAAGCGGGTCATGCCGGTCCGCATCACCGAGCTGTCCATCAACGAATCGGCATTCGACGTCAACCTCAACCCCATCCGCGCCTCCCTCAGCATCGGGCTGAAGGTGCTCACCGTCAGCGACCTCCCCGCCGGCCACCGCGGTGCCGAGCTGTATCTCGCGCATCTCGCGCAGAAGGAGCGGCTCGCGGCGGCGGCGCGTGGGGGAGCGCTCAGTGCGTTGGGGTTGAACAGCGGGGACATCGGGTTGGGGAGGGTGTAGCAGATGGCAGAGCCACAGCCGTACGAAAGCGCGCTCGACGCGATTCCGGGGGCGCATCCTTACCCCCGCTCCAGTCGCTACCACGACGCCGAGATCGGGATCCACACCCAGCCCGACGGCACCCCCGTCCGGTACGTCAAGCGGCGGCTGCTGCCGCCCCTCGGTGAATCCCCCGAGGACACCGGGACCATCCACACCGTCAGCAGCGGCGAGCGCCCCGACCACCTCGGTCAGCGCTACTTCGGCGACCCCGCCGCCTGGTGGCGGATCGCCGACGCCAACCCCGTCCTCGACCCGCGCGAGCTGACCGCCGAGCCGGGCGAGGAGATAGCGATACCGGACGGGTTCGCGGGAGGAGGGGGCGGACGCCATGGCCGATGAGCCCGTCGGGCAGGGGCCCATTCACCTCGAATTACGGATGGGGCCCAAGCTCACCCGTCCCGTGCCCCCCGAGGTCACCGAGGCGCTGCTGTCCGCGCAGATCACCACGACCGCGGGCGAACGCAGCGGCTTCCAGATGGCGTTCGACCTCACCAAAAAGGGCGCGATCATCGATCGGCTGCTCCCCGAGGGGTTCTTCGACCCCCGCACCCGTGTGATCGTCACGGCCGCCGTCAAGGGCACGCCGATCGTCCTCCTCGACGGGCTCATCGTGCGCCACGAGGTGGGGGCCAGCAATCAGCCCGGGCAGACGACCCTCACCGTCACCGGCGAAGACCTCACCCTCCTCATGGATCTCGAAGAGCGGACCGACCGCTATCCCAACCTCCCGCCCTTCAAGCGCGTCACCCGCATCCTCTCGAAGTACACCGACTACGGGATCGAGGCGGACGTCATCGAGGAGAAGATCCTCCAGCCGCCCAACGCGCAACGCCGCGTCGACTACCAGACCGGCACCGACCTGCAGTACATCACCGACCTCGCGCAGGCCAACGGCTATGTCTTCTACCTCATCCCCGGGCCCGTCCCCGGGATCTCCACCGCCTACTGGGGCCCCGAGAAGCGTATCGGGACACCCCAGCACGCCCTCAGCGTCAACATGGACGTCAACTCCACCGTCGACCAGCTGACGTTCGCCTACGACGGCACCGCACGCGAAGAACCCCAGGCCCGCTGGCAGGACCCGGCCACCCGCACCTCCACCCTCCTCGCCCAGCCCGATATCAGCCCGCTCCGCCCGCCGCTGGGCAAACGAGCCACCCCCGCCCTCAAGCGCAAGACGCTGTCCGGCACCGCCAAGAAGGACCGGGCGCAGGCCGAGGCCGAGGCTCTGGCGCGGGCCGCCGTCTCCGCCGACGCCATCTCCGGTTCCGGGTCGCTGGACGTCAATCGGCACGGGTACATCCTCCAGCCGCGCCAGCTCGTCGGCGTCCGGGGCGCCGGGGCCACCTACGACGGGGAGTACTACGTCAAGTCCGTCACCCACCAGCTCCGGCCCGGTTCCTTCCAGCAGAACTTCACGCTCACCCGCGAAGGGCTGATCGCCCGGAGCGACACCGTTCGGCCCTAAGCCTCAGGTCATATGGAAAAGGATCAGGAGCCCCTATGGCGGCCACGCCCAACAACCGCTACCTCGGGAAATTCCGGGGCCGGGTGCGGGACAACCAGGACCCGCTCGGAATAGGCCGGATCACCGTCGAGGTGCCCGATGTCCTCGGCGATGAGCCGTCGACCTGGGCCATGCCCTGCTTTCCCTTCACGGGGGATCAGCTGCGGCCCGCCGGGCAGTACGTCGTGCCGTCCGTCGGGGCCGGGGTGTGGGTGGAGTTCGAGCAGGGGGACCCCAGCTTCCCCATCTGGACGGGGTGCTGGTTCGGGGCAAGGGAACAGCTCCCGGAAGACGCGCGGACCGATCCGGCGACCGCGCACCCCGTGGTGATCCAGACACCGGGGAAGCACAAGATCGTGATGTCCGACGTTCCGGCCGAAGGCATTGTGCTGCAGGCGCCCGGCGGCGCGTTCGTAAAGATCGACGCGACCGGAGTGCATATCAACAACGGCCAGGGGGCGTCGGTCTCCCTGGTCGGAGATCAGGTCGATCTGAACGAGGGCCGGTTGACCGTGCCCAAGAAGCGATAACCAGCCAGAGCACGAGAACGGGGAGGGACAAGGGACGTGTCCGGGAATTCCGGCAATCTCGTCAGCCATACCGCCGTGATCAGTTGCCCGCACGGCGGACGCGTACGGGCGGCATCCGTTCCGTCGTCCGGTGTGCGGCTCGACGGGCAGCCCATGCCATCCGCCGACGACGTCTTCACGGTCGCCGGCTGCCCGCACACCGTCGACCGCGTCCCGCTGCCGTGCACCACCGTCCGGTGGACTCCGGACCGCGACACGGTGCTTGTCGACGGCGTGCCCGTACTGCTCGACACCTCCTCGGCACAGTGCTTCAGCGCGGGGCTCGTGCCACAGGGGTCCCCGGTCGTCTCCGCCGCGCGGCAAGGGGTGAGGTGCGGATGAGGGCACGGACAGGCAGGACCCGCACGGTACGGACCGACATCGCCTTCCCGTTCCGGATCGACCGGCGCGGGCGCACCGCGCACGCGGACCACGACGACCACATACGCGATCTGATCGAGCAGTTGCTCTTCACCAGCCCCGGCGAGCGCGTCATGCGGCCCGACTTCGGATGCGGCCTTCTCGACCTCGTCTTCACGCCCAACAGCCCCGAACTGGCCTCCGCCGTCGAGCTGTCCGTCCAGGCGTCGCTGCAGCGCCGGCTCGGCGAGCTGATCGAGGTGGAGTCCCTGGACGTGGTCAGCGAGGAGAACGTCGTGCGTGTCCATCTGCGGTATGTGGTGCGCGCCACCGCCAGTCTGCGCGACGAGGTGTTCGAGGGGAGGGGGGCCGCATGAGTCGGCACATCACCCGGCGGCAGCACATCCGCGCCGCCCATCTGGGCGGGGTCGACGCCGTCGAGGTGGGGGACAGCACTGAACAGGGCACCACCCTCACCGTCACCTTCCTCGGCAAGGCCCCGCACGGCCTGTGCCCGGAGAACGTACGCGTCGACGGCGGCCGCCGGATCACCGGCATCGAGGTCCTCGAGATCTCCGTCGAGCGCGAGGAGGACCCGGAGCTCGACGACAAGCTGTACGTCACCGTCGACCGGGCCGGGGACACCTCCGCCTACCGGCTCTCCGTCGTGGACACCGATCCCTACGGGCGGCCCGGCACCGAGCCCTTCCCCGGTTTCGACCAGCGGTACTTCTTTGCCGAGTTCACCTTCCGGCCCGACTGCCCCACCCCCTTCGACTGCAAGGAAGAGGGCGACGACCTCCCCGCCACCTTCCGGGCCGGGCCCGCCCCCGTCATCGACTACACCGCCCGCGACTACGACACCCTCCGCCAGGTCGTCCTGGACCGGCTCCGCCTGACCACCCCCGACTGGATCGAGCGCAACGCCGCCGACCTCGGCACCACCCTGGTCGAGCTGCTCGCCTACACCGCCGACCAGATCAGCTACCAGCAGGACGCGGTCGCCACCGAGGCGTATCTCGACACCGCCCGCCGCCGGGTGTCCGTACGCCGCCACGTACGGCTCATCGACTACGCGATGCACGACGGCTGCAACGCCCGTGCCTTCGTCACCGTGCAGACGGTCGAGCCGCTGACCCTGGACCCGGGGGAGTACCGCTTCGCCGCCGTCGACGTCCGTACCCTCGGCCCGCTGGACCGGCCGGACATCGGGGCGGTGCTGGACGACCGGGAGCTGGCCGTGCTCGATGAGCGCGGCTCGGTCGAGGTGTTCGAGCCCGTCGTCACCGATCAGCCCCTCCGCCTGCGGCCGGAACACCACCGCATCCGCCTGTGGACCTGGGGCGGCGAGGTCTGCTCGCTGCCCGTCGGCGCCACCTCCGCCACGCTGCGCGACGCGTGGGCCGACGAGGAGTGCGAAACCCGCACGATCGACCTGCACCCGGGCGAGCTGCTGCTCTTCGAGGAGGTGCGGGGCCCTCGCTCCGGGACGCCCGGCGACGCCGACCCGTCGCACCGGCAGGCCGTGCGCCTCACCTCCGTCACCCCCGCCGTCGACCGGCTCGCCGAACAGCCGGTGCTGGAGGTCACCTGGGCGCGGGAGGACGCGCTGGCCTTCCCGCTGTGCCTGGCCACCCGGGGCGGTACGGACTGCGCGCCCATCGAGGACGTCAGCGTGGCGCGCGGCAATGTGGTGCTCGTCGACCACGGGCGCTCGCTGACCTTCTGCTGCGGCACACCGGAGACCTTCACCGCGCCGCCCGTCCCCGCCGTCGTCGGCTCCTGCGAGCCGCCCGCTTTCGGCTGCTTCGACAGGGACGCCGGCAACGCGCCCGCACGGCTCATCGACTCCCTGCTGGACCAGGCCCGCCATGGGCGGCCGCTGACCGCCGATGACGTACGGGAGCTGTTCACCACCGTCGGCCTCGAGGCGACCGGCCGGGCCGGGATCGGCCTGGAGTCGGCCGGGCAGCGGCGCGAGAAGGTCGTACCCGGCACCGCGTACGCCCAGGCCGAGGCCCTGCGGACGCTGCTCGCCCAGTCCGTCTACCCGGGGATCGCGCCGCGCTTCAGGCCCGTACTGCACCAGGCGCCCGTCACCCAGGCGGTGCCCTTCCCCGATCCGCGCCATATCGCCGCCGGACAGGCCGAGCACCTGGCCGCCATCCCGGGACGGGTGCGGCAGCGGCTCACCGAGCTGTGGCGCAGCGCCCGCGACCGCGACGGGCTCTCGGACGAGGAGATCGCCGAGCTCACCGTCCTGTTCGGGCTGCGCGTCCTGGAGCGCCTCCAACTGGCCCGCCACCCCGTCCGCGCGCTGCGCGACCTGCTGCACCGCTGTGACCGGCTGCTCGACGCCAAGCTGAGGCGCCTTGGCGCCCTGACCCGCAGGGCCCGGGCGGGCACCGTCCTGGACGGGCGCATCGCCTGGGAGATCGCGCACAGTTGGGGGCGGGCGTACGCGGCCGGGCTGCGCCCCGAGGACCCGGTGCTGCACGGGCCGGCCGCCGCCCTCGTCCAGGATCCACGGGCCGCGCTCCCCGCCGTACGGATCGAAGCCGACGGGGAGACCTGGACACCGCGCCGCGATCTGCTGGGCTCCCGCCCCCGGGACCGCCACTTCGTCGGAGAGCTGGAGGACGACGGCCGCATCGCGCTGCGCTTCGGCGACGGCCGGTACGGCGCCGAACCGGCGCCCGGGGCGCGCCTCGCCGTCCACTACCGGGTCGGCGGCGGCACGGCGGGCAATGTCGGGCCCGAGGCCATCAACCACCTGGTGCTGTGCCGGGATCCGGAACGCCCGGGAAAGGCTGCCACCGGCCGGCCCATGCCCGTGGCCGGGGTGCGCAATCCGCTGCCCGCCGTCGGCGGCACCGAGCCCGAACCGGTCGAGCAGGTCCGCCAGCTCGCCCCGCTCGACCTGAAGCGCACCCGGCACCGGGCCATCACCGCCGAGGACTACGCGGCGCTCGCCTCCGGGCTGCCCGGTGTGCAGCGCGCGGCGGCGGAGATCCGCTGGACCGGCAGTGTGCAGGAGGCACACATCGCCATCGACGCGTACGGGACCGGGGCGCCGCCCCCCGCCCTCCTCGACTCGGTCGCGCACGCCCTGGAGGGCTACCGCCGGATCGGACACGACCTGGTGGTCGGTCCGGCCCGCGCCGTGCCGTTGGACATCGCGCTATCGGTGTGCGCCGCGCCCGGGCATCAGCACGGGCAGATCCTCGCCGAGCTGTACCGGGCGCTGAGCAGCCGCCGGTTCTCCGGCGGGCGGCTCGGCTTCTTCCACCCCGACGCCCTGACGTTTGGCGAACCGGTGCGGCTCAGCCGGCTGGTGGCCGTCGCCGCGGCGGTGCCGGGCGTGCTGAGCGTCGAGGTCACCCGGCTGCGACGGCTGTGGCACGAGGGGCTGGAGGGACCGAAGGGGCCCGATGACGGCACCTCGTACGAGACGACGCACGGCGAGGCGCTGGAGGACGGCATCCTGCGCCTCGGCCCCCTGGAGATCGCCCAATGCGACAACGACCCCGACCGGCCCGAGAACGGCCGCCTGGTCATCGAGCTGAAGGGGGCCCGATGAGCGACCACCCCGACCACCCCGGCCACCACCCTGGCCACGTCCGCTCCCACGGCTGCGCATGCGGCTGCGGCGGCCACGACGAGCGCCGGGCCCCCGGCGCCCCGCACAACCCGCCCGGCCGCACCGCCCTGGACTATCGCGTCGGCGACTACGGCACCTTCCTGGCCGCCATGCTCGACCGGCTCGCCTCGCCCGGCTACCCCGCGCTGCGCGGCCTGACGGTGCGCACCCCGGACGACCCGGCCATCGGGCTGCTGGACGCCTGGGCGGTCCTGGGCGACCTGCTGACCTTCCACTCCGAGCGGATCGCCGACGAGGGCTATCTGCGCACCGCCCACGACCACCGCTCGCTCACCCTCCTGGGGCGGCTGGTCGGACATGTGCCACGGCCGGGCGTGGCCGCCGACACCCACCTCGCGTACACCCTGGACCGGGATCCGCGCGCCGAGGACGTCGTGGTGACGATTCCGCGCGGGGCCATCAGCCACAGCGTACCGGCGGCCTCCGACGAGGAGTCCCAGACTTATCAGACGAGCGAGGACCTGGCCGCCCGCTGGGCCTGGAACGAACTGGCGGTGCGCCGCCGCCGCCCGGCCCTGATCGGCCCCGACGACCTGCGGCGAAGGTCGGAACTGCTGGTCTCGGGGACCTCGCTCGGGCTGACCGTCGGGGACAAGCTGCTCTTCGTCTTCGGCGGGACGGCGGAGTCAGGGAGTAGCGGGCAGGGGGCACCTCCCAGCGGTAGCTGGGGGAGGTTGCTGCTGCCCGTCGCTCGCGTGACCGTCGACCGCGACGAGGACGTCACGGCGATCGGGCTGCCGGAGTCCGCCCCGCCGTCCCTCAAGGAGCTGGTGGACGAGGTACGCCGGTGGATCACCGACCCGGAGGCGGACGAGGACCCGGATGACCGGGGGGACGCCGAGCCCGCGCCGGACCACCCCAATCCGCGTCCCGTCAGCCGTCTGATCGAGGAGTTCGACGCGCAGGTGCTGGCGCCGCTGCGAGCCGACCTGGACGGGATCACCACCCCCGCGCAGCTCGCCCGGCGGCTCGCCGAACCGCATGACCGGCTGGGGGAGGCGCAGGTGCTGGCCGCCCCGTACGAGGAGGTCGCCGCCTGGTTCGAACGGCTGGCGGCGGTGATCGGCCAACTGCGCGCGCGGGCCGAGGAGTTGGATTCCTCCGGGCCCGGCGGCGAGGTGCGGCTGAGGTCTCAGCTCGCCGAGGACCGGCCCGAGGTCGAGAGCGCCACCGGGATCCACGGTTCCGCCCACGGCTCCGCCGCCGTACGTGCGCTCGGCGCCGTCCTCCCCGCCCTGCGCACCCGCGTCGTACGGCCCCCGTCAGGCGCCCGCTCCGCGGCGGCGCACGATCCGCGGCGGCTCTTCGGGCCGGGCTCCGACCTGGCTGCCGGGCTGCTGTCCGCTCTCGATCCGAGGGTTGCCGACGGGATGTACGCGGCGTGGCGGCGGGCCGCCACTGCCCCGCCGGGGACCGTCCCGCTGCTGCGCGAGGTGCTGGCGATGCGGGTGACGGCCGCGCCCTTCGGGGCGATGGCGCCGCTCAAGCCGGTGCAGGACGACCGGGGCCGGGTCATCCGGCAGACCGACTGGCCGCTGACCGGCGGTGAGCTGACCGCCGTACGGATCGTGTACGACACGGCGGGCAAGGTGCCGGTGAAGGCGGAGTTCCAGCACATCGAGACCGGGACGTCATGGCAGCGCACCGAGAATCTGCCGCAGAGCGCCGAGTTCGACCTCGGCCCCGGAAAGGTCCAGCTGTCCACCCGCCTCGGCCAGGATCACGACCTGGGCTGGCTCAGGAGCCGTCCCACCGACTCGCAGGAGCCCGGTGTCACCGCCACCCTGCTGCCCGGACTGCCGCCGCTCACCCTGTTCGTGTCCCGGCCCGCCGAGGACGGCCGGGTGCATGTGGTCGTGGACAACGGGGAGACCCAGCAGTGGATGCTGAGCCGTGGCGAGCCCCCGAAGCAGATTCCCTACGGGACCTACGAACTGACGCTGCGGTTCACCCCCGGCAGCGAGCCCCCGGCCGTTGAGATCGGCATCGCGACCGTTCCGGAGCCCGCCAACCGCTATGTCCTGCCGCTGGATTCGGTCCAGAACTCCCTCACCGTCGGCAGCTGGGTGGCCATCGAGCGCCCCCGCAAGGGCTCCGGCGAGCCGGACGGCATCCCGGGCGACAAGAAGCTCGCCTTCGTCACCACACGCGTCGTCGCCGTGCGGACCGCCGTGTACACCAACTACGGCATCACCGGCCGCGGCACCCAGCTGACGCTCGCCGACCCATGGCTCGACGAACACGATGTGCTGCTCTCCGCGATCCGTGACACCACCGTGCACGCGGGCGGTGAGCCGCTGCGCCCGGCGGACGAGCCGCTGGGCGAGGATGTGCACGGCAATGAGATCGAGCTCGCCGAGTTGTACGACGGGTTGCGGCCGGGCCGCCGGATCGTCGTCTCCGGCGAGCGCACCGACATCCCGGGTCCGGCCAGGCCTGGCGGCCCCACGGGGATCCGGGGCACGGAGCTGGCGGTGATCGCCGCCGTGGACCAGCGCGTCGACCCCCAACTGCCCGGCGACCACGTCCACACCACCCTGACCCTCACCGCCGACCTGGCCTACCGCTACCGCCGTGAGACGGTCCGCGTCCAGGGCAACGTGGTGCCCGCCACGCACGGCGAGAGCCGTGACGAGCCCATCGGCAGCGGCGACCCCGCCCTGGCCAACCAGACCTTCGCGCTGTGGCAGTCGCCACTGACCTGGCTCCCCGCGGACAACCCGCTGGGCGCCACCCCCGCCCTCGACATACGCGTCGACGGGTTGCTGTGGCACCGGGTGGACAGCCTCGCCGGCCGCGGACCGCATGAGCGCGTCTACGTCACCGGGAGCACCGGCGACGGGCGGACCACGGTGACCTTCGGCGACGGCGTGCGCGGCGCCCGGCTGCCCAGCGGCCACGAGAACGTACGGGCCCGCTACCGCTTCGGCACCGGCAAGGCCGCCAACGTCCCCGCGGACCGCATCACCCAGGCCCTGACCCGGCCCCTCGGCGTCACCGCCGTCACCAACCCGCAGCCCGCCACCGGTGGCGCGGACGGCGACGGCCCGGGGATGACCCGGCGCACGATCCCGCTCGCGGTCTCCGCGCTCGACCGGCTGGTCTCCCTCCAGGACTACGAGGACTTCGCCCGATCCCGCGCGGGCATCGGCCGGGCCCTGGCCCGCGAACTGTTCGACGGGCGGCGCAGGGTGCTCCAGGTGACCGTGACCGGGGTGGACGACGCGCCGATCGGCGAGGACGCGGAGGTGCTGAGCACCCTGCGCACCTCGCTGGCCGCCTACGGGGACACCCGGCTGCCGGTCCGGGTGGATGTGCGCGAACTCGTGCTGCTGGTGCTGGTGGCGCGGGTGAAGGTGGCGCCGGACCACTCCTGGGAGCTGGTCGAACCCCGGCTGCGCCAGGCCCTGCTGCACGAACTGGGCTACCCGGGCCGGGAGTTGGGGCAGCCTGCCGTGCTCTCCGAGGTCCTGGCCACCGCCCAGTCGGTGCCCGGTGTGGACTATGTGGACGTGGACGCCTTCACCGGCGTTCCGGCCTCCAGCACCCCGCAGGAGCTGGCCGAGCTGGCCGGCCGGCTCACCGAGCCGAGCGCGGTGGTCCCCGCCCGGCCCGCCGAGTACGCGGAGGACACCTACCGGGTCACCGCCACGGACGGCGAGACGCTCACCGACATCGCCGCACACCACGGCATCCCGCTCGCCGAACTGCTGCGCCTCAACCCCGACATCACCGACACCCGCCGGCTCGCCAAGGGCCGCTCGGTGTCCGTCTTCCGTGGCATCCGCCCGGCGCGGCTCGCGCTGCTCTCACCCGATGTCCCGGACACGCTGATCCTTACGGAGGTCACCTCATGAGCAGGGAGCCGGACGGGCTCGCCGAGCTGCTTCCGCAGTGGCATCGCCTCAGGGACGCCGAGGCGGGCGAGCCCCTGCGCGCCCTGCTCGCCGTGATCGCCGAGCAGGTCGATCGCGTACGCGACGGGGCCGAGCAACAGTACGACGACTGGTTCGTGGAGACCGCCACCGCATGGGTGCTGCCCTACCTCGGCGATCTGGTGGGCTATCGCCCGCTGCCCGGCTACGAACGGGTCCTGGCCACCGGACTGCGCGACGGCGGGCCGCCGGACGCGTCCCGGGCACGGCTGGCCGAGGCGCTGGCGCCCCGCCGCGACGTCGCCGCCACCGTGGCCAATCGGCGGCGCAAGGGCACGCTCGCGCTGCTGGAGGAGCTCTCCGCGTCGGTGGCCGGATGGCCCGCCCGCGCCGTGGAGTTCTCCCGGCTCACCGCGCATCAGCAGCCGGTCAAGCTGTACGGCGGGACGGGCGGAGCGCCGGCGGACCTGCGCAGGCTCTCCCGGGGCCGGCTCGCCGATCTGCGGGACGGGGCGGCGCTGGACCTGGTGGGCGGGCCGTTCGGGACGGTGGCGCGCTCGGTGGACGTACGGCGCGCGGGCTCCCGCCGCAGGCAGGGCGGCCATACCCCGGCCGGGGTCGGGCTGTTCGTCTGGCGGCTGAAGCCGTACCAGGTGACCAAGGCGCCCGCGTACTGCATCGACCGGGCCCGCAACCTCTACACCTTCTCGATCCTCGGCAATGACACCCCGCTGGTGACCCGGCCCGAACCCGAGCCGTCCGCCGCGCACATCGCCGACCTCGACAACGTGCCCGCGTACATCGGCCGCCGGCACCTCGCGGACCATCTCCTCGACTATTACGGACCCGGCAAGAGCTTCACCATCTGGCGCGACGGCCACGACGAGCCCGTACCGCCGTCGGACATCGTGGTGGCCGATCTGACGGACTGGCGCTACCGGGCGAAGCGCGGCCAGGTGGTCATCGACCCCGAGCGCGGCCGGATCGCCTTCGGCTCGCGCGCGGCGCCGCGCCACGGCGTCTGGGTCACCTACCACTACGCGTACCCCGACGACATGGGCGGCGGGGAGTACGAGCGGGACGACCGCGAGACCTCCCCGGCCGCGGAGGTCTACCGGGTCGGGCCGGGCTGCGCGCATCAGCGGATCATGGACGCCTACCGGCAGTGGCAGCACGACCGGCGGGGCGGGCGATGCGGCCCCGAGGGCATCATCGAGATCACCCACAGCGGCGCCTACCAGGAGCAGCTGGACTTCGACCTGGACCCGGGCGACCGCATCGAACTGCGCGCCGCCGAGGGCACCCGGCCGGTGATCCGGCTGCTGGACTGGTACAGCAACCGCCCCGACGCGCTCAACATCCGGGCGCGGGAGGAACCGGAGCACCCCGGTGGCCGGGCGCCGCGCATCGTGCTGGACGGGCTGCTGATCGCGGGCCGCGGCCTCAACGTCACCGGGCCGGTCGGCGCCGTCGTGCTGCGCCACTGCACCCTCGTCCCCGGCTGGTCCCTGGAGCCGGAGTGCGAGCCGCGCTCGCCCGACGAGCCCAGCCTGGTCCTGGAGCGCACCACCGCATGTGTCCAGATCGAGCGGAGCATCCTCGGTACCATCGAGGTCATCGGCGAGGAGGTGCACACCGACCCGCTCGCCCTCCACATCCGCGACTCCATCCTGGACGCCACCGGACACGACCGCCCGGCACTGTCCGCCCCGGACTGCCGCCACGCCCACGCCGTGCTGCACGCCCACCGCACCACCGTCATCGGCGAAGTGCACACCCACGCCGTCCAGATCGGCGAGAACAGCCTCTTCACCGGGCGGATGCAGGTCGCCCGGCGCGGTGTCGGATGTCTGCGGTTCAGCTATGTGCCGCCGGGCTCGCGCACCCCGCGCCGCTACCGCTGCCAGCCGGATCTGGTGGGGGCCGAGGAGGCGTGGCGGGTGCGGCCGCTGTTCGGCGGCGAGCGGTACGGCACACCGGTGTACGGGCAGTTGGCGGCCGGATGCGCGCAGGAGATCCGCCGGGGTGCCGAGGACGGCGCCGAGATGGGCGCCTTCCACGACCTGTACCAGCCCCAGCGCGAGGACAGCCTGCGGGCGCGGCTCGCGGAGTACGCCCCGGCGGGCACGGACGCGGGAGTCATCGCCGTGACATGACCCGACGTGACCCGACACCCCGGCCCGCTCGTCCGGGCCCCCGCCCGCCAGACTTCCGAACCTTTTGAGGGGGACCCCTTCCATGCACGCCGATCTCTCCCGTCTCACCTTCCGGCCCGACCGGCGCTACTCCGCCGTCGTCGCCCAGCAGGGCCGCGTACAGCTCGACGCCGACGCCAACGAGCAGACCGCCATCCAGCTCCACCAGGCCCGTACCCTCGCCGCCGACCTGATCGGGCAGCACGGCGGCCCGGCCGCGGACGCCGGATTCCACATCACCTTCAAGGGCGGCAGCCGCGATCTGGACGACCTGATCATCGAGGGCGGCCGCTACTACGTCGACGGCATCCTGTGCGACGCGACCCGGCCGCTGCCCGGTGTGCCGGTCGACGACGAGGCGACGGACGGGGCCTTGGCCAAGGAGGGCGAGGCCGACGCGCCCGAGCCGGACGAGCCGCCCGCCACCTGGACCTACTGGGACCAGCCCGACGCCTACCGGGACCCGGAGCGGCCGGGCGACCGGCTGCCGGAGCAGCGTCCGTTCCTGGTCTGCCTCAAGGTGTGGGAGCGGTCGGTCACCGCGGCCGAGGACCCGGCGCTGCGCGAGGTGGCCCTCGGCTCGGCCATGCCGGACACCGCGGCGCGGGTCAAGGTGGTCTGGCAGGTGCTGCCGCTGGAGGGCTCGGCCCTGGAGCTGGAGAACCCGGAAGGGGCGAACAAGGACCAGGTCGGCAAGGCGTTCGAGGCGTGGGCGCGGAACGCGACGGCGCCCGGGTCCCGGCTGGCGGCCCGCGGCGAACGGCCGGAACACGCGGATGAGGACCCCTGCCTGGTGCGGCCGGACGCCCGCTACCGGGGCCCGGAGAACCAGCTGTACCGCGTGGAGATCCACGAGGGCGGTACGGCGAAGGAGGCGACCTTCAAATGGTCCCGGGAGAACGGCTCGGTGGTCTTCCCGGTCGACGAACTCGACGGCACCTGGGTGGAGTTGGCGTCACTGGGCGGCGACGGCAAGCTGGATCTGGGCGTCGGGGACCTGGTGGAGTTCGTGGACACGGCCTACACCAGCCGGGGTGAACCGCTGCCGCTGCTGCGGGTGGAGGAGGTCGACCTGCCGGGGCGGCGGGTGCGGCTGTCCGGTGAGCCGGAGCCGGGCGTCGGACGCCGCCCGGAGCTGCGGCCGTTCCTGCGCCGCTGGGACCACCGGGAGAGCGCCCGGCGCCCGCGCAAGGGCGCGGCCGCGCGGCTGAAGCGCGGTGCGCTCAAGGTCGAGGAGGGCCGCTGGCTGCCGCTGGAGGACGGCGTCGAGGTGTACTTCGCCCCCGACGGCGCCTACCGCTCCGGGGACCACTGGCTGATCCCGGCCCGCACCGCCACCGGCACCGTGGAGTGGCCGGTGAACGCGGCACGCACCCCGCTGCTCCGGGCCCCGGCCGGGATCCAGGTGCACTACGCGCCGCTGGCGTGGGTGACGGCCGAACAGGCGGAGCTGGACCTGCGGATGGTGTTCGGGCCGCTGGCCACGCCCGCCCCGGCCGCGGACGCGCAGGCGCTCGCGGCGGAGGCCGAGGCGGATGCCGGGACCAGGGCCGGGAAGGACGCCGAACCGGAAGCGTAGGCCCGGTCCGGAGCCGATTGAGTTCCGTGACCGTGGCATCCGTACATCACCATGCCGAATCCCTAAGGAGCACATCCATGGCCACGCCGCTCACCGCCGACCGTCTGCTCAAGGCGCTCCGCGACGAGGGACTGGAAGTCCATGAGTACCGCGACTGGCGCACTCACAACCGCAACTCCAAGGGCCCCTGGGGCCCGGTCAACGGGGTGATGATCCACCACACCGTCACCAAGGGCACGGACTCCTCCGTGGAGCTGTGCTACGAGGGACACTCCGCACTGCCGGGGCCGCTGTGCCACGGCGTCATCGACAAGGCCGGCGCGGTCCACATGGTCGGCCACGGCCGCGCCAACCACGCGGGTCTCGGCGACAGCGACGTGCTCAGAGCCGTTGTCGACGAATCCGCGCTGCCGCCGGACAACGAGGCCGACACCGATGGCAACCGCCACTTCTACGGCTTCGAGTGCATCAACCTCGGCGATGGCGAGGACCCGTGGCCGGAGCCGCAGAAGCTGGCGATCGAGAAGGTGTCCGCGGCCATCTGCCGCGCCCACGGCTGGACCCAGCGGTCGGTGATCGGCCATCTGGAGTGGCAGCCGGGCAAGATCGACCCGCGTGGCTTCACGATGGACTCCATGCGCGGCCGTATCGCCAAGCGGCTCGGCGCCAAGCCGGACGGTCCGGCCCCCAAGCCGCCCGCCACGTATGAGCCGTTCCCGGGCGCCGACTTCTTCCGCTCCGGCCGGGTAAGCAAGATCATTACGGCGATGGGCAAGCGGCTGGTGGCCGAGGGCTGCGGACGCTACGAGGAGGGCCCGAGCCCCGACTGGACCGAGGCGGACCGCAAGTCCTACGCGGCCTGGCAGCGCAAACTGGGCTACTCCGGCGATGACGCGGACGGCATCCCCGGCAAGACCAGCTGGGACAAGCTGCGCGTGCCGAACGTCTAGCCGCAGCGCAGGTTTCCCCTGCCCCGGGCGCGGAGCGGGTCAGCGGTCCTCGCTCCCGCGCCCGGGGCAGTCCGCGTCCAGCAGCGGATCGATACCGGCCCGCAGGAAGCGCAGCAGGGTGTCGTCCGGCGTGGCGGCCAGCGCCGGTGAGCGGATGGCCAGACGCAGCAGGGTGATGCCCATCAGCCACGCGGCCAGCAACTCGGCCCGCAGCTCGGCGTCCTCGCCCTCCAGGCGCCGCGCGAACCCTTGCGAGAACACCTCGGTGACCTCCTCGCGCAGCCGCCCCACGGTCTCCTCCCGGCTGGAGGAGCGGAGCTTGGTCAGCAGCGGATGCGGGGCCTCCTCCTCGGTGGGCCCCATCGAGACAACATCGCAGATCCACGCCGACACCTGGTCCAGCGGCAGATGGCGCAGCGGCTCGAACAGGCCGGTGCTGGTCGACACGGCATCGAACAACGCCTCCTTTGAGCCGAAATAGCGGTAGACCAGGGCGGCGTCCACCCCCGCGTCCTTGGCGATGTCGCGCACGCTGCAGCGGTCGTAGCCGTACCTGGCGAAACGCAGCGCGGCGGCCCCCAGCAGTGCGCTGCGCGTGCCCGCCGCGTCGTATCTGCGGGCGCGCGGGGGGAGATCGTCGCACCCTCGCGGGTCGCTTGCCCGGTTCACTTGTCGTACCTCCGCCTGGACCGTGCCGTACATGCTGCCGGTTCAGCCTCGCATGTCCAGAAGTCATCCACCGTTGTCATCGTTTGTTGACCAAGATCGGGGTCAACGCGTTATGTTTTGTCAACGCGTGGTGACTTTGGTCGCCGGCTCGCGCGGTCCCGGCCGGACGAGGGTGTCCGGCCCGCTCGTCTCCCAACGGGTGGCCGCCGGGCCGGGCCTTGCCACGTGCCCGCATCTGACCCCCAGCAGAAGTGGTGAACCCCTGTGCAGATACGACGCGTTGCCGTGGTGGGCACCGGATACGTCGGACTGACCACCGGCGCCTGTCTGGCCACCCTCGGCCATCGAGTGGTGTGCGCGGACAGCGACCGCCACAAGGTCGAGCGGCTCCGGCGGGGCGAGGTCGACATCCTCGAGCCCCGCCTGCCCGAACTCGTCCGCGAGGGGCTGGACTCCGGGCGGCTGGAGTTCATCCGGGACACCCGGGCCGCGGTCGCCGACGCCGACGTGGTGTTCCTGTGCCTGCCGACCCCGATGGGCGTCGGCGGCGCCGCCGACCTGGCCGCCGTCGAGGCCGTGGCGGATCAGATCCGCGATGAGCTGCCGCACGGCAGCGTGGTGGTCAACAAGTCCACCGTGCCCGTCGGCACCGCCGAGCGCGTCGCCGCGCTGCTGGACCGTCCGGATGTGGCCGTGGTGAGCAACCCGGAGTTCCTCCGCGAGGGTTACGCGGTGCGCGACTTCCTCCACCCCGACCGCATCGTGGTCGGCGCCGCGGACCACGCCGCGGCGCGGCGGGTGGCCGGCCTGTACGCCGGGCTCGACGCCCCGCTGGTGCTCACCGACGCCGCGGGCGCCGAACTCGCCAAGTACGCGGCCAACTTCTTCCTGGCCATGAAGCTCTCCTTCGCCAACAACCTCGCCACACTGTGCGAGCACTTCGGCGCCGATGTGGACGATGTGCTCGCGGGCATC
Source organism: Streptomyces sp. NPDC007875 (assembly GCF_042868035.1). Lineage (NCBI taxonomy): Bacteria > Bacillati > Actinomycetota > Actinomycetes > Kitasatosporales > Streptomycetaceae > Streptomyces > Streptomyces sp. NPDC007875. The sequence continues at coordinate 99,962 of NZ_JBIADZ010000012.1, read as the reverse complement.
GGCCACGACCCCCGTATCGGCTCGGCGTTCCTCCGTCCGGGCCCCGGCTGGGGCGGCTCCTGCCTGCCCAAGGACACCCACGCCCTGCTGACCATCTGCCAGGAGTCGGGCGTGGACTTCCCGCTGCTGGGCGCCACCATCGAGACCAACGTCGAGCATCAACGGCGGCTCGTCGAGCGCGTGGTGGCCGGGTGCACACCGGGCGACGGCTCGTTGCGCGGCGTACGGCTGGCCGTGCTGGGCCTGGCCTTCAAGGCGGGCACCTCCGATCTGCGCGACTCACCGGCCCTGGCCATTGCCCGGCTGCTCAAGGAGCGGGGTGCCGAGCTGCACGCCTACGACCCCGCCCTCAGCGAGACCCGCCCCGACCTCAGCGATCTGCTCACCCTCGCCGACACCCCGGAGGAGGCCCTGAGGGGAGCGCGTGCCTGCCTCGTCCTCACCGAGTGGCCGGAGTTCCGCGACCTCGACTGGGAGCACATCGCCGGACTGCTCGGATCCCCGCACGTGTACGACTTCCGCAACCTCCTGGACCCCGACCGGCTCCGCCGCGCCGGGCTGACCTGCGAGGGCATCGGCCGCACGCTCGCGATGGCGGGCTGACCGCCCCAGCCCTCGCTCGCCGTACGAGACCCTTCCCACAGAAAGGCCCCTGCGTTGCGGGTTATGTTCACCACGCTCGGCAGCCCCTCCCACGGCCGGGCCCAGCTTCCCCTGGCCCGGTCCCTCGCGGCCGCCGGCCATGAGGTGCTGGTCGTCACCACCCCGGCCCTCGCCTTCGTCTTCGAGCGGGAGGAGGTGCGGGTGACCAGCGCCATCGGCGACTTCAGCCCGTCCGCCTTCCTCGGCACCGTACTGGCCGAGGAGAACGCCCGGGGCGGTCCGCCGGAGATGGACGGCGAGGCGCCGCAGGCGCGCATGCTGCGCCTCATGACCAAGGCCGTGTCCGGCCCGATGGCCACGATGCTGCTGGACACCCTGCTCCCCGTGGCACACGACTTCCGCCCCGACCTCATCCTGCGCGACGGCATGGACCTCGCCTCCTGTGTCATCGCCGAGGCGCTCGGCATACCCCAGCTGTCCACCCCCTCCGGGGCCTCCAACACCTTCGACCCGGCCGGATTACTGCCGGGCCTCAACGTCCTGCGGAAACGGCAGGGGCTGTCCACCCTCGAGGACCCGCTGTCGCTCATCCCGCACGGTCGCATCGACTACGTACCACCCGCCTTCTCCTTCGCCCGGCATCTGCCGGCCTCCTGGTCCTACCGGCAGACGGTGGACGTGGACCGCGGCGCCGTGCTGCCGCGCTGGGTCGCCGAACTGCCCACCGACCGGCCCCTGATGTTCGCCGCCATCGGCACCGCGATCCCCATGTTCCACGGCAACAGCGAGGCGGACGTCCCCGCCTCGCCCATGCCGTTGCCGGATCCGGTGGACACCCTGCGCGCCATGATCCAGGGGCTGTCGCGGCTGGAGGAGTGCACCGTCGTCCTTGCCACTTCCGGCCTCCCCGTGGACACCGACGGGGTGCCGCCCCATGTGCACATCACCAAGCGGCTGCCACAGCCCCTGCTGCTGGAATCCGTGGACCTCTTCCTCACCCACGGCGGCTTCAACAGCATCCGCGAATCGCTGCGCACGGCCACGCCGATGGCGGTGCTGCCCCAGTTCGGTGATCAGCCCGGGAACGCACAGCGGGTCGAGGAACTCGGCCTCGGCCGGCACATCACCGACCCCACACCGGACGGCATCACCACCGTCTGCCGTGAGCTGCTGGCCGACGACGACTGCCGCGCCCTGGCCCGCCGGGCGCGGCTGGAGATGCTGGCGCTGCCGGAGATCGACAGTGCCGTCGCCGACCTGGAGAAGATCGCCGGATAACACCCGGCTCCCGGAGCCCGGGCCCCGCGCCCGGGCTCCGGGCCCCGCTCTTCCAGCCTCCGGCCTCCGCTCTTCCCCGGCCTCCGGCTTCGACTCCCCGCTCCGGGCTTCGAGCCCTGGCTTTCCCCCCCCGGCCCCCCACGCGCGGCAGAGAAGGTTCGCAGGTACGCATGTCGTCCTCATCCACCACCACCGAGCCCACCGAGCCCCAGAGCCCCGTCCGGCTGACCCACCGCCAGGTCGTCACCGTGCTGTCCGGGCTGATGCTCGGCATGTTCCTCGCCGCGCTCGACCAGACCGTGGTCTCCTCGGCGCTGCGCACCATCGCCGACGATCTGCACGGCCTCACCGCCCAGGCGTGGGTGACCACCGCCTATCTCGTCACCGGCACCATCGTCACCCCGCTGTACGGGAAGCTTTCCGACATCTACGGCCGCCGGCCGGTCTATCTGACCGCCATCGTGCTGTTCACCTTCGGGTCGCTGCTGTGCGGATTCGCCACGTCCATCCACCAGCTCGCGGCCTTCCGGGCGGTCCAGGGCCTCGGCGGCGGTGGACTGATGTCGCTGGCCATGACGATCATCGCCGACATCACCTCGCCACGGGAGCGCGGCCGCTACCAGGGCTACATCACGGCGGTGTTCGCCGGCTCCAGTGTCGTCGGCCCGCTGGTGGGCGGGGTTTTCGCCGGGCGCGCCACCCTGCTGGGGCTCGACGGATGGCGCTGGATCTTCCTGGTGAACATACCGCTGGCGGCCCTCGCCATCGTGGTGATCCTGCGCGTGCTGCACGTGCCTCACCAGCCCGTACGGCACCGTCTGGACTACGGCGGGGCGCTGACGCTGGCGGTCGGGATCGTGCCCCTGCTCATCGTGGCCGAACAGGGGCGGAGCTGGGGCTGGGGCTCTCCCCGGGCGCTGGTGATGTACGCGGTGGGAGTGGTCGGGCTGGTCTCCTTCGTGCTGCTGGAGCGGCGGATGGCGGACGCCGCGCTGCTGCCGGTCAAACTGTTCCGCATCCGCGCGTTCCGGCTGGGCACCGTGCTGCACTTCACCGTGGGCATCACCATGTTCGGCGCCATGACGACGCTTCCGCTGTATCTGCAGCTGGCCAAGGGCATGAGCCCGATGAAGGCGGGCCTGGCCACGCTGCCGACCATGGCGGCGAATGTGACGGTGACCCTGGTGGTGGGCCGGCTGATGTCACGGACGGGCCGGTTCAAGGTCCATCTGGTGGGTGGCGTCGGCTCCCTCACCGTCGCCATGCTGGTGTTCGCCACGCTGAGGGACGACAGCCCGCTGTGGTACGTCGCCATCGGCATGGTGTTCATGGGGGCGGGCCTGGGCGCGGCGATGCAGACGATCACCACGCTCGCCCAGTCCGAGGTGCCCGGGCGGGACATGGGGGCGGCCACCGCGTCGGTGAACTTCTTCCGCTCCAACGGCGGCACGGTGGGCGCCGCCGCCTTCCTGTCCATCCTCTTCTCCCTGGCCGGTTCGCGGATCAGCGAGCGCCTGGCCGTGGCCTCCCAGCACGCGTCGTTCCGCCGGCTCGCCGAGGAACCGGCGAACGCGGAGGCGCTGAAGGGCGTCCTGCGGCCCGACGGCGGGGTGAACCTGGAGGACTCGGCGTTCCTCCGCCACCTCGACCCGGGCGTGGCGCAGCCGTTCCTGGAGGGCTATGTCAGCGCCCTGCGCGTGGTGTTTTTCACCGGGGCCGCGGTGGGCCTGATCGCCTTCGTGATCGCCGCCTGGCGGGTGCCGAACACCCAGCTCTCCGCCGACTGACCCGGTCGGCGGGAGCGGGCGGAGACCGAGGCGACGGGCGGGAGCCGCCACCGTAGGGCGCACGTAAACCCGGGGCCTACCAGGGCACCGGTGTGCCGTCCCAGGAGAAGAACCCGCCGGTGGGCCCGGTGTCCGGCAGGAGGGCGAGCCGGACCGCGCCCGCGGCGGCCTCGGCCGGATCCCCGTCGCTCCCGGCGGCGCGGGCGTTCAGATCGGTCCTGCGCAGCCCGGGGGCCAGCGCGTTGACCTTGAAGCCTTCGGAGGCCAGCGCCTGTGCGGTGTAGAGGGTCAGGGCGTTCAGAGCCGACTTGGAGGAGCGATAGGCCGCGCCCGATCCGGCGGAGACGGCGAACTGATGCTCCGGGTCCGCGCTCCAGGTCAGCGAACCGGTGCCGCTGGAGATGTTCACGATCCGGGGCGCGGGCGAGCGGCGCAGGGCCGGAAGAAAGGCGTTGGTGACGGCGAGAACACCGAAGACGTTGGTCTCATAGGTCCGGCGGAAGCCATCGAGATCCGTCTCGGGCGCCGTGCCGCCGTCCACCATGATCCCCGCGTTGTTGACCAGGATGTCCAGCCGGTCCAGCCGCGCGGCTGCCGTGGCGATGCTGCCGGAATCGGTCACGTCGAGCACCATCAGCCGGGCGCCGCCACCGATCTCCTCGACGGCCTGCCGCCCCCGCTCCGCGTCGCGCGAGCCCACGTACACGGTGAGCCCCTCGGCGGCGAGCTGATGTGCGATGTCCTTGCCGATGCCCTTGTTGGCACCGGTGACCAGTGCTGTGCGATCGTTCATGACATCAAGGGTTCCCCGGCCACGGCCACCCTGCCAGGGACAACCTGTACCAGGCAGCCGAAGGAGGCAGCATGGCGAGGCACGAACTGGCCCGCTTCCTGCGGGACCGCCGCGAGGGGCTGCGCCCCCAGGACATCGGTCTGCCCGCCGACCCGCACCGCCGTACGCCGGGTCTGCGGCGGGAGGAGGTGGCGGAGCTGGCCCATATGTCGGTCGACTACTACACCCGCCTCGAACAGGCCCGGGGCCCTCGGCCCTCGCCGCGCATCCTGGACGGGCTGGCGGGGGCGCTGCGGCTCGCGCCCGCCGAGCGCAGCCATCTGTTCCGGCTCGCGGGGACGAGCGCACCCCCGGGCGTGCGGGCGGTGCGGCGGGTCCGCCCGCATATCGACCAGATGCTGCGGCGGCTGCCGGACACCGGGGCGATCGTCACCGACGCGGCCTACGACGTGGTCGCCTGGAATCCGCTGGCACAGGCCCTGCTCGGCGACGACCTCGGCCGGCACAGCAACCTCGCCCGCCGCCGTTTCCTGGACCGGGGCCACGTGTACGAGAGCTCCAGCGCCGAGGAGTTTGGTCGCATCGTGGTCGCACGGCTGCGCCGGGCCGCCGACCGCTATCCCCATGACACGGCGCTCACCGCGCTGCTGGGCGAACTGCGCACCGGCAGCGAGGAGTTCCGGCAGATCTGGGACGAGCGACCGGTCCATGCGCCCGGCCACCGGACCAAGACCATCGACCACCCCACGGCCGGGGCGCTCCAGCTGAACTGCGACGTCCTGCTGGTACCCGAGGACGACCAGGAGGTGGTCCTGATCACGGCCGACCCCGGGTCGCCCTCCGCCCGCACGATCCGCCGGCTCGCGGGCGCGGCGGCGTCCTGAGGCGTGGCCTGCGCGCCGTCAGTCCCGTGAATTGCCGAACAGCAGGCGGTACAGGACGAGGAGCACGAACGAGCCGCCGATCGCCGCGCCCCAGGTGGCGGGGTCGAAGAACTCCTTCTGGACCTCCCGGTCGAAGAACTGCGCGGAGATCCAGCCGCCCACGAAGGCCCCCGCGATGCCGATGACCGTGGTGCCGACCAGCCCGCCGGGGTCACGCCCGGGAAGAAGGATCTTGGCGATGACTCCGGCCAGCAGGCCGAGGATGATCCAGCTCACGATGCCCACGTCGTCGTCCCCTTCGTTGTGCTCTGGTGCGGTTGTGCCGTGCCGGGGTGAGCGGCTTGATCTCCGGATGCCCGGGGGAGCGGGCGCCATGCCTGAACAGTGCGTGAAGAACGCCGGTCAGCCATAGGACAGATTGGAGCAGGGGTCGTCGTCGGCGGAGCGGGCGTCCTCGGCCACCTTCGAGGGCAGCGCGGAGGGCGTGGCGGGCGTGGAGGCACCGGGAGAGGGCGCGGTGAGGTACGTCTGTCCCAGGGTGAGGCTGATGCCCGGGGTGGTGGCGGGCCGCAGTCCGGCGCCGGGGAAGAGCTGGGCCACGGTCCGGGCCTTGTCCCGCTCGCCGGGGCCGTAGCCGATCACGGTGGTGGCGTGGTCCTGGCTGTCGGCGTTCGTGGTACCGGCCACGGTGAAGCCGTGTGTCGTGAGGGTGTCCGCGGCGCGTGCGGCGAGCCCCGGGGTGGTGGTGCCGTTGTACACGGTGACGCTGATGCCCGCGCCCGCCACGGTGGACGTGGCGCTCGGGGTGCCGCTCGGGGTGGCGGAGGGCCGATGCCCGTCCTTCTTCCCATCGGCCGTCTTCCCGTCGATGGTGCGGTCGGCCCTGATGTCGGCCCACAGCGCATCGGCGTCCGGCTGCACCACGGCCACGCGTTCGCCCTGGTAGCGCCACGGGATGGTGAGGAACTTGGTGTTGTGCAGATCGATGTCCTTCAGCGACATGGCGAAGGACATCAGCTTCTTGGCGGACCCGAGCCCCGGGTCCACGGTCATGGACTTCGTGGCCGCGTCCGCCAGCGGATACAGCGTGGTCGGATCGAACCCCTGGCCCTTCACCTTCTTGAACAGACTGGAGATGAACGCCTGCTGCCGCTGTATGCGCCCGATGTCGGAGCCGTCGCCGATGCCGTGACGGATACGGACGTAGTCCAGCGCCTTCTGCCCGGAGACCGTCTGCACCCCCTTGCTGAAGATGCGCTTGCCGCGGGTGCTGCGGTTGGGGCTCAGATCGCGTTCATAGACGTCCTGCGGCACACACACCTGCACCCCGCCGACCGCGGAGGTCATCCGTGCGAAGCCCTCGAAGTCGATGACGACGGTGTGGTCCATGCGCAGCCCGGTCAGCTTCTCGACGGTGTTCTGGGTGCAGGCCGGGTTGCCCTGCGCCGTCTCACCCACGGAGAAAGCCGAATTGAACATGGTGTTCCGCTGCGTCCTGGTCCATTTGCCGTCGGGCAGCCGGCACGGCGGGATGTCGACCAGGGTGTCGCGGGGTATCGACACCCCGACGGCGTGCTTGCCATCGGAGAAGACATGCAGCAGGAGGGCGGTGTCCGAACGGCCCACGTCCCCGGTGCCGCCGCCCAGCTTGCTGTTGTCGCCCGACCGGGTGTCCGATCCGATGACCAGCACGTTCTGACCGGCGGCGTTGCCCTCGGGCCGATTGTCCGAGAGGCCGTCCGCCCCGAAGGTGGTGATGTTGCCGTTCAGCTTGAAGTAGAGCCAGCCGGCCCCGCCGCCGAGCAGCACCAGGAACGACACCACGATCAGCAGAGCGATCCGCAGCGGGCGGCGCCCCTTGCGCCGCCCGCCCGGGTCGGCCGGCCCCGTGGTGGGGCTCCCCGTCGTCTCCCCGTCTCTGCCTGTCATGCGCGTCCTTCGTCCGGCGGCTGTTCGAAGGAGAAGACGAACGATGTTGGCTTGAGGTTCTGCGGTTGGTGCGCGGAGGTTCAGCGGGCCAGGGAGACGGCGAACGGCCGGAGTCCGTGGCGGCGCAGCACATGGGGCACGAGCAGGACGAGGGCTTCGGTGGCGCGCGCGGTGCTGACGTCGCCGAGGTCCTCGATCCACTCGGGCTTCCAGCCGAGATCGGCGAGGAGGTCCGTGGTGAGGGCCTTGGCGTCCGCGTCGTCCCCGGACAGGTAGGCGGTGGGCGGGGTGGACAGGTCGGCGGGGGCGGTCATGACCGGGAAGAGCATGCTGTTGAGGGTCTTGACCACCCGGGTCGCGGGCAGCGCCCGCTGAAGCTGCTCGGCCAGACTGCTGCCGGGATAGCACAGGTCCGAGGGAAGCCCGTCGGAGGCGTGCCGGGTGGCGTTGGAGACATCGATGAGGATCTTGCCCGTCAGCTCGGTGTGCAGGGCGGAGAGGCGTTCCAGGGCGGTGTCGCCCGGGGTGGCGTTGATGACGATGTCGGTGGTGGCGGCGGTGGTGCGCTGGTCGGCGTGGCGGATCGCCGGGACGGCGCCGGTCTCGTCGGCCGCGGCCTCCTGGGGCGGCTGCCGGTGGCCGAGGGTGATCTGGTGGCCGGCCGTGGCGAGGGCGCGGGCGAGACCGCTGCCGACACGTCCGGTGCCGAGGATGCCGATGCTGGTCATGCGGGTGTGCTCCTTGCTGGGTACGGGTGGTCAGGCAATGCGCGACAGGACCTGCTGGGCGCGGGTGGTCAGGCGCGGGGCGACAGGACGGAGACGGCCTCGGCGTGGATACCGGGGGCGGTGGCCAGGAAGTCACGGCCGGCCAGGTCCCATGGATTGCCCCGGGTGTCGGTGACGGTGCCACCGGCCTCGGCGACCAGCAGGGCGCCGGCCACCAGACCCGAGCGCACATCGGAGAACTGCCAGAACGCGTCCATGCGTCCGGCGGCGACATGGATCAGCTGCAGGGTGGCGGGCACCGAGACACGGACGACCAGGCCGTGGATCAGCATCTGGGTGACCGAGGCGCCGATCCGGTGGAACGTGCGCTCGTCCTCCCCGGGCCGGGCCTGGCCCGTGCCGACCAGGGCCGCGCCCAGGTCCGTCTTGGCCGACACCCGCAGCGGCGCCCCGTTCAGATGGGCGCCGTGACCGGCCACCGCGGTGTACCAGTCGCCGGTCAGCGGAAGGTGGACGACGGTGAGGACCGGGTGGTTGTCGCGGACGAGGGTGGCGGTCACGGCCCAGTCGTCCATGCCGTGCACATGGTTGATGTTGCCCTCGGCCGGGTCGACGATCCACCACTCGCCCGGAGGCAGCGCACCGCCTTCCAACTCGTCCTCGGCCCAGCGCGCGCCGGGCCTCGCGGCCATCAGCGGCGCCTTCAGGACGTCGAGTACGGCGTCGTCATTGGCATGGATCTCCGTGACGATCTCGTCGAGGGCCACACCGCGGGCCTGTGGGGTGTGGCGCTTCCGCAGCAGTTCGCCGGCGGTGCGCACGGCGGCGGTGACCCGGTTGAGCAAGGTGGCGTCAAGGCCGTTGTCGGGGGTGGTGCCGGTGGCAGTGGACATGAGGTGCTCCCACGAGTGGTGAAAGAGAGGGGAGGCTTGGCGCGCGCTTCGCCGTCTGCGCCTCGACGGTAGGCAACCTCATCGATGAACGGCAATTGCACATCTGGCACTGCTGGTGTTACCCGCGTGCAAGGGAAGGTGGCGGGCCGACGAGCACACGCCCGGGCCGAAGCGAATGCTTCCGGCCCGGGCGGATCGCTCTGGTTACGGATGGAGGGCTGTGCGAAGGGCCCGGACCTGGTCCGCCAGGTTGTGCTCGCTGATCCGGGCCGTCGAGAACAGCGGGTCGAACCCGTGCACGGCACCTGGGACCTGGATGCCGGCATTCCGTACGATCACCGTCACCCACCACCCTCGATGAGCTCGCTCCGGCTCATGACGAGCCCTCACAGCGCGGAGATCACCCGCCTGCGGTCCTCCATGGCCCGGCGGGCGAGCCGGGAGGCGGGGGCGAGGCGGTCGTACTCGTGGATGGCCCCGCTGTGGACATGCAGTTCGGTGGAGACGTCGGCCTCGGCGAGCCGTTGTGCGTAGGTGACGGCCTCGGCGCGGAAGATGTCGAGCTCTCCGACCTCGACATAGGCGGGTGCCAGGCCCGCGACGGTGGCGACGCGCGCGGGCGCCGCCTGCGGCGGCACGGTGTCGGTGCCGAATGCCGTGCCCAGCAGGGCGTGCCAGCCGGTCCAGTTGTCGTCCCAGGTCCAGGCGACAAACGGGGTCAGCCGTGGATCCGGGGTGAGCGTGCGGTCGTCCAGCATGGGATACAGAAGCGCCTGGAGAGCGAGGGGAACTCCCTTCTCACGGGCGAGGATCGCCGCGCCCGCGGCGAGCCCGCCCCCAGCGCTGTCGCCCATGACGGCGATGCGGCGGGGATCGACCCTCAGCTCGGCCGCCTGGCCACCCAACCAGGTCAGCGCGGCGAACACGTCCTCGACGGGGCCGGTGCCGGTGGCCGCGTCGGGGGCCAGGCGGTAGTCGACGGACAGGAACGGCACCCCGGTCGTCTGGACGTATCCGGCGACGAGGGAGTCGTAGAGATCGACGCTGCCCGCGATCATCCCTCCGCCATGGGCGTAGACGACCGCGGAACCCGGCGCGGAGCCGGCCTTCTCGTACCAGCGGACGAGGATCTCCGCCCCGTCCTCGGACCGCACCTTGTGCGACTCCGCCTTCACCAGGGGAAAGCCGGAGGGGTAGGCCGGGAGCAGGGAGGCCAGCCACCGCATCGAGGCCGTGCCCCTGGCGCGCAGCGTCCGCCAGTCGTCGCGTGCGGGCGGGGGAGTGGGGCCACCCTGCTCGGCGAGGGCCTGCAGCACCGCGGCGAGCTCAGGGTCGAGGGTGAAGGCCATGGTCGACTCCGTTCGAGGACGGCGGGGCGCTGCCCCAACTGTCCTCAAAGACTGCTGTGTTGCGCTTGAGAGCCGGTACAGAAGCCCAGTGGCGGCCGCAGAAGCCCAGCGTGGCCGCAGTCCGGGGCGGCCGCGGAAAGCCGGCCGTGGCGCGCCGGGAGCCCCCGGGGCGGGCGCCCCTTCCCTTCGGTGCGCCCGCCCCTGACCCTCGGCTCTCCCGACCAGCGCCTTCCCCGCGTCCGCTCCCGTACTCCAGGGAAACCCGAGAGTGCGGGCGCCCGAGCACCGGTGCCCGGGCCGGAACGAGTCCGGCCCGGGCACCGTGCTGTCGCCTTGCGGGGCTTGTGGATCAGTCCCGCTGGGCGCCCTTGGGAAGCTGGCGCCACTTCACCTCGGTAGTGGTGTCGTAGCTCCAGTCGAGCATCTTCTTCGCGTCCGGGTAGCGGTCCGCGTCGTTGAGCACGACTCCCACGACCTCCTTGTCACCGCGCTTGGCGGCGAACACCAGACAGGGTCCGGCGGGGGTGGTGGTCCCGGTCTTGACGCCGATGGCGCCCTGGTACGAGCCCAGCAACTGGTTGGTGTTGTCCCAGGAGTAGTACCGGGTGTTGCCGTTGGCCGCCGGTGCCTCCTGCTTGGTGGACACCGACTTGACGACCGTGTCGAACGTCGCGTTGTCCATGGCGCGCCGGGTCAGCTGCGCCAGGTCACGGGGCGTCGAGTAGTTGTCGCTGTCGGCCGAGACACCGTCGAAGGAGTCGTAGTTGGTGTTGGCCAGCCCCAGGTCCTTCGCCTTCGCGTTCATCTTGGAGATGAAGGACTTGGTGCGCTCGGCGGTGGTGTCGCCGGTGCCGAAGGTGTCGGCCAGCGCCATCGCCGCGTCACAGCCGGACGGCAGCATCAACGCGTACAGCAACTGGTTGACGGTGAGCTTGTCGCCGGTCTGCAGATCCGCCGTGCTGGCGCCCGCCTTGGTGACATAGTCGCGGTATTCCTGCTTGACGGTGACCTGCTGGTTGAGGTCCAGACCTCGGGTCTCGAGCACCACGAGGGCAGTCATGATCTTGGTGGTGCTCGCCATCGGACGTTTGGTGTCGGCGTCCTTGGCCATCAGCTCCTTGTTGGAACCGGTGTCGAGCAGGTACGCGCCCTGGGCGCTGACCTCCGGTGGCGGCTCGGCCGAAGCCTGGGCCATCGCCACCGGAACCGCGATCGCTACGGCCACCGTGGACGCGACCGCCGCGACTCTCCAGCGGGGGGTCACGATTCCACGACGTTTATGCATTCGCGCTCCTTTTCGGTTGTTGAAGATTGGGCGACCGCATCGTCTCACCGGGCGAAATGCGCCCACGCTTCGGGGTATCGGCCAAGCGATGGCATCGGGGAAACAACTACTCCCCGGGCCAGCACGGTTGATCCGGCACGGCCGTGCGGTCCGGTGCGTGTACCCGTCGGTCTGCGACACTCATCGGGTGAGCCGGACACTCGATCACGATGCACTGCGTGGACGTGTCGCCGTCGTCGCCGGGGCGACCCGCGGCGCCGGGCGCGGGATCGCCGCCGCGCTGGGCGAGGCCGGCGCCACCGTCGTCTGCAGCTCCGTCTTCTACGACCTGGTGAAGACCGCGGTGAACCGGCTGGCCTTCTCCCAGGGCCACGAACCGCCGCCGTACGGGGCGACGGCGGTCGCCATCACGCCGGGCTGGCTGCGCTCGGAGATGATGCTCGGGCGCCTACGGAGTCGGCGAGGACAACTGGTGTGACGCCTTGCTGCCGGACAGGGGCGAAGGCCGCCCGACCGCCCCCGGAGGCTCCGCGTTCTCCGAGTCCCCTCGCTACCTCGGCCGCGCCGTCGCCGCGCTGGCCGCCGACCCCGACCTGGCCAGGTGGAACCAGCGGTCGGTGAGCTCCGCCCAGCTCGCCAGGGAGTACGGATTCACCGACACCGACGGGTCGCAGCCCGACAGCTGGACCGCGACCTGACAGAGACCCCGTCAGGGCTGATCAACGCGTCACGCATGTGGCGCCGCGTGTTCTGGCCGCTCTCCCAGAGCCCATGGCGGCTCGGCGCCGCGCCGTCGCGCGGCCCGTCGGCACACCGCGAAACCGGCGGTGGCCAACAGCAGATAGGCGGGGACGAGCAGCACCGCGTCCGGCGTCGTCTGCTCGGTGTGCCAGCCCGCGCCGCGCCGGTCGCCCTCCAGCACGATCCGGTTGACGGTCAGGAAGGTCAGATGGGTGCCGATGGCGGCCCACAGCGGAGCCCGGCTCACGGCCGTCCGGGCCGCGACGAGCGTCAGTCCGAACACGGTCAGGAGGATCAGATAGTCGGCGGGATTCTGCCCGTCCGGTGCGAACCCGATCGGTTCCGGATCGCCGCCGACCAGATGCGCGGTCGCGGCCCCGACCACGGTCGATGCCCCCGGCACCAGCAGGAACACCGCCGTTGTGCCGAGGGCCGACACGGTAGCGCCGAACCGTGTGCGCAATGACGTCCAGGCGTAGCCGCGCAGGGTCGTCTCCTCCGGCAGGGCTTCGAGCAGGACGGCGACCACCCCGTTCGAAAGGAGGAACCCGGCGAGGGTGGCGGGCTCGATACGCGACCAGCGGAGCATGCCCGCGGCGGTACCCGCGCCGAGAACGAGGGCGGCCGCGGCCGCCGTCACCACCACTCCGGTCAGCAGCGCACGCAGGCTCGCGCCCGGCCCGCCTAACCCGAGCCACGCCGGGGACCGGCGTCCGCGGCGCACGAGGAGGAGTGTGAGTGGCACGGCCAGCGCGGTGACCAGCGCGCCCGGGAGCACCCGGGCCGCGAAGCCGGTGAGGCCGAGGGCGTCGGCGCCGACCGGCCCCAGGGCCGTGCCGACACCGAGTGCCGTGGCCATCACCAGACCACCGGTCAGCGCCCGGAGCGGGGCGGCGGAGGTCGAGGGGGCGGGTGTACCGGTGTGCGGCTCGGTCATGGGGAGGTCCTCCGGGAGGCGTGGTGACTTCCGCCATCCTCACGTCCCACATCGCCACGAAGGTCGTAGCCACTGATGAAACCGCCCATACATCCTTCGGCGTACCGCGCGTCCGTGGTCTGAGCCCATCGGCCGGGGGTGGGCCACTCACGAAGCCGACCGTCCGATGGCCGGAGCCGCTCGGTGCCGCTCGGTGCCGCTTGGCGTCGCGCCGGTCAGCGGGGGCGGGCGGCCGCGCAGCGTACGCAGGTGTCCGCCGCCGGGCGCACCTCCAGGCGTTCCGCCGGGATCGGCTCGCCGCACACCGCGCACCGCCCGTAGTCGTCGCGGTCCAGCCGCTCCAGCGCCTCGTCCAGGGCGGCCAGATGGTCGCGTGCCCGGGCCAGCAAGGCGGCGACATGGGCCCGCTCGAAGGCGGTGCTCGACCCCTCCGGGTCGTGCTCGTCGTCGACCGCCACCAGGGCGTTCGACGCGACGATCCCCTCGAATTCACGGTTCAGGGCCGCGATCTGCTCCCTGGTGCCGGCGTGCTCGGCCATCAGCCGTTCGCGGATGTAGGCGCGCTCGGCCGAAGGCAGAGCGTCATTACGGGATGAATCGCTCATGCCGTCATAACCTCGGCGCCCCCGTCCGCATTCCGGTTCGCACCGGAAGTCTTGACGTCTCCGGGGCGCGATGCAATGTATGGGAGCGCTCCCAGATGCGCTGTGCGGATGCCCTCACACCCTCACTCCTTGGAGTCATGATGAGACGGAAGAGATCTCTGGCCGCCTTACTGGCCTTATTGGTCAGCCTTCTCGGGATCGCGGGTCTCGGCCGGACCGCCCATGCCGAGCCGGCCCGCCCGCCGGCCCCCCTGGCCACGGGTCTGCACATCAGCGGCGGCCGCCTGCTGGAGGGCAACGGCAACGACTTCGTCATGCGCGGTGTCAACCACGCCCACACCTGGTTCCCGGGGGAGACGCGGTCGCTGGCCGACATCAAGGCCCTGGGTGCCAACACCGTCCGGGTCGTCCTCTCCAATGGCCACCGCTGGACCAAGAACAGCCCCGAGGACGTGGCCGCCATCGTCGCCCAGTGCAAGGCCAACCGGCTCATCTGCGTACTGGAAGTACACGACACCACCGGCTACGGCGAGGAAGCCGCGGCCGCCTCGCTCGACCAGGCGGCCGACTACTGGATCGGCCTCAAGAGCGCGCTCACCGGCCAGGAGAACTACGTCATCATCAACATCGGCAACGAACCCTGGGGCAACACCGACCCCTCCGGCTGGACCGCCCCCACCGTCGCCGCCGTCCAGAAGCTGCGCAACGCCGGGTTCCAGCACACCATCATGGTGGACGCGCCCAACTGGGGACAGGACCTGCAGAACGTGATGCGCGCCAACGCGCGGACCGTCTACGACGCCGACTCCACCGGCAACCTGATCTTCTCGATCCATATGTACAGCGTCTATGACACGGCGCGGGAGATCACCGACTATCTGAACGCCTTCGTGGCCGCCAGGCTGCCCATCCTCATCGGCGAGTTCGGCGGGCCCGCCGACCAGTGGGGCGATCCGGACGAGAACACCATGATGGCCGCCGCCCAGCGGCTGAAGCTCGGCTACCTGGCCTGGTCCTGGAGCGGCAACACCGATCCCATCCTGGACCTGACCACCGACTTCGACCCCGGCAAGCTCACCGACTGGGGAAAGCGCATCTTCAACGGTCCGGACGGTATCGCCGAGACCTCCCGCGAGGCCACCATCTACGGCGGCGCCCACGCCACCGGCTAGTACCGGGAATGCGGGGCGGTGGTGAAATGTTAAACTACTTGCCACACCCCGTGCTCGGCGCCGACCGGATTCCCCCGTGCCGGTCGGCGCCGACTCCCTCCTTGCTGCGTCACCCGAGCGGGGCTCAGCTCAGTGCAGGGACGCCACCGACTCCTGGCTGAACGGAATGAGCTCGCTCATCCGGTCGTTCAGGACCTTCTCGGCCCACTGAGGGTCGGCGAGCAGTGCGCGTCCGACCGCGACGAGGTCGAACTCGTCCCGCTCGAGACGCTCGAGGAGCCCCTCGATGGAGTCCACGGCCGCGTTCGCACCGGAGAGCGAGCCGGGCTGGAAGGCGGTGTCCAGGCCGACCGAGCCGACGGTGATGACCGGCTTACCGGTGACCTTCTTCGCCCATCCGGCGATGTTCAGCTCCGATCCCGTGTCGGGGAACTCGGCCTGCCAGTGGCGGCGTCCGGACGCGTGGAACGCGTCGACCCCGGCCTCCGCCAGCGGGGTGAGCACGGCTTCCAGTTCCTTGGGGCTCTCGGCGAGCCGGGCGTCGTAGTGTTCGGACTTCCACTGGGAGAACCGGAGGACGACGGGGAAGCCGGGCGCGACCTGTTCGCGGATGGCGGCCACCAGGTCGGCGGCGAACGTGGTGCGCGAGGCCAGGTCGCCGCCGTAGCCGTCGGTGCGCCGGTTGGTGCGCTCCCACAGGAACTGGTCGATGAGATAGCCGTGTGCGCCATGCAGCTCCACGCCGTCGAAACCGATCCGCTCGGCCTCCCGTGCGGCCTTGGCGAAGGCGCTGATGACGTCGTCGATGTCGGCGAGGGTCATCGTCCCGCCCGCTCCGGGCGTGCCGTCCAGTGCGATCCCGGACGGTCCCACGGACGGGGCGTCGGGGAACGGCGGCGCTCCCGCGGGCCGCTGTATTCCCACGTGCCAGAGCTGGGGCATGATCGCGCCACCGTGGGTGTGCACGGCGTCGACGACCTTTTGCCATCCGGAGAGTTGCGCCTCGCCGTGGAACCGGGGAACGCCGTCCAGGAAACCGGCGGACCGGTGGTCGACGGTGGTGCCCTCGGTGATGATCAGGCCGGTCCCCGCCGCGGCCCGGCGCGCGTAGTAGGCGGCGACGTCCTCACCGGGGATGCCATCGGGGGAGTGTCCGCGGGTCATGGGTGCCATGACGATCCTGTTCGGCAGCTTGGCCGAACCCAGTGCGAACGGGCGGGACAGTGCCGTGGCCACGCGGGTGTTCACCGTGTCGCTCTCCTGCCGTGTCGTTCCGGGGTGGCTTCCCCGGAGCTCGAAAGTGTGAATCTGAAAGGTACAGTTTTTGTGGCGTAAACTGCAACTGTATCGATTGCACTTTAGGGAAACGGTGGAACGGCACCGTCGAGTAGGCTGTGCCACGATCTGCGCGCGGAGGTGGAGACCTTGTTGGACATCCGGTTCTCCCGTGCGCTGCAGCTGATGCTCTTCCTCGCGGTCGCCGCCGAGGACGACTCCGCACCGCTGAGCTCCGCCGAGTTGGCCCGTGTGCTGAACACCAACCCGAGCCTGGTCCGCAAGCTCCTCGTGCCGCTGACGGAGGAGGGGCTGGTCGTCTGCGTCAAGGGCCGCACCGGTGGGGCCAGGCTGGGGCGGCCGACCGACCGGATCACCCTTGCGGAGATCTACCGCTGCGCCGTCGGCGACAAGCCCCTGTGGGCCTGCTCGCCCGGAGTGGAGCCGGTGTGCCAGGTGACCGCACACGCCGGTGAGTACTTCGCCGCGCTCACCGCGGAGGCCGAGGAAGCGGTGCTCGACTCGCTGGGCGACCGCACGCTCGCGGACAGTGTGCTGGAACTGCGCCGCCTCGACGCGGGATGCGCGCGACAGCGCTGATTGGGCTCCCCCGGGCCCCCGCGTTCACATCGCCGGAACGCCCGCGCCCCACTCCGGCTCGGACACGGCCGCCCGGCGCAGGTGCTCGGCGAGCGCCGCGGTGGCGGTGGACGAGGTCCGCGCCTTCTCGCCCCAGGCCAGCAGATGGGTGCGGCGTGACCAGGGATCCTGGAGCTCGCACACATCGAGTGGCCGGCCGGGGGCGATGGCGCGGCGTGGCACGAGCGCGAGTCCCACACCGGCGGCCGCGAGGGAGACAAGGGTGGGCAGGTGGGCGACGGTGGTGCGGTACCGCACCGCCGGAGCGTGTGGACCCAGGTGCTTCTCGATCGAGCGCCGCAGCGAGGAGCCGGCGTCGAGCCCCACGAGCGGGTGCTCGGCGACCTCGCTGTATGCCACCGCGGTGCGCCCCGCGAGGATCCCGCCGGACTGGCCGATCACCACCAGGGAGTCATCGCAGAGGGGCTCCATGGCGAGACCGCAGTCGCGGGCCTCGGTGTCGAGAACGACGCCCAGGTCCGCCTCGCCGTCGGCGAGCAGCCGCACGGTCCGTGGGGTGCGGCTCTCGGACGCCGTCACATCGACGTCCGGGTGCGCGCGGAGGAACGAGACCAGGGCCCGCGGCACGAGGTGATGCATCGCCGAGCCGCCGCCCAGCAGGGTCAGTGGCGCGGTCGGGGGCCGGGCGTAGCTCGCCACGGCGCTTTCGAGGCGCGCCGTCTGGGCGAGCACATCCCGTGCGTGGCGGGCCAGCGCCGTCCCCGCCGGAGTGGGGCGCACCCCCCGACGACCACGGATCAGCAGGGCCACGCCCGCGTGGTGCTCGAGCGAGCGCACCCTGGCGCTGGCCGACGGGAGGCTCAGATGCATCCGGCGAGCGCCCGCCGTGATCGAGCCCTCCGCCACGATGTGAAGGAAGAGCCGCAGGTCGTCCAGGTCATAACGCACCCTGTCGAGCCTATGGCACAGCCTTTCGCAGGCTACGTGGATCACGCATTGTGCGCCCACGGGCCGGGGGGCGATGCTCTGCGGGTGTCGGAGATGGTGATTGTTCTGCTGGCGGGCGTGGCCGCCGGGGCGTTGAACGCCGTCGGCGGCGGGGGCACGTTCGTGGCGCTCCCCGCCCTGGTCGCGGCCGGTCTGTCCCCCGTGACGGCGAACGCGTCCTCGACCGTGGCCCTCGTGCCCGGGACCGTGGCGAGCGCGTGGGTGTACCGGCGCGACCTCGCCCCGGTCGGGGGCACGTCCACGCGGGCGCTGACCGTGGTCAGTGTGATCGGCGGCGGGCTCGGTGCCGGTCTGCTGCTGACGCTGCCCGCGGTGTCGTTCGACGCCGCGGTGCCCTGGCTGCTCGCCTTCGCCACGGTGGTCCTCGCCTTCGGGCGCCACGTTTCCCGTGTGGTGAGCGACGCGAAGGGCCATGCGGTCGGCATGAGCCCCCGGGCCGTCCTGATCGGGCAGTTCCTCCTCGCCGTGTACGGCGGCTACTTCGGCGGTGCCGTAGGCATCATGATGCTGGCCGTGTGGAGCATCGGCCTCGGCCTCGACACCTCGGCCGGCAACCCGATGCGGGTCGCCCAGCTCACGGCCATCTACCTCAGCGCGACCGGGCTGTTCCTCATCGCCTCGGACGCGCTGAGCGCACCGTCTGTGCTCATCACCATGCTGGTCGGCGCGGTGGCCGGCGGGGTGGCCGGAGCGCACGTCGCCCGTCGTCTCCCCGCGTGGCTGCTGCGGAGCGTCGTTTTGACCACCGCCGTCACCATGACCGTCCTGTACTTCCTCCGGGGCTGAGCGGGTGGCCCGGCCCCGTGGAGGAGCATAGGGGGCTGCTACGACAGCGTGTCGGCCACGACATGCGCCGCGTCCGCGATCAGCTTGTCGTCGGACTTGGCGTCCTTGTCACCGCGGTTCGACATGATCGCCACGACGATGGGAGCGGAGTCGGGCGGCCACACCACCGCGATGTCATTGCGGCCACCGTAGTAGCTGCCGCTTCCGGTCTTGTCGCCGACCTGCCAGTCCTTGGGCACCCCGGCCCTGATGAGCGCGTCCCCGGTGGTGTTGGTCCGCAGCCACTTCGTGAGCTGTGCGCGCTCTCCGCTGCCGAGGACATCGCCGAGCACGAACGCGCGCAGATCCTTGGCCATCGCGCGCGGGGTGCTCGTGTCCCGTGTGGAACCGGGGACCCAACGACTCAACTCCGGCTCGATGCGCTCCATCTGGATGACGTCGTCGCCCATCTTCTCGAGCGTGGCGTCGAGGCCCTTGGGCCCGCCGAGCTCGTCGAAGAGCAGGTTGGCCGCCGTGTTGTCGCTGTAGCGGACGGCGGCGTCACACAGCGCGCCCAGGCTCATCCCGGTGTCGACGTGCTTCTCGGTCACGGGGGAGTTGTCGATGAGATCGTCCTTGGAGTACTTGATCACCCGGTCCAGCCCGCCCAACTTGACCTTCTGCAGCACGGCACCGGCCTCCAGCGCCTTGAACGTGGAGGCGTAGCCGAACCGCTCGCCGTCGCGATAGGTCACCTCGTGTCCGGTGCCGGTGTCGATGGCGTAGACACCCAGCCGCGCGTCGTAGGAGCGCTCCAGCTTCCTGAACTCGCCGGTGAACGACGCCGCGTCCTTGCCCGCCTTCGCCGCCAGATCCGTGGACGCGGACGGCGAGCCCGATGCGCTCGACGACCCCGATGAGTCCGAGGATCCGTCCTGGCCACAGGCCGTCAGCGGGACGAGAAGCGTGAGCGCGGCGAGCGCGCCGAGGGCGGTGTGCCGGGCACGGGGGAATCGCATGATCCTGACCTCCGGTTGGGCCCCCGTCACGCAGGGGGCACAGGGGATGGAACGACCGGGCCCCTCGCCGGGGCGCGGCCGTGGGCATCGGAATCACCTTCGCCGTCGGGCGGCTATGCGGTCCAATACGCTCATGCGCTCTTTCATGCCGATCTGGCATAGGGTGCGGATGTGGATCTGGTGGGAGCGTGCCGAGCGTTCGTCAGCGTGAGCGAGCGTGGAAGCTTCACCGTCGGGGCGGCCGCTGCCCGGATGTCCCAGTCGGTGGCCAGCCGTCGCGTGGCCGCTCTGGAGGAGCGCTTCGGTGAGCAGCTCTTCGAACGCACCTCACGGCGGGCCGCACTCACCCCCTTCGGGCGGGAGATGCTGCCGGTGGCCAGACAACTCGTCCAGGCGGCCGATGTGCTGCTGCACGAGGCAGAGGCCGCCAAGCGCAAGCCGTGGCGGCTCGCGGTGCCCGGCATCTGCTCCACCGCCGGTCTCGCCCGACTCGTCGCCGAGGCACGCGGGCACGGGATCACGCTCGATCTCCGCGTGGCGGCGCCGGCGCAGCGCCTGGAACTCATCCACGCGCAGCAGGTGCGGGCCGCCCTGCTCGCGGTGCCCGCGGACGAGGCCACGTGGTCCGTGCCGCTCGGGCTGGCCGGAGTCCGGGATCCCGGTGTGCGGCGGGTCTATCTCGAAACGCTGCGGGTCGGCCGGGCCGCTCCGGGTCCGGCCCGCCGCATCTGGATCCAGCCGGAGGACGATGTGCCGCACATCCGCGACCCGCTGACCCGGCTGCGCGACGCGGTCGGTCTGCGGCCCGCCCAACTCGTGGCCGCCACCGACCTGACGGCCGCGGCCGCCGAAGTCCTGTGCACCCACGACCTGTTGCTGTGCTCTCCCGCGCAGGCCGCGGAACTCGCCCTGAGGTGGCGGCCCATCGGCGAGATCACGCTCGGCCGGGGGTTCGCTCTCGCCGCCGCCGCGGACGGCAATCCGCAGCCCATCGAAGGGCGCCTGGGCGGCGCCATCGCCCGCTGCCTCGGCGCGGACACCCGGGCGGACACCGAGGAAGGAACGGAAGCGTGAGCACCGAGACACTGCTGCGCGATCTGCGCGAGCAGCTGCGCGACGGCGGACTGCACGGCTGCCTGCTTGTACGGGATCTTCACACCGGGGACGAGCTGGGGATCGACCCGGACACCCAGCTGCCGTCCGCCTCGCTGGTCAAGGTCCCGCTCGCGCTGGCGACGGCGGAGCGCATCCGGCGCGGCGAACTCGACGGAGCGACACTGCTCGACGTGCCCCCGGGGCGGATCACCACGCCCGGCCCCACCGGGCTGAGCCGATTCCGCCACCCCGCCCGGATCGCGATCGAGGATCTGCTCTACCTGAGCACGTGTGTGAGTGACGGAACGGCGGCCGACGCGCTGTTCGACCTCACCCCGCCCGCCCAGGTCGCCGACATCCTCCAGGAACTCGGGCTGCGTGGTATCACCGTCCGGCACGGCATGCGCGAACTGACCGAAACGCCCGTGGAGCGCTTCGACGCCGAGCAGGTGCATCTCGCCCACGCCCTGGCCATCGACGCGGGGACCAGCGGCCGCGGCCACCGGGTGCCGCAACTCGACACCACCCGCGCCAACACCGGCAGCGCACGCGCCTGGGTGGACCTGCTCGGGGCCCTGTGGGCACCGTCGAACATCCACCCTGACGTGGCGCTGCACGTGCGCGACCTCATGGCCCACAACATGCTGCGGCACCGGCTCGCCCCGGACTTCAGCTCCGACGCCACCACCTGGTCCTCCAAGACCGGCACCCTCCTCAACCTCCGCCATGAGATCGGCATCGTCGAGCACTCCGACGGTCAGGCGTTCGCCATCGCCGTGCTCACCGAGTCACTCGTGCCCGCGAGCACCCAGCCCGGAGCCGACGCCCTCATGGCGCAGGTGGCCCGCACCCTGCGTGACCATCTCCGGCAGCTCTAGGCCCGGTCGCCGGAGGGTGGTGACCAGCCCGAGGCGGCTGGTCACCAGCCATGGTCAGAGGGTGCGGCCGAAGAGGTCGAGCAGGGCCTCCCAGTGGCGTTCGGCGGCCTCGGCGTTGTAGGAGACGGTGTCGGCCTGGGTGTAGCCGTGCTGAGCACCGGTGTAGACCTCGGCGCGGTGGCGGACACCGGCCTCGGTGAGGGCCTTGTCGAGGCGCTCGATCTGCTCGGGCGGAAGGGAGTGGTCCTGGTCCGCGTGCCCGAAGTACAGCTCGGCGGTGACCTGTCCGGCCACCGTGTGCGGGCTGTCCGGTGCCTCGGTCGCCAGGTTGCCGCCGTGGAAACCGGCCGCCGCGGCAACGCGGTCGGGGTAGCTTCCGGCGGTACGCAGGGCCAACCCGGCGCCGAGGCAGTAGCCGGTGAGGCCCACGGGCCCGTCGGTGGCCTGCGGGCAGGAGGCCAGCCAGTCCAGATAGGTGCCGGCGTCGCTCATCGCGCGCTCGGGAGTGAGCTCCTGCATGATCGGGAGGATGTCCTGGAAGATCTCCGGGCGCGCCGCGACGTCGATGAAGTCGGGCAGCTCCACCACGGGAGCGCGCCCGTGGCGGTAGAAGACGTTGGGCACCAGCACGGTGTAACCGGCCGCGGCCAGACGGTCGGCCATCCCCCGCAGGTGGGGTCGGAGGCCAACGGCGTCCATGTACAGCAGAACAGCCGGGGGGCGGTCGGTGTCGTCGGGATGGACCAGATAGGCATCGGCGATCCCGTCCCGGGTGGGGATGTCGACGGCTGTTCCGCGCACTGCGGTCATAAGGGGGTTCCTTTCTGACATGCCGGACGACGCGCATGAGCGCCGCCGACCAAGATCTCCGGGCCATCGTGCCGCTCACCGGGGCGCGTCGGACGACACGCCCGCGATGGCCGATTCGCTCCATCGCTAGAGGCAGCCCTCGGGCAGGACGGCCCCACCGGCGCATAGGTGTCTGATCGCCGCGACGATCGAATAACAGTCGAAGAGCGCTGAATGCTCCCTGCCTGCCACGGGTTTGGGCAGGCCGAGCGCTTCCCATAGCCGACCGGAGTTGGCCGATGCCGTTATCGGTGCGACGGTATTCAGCCATGGGCGGATATTCAGGAAGTCGGCGGCGAGAAAGCCGTTCTTGATCTCCTCCCCGCGCGCCCGGGCCCATCCCACGTTCTCCCCGAGGACGACCATGTCGTTGCCGTAGGAGAGCACGGACTGCCCCCGGCAGAACGCCAGGAAGTCACTGAGCGCCTCGGCGGGGGCGACTCCCCCGCGGTCCACGGTTTCCTGGTCGATGCCCGTGAGGCCGGTGAAGAACGGGGACAGCCGCGGGTTGACCACCGGTCTGACCAGTGCCTCGTATTCCTCGATGACGGAGTGGTCGTCAGCGGAATTACCGGTGCTGATGCGCAAGGCGCCGATCTGGACGATTTCGCGAAGCTGCCCCGGCTCCGACCAATCCTGCTCGAGCGATCCCGGCCATGAGGTGAACTCGAGGTCGAACACGACAAACGTCGACAACCGGTCTCTCCTCGTTTTGGTGTGGGGCGAACGAACCGTACGAGCCGCTGCGCAGGAGACTACTCCTCTCCGAATGCCTTTCCCGGGCCGGGATCCCGGTGGGCCGCTGAGCGATGTCGAGGCCGAAGACGGCGGCCAGATTGCCGCCCAACGGCGTCCGAACGCCGGGTGCAAGGCGGTGCGGGAACTGCCCCGCCGCCCGGCGCGCCCAGTCCGGCAAGCTCGCCACCCAGTACGCGGGGCCGGAGCCGTCCAGTACCCCCGTAGGTCGCCGTAGAGCGCCCTGGCAGAGACCGGCTCTCGGGGGAGGCTCAGTCGCGCAGGCTCATGCCGCCACAGACCGACCACACCTGGCCGTTGACCCACTCGGCGTCGTCCGAGAGGAGGAAGGCCACGGTGCCGGCCACGTCCACGGGCTCGCCCAGCCGCGGGCTGCGGGCGATCTTCAGCGCCATGGCCTGCAGCCGCTGGTCGTCCCGCTGCTTCTGGGTGTCGCCCATGACCAGCCCGGGCGCCACGGCGTTGCAGCGGATGCCCTCCTTGCCCCACCGGGAGGCGATATGGCGGGTCAGCGCGTTGATCCCGGCCTTGGAAGCGGCATACGCGGGACGCCGGGGCTCCCCTCCCCAGGCCGCGCCGGAGGAGGTGTTGACGATGACGCCGCCGCCCTGGGCCAGCAGTCGCGGGATGACCGCCCGGCAAGTGAGGGCGTAGCCGAGCAGATTCACCTCGTGGGTGCGCCGCCACAGTGCCGGGTCCATCTCCAGCAGGTCGGTGTCCCGGCCCAGATGGTCGTCCGAGAGGTCGGCGCCGACGTTGTAGAGGCCGTCGATCCCGCCGAACTCGGCGGCGGCCCGGTCGACCAGCGCACCGATCGACTCCTCGTCGGCGAGGTCGAACGCGACGGCGACCGCGGTGCCGCCGGCCTCGGCGATGCGCTGGGAGGTGGCCTTCGCGCCCACGAGGTTGATGTCGCCGACGACGACCGAGGCGCCCTCCTCGGCGAGCCGCTCGGCCGTGGCGGCGCCGATCCCGGTGGCGCCGCCCGCGACGACGATCCTCTTGCCCTGAAGTCCCCGCATGCCGCTCTCCCGCTCACAGAGGTCTGGAACCGAAGGATCGCCGTGAAGCAGCATTCCTAGCATGGAACTCGGTGTCATAGAAGGGTGCGGATCTCATCACTGCGATCGTGGTTCAGGTCGGCGGTAGGATCGCGGGGTGAACGGAACGGCGCGTACGAGCACGAGAGACATCGCGCGAGCGGCCATCCGGGCCGAGCTGGCCGAGGTGGCGTCCGGCCTGTTCCGGAGCAAGGGCTTCGAGAAGGTCACCATCAACGACCTGGCCGCCGCCGCCGGTGTCTCGCGCAGCACCTTCCTGCGCTACGTCGGCAGCAAGGAAGAGGCCGTCCTCAGCGCCTTCGACGCCTACGGCGAGCGGGCCGCCGACGCCCTGCGGGCCGGGCCCGTCGGCGAGGACGACTGGACGGCGCTGCGGCGCGCACTGGACGTCGTCATCGCGTACCACCGCCGGGACCCGGTCAGCGCCCTCGCGACGACCCGCCTGGTCCGGAACACCCCCGCCCTGTGTGCCCGGCTGCTGGAGAAGCAGAACGGCTGGCGGCCCATGCTGGCCCGGGCCCTCGCCGAGCGGCCCGGCGACGCTCCGCGTCCCACGGCCCTGGCCCTGTCGGTGAAGGCCGCCGCCGCACTGGGCTGCCTGAACATCGCCCTCGACCACTGGACGGCCTCCGACGGCCGCCCGGACCTCACCGCCCTCCTGGACGAGGCGTTCGCCGCCCTCGCCGGGTGACCTCCCGCTCGGCATACTGGTCGGTGGGGCATCGTTCGCCGGCCGCCCAGGGGGAGGGTTCTCTCCCTGGTTGCTTTCCTCCCGAGATGGAATTCTCCCCTTTCGGTTACTTGTGAAGGAGGCAGACGATGACGACATGGACGAGCGACGAACTCAACCGGATCGCGACGACGGACGAACTGGAAATGGCGCCGCTGCGGGGCGACGGCACACCGCGTACGGCGGTGCCGATCTGGGTCGTCCGTGACGGCGACGACCTCTACGTCCGCTCCTACCGCGGCACCGACGGCTCCTGGTGGCGCACCGCGCACGGGAGCCACGAGGGCCACATCCGCTCCGGCGGCGTGGACCGGGACGTGACCTTGATCGATGAGGGCGACCCCGGTGTCAACGACCGGGTCGACGACGCGTATCGCTCCAAGTACAGCCGCTACAGCGGAACCTACGTCGAGCCCATGGTCGCGGACACGGCGCGCGCCACGACGCTGAGGCTTGTGCCCCGGTGACGACGAGCGGGGCCGGCCACCGACAACCGCCTTCACCACACCCTGCCACCCCCCGCCACCGCGACACCCCGGCCCCTGAGGCGCCCGAGCACTCGGAGAACTCATGACCACCCTTGCCATCATCGGAGCCGGCCCCGGTCTCGGCGCCGCCGTCGCGCGCCGCTTCGGCCGTGAGGGCTACGACACCGCCCTCATCTCCCGCGACCAGGACCGGCTCGACGCCCTGACCGCCGGCCTGACCGGCGAGGGTGTGACCGCGCGCGGCTTCGCCGCCGATGTACGCGATCCGAAGGCCCTCACCGCCGCCCTGGACGCCGCGGCCACGGCTCTGGGGCCGGTCGAGGTCCTGCAGTACAGCCCGGTGCCGCAGCGGGAATTCATGCTGCCGGTCCTGGAGACCACCGCCGACGACCTCGCGGGTCCGCTGGAGTTCTCCGTGTACGGTCCCGTCACCGCCGTACGGCAGGTGCTCCCCGGTATGCGCGCCCTGGGCCGCGGCACGGTGCTCTTCGTCAACGGAGGCACCGCCGTGGTGCCGCACCCCGAGCGCGCGGGCACCTCCATCGCCTTCGCCGCCGAGAGCGCGTACGGCCGGCTGCTGCACGACACCCTCGTCGACGACGGCATCCACGTGGCGCAGCTGATCATTCCGGGCGCGATCGTTCCCGGGCACGACAAGAAGGACCCGGCCGTGCTGGCGGACACCCTGTGGACCCTGCACCAGGATCGCCACGGCTTCCGGCACTTCGCCGACGACCTGGACTCCTGACCCGGTCCGGGGGAGGTGTCCCGTGAGCTGTGCGGGGCGGCCCGGTGGCCGCCCCGCGTGGTGTCTCAGGAGAAGCGGTGTCTCAGGAGAAGGTGTCGGGCCCGACATGGTCGGGGTCGGGACCGCCGCGCACTCCGGTGTCGAGCGCGTCGATGGCGGCCACCTCATGGGGGGTGAGGGAGAAGTCGAAGATCGCGATGTTCTCCGCGATGCGGTGCGGTTTGACGGACTTCGGGATCGCGCACAGGTCGTGCTCGACCTGCCAGCGGAGGATGATCTGGGCCGGGGATTTGCCGTATTTCTCGGCGAGGCCGGTGATGGTGGGTTCCTTGAGCGGATCCCTGACCTTGTCCGGGCTCTCGCCCCCGTAGCGGTTCACGCCGCCGATGGGTGACCAGGACTGGGTGACGATGCCCTGGCGGACGTCGAAGGCGCGCAGCTCGGGCTGGCTGAAGAACGGATGCAGTTCGACCTGGTTCACCGCGGGCACGACATCGGTGCGCGCCATGAGATCCGTCAGGTGTGCGGGCGTGTGGTTGCACACGCCGATGGCCCGCACCCGGCCGTCGGCCAGCAGCTTCTCGGCCGCCTTGTACGAGGCCACCGTGGTGTCGAACGCGGACGGGGCCGGCCAGTGCAGCAGATACAGGTCGAGATGATCCAGGCCCAGCTTGGTGAGGCTGGTGTCGAAGGCGCGGAGGGTGGCGTCGTAGCCGTAGTCGGTCATCCACACCTTGGTGATGACGAAGATGTCCTCGCGGCCGATGCCCGAGCGGGCGATGCCCTCACCGACCTCCTTCTCGTTGCCGTAAGCGGCCGCGGTGTCGATGAGGCGATAGCCGTTCTCGATCGCGGTCGTCACCGCGGGGATGGTCTCGTCGGGCGGGCTCTGGTAGACGCCGAGGCCCAGAGTGGGCATCCGCACGCCGTTGTTCAGGGTCAGAAGAGGGGCTGGTCCAGTCATACGGGATCCTTGTGTGCGTCGGAGACCGGCGGGCCCGGCCGGTGCCGTGCCCCGGCACGGGGTGAAGCCCGCTCGTACTGCGACAGGGGTTCCCGATGATGAGCCGTGTGCTCGCTCCGCACCCCGAACGTCACCACGTTGGCGTGATCAGGGCGCCGTGCCCTGCCCCGGAGGCCGCCGCCGCGGCGCCGTACGACAGGGGATCACGGTGATGTGCTGTTCTCGTCGGCCGTCATGTCCTGTGTGCCGATGACCGAGAGAAGTTCCAGCTGGGCGGCGCCTTCGGTGCCGGGCGGGGCGCTGAACCACAGCAGGCGCTGGCGGCCGTCCTCGCTGAACAAGGAGTGGCAGTCCAGCTCGATGACGCCCAGTGCGGGGTGGACGATGCGCTTGTGGTCGGTCCGCCGGAGGGCGACGTCGTGGGTGTCCCAGAGGGTGGCGAACTCCTCGCTGTGGCGTCGCAGCGCGGCCACCATCCGCCGTACCTCGGTGTCGCCGCCACGCCGGGCGGCGACGGCCTGCAGATCGGCGACGAAGACCCGGGAGTGGTGGGGGTGGTCCTCGGGCGGGTAGAGCGCACGGGCGTCCGGATCGGTGAACCAGCGGTGGACGAAGCTCGCCGCGGGCCCGCGGACCGCCGGGGGACGGCCGACCAGCGCGGCGGCCAGCTCGTTCTGCACCATGGTCTGGTGCAGGTCGGTGATGACCTGGGCGGGGGTGGTGGCCAGCCGGTCCAGCAGGCCGAGCAGGGCCGGCTGGACCGGCGCGGCCGGGCCGTGCGCCACCGGGGGAACGGGGCGGTCGGCGAGGTGGAACAGATGGTCGCGCTCGTCGCCGTTCAGCCGCAGCGCCCGGGCGAGGGCGGTCAGCACCTGGGCCGAGGGCTGAGCGCCGCGTCCGCGCTCCAGCTCGGTGTAGTAGTCCGCGGACAGCCCGGCCAGCTGGGCGACCTCCTCGCGCCGCAATCCGGGCACCCGTCGCCGCGGACCGGTGGGCAGGCCCACGTCGGCCGGGCGGATGCGGTCGCGCCGGGACTTGAGGAACGCGGCGAATTCGGAGTGGTTCACGCCCCCCATGGTCGCCTGTGACGGTGAGCCGAGCCAGGGGCTGACAACCCCTGGGTGGGGACAGCCCTGGCTGGCCCGGCGACCCGGGCCCAGAGTGGAGACACCGACAGGGCGTCGGCGGCGACACCGCCGACGCCCCGGGCCACGGCCACACCATGTGGCATCCGCCAGCCAGCACACCGTTCCAGGAGTCTCCATGTTGCCCCAGGCAACCGCGCCCCAGCACCCCACCGACCGGCCCCGCGTCGCCATCGTCACCGGCGGCTCCCGCGGTATCGGCCACGAGGCGGTGAAGCGGCTGGCCGCCGACGGATACGCCGTCGTGGTCGGATACGCGGGCCACCGGGAGCCGGCCGAAGCCGCCGCCCATGACATCGTCGCCGCCGGTGGGCGGGCCGTCGCCGTCCGGGCCGACGTGGCCGACGAGCAGCAGGTGGCCGCGCTCTTCGACACCGCGGAGTCCGAGTACGGCGGGGTCGACGTCGTCGTCCACGCGGCCGGCCGGCTGTACCTGGCCCCCATCGCCGAGCTGGACCTGGCGGAGCTGGACGCGCTGCACCGCACCAACATCCGCGGAACCTTCGTCGTCGCCCAGCAGGCCGCCCGCAGGATCCGCGGCGGCGGGTCGCTCATCACCTTCTCCACGTCCATCGTGGGCCTGGCCCTGCCCGCCTACGGCGCCTACAGCGCCAGCAAGGGAGCGACCGAGGCGGTCACGATGATCCTGGCGCGCGAGCTGCGCGGCCGGGACGTCACCGTCAACACGGTCGCCCCCGGCCCCACCGCCACCGACCTGTTCCTCGAGGGCAAGGACGAGGAGACCATCGCCCGGATGGCGGCCCAGCCCCCGCTGGAGCGCCTCGGCACCCCCACCGACATCGCCGAGGTGGTCGCCTTCCTCGCCTCCCCGGCCGGCCATTGGGTCAACGGCCAGGTCATCCGCGCCAACGGCGGCATCGTCTGACCGCCACGGCGCCCCGCACGACCTTTTCCCACCCCGTTTCCCCCTAGAAGAGAGAACGACCGTGCCCTTCGCGAACTTCAAGGTCCCCGCCGGATCCCTCGACGAGAAGCAGAAGCAGGAGATCGTCACCCGCACCACCGAGCTGTACGTCGAGATCTACGGCGAGCGCGCCCGCGCCAACACCATGGTCGTGGTCGAGGAGGTCACCGACGGCGGCTGGGGCATCGGCGGCAACGTCCTGACCCTCGCCATGCTCCAGCAGCCGCCCGGCCACTGACGCCTGCGGACACCCACGGCCCCCGGCGCCGCTCGGCGCCGGGGGAGCCTCGGGTGCTAGCCCCCGTTGACCGCCGTGGGGCTGAACGTGACGGGCAGCGATTCCAGGCAGCGGTACCAGAAGGAGTCCACCCACCTCAGCTCCTCGGGCGCGACCGCCAGGGTCAGGTCCGGAACGCGGTCCAGCAGCACCTCGATCGCCGTCTCCGCGATGATCCTGGCCGTCTCGGGACCGCCCACCGGGCAGCCGTAGTCACCGCCGCTGAAGCTGACGTGCGCGTGGTTCCCGCCGTGGCCGACGGGGGTGTCGGGCCACAGCAGCGGATCGGCGTTGGCGGCGGCCAGGCCGAGGATGACGAGGTCGCCGGTGCGGATGCGCCGGCCCCCGAGGGCGGTGTCGCGGGTGGCGTACCGCCCGATGAGGTTCTGCAGCGGGGAGTCCGCCCACAGCACCTCGTTCATGGCCTCGCCGATGCTGCGGCGGTTGCCCGAGAGGGTCATGGCGAAGCGCTCGTCGGTGAGCATCAGCCGCAGGGTGTTGCCGATCCAGTACGAGGTGAGCGGCAGCGCGGCCGCCATCAGCACCATCAGGTCGGCGGTCTGCTGCTCCTCGGTGAGGTCCGGGGTGTTCAGGATGAACTGCGAGGTGAGGTCGGGGCCCGGTGCCTCGCGCTTGGCCTTCACCAGCTCCGCCACGTACGCGGCGACATGTTGCTGGCCGGCGATGGCTTCCTCGTTGGAGAGGAACGAGACGGTCAGCCCTCCCGCCAGGGCCTCCAGCCCGGCCTCGTCGTCGGACAGGCCGAACAGCTCGGCCGTGGCGAGGGTGGGCACCGAGTAGATGTAGTCGTACACCAGGTCCGCCTTGCCGCTCACGGCGAACTTGTCGATCAGCTGGTCGGCGAAGCGCTCGCAGTGCCCGCGCAGTACGAAGGGGTCGATCGTGGCGAGGGCCTCGCTGGCGGCCGTCGCGCGCTGCCGGTGCTCCTCGCCCTCCGTGAAGGTCATCATCGGGCTGTACGCCACCCACGGCATGAGCGGCCAGTCCGGCGGCACGCTGTCCCAGCCGTTCCAGCGGCGCGGGTCCCGGCCGAAGGTCTCGACGTCGGACAGCACCTGGCGCGTCTCGCGGTAGCCGAGGACGAACCAGGCGTCGATGTCGCCTTCGAGCAGGACGGGGGCGACCTGTCCGCTGTCGTGCCGTATCCGCTGGTAGGTCTCGGCCGGCCGGCGCCGGAAGTCCGGCCCGTACAGCCGTGCGGCGTGGGCGGGGCAGCCCGGGGGCGGTGCGTCCGGTGTGGGGTGCGGGGCCTGCGTGTCCTGGTCGTCCTGGGGGTTCGTCACTGCATTGTCTTCCTCGGGAGCGGCGGATCTGCGGGGCTGCCGGGAGGCTAACGAAGTGATCGCGTCAGGCCAACTTCCCTGCGGTGACGATTCCCCGGCGGATCCCCGTGGTGCGCCGGGCGGGTCGTGGACGAGGCGGGGTGGCGGGCGGTCCGTCGTGCTCCCGTATCCGCTGCGGTAGGCGGTGCATATCGTGCTGTGCGGGGCTGCTGTGCATACATGAATGCCCCCTCCATGAATTCAGCCGGATAAATGCGAATGCGCATTCCGGACACTGTGGGAGTGGGGCGGCCGTCGCCACAGGGACGGTGGTGGGACTTGTTGTGCGTTGACGCGCGTCGACGCGTCGGAATTCCTCGTTCAATGCGGTACAAGACCCATTCCGCTTTTGCCGGGGAGGGCAGCCCAGGGGCCGGGAAGCGATTTTCCGTACCGCCCCGCCCGTAATGCCTGGCCGGATACCGTTCTCGCCACCCCTAGGCCCTTGGTGTGCGCACTTCAGCGCGCGATACGGTGCGGCCGGGATTTCACCGGGGGCATCCGCTCCCTGTCCCGATCAAAATTTGGGGGGACTGGTGCAGATACGCAAGGTCGTTTTAGCGGCGAGCGGGATGGTTTTCGCGTTCGCCCTGACGATTCCGGCGGCCGCGTCCGCCGACTCGCACAGCACCGTCACACGTACCGAGGACACCGCGGTGTCCACACACAAGAGTGCGGCATCCCGCTCATCCGCTGAGTCCGCCGAGAATTACTGGACTCCGCAGCGCATGCGCAGAGCCGTCGAGGCCGACACGCCGGCCGACGCCAAGGCGTCCCGGAAGGCGGCCATCGACGCGGCGGCCAAACCCTCTCAGCTCGCGAAACCGCAGAAGGCGACCACTTCGAAGAAGGCCCGCGGGGTCCGTATCGCGACCTCGATCGTGCAGGGGAAGGTCTTCTTCCACAACCCGACCAACGGCGGCGACTACGCCTGCTCCGCCGCGGCGGTCAACAATCCCACGAAGAACATGGTGTTCACCGCCGGGCACTGCGTCCACGGTGGCGCCGGCGGCACCTGGGCCACCAACTGGGTGTTCGTTCCCGCCTACTACAACGGCTCCCGGCCGTACGGAACCTGGTCGGCCAAGACGCTCACCTCGTTCAACGGCTGGATCAACAACAGTGATCTGAACTACGACATCGGCGTGGCCAACGTCTGGGACAACGGCTCCAGCAAGCTGGTCAACACCGTCGGCGGCATGGGGCTCGGCTACAACTACGGGTACGTCAACACCGTGACCGTCTGGGGCTACCCGGCCGCCTTCGGCTACGACGGCGAGGTGCCCTACGTGTGCCAGAACATCGGCACGTGGCAGGACGGCTCCCGGGTGCAGAACGGGTGCACCATGGTCGAGGGCGCCAGCGGCGGCCCCTGGCTGCGGGACTACAACGAGACGACGGGCCTGGGGACCGAGATCGGAGTCACCAGCACCCGGACCGATCCGCCCGCCTACATCGACAGCCCCTACTTCGACAACAAGATCCAGACGATCTACAACAACACCGCCAACGGCTGAGCACCACACCGCACTCGGCCGGGGCCCCGCACCCAGGGGTCCCGGCCTCCGGCATCGGGAGAGAACGCCATGCGCCCGCTCACTGCAGCCCTCCTCACCGCGGCGATCGCGGCAACCGGCATCGTCGCGGCCCTCGCGGTCACCGCCCGGGGCCAGGACACCGGCGATCCCCCCGCCCCGGACACCCCGCGGACCCACCGGGCCGATCCGCCGGACCCCTCGTACTGGACACCCGAGCGGGTGCGCGACGCCCGGCCCGCGCCCATGCCCACCGACCCGCCCGCGGGCGGCGGGCAATCGCCGCCGTAGGTGCGTAGGGTGGCGCGGGTGCGAATAGCTCTGTCCACCGGCCGGCGCGCCGGTTACCGACGTTGGCCGGGGCGGATCCTGATCCTGGCGCTGGCGCTGTTGTTCCTCTTCTCCGTCTACGAGGACATGCGGGAACGGATCGTCTTCAACCCGACCTTCGACACGGAGTCCTTCGTCGGGGACTGGGTGCCGGTCTGCTCCGGAGCCCTGGCCGGGGCGATGGCCGTGCTGGCCGTGGTGCGCGAGGTCCGATGGGTCCCGACGGCCGTACTGGTGGCCTGCGCCGGCACCTTCGTGGCCACGGCGGTCTACCACCTGCTGCCGGTCAACATGGTGACCAGCGAGAGCAGCGGCAGCGAACTCATGGGCCTGCTGTTCCTCCTCGCCGTGGCGGTGCGCCGCTGCACGCCCCGGTGGGCCCTGGTGGCCGTGGCGGCGGTGAGCGTCAGCGTGTACTCCGTCCCGGTGCTGCGGGACTCGAATCCGGGCGACTTCTCCGACAACACCCTGCTGGTGCTGGCCCTGGCCTTCGTCTGCGGCCTGGTGCTGCGCCTCTACGACGCCCAGCAGGAGCGCACCGGACAGCTGGTGCGACAGGAGGAACGGCTGGCGCTCGCCCGGGACCTGCACGACACCGTGGCCCATCAGGTGACCGCGATCGTGGTACAGCTGCAGGCCGTGCGCCATGTCACCGGCCGGGGCACCCCCGACCCGCGGATGCTGAACGAGATGCTCGAGGCCGTCGAGCACGCGGGCGGCGAGGCGCTGACGTCGATGCGGCGTCTGGTCGGATCGATGCGCGGTGACGAGACCCCGCGGCATCCGGAGAACCTCGGAGAGGTCCTGACCCGCATCGTCGACGAGGCACGGGCGACGGGACTGCCGATCCGGCTGGACCTCGGCCGGGACCTGCCGGAGGACGTTCCCGCGGAGGTCACCGGCGGGCTGAGCCGCGTCCTCCAGGAAGCCCTGACCAACGCCCAGCGCTATGCGCGCGGGGCGCGGTCGGTGGACGTGTCCGCCCGGGTCGCGGCACGCCACGCCGAACTGGTCGTCGAGGACGACGGACAAGGCTCCCCGTCAGGACACCGCGGCAGCCTCGGCCGGCTCGGCGGCGGCTTCGGCATCATGGGCATGCGGGAGCGGATAGAGCTGCTCGGCGGCGCCTTCGAGGCGGGGCACCGCCCCGAAGGCGGGTGGCGTGTCCACGCCTCCGTACCGCTGTACCCCGACGAGGCGTCGCGGGACGCCCGTGCACGCGGGCGTCAGGCCGTACGATCCGGGTTGCGGCTACGGGAGGGCAGGACGGCATGACCATACGCATCCTGGTCGCGGACGATCAGCACCTGGTGCGGGCCGGATTCCGCATGGTGCTGTCGGCCGAGTCCGACATGGAGGTGGTGGCTGAGGCGGCGGACGGGGCCTCGGCCCTGTCGCTGGCCCGTGAGAGGAGGCCGGACGTGTGTCTCGTGGACATCCGGATGCCCCCGCCCGACGGTCTGGAGGTCACCCGCCGACTGGCCGGCGGCGGTCATCCCGGAGCGCCGAAAGTAGTCGTGGTCACCACTTTCGACCTCGACGAATATGTGTATACGGCGCTGTCGAACGGAGCGTCGGGCTTCCTCCTCAAGGACGCCGGTCCTGCGCTGCTGACCGAGGCGGTCCGGGCGGCCGTCCGCGGGGACGCCATGGTCGCCCCGCAGATCACCCTCCGTCTGCTGCAGCACTTCACCAAGGCGCGGCGGCGTGGCGCATCCGAGCCGGCCGATCCGCTGACCGACCGCGAGGAGGAGGTCATCCAGGGCATCGCCCGCGGACTGACCAACCCGGAGATCGCCGCCGAGCTGTACATCGCGCCCAGCACGGTCAAGACCCATCTGGGGTCGGGCCAGGCGAAGCTGGGCCTGCGCAACAGGGTCGAGGTCGCGGCCTGGGCGTTCCGCACCGGGCGTGCCGAATAGCGGTCCCGCCGTAAGAGTGCTCCCGCCGTAAAAGCGGTCCGCCGTCATCGCGGTCCGGCCGGAATGGCGGTCCGGCCGGAATGGCGGTGCCGCGGCGATCTCCCCCGATCGGGGGATGCGGTGCCGGATGTTCGGGGGATCCGCCGGCGGGTGGCCGAGCGGGAGGCTCATGGACGTCGCCATCAGCGGCGGCACCCTCTGCCACGAGGGGCAATCCATCGAGCGTCCACCGAGGATCGGCATGCACGCAAACCTGCCCCCTTCCGCCCCGGAGAGCTACGCGGCCCACGCCACCGACCTGACCAAGGTGTACGGCACGGGGGACACCCGTGTGGTGGCCCTCGACGGGGTCACGGTCGGCTTCGTCCGGAGCCAGTTCACCGCGATCATGGGTCCGTCCGGGTCGGGGAAGTCCACCCTGATGCACTGCATGGCCGGTCTTGACTCGCTGTCCTTCGGCTCGGTCCGCCTCGGCGACACGGAGATCGGTTCCCTGAACGACCGTCAGCTCACCCGGCTGCGCCGCGACCGCATCGGCTTCGTCTTCCAGGCGTTCAACCTGCTTCCCACGCTGAGCGCCGTCGAGAACATCACGCTTCCGATGGACATCGCCGGCCGTAAGCCGGACCGGGCCTGGCTGGAGAGCATCATCCAGACCGTCGGCCTGGCCGACCGGCTCGGCCACCGGCCCGGTCAGCTCTCCGGCGGCCAGCAGCAGCGCGTCGCCGTCGCCCGCGCGCTGGCGGGGCGGCCCGACATCGTCTTCGCCGACGAGCCCACGGGCAACCTGGACTCCCGCAGCGGGGCCGAGATCCTCGAGTTCCTGCGCGGCTCCACGAGCGCGCTGGGCCAGACCGTCGTCATGGTCACCCATGACCCCGTCGCCGCCTCCTACGCGGACCGTGTCGTCTTCCTCGCCGACGGGCGCATCGTCGACGAACTCCACGCGCCCACCGCCGAGGCCGTGCTGGAGCGCATGGGACGCCTGACGCCGGCGCACCAGGTCTGACGCCCGCTCACCGCGCCTGAGGCAGACGCCCCGCGCCTGACGCGCGTCCCGTTCTCCTAGCACCTCTCGCCCGGCACCCTCCCGGAAGGCCGCCCGTGTTCCGCACCGCCTTGCGCAACGTCCTCGCGCACAAAGCCCGCCTGCTGA
Source organism: Streptomyces sp. NPDC007875 (assembly GCF_042868035.1). Classification (NCBI taxonomy): domain Bacteria; kingdom Bacillati; phylum Actinomycetota; class Actinomycetes; order Kitasatosporales; family Streptomycetaceae; genus Streptomyces; species Streptomyces sp. NPDC007875. The sequence goes on along the minus strand of NZ_JBIADZ010000012.1, from coordinate 64,109 downwards.
TGACCATGCTCGCCGTTCTGCTCGGCGTCGCCTTCGTCGTGGGCACCCTCGTCTTCACCGACACCGTCGGCAACGCCTACAAGGAGCGCTACCTCACCACCCTGCGCAATGTCTCGGTGCAGGCCACACCGCCGTTCGACGAGAAGGCCGGTGAGCCCGGAACCGTGAGGGAGGACACACTGCGGCGTCTGCAACGGCTGCCCGGCGTGGCGTCCGTGACCGGCTCCGTCGAAGGGTTCGCCGCCGTGGCCGCGAAGGACGGCCACCCCCTCGGCGAGGACGACGTGACCATGGCGGGCAACTACTTCCCCCAGGCCGACGGCAAGGACAACCGCCACCCGCTGACCGCCGGACGCGCTCCCACCGGGCCCGACGAGGTGCTGGTGGACACCAGCACCGCCGACCAGGGCGGCTACCAGGTCGGCGACACCGTCCGGCTGGCCGTCGACGGACCGGTGCTGCACAAGAAACTCGTCGGCATCGTCCGCACCGACGACACCTCCGGCTCCGGCGGCACCTCGGTGCTCTTCGACGACGCCACCGCGCAGAAGCTGTTGCTGAAGCCCGGTCACTACGACGGTGTCTCCATCGAGGCCGACCGCGGCACCTCCGAGGAGCGGCTCGCGGCCGAGGCGCGCGACCTGCTGCCCGATGACTCCGAGATCAGCACGGGGGCGCAACTGCGCGAGCAGCAGCAGGCCGAGGCCGCCGAGGGGGCGGATGGGCTCAGCCAGGTGCTGCTCGTCTTCGCGGCCATCGCCCTGTTCGTCGGCATCTTCGTCATCGGGAACACCTTCACCATGCTGGTCACCCAGCGTTCGCAGGAGATGGCCCTGATGCGGGCGGTCGGCGCCGAGCGCCGCCAGGTGACTCGCTCCGTCCTCATCGAGGCCGCCCTGCTGGGGCTGTGCGCAGGGGCCGCCGGGTTCCTCCTCGGCATCGGCGTGGCCATGGGCATCCGGCAGCTGTTCGCGTCCACCGGATCCGGCTTCCCTGACGGGCCGCTGGTCATCGCCCCGGGCACCGTACTCGTCTCGTTCCTGGTGGGCGTCGTCGTCACCATGCTCGCCGCCTATCTGCCCGCCCGCCGCGCCGCCGCCGTGCCTCCCGTGGCCGCCATGTCCGCGCTCCACGCACCCCCGCCGGCCCGCAGCCTCCGCAGGCGCAACGCCATCGGTGTCGCACTGATCGTGATCGGTGTGCTCGGCGTGCTGTACACCGCGTCCAGCGGCGAGCAGGGCCGCACCACCGTCCTCTTCCCGGCCGTCCTGCTGCTCATCGGCATCATCGTGGTGACCCCCGCGCTCTCCGGCCCGGCCATCGCCCTGGTCGGCCCCCTCCTGCGCCGCTTCGGGGTCCCGGGCACGCTGGCCCCGCGCAACGCCCGGCGCAACCCCCGGCGCACCGCCTCCACAGCCTCGGCCCTGATGATCGGGCTGTCCATGGTCACCGGCCTGACCGTGGTCGCGGTGTCCGCCACGACATCGCTGCACCAGCGGGCGGAGAACACCGTCACGGCCGACTTCGAGATCTCGTCGAGGAGCAGCGGCCACCTGCCCGCGTCGGTCCATGACACCCTGGCGAAGTCCACGGCCGTGACCTCCTCAAGCCCGCAGCGCCAGAGTGCCGTCCGGATCAGCGGCGACGAGGTGAACCTGACCGGTGTGGACCCCCGGAGCATCGGCGACCTCCTCGATCCGAGCTTCGCATCGGGGTCGCTCGCGGCACTGGGTGCCGACGGCGGCAAGAACCTGCTGATCGACACCTCCACGGCCGACATCTACGGATGGACCATGGGCCAGCGGGTGCCGGTGGTCTACGGAGACGGCAGCCGGGGCACCCTGCGGATCGGCGGCATCTACCGCAACGACGAATTCCTCCCGGCCACCATGATGCCGCTGGCCACCCTCCAGCCCCATCTGAAGGAGATCGAGGACACCTCGGTCCTGGTGCACACCAAGGACGGCGACGGCGAAACGGTACGGCGGTCCCTGCAGCGAGCCCTCGACCAGAACCCCCTCATCCGGCTGCGGAACACCGACGACCTGGCCGAGTCCGCCGGCGGCGAGGCCATCACCCTGCTGCTCAACGTCCTGTACGGGCTGCTGGCCATGGCCGTGGTGATCGCCGTCCTGGGAGTCGTCAACACCCTCGCGATGTCCGTGTTCGAGCGCACCCGTGAGATCGGGATGCTGCGCGCGGTGGGGCTTCAGCCCGAGCAGACCAAGCGGATGATCCACCTGGAGTCCGTCCTCATCTCGCTGTTCGGGGCCCTTCTGGGCATCGGCGCGGGCATCTTCCTCGGCTGGGCCGCGGGCAGGCTCGCCTCTGACAGCATCCAGGGGTACGAGATGGTCATCCCCTGGGGCCGCATCGCCGTGGCCCTCGCGGGCGCCGCACTCGTCGGCGTGGTGGCGGGACTCTGGCCCGCCCGCCGCGCGGCCCGGCTGAACGTCCTCACGGCCCTCAAGGCGGACTGAGGCGCGTCGCGGGCGGACCGGGCGGGAGCGGCGCATAGCCTGAGGGCGTCCGCCGCCGCCCGGTCCGCCCGGCCACCCGCGGCGGGCGCTACCCTCCCGCCGCCATGAGTCCGTCCCTCCGCCGCCTCCCAGGAGTTCGCACGATGGCCGTACGCCCGCACTGGCTCTTCGGCGATCAACTCGGCCCGCACTTCATCGACCATCGCCGCCACGGCCCCGATCCACGGGCTCCGCTCATCATGATCGAGTCCTGGGCCGTGCTGCGCCGCCGTCGCTTCCACCGCGCCAAGGCCCATCTCCTGCTGTCCGCGATGCGGCACCGTGCGGCCGAACTCGGCGACCGCGTGCGGTACGTACGGGCGCGGACGTACCGCGAGGGGCTGGCCGAGGCTGCCGGGCGCGAACCGGTGACCGTCTGCCGGCCGACCTCGCACGCCGCGCTGGGCCTGGTCGAGTCGCTCGCCCAGGTCCATGTGCTGCCCGCCAGAGGCTTTCTGACGCCGCGGGACGCCTTTGCCACATGGGCCGGGGAGCGCGCCCCGGGGCAGATGCGGATGGAGGACTTCTACCGCTGGGTGCGCCGTGAACACGAGCTGCTCATGGACGGTGACCAGCCCGCCGGCGGGCGCTGGAACCTGGACCGGGAGAACCGGGAGCCCCCGCCCCGTGGGGCCCGCACCCTCGGCGCGCCCGACCCGTGGCGCCCCGAGGAGGACGAGATCGACGACGAGGTCCGGCACGATCTGGACCGCTGGGAGCGCGAGGGCCGGGTGTCCTTCGTCGGACGCGACGGCCCTCGGCGTTTCCCCGCCACCCGCCGGGAGGCACTGGCATCCCTGCGCCACTTCATCGCACACCGGCTGCCGTGGTTCGGCCCGTACGAGGACGCGATGCTCGCGGCGGATCCCGTGCTGAGCCACAGCCTGCTCTCGGCACCGCTGAACCTCGGGCTGCTGCACCCGGCCGAGTGCGTGGACCGGGCCGAGCGGGCGTGGCGCGCCGGCGACGCGCCCCTGAACAGCGTCGAGGGGTTCATCCGGCAGATCGCCGGGTGGCGCGAGTACATCTGGCACCTCTACTGGTGGTTCGGCCCCGACTACCGTGGCCACAACGCCCTCGGCCACACCGCGCCGCTGCCCCGCTGGTTCCTCGACCTCGACGCCGACGCGGTCACCGCCCGCTGCCTGCGACACGCACTCGCCCAGGTCCGGGACACCGGATGGACCCACCACATCCCCCGGCTGATGGTGCTCGGCAGCCGCGCGCTCCAGGACGGCTGGGACCCGGCGGCGGTCACGGACTGGTTCCACCGCTGCTTCGTCGATGGTTATGACTGGGTGATGCTGCCGAACGTCGTGGGGATGTCGCAGTACGCCGACGGTGGCCTGATGACCACCAAGCCGTACACCTCCGGCGGAGCGTACATCGACCGGATGAGCGACCTGTGCGGCCCCTGCGCCTACCGCCCGGGGGACCGCACCGGCGAGCACGCCTGTCCCTACACCACCGGTTACTGGTCCTTTCTGCACCGCCATCGCGGCCGGCTCTCCGGCAACCACCGCATGGCCAGGGCGGTTCGGGGCCTGGACCGGCTGGCCGATCTGCCCGAGGTGCTCGCGACGGCACAGGCGCGGGGCGCCGCGCCGCCCTGAGTGCCAGGCGGCAAGGTCCGGCCCGGGGCTAGGGGTTGCCGTAGGCCGCCACCATGATGTCCCGGACCACCTCGTTCATCTCCTGCCCCTTGGCGTTCGTGGCGTTGACGCTGTAGACCAGGGTGCGTGAGCCGTCGCGGGTGGAGGCAATGGCGGTGTTGTAGCCCCAGCGGCCGCCCGACTTTCCCCACACCTCACGGCCGCCCAGCTTCTTCATCGACAGGCCGACCGAGTACGCGGCCGGGTCGCCGGTCATGAAATCCGCCACCTTCGGCAGGATGAACATCTCGCGCAGCAGTGGGCCGCGCACCACGTGTCCCTGGAACAGGGCGTTGGTGAACCGTTCCAGGTCCGCCGTGGTCGAGATGATGTCACCGGCCGCCCAGCCGTCCGTCGGCCCCCACACCGACACATCGCGCAGACCGGTCGTGCCGTCGTCCAGCCGCATCGTCTGGTAGCCGTGGTTGTGCGGGCCGAGGATGCGCGGATCGGTCCCCGGGAGATAGGTGTCGCGCAGCCCCAGCGGCTTCAGGATCCGGCGGGTCACCTGGTGTTCGTACGAGTCGCCCGAGACCCGCTCGATGAGCAGACCGGCGATGGTGTACCCGATGTTCAGATAGTGCTGCCTCTCGCCGGGCGGGAACTCGCGCTTCTTCGCTGTCGCCGAACGGACCATGTCCTCGGGGTCATGGATCCGGAAGCGGTCGGCGTACGCCTCCTCGACCGTGTCCCCGGGGAAGTCAGGGGCCGGGATGCCGTGCGTGTGATTGAGCAACTGCCGGACGGTGACCTTCCCATACGCTGCCGGGATCAGTTCCGGCAGATACGAACGAGCGCTGCGGTCCAGGTCGAGCGTGCCCTCGGCGGCCAGCTGCAGGGCGACCGCGGCCGTGAAGACCTTGGTCACGGAACCGGCGCGGAAGCGGGCCGCCGGATCGGCCGGCCGGTTGGTCTTCAGATCGTGCACGCCCGAACTGCCGGTCCAGACGCCCTCTGTGCCCCCGACCCGTACCAGCGCGGCCGTCGCGTCGCTCGTCGGCAGATCCGCGATGGCGGCTTCCAGCTCGGGAATCCCGGACCGCGTGGGGACCGCGGCGGACGAGGTGGCCGCGAGGGCCGGCGGCACCGCCGGGCCCGCCACGACGCCCAGGACGAGCGCCGCGGCCAGCAGCGTGCGTCTGGTGCTCTGCATGGTCAACTCCAGTGATTGGGGCGCGATATGAGCGCCGTATGAGCCGTTGCTCCCGATGGCTCCATCCTGGTGACCGGCGGTCCGTCGCGGATCGCCCGCGCGAGTGTGTTCCGGGTGTCAGTTCCTCGCCGACGCGGGGGAGGAACCGGGCCGGGACGCTCCCCCGGGCGGGGGATCCCCGGCCGTGATCAGGCCCGTCTCGTATGCGCAGATCACCGCCTGGATCCGGTCCCGCAGCCCCAGCTTGGCGAGCACATTGCCGACATGCGTCTTGACCGTGTGATCGCTGACGACCAGCTCCGCCGCGATCTCGGCGTTCGACAGGCCGCGCGCGAGCAGCAGCAGTGTCTCCCGCTCCCGCGCGGTCAGCAGGTCCAGGCGGGGATCGGGCCGCCGTGGCCGGGCGGTCGCCCGGGTGTACTGCTCCACCAGACGACGGGCCACCGACGGCGCCAGCAGCGAGTCGCCCCGCGCCACCACCCGTACCGCGTGCACCAGATCGTCCCTGCGCACATCCTTCAGCAGGAAGCCGCTCGCGCCGGCGTGCAGCGCTTCGTACACATACTCGTCGGAGTCGAAGGTCGTCAGCATCACCGTCCGGCAGGCGCCGTCCGCGCCGATCTCGCGGCATGCCTCGATGCCGTCCATACCCGGCATCCGGATGTCGAGCAGCGCCACATCGGGCGCGTGCCGCCGCACCGCCTGGACGGCCTCGGCCCCGTCGCCCGCCTCCGCGACCACCTCGATGTCCGGCTGGGCGTCAAGGATCATGGAGAAGCCGCTGCGCACCAGCTCCTGATCGTCGGCCACCACCACACGGATCGTCAACGCGTCACCACCACATGGATCGTCAACGCGCCACCTCCGCCCAGGAGAGTACGGGGAGGCGGACCCGTACCTCGAAGCCCCGGCCGTCCGGGCCCGGCCCGGTGACCGCCGTACCGCCGTGCGCCGCGGCCCGCTCGCGGACCCCGATCAGACCGTGGCCGCCGTCGGCGCCGGACTGCTGTCCGTGCCCGTCGTCCAGCACCCGGATGTCCACGGCACCCTCACCATAGGTGAGTTGAACGGAGACGGTACGGGCTTCCGCGTGCTTGACCACGTTGGTCAGCGCCTCCTGGACGATCCGGAAGACGGTCGCCCCGGTGGCGTCCGGCAGTGGCCGCACGGCCCCCGCCGACTCGTACGCGACATCGAGGCCACTCGCCCGTACCCGGTCGAGTAGACCGGACAGACCGGCCAGGCCCGGCTGCGGCTCCCGCGGGGCGCGGCCCGGCTCGTCGCCCGCGCGCAGCACTCCCAGCATCCGGCGCAGCTGGACCATCGCCTCCCGGCCCGTCGTGGAGATGGCGTCGAAGGCGGCCTCGGCCCGCTCCGGAGCCGTCCGCACCGCCACCGGACCGGCCTCCGCCTGCACGATCATCAGGCTCACCGCGTGGGAGAGGATGTCGTGCATCTCCCGTGCGATCCTGGCCCGTTCGCGGCCGGCGGCCCGCTCCGCCTCGATCCGGTTCGCCCGCTGCCGGGCATCGGTCAGCCGACCGAAGACATAGGCCGCCGCGAACACGAAGAGGGAGAAGGTGAGCTCGCGCGCCGTCCGGGTGTTCAGCCACACCGACACCGGCACGGCAACCGCCAGCAGCCCCCCGGTGACCAGCCGCTTCCACGGCGGTGAAAGGACGGCGACCGTATAGACGATGACGAGCCCGGTGTACGGCAGCGGCTGTCCGGGGCCTTCCACGGCCAGCTTGTACAGCGCGCTCGTCGCGATGATGGCGATCAGCGCGGCGAGGGGAGCGCGCCGACGCCAGATCAGGGGGACGACGGTGAGCGTGGTCAGCCCGTAGGCGGGCCAGGTCGCCGGCTCCAGATCGGGTGGACGCGGCACCACGAACGGCATCGTCATGGCCGCCTGGACCAGGAGCGCGATCCCGATGTCAACGGCCTGGGGATGGGCTGCTCCCAGCGCCCGGCCCCGCTCCCACCACCCCCGCACAAGACAGGATGGTAGCCGTTATGCCGCCTCCAGCAGGAGGCGCGCGGCCTCTTTCGCCCGGCGCGCGGGTTCGGGGCTGCCGGTGATGGCCGCGGTGGTGATGGCGCCTTCGGCCAGGAGGCCCAAGTGCTCGGCCAGCGAGGCCGGTTTACCCGCGGCCGCCGTCAGCTCGGCGAGGTACCCGAAGAACGCCTCCTTGTGGGCGCGGGCCGTCTCGGCCACCGGCGAGGAGGTGGCGCCCAGCTCCCCGAAGGAGTTGCTGAAGGCGCAGCCGCGGAAGTCCGGCTCGCCGAACCATTCGTAGAGCCAGTCGAAGACCGCGAGGATGCGTTCCTCGGGTGTGTCCTGGGCATCGGCGTACGCGGCCAGCCTCTGGCGCCAGCGGATGTCGCGTCGCCGCAGATACGCCTGTATGAGCTCCCCTTTGGAGGGGAAGAGCTGGTAGAGCCGTTTGAGGGAGACGCCGGAGGCGGAGCGGATCTCGTCCATGCCCACGGCCTGGAGCCCCCGTCCGTAGAACAGGGTCTCGGCCGCGTCGAGGATCCGGAGCTCCGCGGTCTCGCGACTGATCATTTCGCCGCTCTCCTGGTGCCGGTCGGTCAGAAGCCGAGGTCGCTCAGCCCGGGGTGGTCGTCGGGGCGGCGCCCGAGCGGCCAGTGGTAGCGACGCTCCGACTCCTCGATGGGGAGGTCGTTGATGCACGCGTAGCGCAGGCGCATCAGACCGGCGTCGTCGAATTCCCAGTTCTCGTTGCCGTAGGAGCGGAACCAGTTGCCGGAGTCGTCGTGGCATTCGTAGGCGAAGCGCACGGCGATGCGGTTGCCGTCGAAGGCCCACAGCTCCTTGATGAGCCGGTAGTCCAGCTCGCGCGCCCATTTGCGGGTGAGGAAGGCGATGATCTCGTCGCGCCCGGTGACGAACTCCGCGCGGTTCCGCCAGCGGGAGTCGACGGTGTAGGCCAGGGCGACCTTCTCCGGATCGCGGGAGTTCCAGCCGTCTTCCGCCAGACGGACCTTCTGGATGGCGGTCTCCCGGGTGAACGGCGGGAACGGGGGGCGTGGAGCGTCGGTCACAGCGTCTCCTGGTGAGCGGTGGAGCGGGGCGAGGGAGGGGAGAACGAGCATTCTCCCTTTCGGGTACGAGAGTAGGAGAACGATGGTTCTCGTGCAAGGACCGGACCGCGGCCGTCCTGGTGGCGGGGGTGGTGATCAGGCCTTCTCGGGGTGGTGGGTACCGTGCGAGCGGAAACACTGTGCTCGACGACAAGGCAGGGGACCGGGCGTGTTGATCGATGATCTGCGGCAGGAGCTGCCGGACGGCCGGATGGTCGAGGACCCGGGTGTCGCCGCCGGTTTCGTCCACGACGAGGCGGAGTGGGCGCCGTACGGCACGCCCCTCGTGGTGGTGCGGCCACGTACGGCGCTGGAAGTGCGTGCCGTGGTGCGGGCCTGTGTGCGGCACGGCGTTCCGCTGGTCACGAGGGGCGCCGGCACCGGTCTCTCCGGTGGTGCCAACGCCGTCGAGGGCTGTGTGGTGCTCTCCACCGAGGCCATGGACACCATCCACGAGATCGACCCCGTGGAGCGCCTCGCGGTCGTCGGACCCGGTGTGGTCAACGACGATCTGCGCGCCGCCTGCGCCGAGCAGGGCCTCTGGTACCCGCCCGACCCGGCGAGCGCGCCCTGGTCCACCATCGGCGGCAATGTGGCGACCAACGCGGGCGGGCTGTGCTGTGTGAAGTACGGCGTCACCCGCGACTATGTGCTCGGCCTGGAGGTGGTGACCGGCACCGGTGAGCTCGTGCGGCTCGGCCGCAGGACCGCCAAGGGGGTCGCCGGGTACGACCTGGCGGGGCTGATGGTCGGCTCCGAAGGCACCCTGGGAGTGATCACCGAGGTCACGGTGCGGCTGCGGCCGCGGCGTGAGGCCGAGCGCACGGTCGCCGGATACTTCTCCTCGGTCGTGGCGGCGGGACGCGCGGTCGCCGCGATCGGGGCCGCGGGCCTCACCCCGTCCGCGCTGGAGCTGATCGACCGGCACTGCCTGGCGGCGGTCGACAAGTGGAAGAACATGGGCCTGTCCGTCGACGCGGACGTGGTGCTCCTCGGCCGTACGGACGCCCCGGGCCCGGCCGGTGCGCAGGAGGCCGAGCGCATGCTCGCCTGTTTCGAGGAGGCGGGGGCGACCTGGGCCGCGCAGTCCACGGACCAGGAGGAGGCCGACGCGCTGTTCTCGGCCAGGCGGCTCGCCTATCCGGCGCTGGAGCGGCTGGGCCCGGTGCTCACCGAGGACGTCTGCGTGCCCAAGGCGGCCGTACCGGAGATGCTGGCACGGATCGAGCGCGCCGCCACCCGCCATGACACGCTCATCGCCAACATCGCCCACGCCGGTGACGGCAACCTCCACCCGTTGCTGATCACCCAGCCCGGCGACACGGCGGCCCGGGAGCGGGCCCAGGCCGCCTTCCACGACATCATCGCGGACGCCATCGACCTCGGTGGCACGGTCACCGGCGAACACGGGGTGGGTTTGCTGAAGCGGGACGGTCTGGAGCGGGAGCTCACACCGGCCGTTCTGGAGATGCACCGTGCCGTCAAGGCGGCCCTCGACCCGCAGGGGATTCTCAACCCGGGCAAGGTCATCGCAGGCGGCTGAGTGCGCGGCGGGCGGGCAGACGTCACTCCAGCCCGCCTCACTCCAGCCCGCCTCACCCCAGTCCGCCGCGCTTCACGAGCTGAGCCGCGATCACATTGCGCTGGATCTCGTTGGTGCCCTCACCGACGATCATCAGAGGCGCGTCGCGGAAGTAGCGTTCCACGTCGAACTCGGTGGAATAGCCGTAACCACCGTGGATGCGGACGGCATTGAGCGCGATCTCCATGGCGGTCTCGGAGGCGAACAGCTTCGCCATGCCCGCCTCCATGTCCACGCGCCGCCCCGCGTCGGCCTCCCGCGCGGCGTACAGGGTGAGCTGACGGGCCGCGGTCAGCGAGGTGGCCATGTCGGCGAGGTAGTTGCCGATCGACTGGTGTTGCCAGATCGGCTTGCCGAACGACTCGCGTTCCTGGGCGTAGGCCAGCGCGTCCTCCAGCGCCGCCCGGCCGACGCCGAGCGCGCGGGAGGCGACCTGCAGCCGTCCGGTCTCCAGCCCCTTCATCATCTGGGCGAACCCCTTGCCCTCCACACCGCCCAGAACGGCGTCGGCCGGGGCCCGGTAGCCGTCGAACGACAGCTCGCAGCTCTCGACGCCCTTGTAGCCCAGCTTGGGCAGATCGCGGGAGACCGTCAGACCGGGCCCGTGCTCGACCAGCAGGATGGAGATGCCCCGGTGCGCGGGGGTGGCGTCGGGGTCGGTCTTGCAGAGCAGGGCGATCAGCTGGGAGCGGCGGGAGTTGGTGATCCAGGTCTTGGAGCCGTCCACCACATAGCCGTCCGCGTCCTTACGGGCGACGGTGCGCATCGCCTGGAGGTCGGAGCCGCCGCCCGGTTCGGTCAGCGCCATGGTGGCCCGGATCTCGCCGGTGGCCATCTTCGGCAGATAGCGGCGCTTCTGCTCCTCGGTGCCGAAGCGCAGCAGGAGGGTGGAGACCACGGTGTGGCCGCCCATCGCACCGGCCAGGCTCATCCAGCCACGGGCCAGTTCCTCGGTGATCAGGACATAGCACGAGGTGGAGACGGGGGTGCCGCCGTACTCCTCCGGGATGGCGAGCCCGAAGACACCGAGCTGTTTCATCCGCTCGATCAGGGCCTCGGGGTAGGTGTTGGCGTGCTCCAGCTCCTGGACGACCGGTTTGACGTCGTTGTCCACGAAGTCGCGCACCGTCCTGACGATGAACTGCTCGTCCTCGGACACGATGTCGAGGGTGCTCATGCTCTGACGCTCCTGTGAGACGGGAAGACGGGGAGGCGGGATCGCCGTCCGAGCTCAGTGTCATCATGGATACTTATGGAGGTCTCAGTGAAATAGCAATGCGTGATACGCCCATGCCGGACGCGGATGGCTGGAGAGCGAGCGTTGGACGTCAAACAACTCAAGGCACTCGTCACGGTCGCCGAGGTCGGCAGCGTCACCCGGGCCGCGGAGCTGCTCCATCTGGTCCAGCCCGCGGTCACCCGGCAGATCCGCACCCTGGAGGAGGAGCTGGGCGTCCCCCTCTTCGAGCGGACCCGGCAGGGCATGCGGCCCACCGAGGCCGGCGCGGTCATGGCCGACCGCGCTCGCCGCGCCCTGAACGAACTGGAGCGCGCCCGTGCCGAGGTCCAGCCGACCCCGGGCGTGGTGACCGGCATCGTCACCGTGGGCCTGCTGGAGAGCACCGCCGATCTGCTGGCGGAGCCGCTGGTGTCCGCGCTCACCCGGAACCACCCCGGGATCGAGCTGCGCCTGATGACGGCGTACTCCGGGCACCTCCAGCAATGGCTGGACGACGGCGACCTGGACCTCACGCTGCTCTACAACCTGGCCGACACGCCGTCGCTGAACCTCCGCCCTCTGGTGCGCGAGCGGCTGTGGGTGGTCGCGCCGCCGTCCGAGGGGCTGCGTGGCGATCAGCCCGTCCCCCTCGCGCGGGCCGCCGAGCACCCGCTGGTCATGCCCGCGGCCGGGCACGCCCTGCGCAGCCTGATCGACGGGGCCGCCGGACGGGCCGCGGTCGAGATGGACGTGGTCGTGCAGACCAACTCCATGCGGATGCAGAAGCAACTCGTCCGGGCCGGGCACGGCTGGACCATCCTGCCGGGACTGGGCATCGCCGAGGACGTGGCCGATGGCACACTCGGCGCGGCACCGCTGTGCGAACCAGACGTATGGCGCTCGATCGTCCTCGGGATGTCCAGAGCCGGGCGGACACCACCCGCGGTGGAGGCCGTCGCCCGGGAACTGCTCCACCAGATCACCTCGGCCGTGGACCAGGAGCGGTGGCCCTCCGCCCAGCTGCACACGCGGGCCGCACCCACCGACGACACCTGAGCCCGGAACCCGGAAGACGACCCCCGAAGCCCGAAAGGCGAGAAACACCCATGGCAAGCACCGACGTCCATCAGCAGGTCAGCGGCCACGCCCGCGCGCTGGACGGCACCCTCCTCGCCTATCAGCGCCAGGGCACCGGACGGCCCCCGCTGGTGCTCCTGGCGGGCCAGGCCAACAACCACCACTGGTGGGACGGCATACGGGCGGACTTCCACGCCACCCACACCACCCTCACCATGGACTGGCGCGGCACGGGGGAGAGCGAGAAGCCCGACCAGCCCTACTCGACGCCGGGCTTCGCCGACGATGTGATCGCCGTCCTCGACCATCTGGGCATCGAGCGCGCCGATCTGTACGGGACCTCCATGGGCGGGCGGGTCGCCCAGTGGGTCGCCGCCCGCCATCCGCACCGGATCCGGCGGCTCGTCCTCGGCTGCACCTCGCCCGGCGGGTCCCACGCGACGGAGCGCGACATGGCGGTGCGGCGCTCCCTGGCCCAGACCGACGCGCGGGCGGCGAACGAAGCGCTGATCGACCTGATGTACACCCCAGCCTGGCGGTCCGCACACCCCGGGCCCTATACGACCCTCGGCGCCCCCGGCATGCCCCCGCACGCCCGGCGAGGCCATCTGGTGGCCAGCAATCAACACGACGCCTGGGACGCCCTTCCGCTGATCACCGCGCCCACCCTGATCCTGCACGGCGCGGACGACCGGCTCACCCCGGCGGCCAACGCACCGCTGCTCGCCTCGCGCATCCCCCAGGCGCGTACGCACATCTTCGAGGGCGCCCGGCACGGCTATTTCCAGGAGTGCCGCCCGGCGGCCGCGACGATCGTGTCGTCGTTCCTGGAGGAGGAGCCCTTCCTGGTCTGACCGCCTACTCACGCATGAGGAGGGACAGAAGAACCATGCAACCCACCCCGCCCCCGCTCAGCTCGTGCGTCGCGTCCTGGGCCCCGGGACCGGTCATGGCCGAGGACGCGCTGCCCGTCGGGCCCGTCGCGGCCCTGTCGGCGGTCCTCGACCTGCCCGAGGCCGTGGCGAAGGACGGTGAGCCCCTGCCACCGCTGTGGCACTGGCTCTACTTCCTGCACTGGCCCGCCCAGCGCGAGCTCGGAGCCGACGGACACCCCCGGGCCGGACACTTCCTGCCGCCCATCCCGCACCGGCAGCGGATGATCGCCGGAGGACGATGCGAGATCACCGAGCCGCTGCGCCTCGGTGAGCCGGCCGAGCGCATCAGCAGCCTGGGCACGGTGACGGCCAAACACGGGAGCACGGGGGAGCTGCTGTTCGTCACCGAGCGCCGGGAACTCCGCCAGCGCGGCCGGACCTGCCTCGTCGAGGAACAGGACATCGTCTACCGGTCGGGGCGCGGCTCCGTGCGCCACCACCCGGCCGCCCTCGACGAGTCCGCCGCCCCCGACCCCGAGGGGACGTGGCAGTTCCCGCTGCACCCGGACCCGACACTGCTGTTCCGGTTCAGCGCGCTCACCGCCAACGCCCACCGCATCCACTACGACACGCCGTACGCGCAAGGGGAGGAGGGCTACCCGGGCCCCGTCGTCCACGGCCCGTTGCTGGCCCTGCTCATGCTCGAACTCGTCCGCCGCCACGCCCCGGCGCGGCGGGTGGCCTCGCTGTCCTACCGGCTGCGGCGGCCGCTGTTCGCCGGGGAACGCCTCGTGGCGTCCGGCGCGCCCTCCGGCAGCGGTGCCGACCTGCGCATCGCCACCCACCGGGAGGCCCGGCACGCCACGGCGCAGGTGACGTTCGCATGAGGGCGTGCCGTGACCGTACGGCCGGGACGTCGCTCAGGGGGTGTCCGCCGTCTGGAGCGACCCGTCGTGCGTACCGGCGGCGCGCCGCTCATGGCGTATCGCCGTGGAGACGCCGCGCGGTGCGATCCGCGCGCGCAGAAACACCACGGTCAGCAGGGCCGGCGCCGTGCCGACGAGCGGCACCGTGAAGGCGGCGCTCGCGCCGAAACCGTCCGCCATCTGTCCCGCCGCCGTCACCGCCGCCGCCTGCCCCAGCGCGACCGAGCCGGTCAGCCAGGTGAACGCCTCCGTCCGGGACGTGGCCGGGACCAGGGCCTCCACCAGGGTGTATCCGGTGATCAGCGCCGGTGCGATGCACAGGCCCGCGAGCAGCCCCAGCCCGCCCAGCGGCAGCGGCGCGGGCACCGCCCACAGCGTTGAGCAGATCAGCGTCAGCGCGGCGTAGGAGGTCAGCAGCCGCCGCCGGGGGGAGGTGCGCCAGGCGATGGCGCCACAGGCCACGCCCGCCAGCATGTTGCCCGCCGCGAAGACGCCGTACAGCACACCGTTCAGGCCCGGTTGGCCGTGCTCCTGGGCGAAGGCGGTCAGGGCGACCTGCATCCCGCCGAAGACCGAGCCGACGCCCAGGAAGGCCACGGCCAGGACCCGCACGCCCGGTACGGACAGGGCCGAGGCGGGCCGCTCCCGGGCGTCCGCCCGCGCCGCGTTCAGCGGCGGCGCGGTACCGCGCTGGGCCGCGAAGAGCAGCCCGCCCACCAGCGTCAGCGCCGCCTCCGCGATCAGGCCGGACGCCGGATGCACACCGGTGCTCAAACCGGTCGCGAGCACGGGGCCGATGACGAACGTCAGCTCGTCCGTCACGGACTCGAACGCGGCCGCGGTCGCCAGCAGCGGATGGCGTCCCGACCGCGGCCCGGATTTGCCCGGGGCGCCGTCCCCGTGAGCGCCGTCCCCGAGGGCGGCCGCCCAGCGGGCCCGCACCATGGGCCCGACCTGCGGGACGGAAGCGCCCGTGGGCACCGCGGCGGCGATCAGCGCCCACAGTGGCGCGTGGGCCAGGGCGAGCGTCGTCAGCAGGGCGGCCGCCGCCGCGTGGAGCAGCACACCCGGCACCAGGACCGCGCTCTGTCCGTGGCGGTCGGCCAGCTTGCCGCTCTGGGGCGCGAACAGCGCCATGGACACGCCGGTGACGGCCGCGACCGCCCCGGCGAGACCGTACGACCCGGTGGTGTGGCGCAGCAGGAGCACGATGCTGATCGTCAGCATCGCGAACGGCTGCCGGGCGGCGAAGCCGGGCAGCAGGAAGGTCCATGCGCCCGGTGTGCGCAGCAGGTGCCGGTAGCCGGCGCGCTGCGTGGGAGGAGGGGTGGTGCTGGAGACCGCGGATGCCACGGCCGACGCCTTTCCGCCGCCTGGTAGCGCACCCGGGCCGGCATGGCGGAGCGCGCCGAGAGCTGTCCTCTCGCGCTGGACCGGGGTAGATACCGGGTCCGCGCCGATGAGGGGCAGAGGGACCGCGGCCGCCGAGCGGTCGCGCCAGCTCTGCGTCAGGCAGAGTGGTTCGTTGCTTGCCGCGTCATCGTACAGGGAGGCCGCCACCTCGCCGGTGGCGGCATGTCTCGTACGAGGTCAGGCGCCGGGCAGCGGGCGGACGGTGAGGATCTGCTGGGCGTGTCCGATCGGACCGCGCAGGTCGTGCAGCACGGTGCTGGTGATGCCCTGGCCGGTGGGACCGAAGGTGACCGTGGTGTCCAGCCCGGCCCAGCCGCCCTCGGGCTGGCGGTGGAGGTGGAGGGTCAGGTCGACGTTGGGGAACATCCAGGCGGTGGGCGGCTGTCGTACGGCGATCCCGTTGGCGGTGTCGACGAGCGCGATGTACGAGGCCAGTGGGGTGCTGGTCTGCCCGGCCACGAGGGCGAGCGGGGTGGAGACCCAGACGGTCGCGCGGCCCGGCTGGGGTGGCGCGAGCGGACGGGAGTCCAGGGAGGCGATGTATCCGCCGGGCCACAGGGAGGCCATCGACCAGGGGGCGAGCTTCTCGGGCGGGGTGAGCCGGTCCTCGGCGCCACCGGCGACGGCCGCGGTGTCCACGGCGGCGAGGAGCCACGCACGGGCCCGGACCACGGGGCGGTCGGCGATGAGCACGACGGCCTCGATGAGTTCGATGGTGCGGCCGGGCCGGACGGTCTCCACCCGGATCTCGCACTCGTCGAGGGCGAGGCGCCCGAGGATGTCGAAGCTGATCCGGCTGAGGAGCAGTCCGGTGTGCGGACGGGTGGCGAGGTGGCGGTCGATGGCGTGGACGATGAGCCCGCCGAGCGGGCTGAAGTGCTGTTCGTCCGTGCTCCAGGCGCCACTGACGTGGGCGGTGGGCTTGTAGTGGTGCTCGTCGATCGGCTCGTAGTAGCTGTCGGTCGTCAACGGGGACTTCTCCTCGGGCGGGAACATCGTGGTGATCAGAGGGCGTTGACCAGGATGACGTATACAGCCGTGTGGACGCCGCCCCGCGTCGAGCACGGGCGTCCTCGCGCGGGCCACTGACGAGCGCGCTCGGAGGACACCCGGCGGTAGTTACTCAAGATCCTTGAGTAACTGCTCTTGATCAAGGGTTGCGTCAACCCCTAAGTTGAAAGTAACAACAGGTGGCATGAACCTGTTCAGCCGCAGTACCTCCCGTCGCGCGGTCGCCAACGCCGCACCGGCGGTCCCCCCTGCCCGGGCGACGTCCGGCGCCGTCGCTGTGCCGGATACCGGCCTCGCGGCTCTCACCGGAGAGTGGATCGTCGATCCGGCCCACAGCCGGATCGGTTTCTCCGTCCGCCACGCCATGGTGAGCACGGTACGTGGCGCCTTCACGGAATTCGAAAGCCGCCTCTACTTCGACGGCCGCGACCCGCGCCGTTCCCGGGCCGAGGTCCTGCTGTCCACCGCCAGCGTCCAGACCGGTGTCGAGCAGCGGGACGACCACTTGATGGGCCGGGACTTCCTGGACGCCAGAACCTACCCCCACATCCGGTTCGCGAGTACCGCCGTGGAAGTCGCGGGCCCGGACGTCTACCGGATGATCGGGGACCTCACGATCAGAGACATCACCCGCCCCGTCGTCCTGGAGCTCACCTACATCGGGTACGTCACGGACCCCTTCGGCTACCAGCGGGCGGGCTTCGACGGCACCACCACCATCAACCGCTCCGAATGGGGCCTGACCTACAACGCCCGACTGGCCGAGGGCGGCGCGCTGGTGAGTGAGAAGGTCCGCCTCCAGTTCGACATCGCCGCCATCCGCACCGTCCCCGCCGCCTGAGGAGCCCCGGCCCCGGAAAGGGCGCTCTCCGTCTGCCGTCTGCGGAGGAGGGTGCTGAGGGGGGGGCGGGCGGCGCCGGAAGGGGACCGGCGCCGTCACATGGGTTTCGCGGGCGCGGCGGCGAGGTCCAGATTCTCCTCGACCCACAGGCGCAGGTTCCTGAGCGGGACGGACGCGCTGTGTCCCAGGGGAGAGAGTTCGTACTCCACGTGGAGCGGGACGGCGGGGTAGACCGTCCGCTCGATGAGACCGGCGTCTTCGAGGCGGCGCAGTGTCTGGGTGAGCACCTTGGGGCTGATCCCCTGAAGACGGCGCTGCAGAGCGCCGAACCGGAGAGGGCCGTCCTCCAGGGCCCCGATGGCAAGCGCCGACCACTTGTTCGCGAGCAGATCCAGCATGGCCCGGCACGGGCATTGGGCCTCGTACACATCATGATGGTCGTGCTGGCCTGTGTGGCATCGCGTGCTCATGGAGGGACCTTCCGGGCGCTGGTACTACCCAAAAGGTAGCAGTGTCCCTTGTGGGTAACCAGGCCCCCGCGGTTAGCGTGCGAGCGCGCCCGGAGAGCGGGCGTGACGAGAACGATGAGCTCAGGAGGCACACGTGGCCAGGACCATGATGCGTGCGGTGGTACAGGACGCGCTCGGCGGCCCGGAGGTGCTGCGCATCGCGGAGGTCCCGCGGCCGGAGCCGCTGCCCACCGAAGTGCTGGTGCGGGTACGTGCCGCCGGTATCAACCCGGTCGACTGGAAGACCCGTCAGGGCGGCGGTATGGCGGGTGTGCTCGGCGAGCCGCCGTTCACCCTGGGCTGGGATGTCTCAGGTGTGGTCGAGGAAGTCGGGTTCGGGGTGACCACGCTGGCCCCCGGCGACGAGGTGTACGGCATGCCGTGGTTCCCCCGTCAGGCCGGTGGCTACGCCGAGTACGTCACGGCTCCGGCCCGCCAGTTCGCCCGCAAGCCGGCCGCGTTGAGCCATGAGGAGGCGGCCGCCGTCCCGCTGGCGGCGCTGACGGCCTGGCAGATCATGGTGGACACCGCGCGGGTGACGGCCGGGCAGCGGGTTCTGGTGCACGCCGCCGCCGGTGGCGTCGGGCACTTCGCCGTCCAGTTCGCACGGCACCTGGGGGCGCAGGTGGTGGGGACCGCCCGGGAGAGCCGGCACGCATGGCTCGGCCGGCTCGGAGCGGCGGAGCTGGTCGACTACACCGAGCAGCGCTTCGAGGACGCGGTCGAGGACGTCGATGTGGTGATCGACCTGCTGGGCGAGGACCACGACGCCACCAGCACCCGTTCCCTGAAGGTGCTCAGGAAGGGGGGACTGCTGGTGGCCGTCCCTGGTGGCGTCGCCCCCGAGGTGCGGCAGGCAGCCGACGACCGCGGGATCCGCACCAGCGCCTTCCTCGTCGAGCCGGACGGTGCCGCGCTCACCACGATCGCCGCACTGATCGACAAGGGTGAGGTCGCGGTCGAGGTCGAGGAGGTCTTCCCGCTGGAGGAGGCCGCTCGCGCCCACCGCCAGGGGGAGGACGGCCATACGCGCGGCAAGCTGGTTCTCCGCGTCGGCGCCTGACCCGCTGCGCGCCGACGGCGGAAGCCCGAGGCCATCTCGCACCATCCATCACATCAGCTCGAAGGAGACGCGCATGTTCTACGAGATCCGCCGCTACCAGACCAGGCCCGGCCGCCGGGAGGAATGGGTCGGCTTCATGGAAGAGGTGATCATCCCCTTCCAGAAGTCGAAGGGGATGAACGTCATCGCCTCGTTCATCGACGAGGAGGACCCCGACGGCTATGTGTGGATGCGGCGCTTCGCCGACGAGGCGGAGCGGGAGCGGCTGTACGCGGCGGTCTACGGGAGCGATCGGTGGCAGCAGGAGATCGGCCCCCGGGTCGAGGAACTGATGTTCCGGGAGAAGATCCAGGTCACGCGTGCCGTGCCCACGCCGGCTTCCGGGCTTCGCTGACCGCGTCGGCTCCACCGATGAGCGCACCATGACGGCCACGGCTGTCCGCCGCTGGCGCTCGACGGTTCCGTCCCGCCCGGAACCACACGGTTCCGGGCGGGCGGGCCAGGGTCACCCGGAGACGGTCCGGGCGGGAACGACGGGGGCGGCGGCTTCGGCGCCGCCCCGGCCGCTGCCGCGGCGCAGGAAGTACACGCCGACGGTGGCGAGCAGCGAGGCCGCGGAGAGCGTGTAGAGGCCGCCGTTGGTGCTGCCCGTCGTCTCCTCCAGATAGCCGAAGAGGGTCGGGGAGACGAAGCCCCCGAGGTTGCCGAGGGAGTTGACGACGGCGAGCCCCGCGGCCGTGACCCTGAGGTCGAGCGTGGACTGGGCCAGCGGCCAGAAGAGGTTGGCGGCGCATTTGCTGCCGACGGCGGCCAGGGTGACGGCGGCGAGGCCGAACCACGGGGAGCCGAGGGTGGCGAGGAAGGTGCCGATGGCGGACAGCACCAGGACGACGGCGAGGTAGGGCCGCCGGTCCGGCATGCGGTCGGTGTAGCGGCTCATCGTGTACATCGCGATGACCGCGCAGATCCACGGGATGGCCGTGAGCAGCCCGATCTGGAAGGAGGAGAGTCCGCCGATGTCGTCTACCAGGCTCGGCAGCCAGAACGTGATCGCGTATCCGGTCAGCGCCATGGCGAAGAACACGCCGGTCAGCAGCGCCACCTGGGGGTGGACCACCAGGCGCAGCCTGGACACCTGCGGTTCGCGGCTGCGCGCCTCGCGGTCCCGGCCGACCGCCGCGCCGAGGGCGGCCTTCTCCTCGCCGGTCAGCCAGCGGGCGTCCTGGATACGCGAGACGAGGAAGAAGGCGGCGACGATGCCCACGGTGATCGAGATGGCGCCTTCCAGCGCGAACATCCAGCGCCAGCCGGCGAATCCGCCCAGGCCGTGCATTTCCAGCAGCGCGCCGCTGATGGGGCCGGTGACGATGTAGGCGGTCGCGGAGCCGCCGAGGAAGAGGGCGCTGGCCCGGCCGCGGGCGGAGTCGGGCAGCCAGGTGGTGAGGTAGTACATGACGCCGGGGAAGAACCCCGCCTCCGCGATGCCCAGCAGGAACCGCAGCACGTAGAAGGAGGTGGCCCCGGACATGAAGCACATGGCGAGGGTCACCGCGCCCCAGCTGATCATGATCCGGGTGAGCCAGACGCGGGCACCGAAGCGCTCCATCAGCATGTTGCTGGGGACTTCGAGCAGGGCGTAGCCGATGAAGAACAGACCGGCGCCGAGTCCGTAGGCCGCGCTTCCGATCCCGATGTCGGCCTTGAGGTCGTCCTGGACGAAGCCGACGTTGGTGCGGTCCATCTGGTTGACCACCAGCATGAGGACCAAGATGGGCATCACCCGCCGCAGAAACTTGGTCACGGCCCGTTCGACGAGCTCCGAGGAGGCGGCCGGATCAGGGTCGGGGGCGGGGGGATTCACCATGCCGGCTCTCCTCGCGTCGTTCATGTACACGAACACTCATGAAGTGTGTGCAGACTTTACGATCGCCCGTTCCTGCGGGTCAATGACTCCGGAAGCAACAATTCCGCAGGGAAACGCATGAGTTATGGCTGGTGGTTTGCCTCCCTCTCGCCCGGGCATGCCCCTTGGTAGGGTTCATGCACCTACCACTTGTTCAACTATATGAATGGACGTCGATGTTTGACGGAGCATCTCTGCGCATCACGGATGTCACCATCACCCCCGTCGCCTTCCGCGACCCCGCCCTGCTCAACTCCGTCGGCGTCCACGAGCCCTTCGCGCTCCGCTCGATCGTGCAGATCCACACCGACGCGGGCCTGACCGGGCTCGGCGAAACCTACGCGGACGAGCTCCACCTGGAGCGCCTCGCGGCCGTCGGCCACGAGATCGTCGGGCTCGACGCCTTCGCCACCGAGGAGCTGCACCAGCGCGTCCAGCGGGTCATCGAGCGCGTGGGCGGCGCCGGTGGCTCCGGGCTCACCGGCATGATCACCACCAGCAGCACCGTCGACCGGGTCGCCTCCCCGTTCGAGGTGGCACTCCTGGACATCCAGGGCAAGGCCGTCGGGCGCCCGGTCTGCGACCTGCTCGGCGGTGCCGTGCGGTCCGCGGTCCCGTTCAGCGCCTACCTCTTCTACAAGTGGGCCGCCCACCCCGGCCAGGAGCCGGACTCCTGGGGCGAGGCCCTCGACCCCGACGCCATCGTGGCGCAGGCCCGGCGGATGGTGGACGACTACGGCTTCACCGCGATCAAACTGAAGGGCGGCGTCAGGCCCCCGGAGGAGGAGACCGAGGCGATACGGGCGCTGCGCCGCGCCTTCCCCGACCATCCGCTGCGCCTGGACCCCAATGCCGTCTGGACGACACAGACGTCGGTGAAGGTCGGGCGCGCGCTCGACGGCGTGCTGGAGTATCTGGAGGACCCCACCCCCGGGATCGACGGCATGGCCGCGGTCGCCCGCGAGGTCCCCATGCCGCTGGCCACCAATATGTGCGTGGTCGCCTTCGACGAGCTGGCCCCCGCGGTGGCCGCCGACGCCGTCCAGGTCGTCCTCTCCGACCATCACTACTGGGGCGGACTGCGCCGTTCCAAACTGCTCTCCGGTATCTGCGACACCTTCGGCATGGGCCTGTCCATGCACTCGAACTCGCATCTGGGGATCAGCCTGGCCGCGATGACCCACCTGGCCGCGGCCACCCCGAACCTCACCTATGCCTGCGACACCCACTGGCCCTGGAAGACCGAGGACGTGATCGTGGACGGCGCGCTGACGTTCACCGATGGCTCGGTGCCCGTGCCGACCGCCCCCGGCCTCGGTGTGGAGCTGGACCCCGACGCCCTGGCGCGGCTGCACGAGCAGTACGTCCGCTGCGGACAGCGCAACCGCGACGACACCGGGTACATGCGGCGCTTCGATCCGTCCTTCCAGGCGGCCCTCGCCCGCTGGTAGCCCGCCGCACCATCGGGGCTCACCTGCCGGAATACCTCGATTGAAGGAGGCCGTGCTCGGCCACCTGGAGTACCCGGATTTCGGCTAAGCGTACGAAGCTGCAGGCCAGGACGTTTTCTTAGCCTCTGAGGGACGGAAAGACGCCGAAACCCTCGGAAGTGCTGAGACTTGTCTTCTGCTCCTCGCGTACGTACCGCCCCTGATCGGACCGATCGCCGCCGCCGGCGCACGCTGGGCGCGGCGATCGCGGCCGGCCTCGCCCTCGGCGCCCTGGCCGCGCCCGCGGCCGGAGCCGTGGACCACCACGCACGGCACGGCGCCGGGACGGCCGCCCCCAAGGCCGACACCGGCTCGCCGGTGCGGATAAACCAGGTCGGCTATCTGACCCACGGCCCCAAGAAGGGCACCGTCGTCACGACGGCCACCAAGCCGCTGGCCTGGACGCTCCGGGCCGCCGACGGCACCAAGCGGGCGAGCGGGACCACCCACCCCGCGGGCGTCGACCCGAGCTCCCGGCAGAACGTCCAGACCTTCGACTTCAGCAAGGTCACCGACGCGGGCGAGGGGTACACCGTCACCATCGACGGGAAGAAGAGCGAACCGTTCAGCATCGGTGACCACCTCTACCGCTCGCTGCGGAGCGACGCGCTGGCGTACTTCTACCACAACCGCAGCGGCATCAAGATCGACGCGGACCTCGTGGGCTCGAAGTACGCCCGCCCCGCGGGCCACGACAAGGCGGCCCCGCACCGGGGCGACACCGACGTCCCGTGCCAGAAGGGCGAGTGCGACTACCGCCGGAATGTCTCCGGTGGCTGGTACGACGCGGGTGACCAGGGCAAGTACGTCGTCAACGGCGGTATCTCGGTGGCCCAGCTGATGTCCGCGTACGAGCGCACCCACACCACCAAGGGTGTCGACGCCGCGCCGCTCGGCGACGGCCGGCTCCGGGTGCCCGAGCGCGGCAACGGCGTCCCGGACATCCTGGACGAGGCCCGCTGGGAGATGGAATTCCTTCTGCGCATGCAGGTGCCCCAGGGCGAGCCGCTCGCCGGGATGGCGTTCCATAAGGTGCACGACAAGCAGTGGACCGGGTTCCCGACCCGGCCCGACCAGGACAAGCAGCAGCGTGAGCTGCACAAGCCGTCCACCGCGGCCACGCTCAACCTGGCGGCCTCTGCCGCGCAGAGCGCCCGGGTCTTCAAGTCCTACGACCCGGAGTTCGCCGCCCGCTGCCTGCACGCGGCCCGGACCGCGTGGGACGCGGCCAAGGCACATCCGAAGATCTTCGCCAGCGACAAGGACTCCACGGGCGGCGGTGCCTACGGTGACCGCTACGTGGGCGACGAGTTCTACTGGGCCGCGGCCGAGCTGTTCCTCAGCACTGGTGATCACACCTACGCCAAGGCGGTGCTCGGCTCGCCGCTGCACCGCGACGTCGACGCGCTCTTCCCGCGCGGCGGCGGCATGTCGTGGGCCTCGACCGCCGGCCTCGGCGCGCTCGACCTGGCCACGGTGCCCAACAAGCTCACCGCCAAGCAGCGCGCCGAGGTGCGCACGATGGTGACGAAGGCCGCCGACCGTTACGCCGCGGACTCCGCGAAGTCGGCCTACGGCGTTCCGTACGCGCCGAAGGACGGCAAGTACGAGTGGGGCTCCAACAGCCAGGTGCTGAACAACATGGTCGTGCTCGCCACCGCGCACGACCTGACGGGCAAGCCCCGCTATCTCGACGCGGTGCTCCGTGGCATGGACTACGTGCTGGGCGGAAATCCGCTCAACCAGTCCTATGTCACCGGCTACGGCGAGCGGAACTCGCACAACCAGCACCACCGCTTCTGGGCGCACCAGCGTGACCACAAGCTGCCGCATCCGGCACCCGGTTCGCTGGCCGGTGGCCCGAACTCCGGGCTGCAGGACGTGGTCGCCAAGAAGAAGCTGAAGGGCTGCGCCCCGGCGATGTGCTACACCGACAGCCTGATGGCGTACTCCACCAACGAGATCACCATCAACTGGAACGCCCCGCTGGCCTGGATCGCCTCGTACGTCGATGGCCTGGGCGGCGGTGCCGCGGGCAAGCCCGCGGGCTGACCCGGCCCGCGCTCGGCCCCTCCAGCGGCGGGGGGGGGCCCCCCCGCGGGGGGGGGGGGGCGGGGGGGGGGGGGGGGGGGGGGGGGGGGGGGGGGGGTGGGGGGGGGGGGGGGCCCCGCCCCCCCGCCCGGGGGCGCCCCCCCCCCGCCCCCCCCCCCCCCGGGGGCCCCCCCCCCCCGGGGGGGGGGCCCCGCGCCGCTTGGCGTGCGTGGGGGAGTGGTCGGCAGGTGGCGTTCGTCCGGGTGAGCAGTCCCAGCCGCCTGCATGCGGGGCTCCAAGGGGCGGTCGGAGGCGTGCCGCACGAGCACCGCAGGCGCCTTCGTGGATCCGGCACGGTGGCGCGTGGGAGGGCCTTACCGGAACGGATGGTGCGGGGTGCGGGTGCTGTCGTGCTGGGCGCGTACGGCATGCGTTCGATATATCGAATGCTGGCCGGTCTTCGGGCGCCGTGGACGATAGAGGACTCACCCGGGGCGTCAATACCTCTGGTGTCGTCAGGGAAAGCGCACGGCCAGGACGCCCCGTCGAGGGGCGACCTGGCCGTTGTCGCGCGCGGTGGAGCGAAGACTTAGTCGGCGCCGAACTCCATCGCGGCGCGGTCGAGCAGCGTGTCCTGCCCGGACACGTGTCCGTCCGAGGCGATCGCCTCGGAGGCGCCTTGGGGCATCGCGCCGATCAGCCCGGTCGAGGCCGCCTGCGCGGCGCCGATCAGCGCGGGATGCGCGTTGCCGACCATGCCCAGCTCGGCGTACTGCTCCAGCTTGGCGCGCGAGTCGGCGATGTCGAGATTGCGCATGGTCAGCTGGCCGATCCGGTCCACCGGCCCGAAGGCGGAGTCCTCGGTCCGCTCCATGGAGAGCTTGTCCGGGTGGTAGCTGAACGCCGGTCCGGAGGTGTCCAGGATGGAGTAGTCCTCACCGCGCCGCAGCCGCAGGGTCACCTCGCCGGTGATCGCCGCACCGACCCAGCGCTGCAGCGACTCGCGCACCATCAGCGCCTGCGGGTCCAGCCAGCGGCCCTCGTACATCAGCCGGCCGAGCCGCCGTCCCTCGCTGTGGTACGTGGCGAGGGTGTCCTCGTTGTGGATCGCGTTGACCAGCCGCTCGTACGCCGCGTGCAGCAGCGCCATGCCCGGTGCCTCGTAGATGCCCCGGCTCTTGGCCTCGATGACGCGGTTCTCGATCTGGTCGGACATGCCCATGCCGTGCCGACCGCCGATGGCGTTGGCCTCCAGCACCAGATCGACGGCGGAGGCGAACTCCTTGCCGTTGATCGTCACCGGCCGCCCCTGCTCGAAGCCGATCGTGACGTCCTCGGCCGCTATCTCGACCGTCGGGTCCCAGAACCGCACGCCCATGATCGGCTCGACGAGCTCGATGCCCGTGTCGAGGTGCTCGAGCGACTTGGCCTCGTGGGTCGCGCCCCAGATGTTGGCGTCGGTGGAGTAGGCCTTCTCGGTGCTGTCCCGGTAGGGCAGGTCGTGGGCGACCAGCCACTCCGACATCTCCTTGCGGCCGCCGAGCTCGCTGACGAAGTCGGCGTCCAGCCAGGGCTTGTAGATCCGCAGGGAGGGGTTGGCCAGCAGGCCGTAGCGGTAGAACCGCTCGATGTCATTGCCCTTGAAGGTGGAGCCGTCGCCCCAGATCTGCACATTGTCCTCGAGCATGGCGCGCACCAGCAGGGTGCCGGTGACCGCCCGCCCGAGCGGGGTGGTGTTGAAGTAGGCGCGGCCGCCGGAGCGGATGTGGAACGCCCCGCAGGCAAGGGCCGCGAGCCCCTCCTCCACCAGGGCCGCCCGGCAGTCGACCAGCCGGGCGACCTCCGCGCCGTACGTCGTGGCGCGCCCGGGGACCGAGGCGATGTCGGGCTCGTCGTACTGGCCGATGTCGGCGGTATAGGTGCAGGGCACCGCGCCCTTGTCGCGCATCCACGCGACCGCTACCGAGGTGTCGAGGCCGCCGGAGAAGGCGATCCCGACGCGTTCGCCGACAGGGAGGGAGGTGAGAACTTTGGACACAGCAGGAGTATGCAGTCTTATGCATGATCATGCAAGCGCCCCTGGTAATGCTCGTGACCCAACGGCTCGTCCCGCGCTTCGCCAAGCCGGGAACCGGAGCGTCCGCGTGGCGCCGGGCGGCTCCGGGCGGCGAAGCGCGGGGGCGAGGATCACGAGGTCAGATACGCCTCCACCTCACTGAGCTGGGCCGCCGGCCAACCCGTGTTGCCGGTGACATTGAGCTTCAGGTAGCGGACGTTCGTGCTGCCGGGCAGGTCGACGGTGACCTTGTTGCCGGTCGCCGGGTCGAAGCGGTAGCCCTGCGAGCCCACCACCGTCGAGTACGCGGAACCATCGGCGCTGCCCAGTACGGACAGGGTCTGGGTACGGGCGCCCCACGCCGAGGAGGGCGGCAGCTTCAGCACCAGCCGGCGGATGGCCTGGCTGGAGCCCAGGTCCACGGTCAGGGCCTGCGGAAAGGCGTTGTTGGCCGACTCCCAGTAGGTGCCGGCGTCGCCGTCGACCGCCTTGCCGGGGGTGTAGACGTCCTGGGAGCCGGTCGCGGTGGCCGGGCGGCCCTTGGCGAGGTTGCGGCCCGGGTCGGGGTCCGGGTTGCCCTGGCCGGGCTGGGGCCAGGTGGAGCAGTCCGACCAGGTGCTGCTCCAGCCGGAGTTGCCGCCGCCGTCGGCGACCTCGAAGGTGCCCGAACCGGCCGGGAAGGGGCAGTTGTAGACGCCCGCCACGCCGACGCTGGAGGCGGTGACATTGCTGAACTTCGCCGCTCCCTGCGCCTCGGCCTGGACGACGACCGTTCCGGGATTGGTCACGGTCGCGCCGGTCACATTGACGTTCTTGACCGCGTAGCCCCGGCCGCCGCCGGAGACGAACTCGAAGGCGCTGTACGGACTGTCCGTGATGGTCGTGTTGGTGATGCTGACGGTGGCGTCGATCGCGCTGTCGTAGGAGTCGACGCGCAGGGCGCCCATCGGGTGGTTCCAGTTGGGATTCATGGCGCCCGCGCGCACGAGCGTGTTGCCGTCGACCGTGATCGTGCCGGCCAGCGGATGGAACGGGTCCAGGAACTTCTGGTTGGAGATGGCGATGCCGCTGCCCAGCGCGTTGGTGTCGGAGATCAGGTTGTTCTTGACCGTGATGTCCCTGCCGCCGTAGATCGCGATGCCATTGGCGAGGTTCGGCTGCGAGATGGTGTTGTTCTCGAAGCTGCTGCTCACGTCCGGGGAGTTCAGCGACCACATGGCGAGCGAGTCGTCGCCCTGGTTGCGCAGGAAGTTGTTGCGGACCCGTACGTCCTTGGCGCTGCCGTTCAGGTTGAGGCCGTCGGCGGTGGTATCGAGGATGCGGTTGTTCTCTACCACGAGATTGTCGTTGTTGCCGGTCAGCCAGAGACCGACCTTCAGATGCTGGAGCCACATGCCCGACACGCTGGAGCCCGGGCCGAGCGAGCCGTTGACGAAGTTGTCCGGGTTGGAGTCGACGCGCTCGGTGACCTCGCCGATGACCGCGAAGTCCTTGATGTGGACGTTGCCGGAGGAGCTGGTCTGGTCGATGAACCGCGAGGTGTGCACGACGGAGTGCCAGCTGCCGGCGCCCTGCAGGGCGACGTTCTGGACACCGCTCAGGGAGGAGGTCAGCTTGTAGTCGCCCGGCGGGATCCAGACCACGCCGCCCTGGGCGGCGGCGATGGCGTCCCGGAATGCCTGGGTGGAGTCGCCCTGCCCGCTGGGGTCGGCGCCCTTGGAGGTGACCGAGACCGATCCGGCGGGCTGGCTCGCCGCCGCCGCGACCTGCTCGAAATCGGCCACATCGACGGTGACCTGGGCGTTCGCCGCCTCGAAGGCGATCTTGTCACCGGCCTGGACGTTCTGCCCGAGCAGCAGCCGGGCGTTGTCGTAGAAGTGGTGGGCCTTCGAACCCATGATCCAGCCGGTGTCCACATACGAGTACTTGGACGTGACCGTGAGGGTCTTGGCCAGCTTGGTGCCGTTGACATAGACGTTGAGCGCGCCCGACTGACCGTCGGGCACGCTGTAGGACACGTTCACCGCGTTGGCGGCGCGCGGTGCGGTGAACTCGACGCGCTGGCCGGTGGCGAGGCGGACCGCCTGGCGCCCGGACGCCTCGGAGGCGAGCGTGCCCTGGGTGAAGTCGGGGCCGATCTTCGAACCCGTGGTGGTGGCCGATTCGGCCTCGACCGAGGTGAAGGGCAGGGAGGCGCCCGCCGCCGCATGTGCGGCCGTGGGGGTGAGGGTGACGAGCATGCCGGCCGCCAGGGCGACGGTCGCGCCGATCGCCGACAAGCGCCTGGCTGATGCCGATGCGATGCTGCTGCTGTGCATGTGCTGATCCCTTCGTGGTGGGGGTGGGGATAGCGCGGTGCGGTGGGGGTGGCTCAGGCGAGCAGCCAGGCCGCCGTGTCCTGCGGAAGGCGGCCCTGGCCGTCCAGCGGGCCGCTGCTGAGCAGCAGCCGGGAGGTGCCGTCCAGCTCGGCCGGGGTGTCCGCGAGGTTGACCATGCAGACCAGGCCGTTGTCACGGGCGAAGGACAGGACACCGTCGGCCGACGGGAGCCAGGTCAGCGGCCCGTCGCCGAAACCGGGGGTGGCGCGGCGGATGCGGATCGCCTCGCGGTAGAGGGCGAGCATCGAACCCGGGTCCGCCTCCTGTACATCGGCCGCGTACGCCGGCCAGTGAGCGGGCTGCGGCAGCCACGGCTCCTCGCGCGAGCCGAAACCGGCGTACGGCGCCTTGGCCCCCCACGGCAGCGGCACCCGGCAGCCGTCGCGACCCGGGTCGATGCCGCCGGAGCGGAAGTGCATCGGGTCCTGGATGCGGTCGCGGGGGATGTCGGCCTCCGGCAGGCCCAGCTCCTCCCCCTGGTAGACGTAGACGGCGCCGGGCAGGGCCAGCGACAGCAGGGCGGCGGCCCGTGCCCGCCGGGTGCCGAGGGCGAGGTCGGTGGGGGTGCCGAAGACCTTGGCGGCGAAGTCGAAACCGGTGTCCTCGCGCCCGTAGCGGGTGACCGTGCGGGTCACATCGTGGTTGCACAGTACCCAGGTGGCGGGGGCGCCCACCGGAGCGTGTTCGGCGAGCGTCTCGTCGATCGACGCCCGCAGCCGCCCAGCCTCCCAGGGGCACGCCAGAAAGGAGAAGTTGAAGGCGGTGTGCAGCTCGTCGGGGCGCAGATAGCGGGCGAAGCGCTCGCTGTCGGGCAGCCACACCTCGCCGACGAAGACGCCTCCGTACTCGTCGGCCACCCCACGCCAGGAGCGGTAGATGTCATGGAGTTCGTCGCGGTCCACGTACGGATGCGGATCGCGGCCCTCGACGAAGTCGGGCAGCCGGGGATCCTTGGCCAGGAGGGCGGCCGAGTCGATGCGGACGCCCGCGACACCCCGCTCGAACCAGAAGCGCAGGATGTCCTCGTGTTCCTGGCGTACGGCAGGGTGCGCCCAGTTGAGGTCCGGCTGCTCGGGGGCGAACAGATGCAGATACCAGTGGCCGTCGGGCAGCCGGGTCCACGCCGGGCCGCCGAACTCCGACTTCCAGTCGTTGGGCGGCAGTTCACCGTGGTCGCCGCGGCCCGGGCGGAAGTGGAAGAGCTCGCGCTCGGGGCCGCCGGCGAGGGCGGCACGCCACCAGGGGTGCTGGTCGGAGACGTGGTTCGGCACGATGTCGACGATCGTGCGGATGCCCAGCTCCCGGGCCTCGGCGATGAGCTTCTCCGCCTCGGCCAGGGTGCCGAAGGCCGGGTCGATGGCGCGGTAGTCGGCGACGTCATAGCCGCCGTCCTTCATGGGCGACTGGTACCAGGGGCTGAACCACAGCGCGTCGACGCCGAGTTCGGCGAGGTACGGCAGCCTGGCGCGGACGCCCGCGAGGTCGCCGGTGCCATCACCGTCGCCGTCGGCGAAGCTGCGCACATAGACCTGGTAGATGACGGCGGAGCGCCACCAGTCGTGGGGCGTCCGGGCAGGGGTGGGCTGGGCCACGGTGGATGCCTTTCTGTCGAGGGGGCGATGTCAGCCCTTCGTGCTGCCCGCGCTGATCCCGGCGATGATGTGCCGCTGGAAGACGAGGAACAGCGCGACCATCGGGATGCTGGCGATGACCATCGCGGCGATGAGCACGGTCAGCTGGATGTTCTGCGACAGCTGGACGAGTGCGACGCTGATCGGCTGCTTGCCGGTGTCGGAGAAGACCATCAGCGGCCACAGGAAGTCCTGCCACACCGCGACCAGCGCGAAGATCGACACGACGCCGAGCACCGGACGCGACATGGGCAGCACGATCGACCACAGGGTGCGCAGCTTTCCGGCGCCGTCGATCTCGGCGGCCTCCAGGACGTCGCGCGGGATCTGGTCGAAGAATCGCTTGAGGAGATAGAGGTTGAAGGCGTTGGCCACGGCCGGCAGCCAGATCGCGAGCGGGTCGTTGAGCAGGCTGGTGTGGATCAGCGGCAGATCGGCGACGGTCAGGTACTTCGGCACGACCAGCGCCTGGGCCGGGACCATCAGCGTGGCGAGGATGCCACCGAGGATCACCTTGCCGAAGGCGGGCTTCAGCTTGGACAGGGCGTAGGCGGCGGCCGTACAGAGGACCAGCTGGAACAGCCAGGCACCGGCCGCCTGGACCACCGTGTTCCACAGATGCTGCGGAAGCTGCATCAGGTCCCAGGCATCGGTGTAGCCACTGGAGTGCCACTGCTTCGGGACGAGGGTGGGCGGGGTCTGCGCCACCTCGTCCGGCGACTTCATCGCCCCGGACACCATCCAGTAGACGGGGAAGAGGAAGGCGATCGCGAAGAGCACCACCACGGCCGTGAAGACCGTCCAGTAGACGGCCCGGCCGCGGGGGCGGGCGAGAGCGGCGGGGGAGACGAGGGTCCGGGTGCTCATGCGTCGTCCTCCCCGGAGCGGGTCAGCCGCAGATAGAGGGCGGAGAAGGCGCCGAGCAGCACGAGCAGCATGACGCTCAGCGCACAGGCGCCACCGAAGTCGTTGTAGAGGAAGGCGTACTTGTAGATGAGGTAGAGGACGGTGACCGTGGCGTTCTCCGGGCCACCGCCGGTGATCACGAAGGGCTCGGTGAAGACCTGCATCGTCGCGATGATCTGCAGCAGCATCAGCATGAGGATGACGAACCGCGTCTGGGGGATCGTGACATGGCGGACGCGTTGCAGCAGGCTCGCGCCGTCCAGTTCGGCCGCCTCGTACAGCTCACCGGGGATGGACTGCAGGGCCGCCAGATAGATCAGGACGGTGCCGCCCATATTGGCCCAGGTGGCGACGATGACGAGGGAGACCAGGGCGGTGTCGGCGCCGTTGGACCAGTTCGAGGTGGGCAGATGCGCGAAGCGCAGCGCCTCGTTGGCCAGCCCGGCGCCGGGGTCGTAGAACCACTTCCACAGCAGGGCGCTGACCACCGGCGGGATCATCACCGGCAGATAGACCACGACCCGGAAGAACGCCTTGGCGTGCCGGAGTTCATTGAGGACCAGGGCGAGCAGGAACGGGATCGCGAAGCCGATGACCAGCGCCAGCAGCGTGAAGGTGAGGGTGTTCCGCCACGCCGCGGTGAACTCCGGATCGTGCAGGACCCGGGTGAAGTTTGCGGTGCCGACCCATTCGGGGGACGAGCCGGGCGTGTACTTCTGGAAGGCGATCACGACCGCGCGGATCGCCGGATACCAGGAGAACAGCGCGAAGCAGACGAGACCGCCGAGGAGGAAGCCGTAGGCACGAGCCTGGTCGGCGAGGCGGCGCCGCCCCCGACCCCCCGCCGGGGGCGGCGCCTGTACCGGGTGGACGGCGATCGCCTCGGCGGGCGGCCGCGCAGCGGTCTTGGTCATCGGATCAGCCCCGGGCCAGGATGCTGTCGATCTTTCCGGAGGCGTCCTCGATGAGCTGGTCGATGTCGGCGTCCTTCTTGGTCAGGACGGCGGAGACGGCTCCGTCGAGGACGGAGTAGATCTGCTGGGCGTGCGGCGGCTCGATCTTCATCCGCAGCTTCTGATTGCCGTCCAGGAAGGTCTGGTAGTTGTCCACGGGGACATTGGCGTTGGCCTTCTTGACCTGCTGGTCCTTGGCGTCGGCGGCGCCGGTGAACAGCCGCGGCTCGGGCAGGCCCACCGGGGCGTTGTTCTTCTTGGCGCGGACGTAGTCGCCGAGGAAGCCCTTGCCCGGGGTCAGGAACATATGGTCGAGCCACTTGAGACCGGCCCGGATCTGGGCCGGCGTGTCCTTCTTCTGGAACATATAGCCGTCGCCGCCGATGAGCGTGCCCTTGCCACCGGGCATGGGGGCGATGGCGAGGTCCTCGTAGTTGCCGCCCTTCTCCTTCACCAGGATCGGGATGTTGTCGGGCGCGGCGAGGTACATGCCCAGCTTGCCCGAGCCCATCATCTGCTGGGCGTCGTTGATGACGAGGAGCTGCTTGCTGCCCATCGAGTCGTCCACCCAGCGCATGTCGTGCAGATTCCGCAGGACGGCGCGCGCCTCGGGGGTGTCGATGGTGGCCTTCTTGCCGTCGGCGCTGACGACGTCGCCGCCCTGTGCGTAGAGCTCCGCCGTGAAGTGCCAGCCGCCCTGGTTCTGTGCGCTGTAGTCCGCGTAGCCGACCGTGCCATCGCCCAGCGCGGCGATCTTCTTGGCGTCGGCGCGGACCTCTTCCCAGGTCATCGGCGGCTTGTCGGGGTCGAGTCCCGCCTTCTCGAAGAGCTTGCGGTTGTAGATCAGGCCCATCGAGTAGCCGGTGCGCGGGATGCCGTAGACCTTGCCGTCGACCGTGTAGATGTCGCGCAGCTGCTTCTGGAGGGTGGGGTAGCTCTTCAGCTCCTTGACGTACGGCGTGAGATCGGCCGCCTGGTTGATGTCGACGACGTGCCGGGCGTCGGTGAAGTACGTGTAGAAGACGTTCTCCATCTGGCCGCCGGCCAGCTTGGCGTCGAAGGTCTTCGGGTCCTGGCAGGGGAACGCGTCATGCGCGACGACGTCGATGTCCGGGTTCTGCTTCTCGAAGGAGGCGATGTCCTCCTCGAAGAACTGGCGGTCGACCTTGGCGCTCTTGGGCGGCATGCAGTTGACGGTGATACGCGTCTTTCCGCCCGCCGAGCCGTCGTTCGACCCTCCGCAGGCGGTGAGGGCGAGGGAGCAGGCGCTGAGCGCGATGAGCGTACGACGGAACCCGGTGCTTCTCATGGGTGGACCCCTCTGTACAGGAGCAGGGAAGCCCCACGGCCGCGAGCGGGGCGCACACAACCGTGAGTGCGCCGCACACTCAAGCACCGTCGACAACGGGCCGCAAGATGTCGCGTAGATTCTGTAATTATTCAACTGAACTGTGGATCAGGTGGATTGAGCCTGCCGACCCCTCTGCCGACCGCCTGTCGCCCCCCGGTGGACCGCATCGCGACGGGCCCCGCGCCTCACTCCCGTGGCGGCTGCGCGGTGGAGCCGCGCACCACCAGCTCCGGCTCGAACAACAGCTCCTCGGACGGCACGGCCGCGCCGCCGATCTGCGCGTTCAGCAGCTCCACGGCCGCCCTGCCCATGGCCTCGATGGGCTGGCGGACGGTGGTCAGCGGCGGCTCGGTGCAGTTCATGAACGCGGAGTCGTCGTAGCCGACCACGGACACCTGCGACGGCACGCCGAACCCCTTGCGCCGCGCCGCCCGGATCGCCCCCAGGGCCAGCGGGTCACTGGCGCAGATGATGCCCGTGACCCCCCGGTCGATCAGCCGGGAGGCCGCGGCGTGGCCGCCCTCGATCGAGAAGATCGCCCGGGCCACGAACTCGTCCGGCAGCCGGCCGGCGACCGCGCGCGCGGCGGCCAGCTTGCGCGCCGACGGCATATGGTCGCCGGGCCCGAGCACGAGCCCGATCCGCTCGTGGCCCAGAGAGGCCAGATGCCGCCATGCCTGCTCCACGGCCACGGCGTCGTCGCAGGAGACGCCGGGGAAGCCGAGATGCTCGATGGCCGCGTTGACCAGCACCACCGGAATGTTGCGCTCGGCGAGCAGCCGGTAGTGGTCGTGCGGCGCGTCGGCCTGTGCGAACAGCCCGCCCGCGAACACCACCCCGGAGACTTGCTGTTGCAGTAGCAGGTCCACGTAATCGGCCTCGGAGACCCCGCCCTTGGTCTGGGTGCACAGCACCGGAGTCAGCCCCAGCTGCGCCAGCGCCCCGCCGATGACCTCGGCGAAGGCCGGGAAGATGGGGTTCTGCAGCTCGGGCAGGACCAGCCCGACCAGCCGGGCCCGGTCGCCTCGCAGCTGGGTGGGCCGCTCGTAGCCGAGGACGTCCAGCGCGGACAGCACCGCCTGCCGGGTGGCTTCGGAGACCCCGGGCTTGCCATTGAGCACCCGGCTGACCGTGGCCTCGCTGACACCGACCTTCTTCGCCACTTCAGCAAGTCGTCGCGTCATGCACGCAAGCGTAGCGCAAGAATTGCAAGTCGCTTGCGTAATGGGGGTGTAGATCGTGCGAACCCCTGTGGTGGCCCCGGCTCATGTGGCCCGGGTGACGGCCACCGCCGCTTTGAGATCCGCCCAGAACTCCGGCCGGATGCCGATACGGTTAACCCAGCCGGTAGACGGTGCTCCTGGTCCGGCCGCGCACCCGCAGACGTACCTCGGTCGGTCCCGGGCGGGCCTGGAGGATTGCCTTGAGCTGCTGGACGGAGCGCGGTGTCACGTGCGCTTCGAGCATCTCGAGGCGCAGCGGGGCATGGCGGGCGCTCAGGTCGGGAACCTCCAGTTCCATCGCCACCAGCCGGGGCACGTCCTCGCGTCTGTCGAGTCGGCCCTTGACGAACACCACCGTGTCCTCGACGAGTTGGGCCGACACCAGCTGGTAGGTGGCGGGGGAGACCATGCACTCGATGGAGCCGGCCAGGTCCTCCACGGTGGCGATGGCTCCTTGTCCATCCGCGGCCACTTCTGCAGCCAGCCCTGCGCATACGCGTCCGATGACAGCCGGAACAGATGGTGCAGCCCGGTGGTGTCGGCCGCCCAGATCGTCTTGTGGGTGTAGCCGCCCGAGCCGGAGACGTCATTGCGCTTCTGGTGGGGCTGCCCCCACGGGATCTTGCGCTTGGTGCGCCGCGACTCCGGGGCGACATACGCCTCGATCCCGATGATCGGCGTCACGCCCGAGGCCGTGGCCTGCTGGAAGAAGTCGTACGCGCCGTGCAGATTGCCGTGGTCGGGCAGGGCGAGGTGCGACATGCCCAAGTTCGAACGCCTCGGCGAGCTGCTGCCGGATCTCGGCGGATCGCCCGGCCTGGGCGAGCACCTCGGCGCTGGCCACCAGCAGCGGCCGGTCCGTGGTCTCGGACTCGATGATCCGGGCCCACATCGACTCCACTCGCGCCCCGGCCCCGGAGGCCGGGGCGGCCTCCGCGGACCCGGACCGCACCTTCTCGCTCCACTCGTCGAGCGATTCCAGAAGCGCCGCGTTGAGCAGCCGCTCCTTCGAGCCGTAGTGGTAATTGATCGTGCCGAGCGGTGCGTTGGCGGCGGCGATGTCACGCGAGGTCGTACGGGCGAATCCCCGCTCCTCCAGGCATCGCTTCGCCCCGGCCATCAACTGTTCCCGATGTCCCATGCCGACCGCCCTACTCCAGTCTTGAACGGACGTTCTGGACGTCCGTTCTGGACGGACGTCCAGAACCTTGATTCCGAACGTTCGCCCAGCCCGCGGATCAGGTGTGGCTCGGTGCCGGTTCCTGCTCGGGACGGGGCGCGTCGTGCTCGTGCCGGGGGAGGAGGAGCGGGGTCGCCAGGCTGAGGACACCGGCTGTGGCGATCGCGATCCGGGGACCGGTGACAGCGGCCAGCAGCCCCCACAGGGCGGTCAGGGTCGCGACGGTGGCCTTGCTGGAGACCGACCACGCGGAGAGGGTGCGGGCGACCCGGTCCGCCGGGGTCCGGTCGAGCCGATAGGTGGCGTACAGCGGGGTGAACACGCCCATGCAGCAGATCAGCCCCAGCTCGACCGCCATGACCAGCACCAGCCCCGCCGTACCGGGGCGGACGAAGGCCAACCCCGGCAACCAGCACGCCCGCAGCGCCCCCGCGGTCAGCATGACCCGGTGCTGCCCGAACCGTGCCGCCAGCCGGGGAGCCAGCCGGGAGCCGATCAGACCGCCGACGCACGGCAGTGTGAAGGCCATGGCGTACTGCCACGGCGCGAACCCCAGGCTGCCCAGCATGAGGACGGCGAGCAGCGGCGCGGTCGCCATGATCAGCCCGCCCACCAGGACCTGGTTGAAGAACAGCGGGCGCAGCGCCGGGTGGGTCAGAATGCAGCGCCAGCCCTCCAGCAGCTCACCGGCTCGCAGCCGTGGAGGCGGGCCGGTGCGCTCGGGGCGTGGCTCCGGGCCGCCGATCGCACGGATTCCTGCTGCGGAGAGCAGAAAGCTGACCGCATTGGCCGCCACGGCCATCACCGGACCGAAGAGCCCGATCGCGGCCCCGCCGATCTGCGGTCCGAGCATGGTGGCGGTCCAGGACGTGGACTCGAACCGCGCGTTCGCCACCAGCAGGTCCTCCCGTGGCACCAGCGCCTTCAGACACGCCCCACTGGCCGCGGTGAAGGCGATGTCGGCCGCGGAGACGACGACCGACACGACCACGAGCTGGACGAAGGTGAGCCGGCCGAGCAGGAACAGGACGGGGACGGTCATCAGGGCCGCGAACCGGACCACATCCATCGTGATCATCACCGGCCGCTTGCGGCGGAACTCCACCCACGGCCCGAGCGGCAGCGCCACCGCCGCGCCCACCGCGAGCCCCGCGGCCGCCAGCAGCGACACCTGGGCCGACCCGGCATGGAGAACAATGATCGCGATCATCGGGAACGCGTCGAACGCGAGCCAGGTGCCGAACGCGCTGACCGCGTATGCCGCCCAGAGCCATCCGAACTCCCGCCCCAGCTTCCGCCTCGCCCCCATGTGCAGCGCACTCCCCGCCATCTCGCCCGAAGAACCTCACGTAGAACGGGCGATATCCAAGCGAGCCGGGGCGGGCGGTTCAAACAACGTCCTCGACATGCCACAACCATGAGTTGTGCGGCTAAGGTGGTCGACGTGGACCTCAAGGCCGTGCGCACCTTCGTCGCCGTCGCTGACGCGGGCCAGTTCCAGGAGGCGGCCGCCGAGCTGTCCATCACCCAGCAGGCCGTCTCCAAGCGCATCGCCGCGCTGGAGAAGGAGCTCGGTGTGCGGCTGTTCACCCGTACCGCGCGCGGAGCCCGGCTCACCATCGACGGGCAGGCGTTCCTGCCCCACGCCCGGGAGCTTCTGCGGGCCGAGGAGCGGGCCGCCGCTTCCGTACGCCCCGGCCGCCGTGCGCTGCGTGTCGATGTGATCGGGCGGCGGCTCGCACCGGCCGATCTGCTCCGCGGTTTCCACCGCGCGCACCCCGAGGTCGAACTCGATGTGGTGACCCTCTTCGACGCCGACGCGGCCATCGCCGCCGTGCGCACCGGCACGATCGACGCGTCGTTTCGCGCGGTCACCGTGCCCGCGCGGCGGCTCCCCGGCGGCATCGAGGCCACCCGGGTCCATGACGAGCCCATCCAGCTCCTCACCGGACCGTCCCATGAGCTCGCCGCCGCCCGCGAGGTCACCCCCGCCGAGCTCGCCGGGCACCGGATCTGGATGCCGGGCATCGTCCCCGGTACCGAATGGGCCGCCTACTACGACGACCTCGCCGCCGCGTTCGGGATCACCATCGACGCGATCGGCCCGTACTTCGGGCCCGAGCCGCTCCTCGACACGATCGCCGACTCCTCGACGCTGGCGACCTTCGTCGGCGAACGGACCCGCCTGGTCTGGCCCGCCGACTACGGGCTGCGGCGCATCGCGGTGCGCCACCCGACCCCGGTCTACCCGCATTCGCTGGTCTGGCACCGTGACAACCCGCACCCCGCCCTCACCGCGCTCCGCGACCACCTCGCCTCCGCGCCGCCCGGCCACCGCGACACCGACGCCTGGACGCCGGAATGGGCGTGGTGACCGAAATCACCGCGCCACCGCCGACCGGCGGATCATGCGGGCCGGTGAGTTCGCGCAGGTCGGCAACTCCCGCTATTTATCGCCGAAAAGGTGCGGGTTGACAGCGGATCAGCCAACGATCTAGGTTCACCTCAGGGGGACTCGCTGGACGGCGAACGGGGGCTGTGGTGAGTGTTTTGGCGTTGCGCGCATCCGATATCACCGGGATCGCGCGACCGGTCGCGCGTGATGACTTAATGGACCGAATGACCGACCGGTTGACCTCAGGAAATGCTGTCTTGGATCGCGAGGAAAGCGACATCTCACCCCAGCGTGGCGGATTTCGCGGGAATTCCCTGTCCGGCCCTGGCGTCACCGCATGGCTGCCGCCTCACGAATCCGGCAAGAGCCTGGTGGGCGCCGGTGCGCAGGCTGTCACTCAACCGCCCACCCACTCCACAGAGTTCGAGGCGCGCCGGATGCTCGCCTCGGATATCGACGCCGCCCACCCGGTGAGTTTCAGCCGACGGGCCGGCTTCCCCGGACTCCGGAACCCTATGTGCCGCACGTCGAATACCGGCGCGGAGCGGGGCGACGGTGCACCGGTGCTGACTTCCCTTTAAACGGCGTCCGCGCCGTAGGTGACCAAGTATCAGGGCAGTATCAGCGAAGTAATCGCGCAAAACCATTTCCATCAGTCGTCGGGGAAGGCTGTGTTGTGGGGCAATCAGGCGCGCCCAAATCCCAAGGTCTCAGCGCGGCCATGAGCAATCTCTTCGAGCGCACCAGGCGAAAGGAATCCACGGGTGTGGTGCCCGTCGCCAGGGACCGTGAGCTGAGGGTGTCATTCGCGCAGCGACGACTGTGGTTTCTGGACCAGCTGGAGCCCGGCAACGCCTCGTACAACCTGCCGTTCGCGGTGCGGGTGCGCGGCCGCTTGGACGTCGCTCATCTCTCCCGGGCCCTTTCGCTGGTGGTCGCCCGGCACGAGGCACTGCGCACCACCTTCACCGAGACCGGCGGCCAGCCGGCGCAGCGGATCCAGCCCCCCGCTCCCGTCCCGGTGCGGATCGAACCGGTGCCCGACGGCCCGGAGGAGGAGCGGCTTGCCGCGGTCCGGCAGCTGGCCGGAGCGGAGATCACCGAGCCCTTCGACCTGAGCACCGGACCCTTGCTCCGGGCCAAGGTGCTGCGGCTGGACGAACACGACCACGTCCTGCTGCTGACGGTGCACCATGTGGCCACGGACGCCTGGTCACAGGGCATTCTGGTAGGTGAGCTGTCCGCCGCGTACGAGGCGCTCGACGCCGGGCGGGAGCCCGTACTGCCACCGCTGCCCGTGCAGTACGCCGACTACGCGGAGTGGGAGCGCGACTGGCTGTCCGGTCCGACCCTCCGCCGCCAGCTGGACTACTGGACCAAGCGGCTCGACGGTATGGCGCCCGCGCTGGAGCTGCCCACCGACCGGCCCAGGCCCTCGGTCGCCCGCCAGGAAGGCGACGCGGTGCGCTGGGAGCTGCCCGCCGAACTGATCCAGGCCGCCCGCCGGCTGGGCGCCGGTGAGAACGCGACCCTCTACATGACCTTGCTGGCCGCCTTCCAGCTGGTCCTGGGCCGGTATGTGGACAGCGACGACATCACGGTGGGCACCCCCGTGGCCAACCGGGGGCGCGCCGAGGTCGAGGGCCTCATCGGGTTCTTCGTCAATACCGTGGTGCTGCGGACCGACCTGTCCGGTGACCCCACCTTCCGCCAACTGCTGGCACGGGTGCGGGACATGGCGGCTGGTGCCTTCGCCCATGGCGACCTGCCCTTCGAGTATCTGGTGGAGCAGGTGCACCCAGAGCGGGACCTGTCCCGGAACCCGCTGGTACAGGTGCTCTTCCAGATGATCAACGTGCCGGCGGAGCGGCTCGCCCTGCCCGGCGCGGAGACCGAGCCCTACGACCACGGCCGGATCCTCACGCGCATGGACCTGGAGGTCCATCTCGTCGAGGCCGAGGACGGAGTGCTCGGTCACATCGTCTTCAGCAAGGCCCTGTTCGACAGGAGCACCGTCGAACGGCTGCTGCACCATGTCACCGTCGTCCTGCGAGGTGTTCTGGCCGAGCCGGACCGGCCCATCTCCGAGATCTCCCCGCTCGACGACGCCGAGCGGACGAAGGTCCTGGAGGAGTTCAACCACACCACGGGCCCCGTACCGGCCGGATCGCTGCCCGCGCTCTTCACCGCCCAGGCCGAGCGCCGCCCCGGCGCGGTGGCCGTGATCAGCGGTGCCGACCGCATCACCTACGCCGAGCTGGACCAGCGGTCGAACCAGCTCGCCCACCTCCTGGAGAGCCGGGGGATCGGCCCCGAGACCCTGGTCGGGCTGTGTGTCGACCGCGGCGCCGAGATGATCGTGGCGATCCTCGCGATCCTCAAGCTCGGAGCGGCCTATGTGCCGATCGACCCGAACCACCCCCGGGACCGTATCCAGTTCGTCCTGGCCGACGCGGGGGTGACCGTCGCCGTCACCCAGCGGCGCTTCACCAGCCTGCTCGAAAGGCCCTTTGAAACGGAGGAGATCGCTGAGGCATCGGGGATCGCCGAAGGGCCGGAGGCACCCGGGGGGACAGCAGAGGCACTTGCCTCCAGGGAAGGCGCGCAACCCCGGACGTCCGGGATCCGGCTCATCCTGCTCGACGCCGAGCGCGAATCGCTCACCAACCGGCCCCCGACCCCGCCCATGGCACGGCCCACCGCCCAGAACCTGGCCTATGTCATCTACACCTCTGGCTCCACCGGAGTCCCCAAGGGCATCCTCATGCCCGCCGCCTGTGTGCTCAACCTGGTGGCCTGGCAGAAGAAGGCCCTGCCGATCGGCCCCGACGCCAAGACGGCCCAGTTCGCCACGCTGACCTTCGACATCTCGCTGCAGGAGATCTTCTCGGCGCTGCTGTACGGCGAGACGATCGTCATCCCCGGCGAAGAACTGCGCATGGACCCCGTCGAGTTCGCCCGATGGACCCACGCCCACGAGATCGACCAGCTCTTCGTACCGAATGTGATGCTGCGGGCGATCTCCGAGGAGGTGGATCCGCACGGCACCGAGCTGGCCGCGCTGCGCCATCTCTCACAGGCCGGTGAACCCCTCTCCCTCCACCACGATCTGCGCGAGCTGTGCGCCCGCCGCCCGGAGCTGCGGCTGCACAACCACTACGGTCCCAGCGAAGCCCATGTGGTGACCTCGTACTCGCTCCCCGCCGAGGTGGCCGAGTGGCCGCTCACCGCGCCCATCGGCCGCCCGATCGGCAACACCCGGGTGTATGTCGTCGACCGGCGGCTCCGGCCCGTCCCCGTGGGGGTGCCCGGTGAGCTGTGCGTGGCCGGAGCGGGCCTGGCCAGGGGCTACCTCGGCCGCCCGGATCTGACCGCCTCCCGGTTCGTGGCGAACCCGTTCCAGGGCGACGGATCGCGCATGTACCGCTCCGGCGACCTGGTGCGCTGGCTGCCCGACGGCAACCTGGAATACCTCGGCCGGATCGACGACCAGGTGAAGATCCGTGGCTTCCGGATCGAACCGGGCGAGATCGAGGCGATCCTCGCCAGGCACCAGGATGTGCTGCACACGGCCGTGATGGTGCGTGAGGACACCCCGGGGGACAAGCGGCTGGTGGCCTATGTGGTGGCCGACGCCACCGCCGCGGACCGGCACGACCGGCTGACCGAAACCCTGCGCCGGCACGTCGAGTCCGCGGTGCCCGAGTACATGGTGCCCTCCGCTTTCGTCCTGCTGGACAGCATGCCCCTGACCTCCGGTGGCAAGATCGACCGGAAGGCGCTGCCCGCCCCCGACCTGCGCACCGTGCTCGAGGTCGGCTACGTCGCTCCCCGCACCCCCGAGGAAGAGGCCGTCTGCCGCGTCTACGCGGATCTGCTCGGCGCCACCAGGGTCGGTATCGACGACGACTTCTTCGCACTGGGCGGCCACTCCCTCATCGCCACCCGGGTGGTCGCCAGGCTCCGGACCGCCCTTGGTATCGACGTACCGCTGAAGACCGTTTTCCAGCAGCGCACGCCCAGGGAGCTGGCGGCCACGCTCACCGCCGCTGCCCGGTCCGTTCCCGAACCCGAGCTGCCGCCGTTGGTCCCCGCCCGGCGCGATCAGCCCGTCCCCCTCACCTTCGCACAGCAGCAGACGGACCTCTTCTTCGGCGATGTCCTCGACGCCGGGCACTGGAACATCCCCATGGCCGTGCGGGTCTCGGGCGAACTGGACCTCGACTGCCTGCGGCGGGCGATGGACCTGCTGATCGACCGGCACGAGGCCCTGCGCACCACCTTCGTCAAGGAAGCCGACGGATACGTCCAGGTGATCCGGCCAAGTGTGCCGGTCCAGGTGGAAGTGGCCGAGGCGGACGACGAGGCCGAAGCCTCCGTACTGGCCGGACAGGAGGCGGCACGGCCCTTCGATCTCACGAGCGGCCCACTGGCGAGGCTGCACGTGCTGCGCCTGGCCGAGCTCGACCACGTTCTGGTGCTCACCCTGCACCATCTGGTCACCGACGGCTGGTCGCAAGGCGTGCTGGTCCGCGATCTGTCCCTCGTGTACTCGGCGCTGCTGCGCGGCGCCGAACCCGATCTGCCACCCGTGCCCGTCCAGTACGCCGATGTCGCGCACTGGGAGCGGGAGTGGTTGCGCGGAGATCTGCTGCGACGCCAACTCGACTACTGGCAACGGCACTTCGAGGGAATGACGCCCGCCGAACTGCCCACCGACCGGCCCCGCGCCACGTCGGCCCGATACGAGAGCGGCATCTACCACTGGCGACTGCCGAAGGACGCCGTGGAGGCGGCCCGACGGCTGGGCGAATCGTCCAGCGCCACCTTGTACATGACGCTGCTGACCGCGCTGAAGGTGGTCATGTCCGCCCGCTCGGACAACCAGGACGTCCTCGTCGGCGTGCCCATGGCCAACCGCGGCCGGGACGAACTGGAGAACGTGGTGGGCCTCGTCTCCAAGATGCTGGCGGTACGCACCGAGGTCTCCGGCGCCACGGACTTCGGCACACTGCTGGCCACGGTGCGCGATGCGATGTCCGACGCCTTTACGCACCAGGACCTGCCGTTCGTCTCCGTACTCAAGCACTCGGACGAACCCACCGGCGGCCACGCCGGGACGCGGCTGTCGGACGATCCGCCAGTAAAGGTGATCTTCCAGATCGTCAACACTCCACAGCGCCCCCTCATGCTCACCGGGCTGACCGCCGAACCGTTCCTGATGACCCACCCACCGGTGACCGTCAACGTGGACATGGAGATCGATCTGTACGAGAACGCGGAGGACGGCGGCCTCGCCGGCACCGTGCTGTTCAGCACGTCCCTCTTCGACCGCGCCACGATCGAGCGGTTCTGCGACGACGTGGTGGCGGTGGTCTCCACGGCCGCCACGGACCCTGGACGGTCGGTCTCGCAGGTCTGGCAGGTCCGAGGTCGCGATCAGTGAACGACGATCCCGCATCCGGTTCCGCGAGCGACCCCGCAGGTGAGAGCGGTCCCGCAGGTGATCCGGCGAACGGTCCGGCAGACCGTCCCGCAGACGACTCCGCCCCGAGGAACACCATGGAACCGGACGAGGCAATCGCCGTTGTCGGAATGTCCTGCCGCTTTCCGCAGGCACCCGACC
Source organism: Streptomyces sp. NPDC007875 (assembly GCF_042868035.1). Taxonomy (NCBI): domain Bacteria; kingdom Bacillati; phylum Actinomycetota; class Actinomycetes; order Kitasatosporales; family Streptomycetaceae; genus Streptomyces; species Streptomyces sp. NPDC007875. Next base: position 20,038 of record NZ_JBIADZ010000012.1, on the reverse strand, counting down.
CCGAGGCGTTCTGGCGGCTGCTGAGCGAGGGCGTCTCGGCGATCAGCGAGGTGCCCGCCGGGCGGTGGACCGACGACGGCTCCATGCCGCCCGCCATCCGCCACGGCGGCTTCATCGACGACGTCGACCGTTTCGACCCCGCGTTCTTCGGCATCTCGCCACGCGAAGCCGTGACGATGGACCCCCAGCAGCGGCTGATACTGGAGCTGGGATGGGAAGGGCTGGAGGACGCGGGCATCGTGCCCGCCACCCTGCGGGGAGCCACCGTCGGCGCGTTCATCGGCGCCGGGTCCGCCGACTACGCCTCGCTGATCAGCGCCCGCGGCCGCTCGCACCACACGCTGACCGGCGTCCAGCGCGGCATGATCGCGAACCGGCTCTCCCATGTGCTCGGCCTGAGCGGTCCCAGCGTGACCGTCGACGCGGCCCAGGCGTCCTCCCTGGTCGCGGTGCATATGGCGGTGGAGAGCCTGCGTCGCGGCGAGTCACGGCTCGCGCTGGCGGGCGGGGTGAACCTGAACCTCTCCGCGGAAACCGCCGCCGATATCGCCGCGTTCGGCGCCCTCTCCCCGGACGGTCGCTGCTTCACCTTCGACGCCCGCGCCAATGGCTATGTGCGGGGCGAGGGCGGTGGCATCGTCGTCCTGAAACCGCTGTCCGACGCCCTCGCCGACGGCGACACCGTCTACTGCGTGATCGAGGGCAGCGCGGTCAACAACGACGGCGGCGGTACGTCGCTCACCGCCCCCGACCCCCGCGGTCAGCAAGGAGTGCTCCGGCTGGCCCAGCAGCGGGCCGCGGTCTCACCCGGCGCCGTGCAGTACGTGGAACTGCACGGCACGGGAACGGCGCTGGGCGACCCGGCGGAGGCGGCGGCCCTGGGCGCCGTCTTCGGCCGGACCGGCACGGGGCCGGTGCAGCTGGGGTCGGTGAAGACCAACATCGGCCACCTTGAAGCCGCCGCCGGTATCGCCGGACTGCTGAAGACGGCACTGGCCATCCACCACCGTCAGCTGCCGGCCACTCTCCATCACCGCACGCCCAATCCCCGCATCCCCCTCGGCGAGCTCAACCTGGAAATGCGCCTGGCACCGGGGGAGTGGCCGAAGGCAGACCACCGCCTGATCGCCGGCGTCAGCTCGTTCGGAATGGGCGGCACCAACTGCCATGTGGTGCTTGCCGAACCACCCGCCCAGGCCCCCTCCCACGCTTCCGCCCACCCGGAGCCCGGGGCCCTCCCGAGCCAGACCCCGGCCCCGGCCCCGCTCCCTGTCTCCATCCCGGTCCCGCTTGCGCTGTCGGCGACGACCGCGGCCGCGCTCCGGGACCAGGCGATGCGGCTACGGCCGTATGTGGAGCGGTCGCCGAACCTCACCGACCTCGCCTTCTCCCTCGCCACCACCCGAACCACCTTCGAACACCGCGCGGTACTCATCGCCGGGGAGGCCACCGACGCGGCACCCGGCCTGGACACGCTCGCGGAAGGCGGCACGGCTCCCGGCCTGGTGACCGGCACGGCGAGGGCGGGAAGGCTCGCCTTCGCCTTCGCCGGCCAGGGATCCCAGCGTCTCGGCATGGGACGCGAACTCAGCGCCGCCTTCCCCGTGTTCGCTGATGCGCTGGACGCCGTGTGCACGGCGCTGGACGCACACCTGGACCGGCCCCTTCGGGATGTCATCCACGGCGACGACGCCCAGCTGCTCGACCAGACGGTGTATGCCCAGGCCGGACTCTTCGCGGTGGAAGTGGCGCTCTTCCGGCTTCTCGAGGACTTCGGGCTCGTACCGGACGTGCTGATCGGCCACTCCCTCGGCGAAGTGAGCGCCGCCCATGTCGCCGGTGTGCTGTCGCTGGCGGACGCCGCCGCCTTCGTCGCCGCCCGCGGCCGGCTGATGCAGGCCGTGGCGGAACCGGGCGCCATGGTCTTGCTCGAAGCGACCGAGGACGAGGTCACCCGGACGCTCATGACGGGCGAGGCATCGGACGACAGCCCCCGGATCTGCGTGGCCGCGGTCAACGGACCGTCCGCCACGGTGATCTCGGGGGATGAGCGCGCCGTACTCGACCTCGCGGCGGAGTGGACCCACCGCGGACGCAGAACGAAGCGGCTCCGGACCAGCCACGCCTTCCATTCGCCGCATCTGGACCCCATCCTCGACGAGCTTCGCCATATCGCCGAGAGCCTCACGTACCGGCCGCCGCGGATACCGCTCATATCGAATGTGACCGGCAGCCGTGCCACGGCGGAAGAGCTGTGTTCCCCCGAGTACTGGGTACGGCATGTCCGCCGGACCGTACGGTTCCTGGACGGCATCCGCGCGCTGGAAGGCGAAGGCGTCACCACCATCGTGGAGCTGGGCCCGGACAAGGCGCTCACCACTCTGGCCCGCGACTGCCTGACCAGGCCCGGGACGCTGGTGGGCACGCTCCGCCGGGACCGCTCCGAGCCACTGGCCCTGGTCACCGCGCTGGCCGAGCTGTATGTCGCCGGTGCCGAGGTGGCATGGGACCCGCTGGTGTCCGGTGGACGGCGGATCCCGCTGCCCACGTACGCCTTCCAGCGGCAGTCGTACTGGTTTTCCGCGTCCGGCCCCGGGGGCGGGGCCACGCCCGCGCCTGCGGTCACCTCCGGACCTGCGGTCATCTCCCAGGCTGAGAACACTTCCGGGCCTGAGAACACTTCCGGGCCTGAGGTCGCCTCCGGGCCGGAGGGTTCGGACCTGGGCCAGAGCGGTGGCGAGGTGCTCGGCATGGTCCGGGCGCACGCGGCCGTTGTGCTCGGGTACGAGTCGGTGGCGGCCATCGGTGCCGAGCGAACCTTCAAGCAACTGGGGTTCGACTCGATCACCGCCGTCGAGCTGTGCGAACGGCTCGGCGAGGCGACCGCCCTCCCGCTGCCCAGCACCCTGTTGTTCGACTATCCGACGCCCGCCGCACTCGCCGAGCATCTGCACCGCAGGCTCCACGGCGGGGTGGATGAGCGGACCGTGCCCGCGACGGATCCGACGCCCGACAGTGGCGATCCGGTGGTGATCGTGGGGATGGGCTGCCGGTTCCCCGGCCGGGTGCACTCGCCGGAGGATCTCTGGCGGATCGTGGCCGACGGCGAGGACGCCATCTCCGGCTTTCCGTCCGACCGGGGCTGGGACCTCGATGGCCTCTACCATCCCGACCCCGACCACCCCGGTACCTCGTACGCACGCGACGGCGGATTCCTGTACGACGCGGCCGAGTTCGACGCGGGGTTCTTCGGCATCTCCCCACGCGAGGCCGCGGCGATGGACCCGCAGCAGCGGCTGCTGCTGGAGACGGCTTGGGAGGCGCTGGAACAGGCGGGAATTCCCGCGGGGCACCTCAAGGGCAGCGGCACAGGTGTGTTCATCGGAGCCTCGTCGGCCGGCTACGCGGCGGATGCCGGAGACGCGGCCGAGGGCTATCGGCTGACCGGAACCGCGGCGAGCGTGGCCTCGGGCCGGGTGTCCTACACCCTGGGCCTCGAAGGTCCGGCGGTCACCGTGGACACGGCATGCTCATCGTCGCTGGTGGCATTGCATCTCGCAGTGCAGTCGCTGAGGGCGGGCGAGTGCTCGCTGGCCTTGGCGGGCGGAGTGACGGTGATGGCCACACCGGCGATGTTCGTGGAGTTCTCCCGCCAGCGGGGGCTGGCCGCGGACGGGCGGTGCAAGGCGTTCGCGGCGGCGGCGGACGGCACAGGGTGGGCCGAAGGCGCCGGGATGCTGGTGGTCGAGCGGTTGTCTGATGCTGAGCGGAACGGCCATCGGGTGTTGGCGGTGGTGCGGGGTTCGGCGGTGAATCAGGATGGTGCGTCGAATGGGTTGACGGCGCCGAATGGTCCGTCGCAGCAGCGGGTGATCCGTCAGGCGTTGGCGAATGCCCGTTTGTCCACTCTGGATGTGGACGCGGTGGAGGCGCACGGTACGGGGACGACGCTGGGTGATCCGATCGAGGCGCAGGCGTTGCTGGCCACCTACGGTCAGGACCGGGCGCCGGATCGGCCACTGCTGCTGGGCTCGGTGAAGTCCAATATCGGTCATACGCAGGCGGCGGCGGGTGTGGCCGGTGTGATCAAGATGGTGATGGCGATCCGGCATGCCGCGTTGCCCAAGACGCTGCATGTGGATGCGCCGTCGCCACACGTCGACTGGTCCGGCGGGCGGGTCGAGTTGCTCACCGAGGCAAAGCCGTGGCCCACGAGCGGTGGTCTGCGCCGAGCGGGCGTCTCGTCGTTCGGAGTGAGCGGCACCAATGCTCACGTCATCCTGGAGCAAGCCCCGGAGACGGCCCGGTCGACCGATCTCATCGGGGAAGGTGGCCCCCCAGCCACGCCAGTCGCCTGGGTGTTGTCGGGGCAGGGCGAGGCGGGGCTACGGGCGCAGGCCGAGCGGCTCCGCGCCTTCCTGACGCGCGGTCCCCGTCCCATCCCGGCAGAGGTGGGATGGTCGCTGGCATCGACACGTACGACGTTGTCGCACCGCGCGGTGGTCGTGGGGGCTGACTGCGACGAGTTGCTGAGCGGTGTGGACGCGGTGGCGGACGGGATGCCCGCGCCCGGAGTGGTACGGGGCACCGGAGCATCCGGAGACGTGGTGTTCGTCTTCCCGGGTCAGGGGTCGCAGTGGGCCGGGATGGCGTTGGAGTTGATGGAGTCCTCGCCGGTGTTCGCGGGGCGGATGCGTGAATGTGCCGATGCACTGGCTCCGCTGGTGGAGTGGTCGCTGTTCGATGTGCTGGGTGATGAGGTGGCGCTGGGCCGGGTGGATGTGGTGCAGCCGGTGTTGTGGGCGGTGATGGTGTCGTTGGCGGAGTTGTGGCGTTCGTACGGTGTGGTGCCGTCGGCGGTGGTGGGTCATTCGCAGGGTGAGATCGCGGCGGCGTGTGTGGCGGGTGGTCTGTCGCTGGCGGATGGGGCGCGGGTGGTGGCCTTGCGGAGCAAGGCGCTGGCGGCTCTGTCGGGTCGGGGTGGGATGGTGTCCGTCCCGGTGTCTGCCGATCGGCTGCGGGATCGTCCGGGGTTGTCGGTGGCGGCGGTGAATGGTCCGGCGTCGACGGTGGTGTCGGGGGTAGTTGAGGTGCTGGATGCGGTGCTGGCGGAGTTCCCGGAGGCCAAGCGGATTCCGGTGGATTACGCCTCGCATTCGGTGCAGGTGGAGGAGATCCAAGGAGAGCTGGCGGAGGCTCTGGCGGGCGTGGAGCCGCGTAGTGGGCGGGTTCCGTTCTATTCGACGGTGACCGGACGGCTGATGGACACCGCGGGGCTGGATGCCGGGTACTGGTATCGGAATCTGCGCGAGACCGTGGAGTTCCAGGGCACCGTTGAGACCCTTATACGCCAGGGTCACACGGTGTTCGTCGAGGCCAGCCCGCATCCGGTGCTGACCATCAGCATCCAGGACACCGCCGACGCCACCGACACCCCGATCATTACCACCGGATCACTGCGCCGCGACGACGGCACGATCGAGCGTTTCCTGAGCCACCTGGCCGAACTCCATGTGCGCGGTGTCCGGATCGACTGGCGACCGCTCTTCGCCGGTGTCTCGCCCGTCGAGCTGCCGACGTACGCCTTCCAACGGGAGCGGTTCTGGCTTGGCGCGGACACTGCCGAGTCCGCCGTGGCCGCGTGGCGATACCGGATCGCCTGGAAGCCACTGCCCGGAATGGACACCCCCACCCTGCCGGGCACATGGCTGGCGGTGGTCCCCGAAGGAGACGAGTGGGCCATGGCGGGCGCCCGGGCGCCGGCCGAGCGGGGTGGCGCGCGGGTCCGTACCCTCCAGGTGCCGTACGACGCGGAGCGTCAGAGCCTGACCGGGCTGCTGACGGATGTGCTGGGGTCCGATGAGATCTCCGGTGTCGTCTCGTTCCTGGCCCTCGACGAGCGTCCGCATCCGACCCATCGGGCCCTGCCCCAGGGGATGGCGCACACCGTCGAGCTGCTGTCTGCGCTCACCGCCGCCGAGGTCGAGGCTCCGCTGTGGTGTGTCACCCGGTCGGCCGTCGCGGCCCTGCCGGGGGATCCGGAACCGAACCCCGCCCAGGCGGCGGTCTGGGGGTTCGGACGGGTGGCCGGGTTGGAGCGATCCGGGCACTGGGGCGGGCTGATCGACCTGCCCACACAGTGGGACGCACAGGTGGCACGGAGGTTCGTCGCCGTGCTCGCCGAGACGGTCGGCGAGGACCAGGTCGCGGTGCGGCCTTCGGCGGCCCTGGGCCGACGGCTGGAACCGGCGTCCACGACCGGACCGGCCGACGCATGGCGCCCGCACGGCACGGTCCTGATCACCGGAGGTACCGGTGCGCTGGGTGCACAGGTGGCACGGTGGCTGGCGCAAGCCGGCGCGGAGCACCTGGTGTTGCTCGGCCGTCGTGGCCCGCAGGCTCCGGGGGCGGTCGCGCTGGAAGACGAACTGACCGCGCTCGGCGTACGAGTGACCATGACGGCCTGCGATGTAACCGACCGGGCCGCCCTCGCCGAGGTGCTGGCGTCGGTGCCGGACCTCACCGCCGTGGTCCATCTCGCGGGAACCGTGCGGTTCGGCGGTGCGATGGACGCGGATCTCGACGAGTACGCCGCCGTCTTCGACGCCAAGGTCACCGGCGCCCTGCACCTGGACGAGCTGCTCGAGCACGCGTCGCTTGAGGCGTTCGTCCTCTTCTCCTCGGCAGCGGCCGTCTGGGGCGGCGCCGGCCAGGCCGGTTACGCGGCGGCGAACGCCCTGCTCGACGGTTTGGCACAGCGGCGCCGGGCACGCGGCCTACCGGCCACCTCGATCGGCTGGGGCACCTGGGGTGGCAGCCTCGCGCCCGAGGACGAGGAGCGGCTGAGCCGCATCGGCCTGCGCCCGATGCGGCCGGAGTCGGCCGTCGCCGCGCTGCGCCACGTCGTCGGATCGGACGAGCCCTGCCCGGTCATCGCGGACGTCGACTGGGAGACCTTCGGCCCGGCCTTCATGGCCGGTCGGCCCAGCCCCCTGCTGAGCGAACTGCCACAGCTGCGAAAGAGCTTCGGCACCCTGGCGGTGGCAGGCGACCGCGCCGGATTGCGGAGGCGACTGGCCGGGGTGCCCGTGGCCGATCAGGACCGGATGCTGGTGGATCTGGTGCGGGAGCATGCTGCCGAACTCCTGGGACATCGCGACCCGGTGGCGATCGACCCGACGGCGCCCTTCCGGCAACTGGGCTTCGACTCGCTGACGGCGGTCGAGCTGCGGACCCGGCTGAACACGAGTACCGGACTGCGTCTCCCGGCCACCTTGTTGTTCGACCACCCGAGCTGTCGGGCGGTTGCCGACCTGCTGTGCTCGGAACTGCTCGGCGACCGGTCGGGCTCCCTCGCGGTGCCCTCCGCCGAGGAGGCTGTGCCCGTCGGCGCGGTGGCATTCGACGAGCCGATCGCCATCATCGCGATGAGCTGCCGCTTCCCGGGAGACATCCAATCCCCCGAGGATTTGTGGCGGGTCGTCAGCGAGGGCCGGGAAGTGCTCTGCGACTTCCCTGACGACCGCGGCTGGGACACGGACGCGCTGTACGACCCGGATCCGGACCGGCCCGGCACCAGCTATGCGCGTACCGGCGGATTCCTCTACGACGCCGCGGAGTTCGACCCGGAACTCTTCGGCATCTCCCCGCGTGAGGCGCTGGCGATGGATCCCCAGCAGCGACTGCTGCTGGAGTCGGCGTGGCAGGTCCTCGAGCGCGCCAGGATGGCGCCGACCTCCCTGCGATCCAGCAGGACCGGTGTCTTCATCGGCGGCTGGGCCCAGGGCTATCCCTCGGCATCGGACGAAGGGTATGCCCTGACCGGTGCGGCGACCAGCGTGATGTCCGGTCGTATCGCCTACGCGCTGGGTCTGGAGGGCCCCGCCCTGACCGTGGACACGGCGTGTTCGTCGTCGCTGGTGGCGTTGCATCTGGCGAGTGAGGCGCTGCGGCGGGGCGAGTGTTCGCTGGCGCTTGCGGGCGGCGTGACGGTGATGGCGACGCCCAGCACTTTCGTGGAGTTCTCGCGCCAGCGCGGGCTGGCCCCGGATGGTCGGTGCAAGGCGTTCGCCGGGGCGGCGGACGGCACGGGGTGGGGCGAGGGCGTGGGCATGGTGCTCGTGGAGCGGCTGTCTGATGCGGAGCGTCTTGGGCATCGGGTGTTGGCGGTGGTGCGGGGTTCGGCGGTGAATCAGGATGGTGCGTCGAATGGGCTGACGGCGCCGAATGGTCCGTCGCAGCAGCGGGTGATTCGGCAGGCGTTGGCGAATGCTCGTTTGTCGGCGGTGGATGTGGATGCGGTGGAGGCGCACGGTACGGGGACGACGCTGGGTGATCCGATCGAGGCTCAGGCGTTGTTGGCCACGTACGGTCAGGGTCGGGATCCTGGTCGGCCGTTGTGGTTGGGGTCGTTGAAGTCGAATATTGGTCATACGCAGGCTGCGGCGGGTGTGGCCGGTGTGATCAAAATGGTGATGGCGCTGAGGCACGGGGTGCTGCCGCGAACGCTGCATGTGGATGAGCCGACACCGAAGGTGGATTGGTCCATCGGCGCGGTGGAGTTGCTCACCGAGCCGGCCGAGTGGCCGTGGGAAGACCGACCGCGTCGAGCCGGGGTGTCGGCCTTCGGAGTGAGCGGTACCAACGCCCACGTCATCCTGGAGCAGGCACCGCAGGGGGCGGCCGAGAGCAGGCAGGATCGCGTCGAGCCGGTGGCGGTGCCCTGGGTGCTCTCGGGCGCGAGCGAGGCGGGTCTGCGGGCGCAGATCGAACAATTGCGGACCTTCGTCGACGACCATCCCGCGCTTGACCCGGTGGACGTGGGCTGGTCGTTGGCATCAACGCGTGCGTTGCTGCCACATCGCACCGTCGTCGTGGGCATGGACCTCGCCACACTGCGACGTGGGTTGGACGCGGCGGAGGTCACCGGCGCGGTCGGGGCGGATCGTGGCGTGGTGTTCGTCTTCCCGGGTCAGGGGTCGCAGTGGGTGGGGATGGCGCTGGAGTTGGCTGAGTCTTCGGCGGTGTTCGCGGGGCGGTTGGGCGAGTGTGCGGATGTGCTGGCTCCGTTGGTGGAGTGGTCGTTGTTCGATGTGTTGGGTGATGAGGTGGCGCTGGGCCGGGTGGATGTGGTGCAGCCGGTGTTGTGGGCGGTGATGGTGTCGTTGGCGGAGTTGTGGCGTTCGTACGGTGTGGTGCCGTCGGCGGTGGTGGGTCATTCGCAGGGTGAGATCGCGGCGGCGTGTGTGGCGGGTGGTCTGTCGCTGGCGGATGGGGCGCGGGTGGTGGTGCTGCGGAGCAAGGCGCTGCTTGCCTTGTCGGGTCGGGGTGGGATGGTGTCCGTCCCGCTGTCCGCCGACCGGCTCCGTGACCGCCCCGGGTTGTCGGTGGCGGCGGTGAATGGTCCGGCGTCGACGGTGGTGTCGGGTGCGGTTGAGGTGCTGGACGCCGTGCTGGCGGAGTTTCCGGAGGCCAAGCGGATTCCGGTGGATTACGCCTCGCATTCGGTGCAGGTGGAGGAGATACGGGAAGAGCTGGCGGAGGCGCTGGCGGGCGTGGAGCCGCGTAGTGGGCGGGTTCCGTTCTATTCGACGGTGACCGGGCGGGTGCTGGATACCGCGGGGCTGGATGCCGGGTACTGGTACCGGAATCTGCGCGAGACCGTGGAGTTCCAGGGCACGATCGAGGGCCTGCTGGAGCTTGGGCACACGGTGTTCGTCGAGGCCAGCCCGCATCCGGTGCTGACCATCGGCATCCAGGACACCGCAGACGCCACCGATACCCCGATCATCACTACCGGATCGCTGCGCCGCGACGATGGCGGCCTGGTCTCCTTCCTCACCGCGCTGGCCCGGTTGCATGTCCGGGGTGTCGCGGTCGAGTGGCGGGCGGCGTTCGCCGGGCTGGACGCGCACGCCATCGACCTGCCGACCTACGCCTTCCAGCGTCGGCGCTTCTGGGCGGCTTCCCTCCGGTCGACACCCGGCTCGGCCGAAGTCGACCACCCTCTCGTGGGTGCGGTGGTGCCCTTGCCCGATTCCGGAGGTGCGCTGCTCACCGGTGTGCTCTCGCTGGCCGGTCAGCCGTGGTTGGCGGAACACTCGGTATCCGGTGTGGTCCTGTTCCCGGGGACGGGGTTTGTGGAGTTGGTGTTGCAGGCGGGGTTGCGGTTGGGGTGTGGGGTGGTTGAGGAGTTGACGTTGGAGGGGCCGTTGGTGCTTCCGGAGCGGGGTGAGGTGGAGGTTCAGGTTTCGGTGGGTGGTGTGGGTGAGGGGGGCCGCCGCTCGGTGTCGGTGTTTTCGTGTCGGGAGGGTGAGTGGGTTCGGCATGCGGTGGGTGTGGTGGGGGTGGCGGGTGGTGAGGTGTCGGCTGTGGAGGTGTGGCCGCCGGTGGGTGCGGAGCGGGTTGGGGTGGAGGGGGTTTACGGGGCGTTGGCGGAGCGGGGGTATGCGTATGGGCCGGTGTTCCAGGGGGTGCGGGATGCCTGGCGCCGGGGAGACGAGCTCTTCGTCGAGGCGGTGGTACCGGAGGAGGCGAGAGATGATGCGGCTCGCTGCGCGATACATCCCGCTCTGCTCGATGCCGGGCTGCACGGCGTTGGACTAGGCGGCCTGATCACCGACGACGGCGGGGCGTATCTCCCGTTCTCCTGGAACGGCGTCAGGCTGCACGCCGTCGGCGCGTCCGCCGTCCGGATGGCGCTGGCGCCCGCCGGTCCGGACGCAGTGTCGCTGAGGGTGACCGGTGAGGCGGGTGAGGCGGTCCTGTCGGTGGACTCCCTGGTGCTCCGGCCCGTTCCGGAGGGACAGCTCGCTGACGCCCGGGTCGGCAACCGCGATGCGCTGTATCGGGTGGAGTGGGTGGATGTGGGCGTGTGTGGGGTGGGGTCGTTTGTGGAGTGGGGTGAGGTGGCTTTGGGCGGGGTGGTGCCGGGGTGTGTGGTGTTGTCGGGGGTTGATGTGGTGGGTGTGTTGGAGGTTTTGCGGTTGTGGGTGAGGGAGGAGCGGTTCGGGGGTTCGCGGTTGGTGGTGGTGACGCGGGGTGCGGTGTCTGTGGGTGGTGAGGGTGTGGAGGATGTGGGTGGTGGTGCGGTGTGGGGGTTGGTGCGGTCGGCGCAGTCGGAGCATCCGGGGCGGTTTGTGCTGGTGGATGTTGATGAGGGTGTGGATGGGTTTGGGGGTGTGGTTCCGGATGTGGTGGGGCTGGGTGAGCCGGAGGTTGCGGTGCGTGGGGGTCGGGTGTGGGTGCCGCGTTTGGTGGGTGTGGGTGGTGCTGGTGTGAGTGGCGCTCTAGGTAGTGGCGGTGAGGTTGCCGGATTGGGTGGTGGCGTGGCGTTGGTGACGGGTGGGACGGGGTTGTTGGGTGGTTTGGTGGCGCGTCATTTGGTGTCGGTGTATGGCGTGGATGAGGTGGTGTTGGTGAGTCGTCGGGGGTGGGGTGCGCCGGGTGTTGGGGGTTTGGTTGCGGGGTTGGAGGGGTTGGGTGCGCGGGTGCGGGTGGTGGCGTGTGATGTGGGGGATCGGGGTGCGGTGGCGGAGTTGGTGGGGTCGATTGAGGGGTTGCGGGTGGTGGTGCATGCGGCGGGTGTGGTGGATGACGGGGTGGTTGGTTCTTTGGATGGGGAGCGGTTGGTCGGGGTGTTGGGGCCGAAGGCGTTGGGGGCTTGGTATTTGCATGAGTTGACGTGTGGGTTGGATCTGTCGGCGTTTGTGTTGTTTTCGTCGGCGGCGGGGGTGTTGGGGAATGCGGGTCAGGGGAGTTATGCGGCGGCGAACGGGTTTCTGGATGCGTTGGCTGCTCATCGGAGGGCGCAGGGCCTGCCGGGGGTGTCGATTGCGTGGGGGTTCTGGGAAGAACGCAGCGAACTGACCACCGATCTGGCCGAGGTGCAACTGTCGAGGATCTCCCGGTCCGTGGGGACGAGCATCAGCAGCAAACAAGGACTCGAGCTGTTCGACGCGGCGCTCGCCGCCGATGAGGCGATGGTGCTGGCCACGCCCCTGAACATGCCGGCGCTGCGGGAACAGGCTGCTGCGGGCACATTGCCGTCGATCCTGAGCGGCCTGGTCACCGCCCCCGTCCGTAGGGCAGTGGGGACCGGAGGCACCCCCGCCGGGCTACGGCACCAACTCGCCGGGGCGACAGAAGCCGAAAGGCAGCACCGGGTCGTGGGCCTGGTGCAGGAACACGTGGCCGGTGTCCTCGGCCACGTCTCTGCGGAGTCCATCGACACCGCGCGGACCTTCCAGGAAATCGGCTTCGACTCGCTGACCGCGGTGGAACTGCGCAACCGGATCAGCGCGGCCACCGGCGTACGGCTGCCCGCCACCGCCGTCTTCGATCACCCCACCCCCCAGCTGCTGGCCGAGCGTGTGCTGGCGGAGGTATGGGGCTCCCTGCCCGCTGCTGTCCCGACCGCGCCGCTGCCGGCCGTCGACGACGATCCGATTGTGATCGTGGGCATGAGCTGCCGCTTCCCCGGGGGTGTCGAGTCTCCCGAGGATCTGTGGCGTCTGGTCGACTCGGCCACTGACGCGGTCTCCGTGCTGCCCACGGACCGGGGTTGGGATCCGGCGACCTTGGCCGGACACAAGGACGGCGCCGGTGCCTCGTACGCCCGAGACGGCGGATTCCTCTATGACGCCGCTGAGTTCGACGCCGGGTTCTTCGGAATCTCGCCGCGTGAGGCGCTGGCGATGGATCCGCAGCAGCGGTTGCTGCTGGAGACGGCCTGGGAGGTGTTCGAGCGGGCCGGAATCGCACCCGACACGCTCAAAGGCAGCCGCACCGGGGTCTTCACGGGCGTGATGTACCACGACTACGGCTCGTGGCTCGCCGATGTCCCAGAGGACGTCGAGGGCTATCGGGGCACGGGCATCGCGGGCAGCGTGGCGTCCGGGCGGCTGGCCTACACGTTCGGTCTGGAGGGGCCTGCCCTGACGGTGGACACGGCGTGTTCGTCGTCGCTGGTGGCACTGCATCTGGCAAGCGAGTCGCTGCGGCGGGGGGAATGCTCGCTGGCGCTCGCGGGCGGAGTCACCGTACTGGCGACGCCGCAGGTTTTTGTGGAGTTCTCGCGTCAGGGCGGGCTGGCTGCCGATGGCCGGTGCAAGTCCTTTGCCGCTGGTGCGGATGGGACGGGTTGGTCGGAGGGTGTGGGGCTGCTGTTGGTGGAGCGGTTGTCTGATGCTGAGCGGAACGGCCATCGGGTGTTGGCGGTGGTGCGGGGGTCGGCGGTGAATCAGGATGGTGCGTCGAATGGGTTGACGGCGCCGAATGGTCCGTCGCAGCAGCGGGTGATCCGGCAGGCGTTGGCGAATGCCCGTTTGTCGGCGGTGGATGTGGACGCGGTGGAGGCGCACGGTACGGGGACGACGCTGGGTGATCCGATCGAGGCGCAGGCGTTGCTGGCCACCTACGGTCAGGACCGGGCGCCGGATCGGCCGCTGTTGCTGGGCTCGGTGAAGTCGAACATTGGTCATACGCAGGCGGCGGCGGGTGTGGCCGGTGTGATCAAGATGGTGATGGCGATGCGCCACGGTGTGCTGCCGCAGAGCCTCCACATCGATGAGCCCACTCCCCATGTGGACTGGTCCACCGGCGCGGTGCGGCTCCTGGGCGAGCAGACGGCATGGCCGGAGACCGGACGGCGCCGCCGCGCCGGAGTCTCATCGTTCGGGGCGAGCGGTACTAACGCCCATGTGATTCTGGAGCAGGCCCCCGACACGACGGGCGAACCTGAGCCCGGGCCGGAGCGGATCGAACTCCCGGCGATTCCCTGGGTGTTCTCGGCCCGGGACGAGGCCGGTTTGCAAGCGCAGGCCGTACGGCTACGAGCCTTCGCGGAGCGGAATCCGGATCTGGATTCCGCGGATGTGGGGTGGTCGTTGGTGGCTGCTCGTTCTGCGTTGTCGCATCGTGCGGTGGTGGTGGGTGCGGATCGCGCGGGGCTCCTTGGGGCTTTGGAGGGGCCGGTTGTTGTGGGGATTCCAGTCGGCGGTGGGTTGGGTGTGGTGTTTGCGGGTCAGGGGTCGCAGCGGTTGGGGATGGGGCGTGGGTTGTATGAGGCGTATCCGGTGTTTGCCGCGGTGTGGGATGAGGTGTGTGGGGAGCTGGACCGGTATCTGGAGCGGTCTTTGGGTGAGGTGGTGTGGGGTGATGACGCTGAGTTGTTGGGGGAGACGGTGTATGCGCAGGCGGGTTTGTTTGCGCTTGAGGTGTCGTTGTATCGGCTGATGGTCTCGTGGGGTGTGAAGCCGGACTATTTGCTGGGTCATTCGGTTGGTGAGTTGGCTGCGGCGTGTGTGGCGGGTGTGTGGTCGTTGGAGGATGCGGCGCGGGTGGTGGCTGCTCGGGGTCGTTTGATGCAGGCGTTGCCCGAGGGTGGCGCGATGGTCTCTCTCCAGGCTGCGGAGGCTGAGGTGCTTCCGCATCTGGCCGGTTACGAGGACCGGGTGAGCGTGGCGGCGATCAACGGCCCGGCGGCGACCGTCATCTCGGGTGATGAGGAGGCGGTTCGTGCCGTCGAGGAGGTGTTCATCGGTCGGGGGGTGCGGACGCGGTGGTTGCGGGTGAGTCATGCGTTTCATTCATCGCGTATGGACGGGATGCTGGCGGAGTTCGGTGAGGTGCTGGGGTCCGTGGAGTTCCGGGCCCCGAACTTGCCGGTGGTGTCGAACGTATCCGGTGTGGTGGCGGGTGAGGAGTTGTGTTCGCCGGAGTATTGGGTGCGTCATGTGCGGGAGACCGTGCGCTTTGCCGACGGGCTGGAGACGCTTCGTGGGCTGGGTGTCGGTTCCTTCCTGGAGCTGGGTCCCGATGGCACGTTGTCCGCTCTGGCTGATGGTGATGGTCTGCCCGTACTGCGTCCGGATCGCCCGGAGCCCCTTACCGTCATGGCCGCTTTGGGCGGGCTGCACCTCCGGGGTGTGGAGGTGGATTGGGCGGCGGTGTTCCCGGGTGCTCGGCGGGTTGATTTGCCGACGTATGCGTTCCAGCGTGAGCGGTTCTGGCTGGAGCCGTCCCTGGTCCAGTCGGCGACCAGCGCCGTTGACGCGGCGTTCTGGGATGCGGTCGAGCGCGAGGATTTCGGTTCGTTCGGTATCGACGGCGGGCAGCCGCTCAGCGCGGCTCTGCCCGCACTGGCGGCATGGCGAAGGGTGCGGCAAGAGCAATCGGTCATCGACGGCTGGCGTTACCGGCTCGGGTGGGCGCCGATTCCGGGGGTCTCGGAGGAGTCCGTCCTCACTGGCACATGGCTGCTGGTGGTCGACCCCGGCGGCGGCGCTGATGACCTGATGGGTGCGATGCGTGCGGCGGGGGCCGAGGTGCGGATGGTGACAGTGGCAGACGTCGCAGAGCTCGCGGCGCCGGAGACCGTCCCTGCCGTGGCGGGTGTGGTGTCGTTGCTGCCCGTCGAGGAGACCGTCCTCTTGTTGCAGACGCTGCGTACGACTGCGCCGCTGTGGTGTGTTACTCGGGGTGCGGTCTCGGTGGTCGACGGGGATGTGGTGGATCCGGATCAGGCGGGGCTGTGGGGGCTTGGCCGGGTGATCGGATTGGAGCATCCGGATCGTTGGGGTGGGTTGATCGATCTGCCGCCGGTTGTGGATGAGGGTGTCGGGGCCTGGCTGTGTCGGGTTCTGAGCGGGGGGACGGGGGAGGACCAGGTGGCGGTCCGTGCCGCCGGAGCGTGGGGCGCCCGATTGCTCCGGGTGACACCGGCGGCGGACACGTCCGCCGAGTGGCGTGGCCGTGGGGCTGCTTTGATCACTGGGGGTACGGGTGCGCTGGGCGGTCAGGTGGCGCGTTGGCTGGCGGGGGCCGGCGTGGAGCGGATTGTGTTGGCGAGTCGTCGGGGGGCCGAGGCACCCGGCGTCGCGGAGTTGGTGGCGGGGTTGGAGGGGTCGGGTGCGGTGGTGTCGGTGGTGGGGTGTGATGTGGCTGATCGGGGAGAGGTTGCGGCGTTGGTGGAGGGGATTGCGGATTTGCGTGTGGTGGTTCACGCGGCGGGTGTGCTGGATGACGGCGTGTTGGAGTCGTTGACGTCTGAGCGGATCCGGGAGGTGATGCGGGTCAAGGTTGCGGGGGCGCGGTATCTGGATGAGTTGACGCGGGGTCGGGATCTGGATGCCTTTGTGCTGTTCTCGTCGGCTGCGGGGACGCTGGGCAATGCGGGCCAGGGGAGCTATGCGGCGGCCAACGCCGTTCTGGACGGACTGGCCCAGCGGCGCCGCGCCGAGGGACTGGTGGCCACGTCTGTGGCCTGGGGAGCCTGGGCCGACAGCGGAATGGGGGCGGCTCAGCGACAGCTCCCTGGAATGCCCCCGGATCTGGCGATCGCCGCGCTTCAGCAGTCACTGGTCGCGGACGAGACCACGATGATGATCGCGGACGTGGAGTGGTCGAGCTTTGGCTCCCGGTTCACCGCCGTACGGCCGAGCCCGCTGCTGAGCGAACTGCTGACGATCCCCACCTCTCCTGTGGAACCGGTCGAGGAATTCGCCACCCGGCTGCGGGACATGTCGCGGATCGAGCGCGATCGGGCGGTGCTGGAACTGGTCCGTACCCACGTGGCGGCCGTGCTGGGACATGTGAAGCCCGCCTCCGTCGACCCCTCGCGGACCTTCCAGGAGGTCGGCTTCGACTCGCTCACCGCGGTGGAGCTGCGGAACCGGCTGGCCACCGCCACCGGCGTACCGTTCCCGGCGTCGGTCATCTTCGACTATCCGACCACCGCGGCGCTCGCCGACCATGTCCGGGCCCAACTCGTCCAGGGCGAGACCGAGGACGATACGACGTCCGTGCTCGACGAGCTGAACCGGCTCGAAGCGGTGTTGTCCGACCTGTCCCCGAGCGACGTGGCCGGTGCCGAGGTCGCCGCGAAGATCAAGAGCCTGCTGTCCCACTGGGGCGCGGCCGCCAACCGTGACATTGAACTGGATTCCGCGACGGACGAGGAGATGTTCGACCTTCTCGGCAAGGAATTCGGTATCTCGTGAATCCGCCGTCGAGTTCGACTCCGAGTGAGTCCAGCACCGCGTTGAGAGGGCCGTTCTGTGGAGAATGAAGAGAAACTTCGTCATTACCTCAAAGAGGTCACGAAGGATCTGCGGCAGACCCGCCAGCGCTTGCAGGACATCGAGGCGAAGAGCCACGAGCCCATTGCGATCATCGGCATGAGCTGCCGTTTCCCCGGTGGCATCGCAACGCCGGAGGCGTTGTGGGACCTGGTGCGTGACGGTGGCGACGCGGTGTCGGAATTCCCGGTCGACCGTGGCTGGGACACGGAGGGTCTCTACGACCCCGAGGGCGGTGCCGGGAAGTCGGTCACCCGCTACGGCGGATTCCTCCACGGCATTGCCGATTTCGACGCGGCGCTTTTCGGGATATCCCCCCGGGAGGCCATCGCGATGGACCCGCAGCAGCGGCTGATGCTGGAGACTTCCTGGGAAGCGTTCGAGCGGGCCGGCGTCAACCGTGACGCCGTGCGGGGCAGCCTGACCGGGGTGTTCATCGGTACCAACGGTCAGGACTACTCGACGCTGCTCAGCGCGGCGCGGGACGATGTGCAAGGCCACCTCGGCACGGGCAGCGCGGCGAGTGTCCTCTCGGGACGGGTGGCCTACGCCTTCGGTCTCGAAGGGCCGACGGTCACCGTGGACACCGCGTGCTCGTCCTCGCTGATCGCCCTGCATCTGGCCGTCCGGGCGCTGCGCAGCGGGGAGTGCGAGCTGGCGCTGGCGGGCGGCGTCACGGTGATGACGACGACGAACACCTTCGTCGAGCTGTCCAAGCAGGGCGGGCTGGCGCCGGACGGCCGGTCCAAGGCGTTCGCGGCGGGCGCGGACGGCACCGGCTGGGGCGAGGGCGCCGGGATGCTGCTGGTGGAGCGGCTGTCCGACGCCGAGCGGCACGGCCACCCGGTGCTGGCGGTGGTGCGTGGTACCGCCGCCAACCAGGACGGCGCGTCGAACGGGCTGACCGCGCCCAACGGGCCCTCCCAGCGCCGGGTCATCCGCGCGGCACTGTCCGACGCCCAGCTGTCCACGGGCGATGTCGACGTGGTGGAGGCGCACGGCACCGGCACCAGGCTCGGGGACCCGATTGAGGCACAGGCCCTGCTGGACACCTACGGTCAGGATCGGGACCAGCCGCTGTGGCTCGGATCGGTCAAGTCGAACCTGGGCCACACCCAAGCCGCCGCGGGCGTCGCCGGGGTCATCAAGATGGTGCTCGCCATGCGGCACGGTGTGCTGCCGCGCACCCTGCACGTGGACGAGCCGACCCCGCATGTGGACTGGTCCGCAGGAGCGGTGCGAGTGCTCACGGAGCGGACTCCCTGGCCGGAGGCCGACCGGCCACGCAGGGCGGGAGTGTCCGCTTTCGGGGTGAGCGGCACCAACGCACACGCGATCCTGGAGCAGGCACCGGAGGCCGAGCGCACCGATCCGCCCCGGAGCGAACCGGTGGCGGTGCCCTGGATGCTCTCGGGCCAGGGCGAGGCCGGTCTGCGCGCGTTCGCGGCGCGACTCGCCACCGTGGCCACCGAAGCGGACCCCAGCGACCTCGGGTGGACCCTTGCCACCACCCGCTCGGCGCTGTCCCACCGCGCGGTGGTGATCGGAGCCACCCCACAGGAACTGCTGAACGGCCTTGCCGCGGTGGCCGCCGGAGAGCCGGCCTCGAACGTGGTGGAGGGAGTGGCCGGTCCCGACACCGGCGTGGTGTTCGTCTTTCCGGGACAGGGCTCGCAGTGGGCCGGTATGGCCGTGGAACTGCTGGACTCCTCCCCGGCCTTCGCCCGCCGGTTCGCCCAGTGCGCCCGTGCACTGGAGACGCATCTCGACTGGTCCATCGAGGACGTGGTGCGATCCGCGCCCGGTGCGCCCTCGCTCGACCTCATCGAGGTCGTCCAGCCGGTTCTGTTCACCGTGATGGTGTCCCTCGCCGAGCTGTGGTCCTCCTACGGGATCACTCCCTCCGCCGTGGTCGGCCACTCCCAGGGCGAGATCGCGGCCGCCTGTGTGGCCGGGGCGCTGTCGCTGGAGGACGCGGCCAAGGTAGTGGTGTTGCGCAGCCGCCTGTTCGCCGAAACGCTGGTGGGCAACGGTGCGATCGCCTCGGTCGCCCTGCCGGCGGAACAACTGGCCGCCCGGATCGAGCCGTGGGGCGAACGCCTCGCGGTGGCCGGGGTGAACGGGCCCGCGGCGGCCACGGTGGCCGGCGACCCGGACAGTCTCCAGGAGTTCGTGGCCGCATGCGAGGCGGACGGCGTACGTGCCCGCGTCGTGCCCGCCACCGTGGCATCCCACGGCCCTCAGGTGGAACCGCTGCGCGAACGGCTGCTCGCCCTGCTGGCCGACGTGGCGCCCTGCCGGTCCACCGTTCCGTTCTACTCCACGGTGACCGGCGGACTCCTGGACACCAGCGAACTCGACGCGGACTACTGGTTCTGGAACGCCCGCAAGCCCATCGATTTCCTGGGCGCGCTCCAGGCCCTGTTCTCCGACGGCCACCGCGTCTTCGTGGAATCGAGCACCCACCCCGCCCTGACCATGGGCATCCAGGACACGGCGGACGCCTCCGGCGAGTCGGTGGTGGTCACCGGCTCGCTGCGCCGTGGCCAGGGCGGGCTCGCCCAGTTCTTCTCGGCCATGGCGCGGCTGCATGTGCAGGGCGTACGGGTGGATTGGCCCGCGGCCTTCGGCGCGGCGCGACGAGTGGAACTGCCGACCTACCCGTTCCAGCGGGAGCGTTACTGGCTGACCCCCCGGCCCGGCCACGGTGACGCCTCCGCGCTGGGACTGGGCGCGCTCGACCACCCCCTCCTCGGGGCCACGGTCGCGCTGCCCGAGTCCGGCGGCTGTCTGCTCACCGGTCGGCTGTCCCTGGCCACCCACTCCTGGCTGGCTGATCACGCCCTCTCCGGTGTGGTGTTGCTGCCGGGGACGGGGTTTGTGGAGTTGGTGTTGCAGGCGGGGTTGCGGTTGGGGTGTGGGGTGGTTGAGGAGTTGACGTTGGAGGGGCCGTTGGTGCT